>JADHMP010000014.1:0-42026 GCA_016779985.1 Flavobacteriaceae bacterium
GTGATGTTTGGACAAACAATTGGTTCATATGGATGGGCACTGGGAATAAGACAGGAATTCGATTTTCAAACCGCGCTCATTTTGATATGAAGTGGGATAATGGAAAAATTATTGAAATGCTCTGTTATTTTGACAATACGGCACTAAATATGGAGATAACTGCTCAATAAAATCCCATATAGATAATCGCTGAACCCTCTTCACTACAAGAGGGTTTTTTAATTTTATAAATCAAAACATAGATTAAATAGTATAGAACTGATTTAATCAATGTGAAAATTTATTTGTTTAGAACATTAGAATCAAGTTCTTGTTTTGACAGGTAATGTCCGTTTTTTATAACTGCATCAATAGCTTTTATGTTTTTTATATCGTCAAGGGGGTTTTGATTTAAAATGACTAGGTCTGCTATATAATTTTTTTTGATCCGTCCCAAAGAATCTTCCATTCTGAAATATTGAGCAGGATGCAGTGTTGCTGTTTGAATGGCACCAATTTCGCTCAATCCACTTTCAACAAGCAGTTCTAATTCATAATGAAGACTGAACCCTGGAGTCAAATAGCCAAGAGGTGTGTCGGTGCCTGCCATAATAGTGATCTCTTTTTTATTCATTTGACCAACTGTTTGCTGTATCCAATCAGAAAAAGCTTTTTGATCAGAGTCGATGTTATCGGTAGACTGTTGCTCTCTTGACAGCCAAAGTTGTTTTGTTTTACTAGGTAACATCTCAAAGGATTGTTTCCAAAAATTTCTTTTAAATATTTTGTAGATGGGCACTTTGTAAATAGAAAGCGTAGGCACTTGAAAGGAGTTATTCTTTTTAATCACATCGAGAACATGTTCTAGCTCTGTGCTGTCTATGGCTTTTATAGCAAAAGATTTTTGTGCTCTGTGAATAGAACCCCTCAACTCAATGCCCGGAAGTTTAGAACTGTTTTCTAACATTTTTCTGCGTGCCCTAAGGAGTGAATCTCTAGATTTTAGAGCTGTTAATTCAATATTTTTTATGTGTTCAAGGCTATTTAATCCTAACTCGGTGGCAGCGATGATATCCATACTCAGTGGCACATGCCCCGCCATTCTTAAGTTGTTTTTATTTGCAATTGCAGCCACTTCTTTGAATTGAGCTTCACTTAGCATCTCATATGCTTTTAGAAAATCAACTCCATTGTTTACCAATTCTTGCGTTTTTCTTCTTGTGTCTTCAACATCAATAGTTTGAATGGAAAGTTCAGCAATATTTTTTCCATCATATACATTAAACTTCCCATCAATTAGGGGACCAGCAATTTTAACTCTCGGAAAAATAGTTGGATTGCTTAAGCTTCTTTTTTTAATGCTATCTACAAAATGAAATGGTCCCCCTGTATCTCGTACGCTGGTGATGCCGTTGGAAAGAAATAAATCGGGCATGTATTTACCCAAGAAGGGATCAAAATAAAAGTGAACATGGCTATCCCAAAGGCCTGGAATTAAAAATTTACCCCTACCATCTATCATTCTATTTTTATTAGAGAAGATTAACTTCTCAGCATTATCTATTTGTACAATCTTATTTCCTCTAATTACAAGGTTTATATTTTTTTCAAGGCCCTTATCAGGATGGATGATATTTATATTAGAAATACAAAGAGCATCTTGAAAATAGGCCTCTTTTTGGTGACAAGAAGAAAGGAATAAACAAAGAAAAAAAACACAAAAAAAGAAATAAAGATTTTTCATATATTCAATAAAAATAGTGGATTTCTAATTTAGAATATACTTTTTTAAGTGTTTCATGACTGTAATAAATCACAAACCATGAAACCCATATATTGCTTAACCTTCAAACTTTCTTAAAATGCAATTGAAAATTTTGTTTTTTGGAGTTCTTTTTCTCCTTTGCTTTTCTTGCGCTCAACCCCCATTGACCTCCCTTGATTCTGATCCTCTTCCTAAATTGTATATCTCTAAAAAAACTAAAGAGTCACCTTTAATTGATGGTTTAGAAGATACCCTATGGGATAAAGCCAGTTGGACTGATTTGTTTATAGATATTGAAGGAGATCGTAATCCAAAATATGAAACGAGAGTAAAGATGCTTTGGAATGATAGAGCACTCTATATTTTAGCTCAGATGGAAGAGCCCCACATTTGGGGGAATCTTAAACAACGTGACACTGTACTATTTTATAATAATGATTTTGAGGTTTTCATTGACCCCAATGGAGACACTCATGACTACATGGAATTGGAAATAAATGCATTGAATACTGTTTGGGACCTTTTTCTAAATAAACCTTATTTAAACAAAAACAAAGTGGACAACCAATGGGATATTGTTGAGCTTCAATCAGCAGTTTCATATAATGGCACGCTCAATGATCCAACAGATGTCGATCAAGGGTGGACATTAGAAATAGCGCTTCCTTGGAAAAGTTTGGTTAGAGGAAATAATGGGGACATTATACCATCAAATCAATTTTGGCGTATAAATTTTTCAAGAGTCAATTGGGATTTTAGTTTGAAAAACGGAAAATATAGAAGAAAGAAAGATCTCAATGGGAAATATCTTCCTGAATATAATTGGGTTTGGAGTCCACAATGGGCTATCAACATGCATCTACCAGAATTTTGGGGTTTTGTGTATTTTTCTGATGAAGAAACTGCTCCAGATGTCACGCATCCCAAGGAGGCAGCACTTATACTATGGATGTATAGAAACTTCAGAATACAGCAAGCTTTAGAAAAAAATGAAACCTACAAGAGTGAAACACCAAAGGCTTTGTTTGAAAATGAAGAAGTTGTTTTTGAAAAAAGGATATTTAATGATACTGTTTTTTGGGAAACTTTCAACCCTCACGATAAAAAAATCTACAAAATTAGAATAGACGGAAAATTAATAAGTACAGAATAAATTAATCGTTTTTAAAAAAAAAAGTAATTTAAAGTTTTGTCAAAAAGCTGAATTTGAAGGAACGTTATTGGTTTTTTTATTTTTGTGCTGGGTGAAGGAAAAACCTTTCTGGATGCTAAATGCGCCTATTTCTCCTTTTTTGTTTGTGGCAATATAGGCTACTTGAAAATTTGGCTTACCTACTTGTTTTGAAAGAATTCTACCAATGGCTATTTCGCAGGCTTCTTGAGGTGTTTTACCTTGACGCATAAGTTCTACAACTAGAAAACTACCCACCGTTTTCAGTACTTCTTCTCCAACACCTGTTGCCACAGCACCACCTACTTCATTATCAATAAACAAACCCGAACCTAGAATGGGAGAATCGCCTACTCGACCATGCATTTTATAGGCTAGACCGCTAGTGGTACACGCTCCAGACAAATTACCATCTCCATCAGAGCATAGCATTCCAATTGTATCGTGATTTTCAATATTAATTTCGGGGGTATAATTTCCTTTTTCTAACCATTTAAGCCATGCTTTTTTACTCGATTCACTTAATAAGTTTTCCTTCGTATACCCTTGGTCCAATGCAAATTTTTGAGCACCTTTTGAGGCAAGAATCACATGTGGAGTATGTTCCATCACATCTTTTGCTAGGGCGGCCACATGGATTATATTTTCTACAGCCACCACAGCCCCTCCATTTCCTTCATGATTCATCACACAGGCATCTAGACTTACTATTCCGTCTCGGTCGGGAGCGCCACCAATACCCACAGTTGTGTTCAAAATGTTGGCTTCCTCAACAGCAACACCAAGCACCGCTGCATCCAAGGCATTGGCTCCTTGCTCAAGAGCTATACCCGCTTCTTGAGTGGCTGAAGGTACATTCCATGTGCTCAAGACATAGGGGCTTTTTTGAAAGGTGTTTTTTGAGGTTTTATTTTTCATAGGAGTTGAAAAGATTTTGGGTGATATCAACAAACTAGATAAACTCAATGAGCTACGATCGATAAAAGCTCTTCGTTTCATAATTCTCTAAGATAAAAACTATTTTTTGTTCCACAATCTGAATTTCTAGTTGCTAAGCAAAAGTTTTTTTGAGGTCATTTATTTAGATTAGTCAAAATTTTATTCTTATCCAGAAGAAATAATTATAATAACAATGAAATGCCTATTTTAGTTATTTTGTGAGCCATTGCAAATGACTAATTATCAAAAGCTATTAAATGACAAGAAGACAGAAAAGAAATCTTCAGACGAAGAGGTGTCGGGAAATAATAATATTGAGGTCACTCATTTAGGAAAATTAGATCAACAAGCAGAAAAAAGTAATTCTCAAAAAGCGCTTCAATTAACTGCATCAAAAGCAGCGCAATATAGTGAGAACAGTTCTTCAGCCAAATTTCAGTCTGAAGCTAAGAAAGTTACACAAAAGTTTGATTATGAGGAAGTTGAATCTGAAACAGTTTCGGAAAATACTGAAATTATTCAAGATGTAGGAGAAAAAGAAAATGGAACGCCTAATGATGCACCCCAAGATCAAGAACAAGAAGCAAAAGGGATTGAAGGCAGTATTTCATTGAAACCAGAGACTATTATCTTGGGGGGAAGTCAAGGCTTATATTCTAGAATAAAATCAGCTTTTGGTAATGACACTAGCTTTGGTAAGCTATTGAAATTAGTACAAAAATTTGAAACATTTGAAGATTCTGAAGAAAAGGACAAATTAAAGCCTGAAATTGTTGGAGTAGCAAAAGAGTGGCTTAAAAAACATCCAGAGCCAAAAAATGAAAAAAAGAATAAAGGGTTTAAAGGTTTTTTTAAAGGATTAGGTAAAAAAATAAATGATCTCACAGGAAAAACAAAAAACCAAGAAACGAAAAGAAAGTCAATCAAGTTGTTAGTCGAACAGATGGGAAATACCGCCAAAAATCAAAATGTTGAGGTGGTCAGAATGGCTAATAAAAATAGTCTTGGAGATAAAATAAAGAGCGTTTTTGGATTTAAAACTACTTTCCAAGAAATTGAAAAAGATTATCTGAAATATCAAAACAAGGTTTCTGGAGCACTCTCTGGGATGGAACCTTTGCTGGAAGTATTGAAAGAGATGGGACATATATTAAATAAAATTCAACGATGGAGACAGGAGCATCAAGAAGATAAAGAAAAAGACGATAAGCAAATTATTTCTCAAAGAGGCGCCCTAAAAAAGATGGAGAGTGGAATAGCAAAAATGTATATCAGTGTTCGATTCAATCAGAATATTAATGCGACAGTTGATGGCTTATCCCTTTCTGAACTTAAAAAAGGGATTTTTGAGGCCCAACGCATTGCATTGTTTGTAACAATTGCAGATAAATCAATTTCTGGCAGTGGGCAAAATATCAAAATTTCAAAAAATGGTTTTGACTTTGAAGAAATAAAAATCAATTATGGCGACTCAATAAACGTAACAGAGGGATTCAAAGTTAAAGATCCTAATTTAATTGTAGGAAAGAAAGGGAGCAATTATACCATAAGTGCAGATGGAAATATTGATCTCGATGTTGATACAAGTGATGTAAAGCTTCAGGCCAACGGAAGGGTAGGTCTGACCTATTTGACTGAAACCTCCAAGTTTGATCAGCCAGTTCTTAAAGGGGTTTCAGTGAGAGCCCAGTTATTTGGAGATAAACTCTCCCTTTCTGCATCAGATATTGATTTTTCAAAGGGGCTTTTTACTGCCAAACAAGGGACTCTTTTACTCCAACAGTTTGGGGTCGAAGGCAAAGCTTCAGCTCTTCGATTTAGTAAAAAGACAGGCCTTGATTGGGATAATATTAGTGTCACTGTAAATCATAATATTGCTGCAGGAGACATTATAAAACTTGACAGCCCTAGGGCAAAAATAATGGGTAAAGCCAAAAACTATGAGTATGAGTTAGACGGCACATTAGGACTTAATGTGCCCCTACCAAAGAATGCTACACTAGGGGCTAATGGGGATGTTCATATAGATGGAAACTCAAGAGATAATTCATACTCAGTAAATGTGACTAATGGGGGCTTAGATTTAAAAATCAATGATTTAGTTGAGGCTAGAAGCACTGGGATAAACTTCAACCAGGAGACACAAACCCTTTCGGCAGCATCCACCACCATGCTATTGAGTTTGTATGATAAGCAATTGTCTGCAAATGTCTCCGACTTAGAAGCCTCCAAAACAGGTATAGATTGGAGCCTCGCTAAATTTGCTTTGAGTGATCTTGCCCTTGGAAATTTTATTCATGTGAGTGGAATTGAAGCCGGCTTGAAAGGAAAAAAAGACAATTACGATGCTTATGCAAAAGGTATTTTAGACATTAAAGAGGATCTGATTCCAGGAGCAGTAATAAACGCAAAAGGCATTGGTGTTAATTTTTCAAGAGAAAAAGGAAAATGGGCTTTTGGTTTAGAAGGTTCTCACCTTGGAATTAGTCTTTTTGATGGAAAACTAATTGCAGATGCTGAAGAGGTAAAATATGAAGCAGGCAAACTTTCTCTAGAGCAAACAGCTATTAGCTTAAACTTACCTTATGCTGGACAATTGGATGCTACTGGTAAAAAGGTCAACATAGACATAGAAGGCCGAAAAATTGATTGGGAGAGTTTGACTACCAAATTGCCAGAAATGGAATTAGGGAGTTTGAAATTAGATGCGGGACAAGCAGAGGTAATGGGTAAAAAAAACTATCCTCTTAAGATCAACGAGATTGGCGCTCAATTTTCTCAAGGCAGTTGGATTGAGGCCAAAGGTGGAGCTTCACTATTGTGGGATTACAAAACGAAAAAAATGCCTGAAGTCCAAGACTACAATATGGACTTCAGTGTTAATTCACCCAAAATGCCAGATGCATTTTTACCAGCTGGTTTGTGGCCAGTTTCATTTAAATTTGTCTTTCCCTTTCTTGCTGGACCAATACCTGTTGAAGCAGGACTTGAATTTAATGCCTCAGCTGGATTATCATTGGGGGTTCAAGGATCAGTAAAAAAGGTAGGTAAGCAATCCAAACTTGAAGGTGATGTTGATACAACCGCTGCACTTTCGGTAGCCTTGAAAGGATATGGAAGTGTTGGAAGTAGTGCGGCCATATCTATTGGTGGATTTATCCAAGGAAAGGCTGAGGCAAATGCAGGAATGCATTTGGCATTAAAGGGAGATATAGATGAAAGTTTTAATTTTATTTCATTAAATGGAGATTTTGCTGTTAATGCTGATTTTATTGCAGCACTATCTGCAGGTGTTGAAGCCAGAGCACTTGTCGTTTTCCAAAAAACACTCTATGAAGTAACTCTCAAGCAATGGGATCTTGGGACCTCTACCTTTGAAGGAAGTTATGACTTCACAGGAAAGGAACCAAAATTGGATAAAAAATCTGGACTTTTCAAAGGGAATGAAACTAGTAAAGCTGATATAAATCCACCTAAAGAAGATCAGATTAGCCTCAATACAAAGGGCTATACTCAAGCTATGAATAAGTTTTATGAGATGCTTCAAGCGGATAATATTCCACTAAATACCGACTTAGATGTTGGAGAAGACAGAGTCTATTCTGAAGATGCGCTTTTGGCTAAAAAAGAAACTTTGATTAGTGCATTGACAGCCTCTATTAAAAAGACGACTAATGATAAAAACTATAACAAATACAAAAATAAATACGATAAATGTGAAAATAAGCTACTTCAAAAGAAAACAAAACACGAAAACGAAGTTCAAAAAATCAAAGACTATATAGAAGCAATTAAAACTAATGATAGAAGCTTTTTTCAAAAACTAAGAGACAAGATCACTTTAAAATCTCAAGAATCATATGAGAAAGCTTTAATAAAGGCAGATGAAAGTTATAAAATCAATGTAGAAAAAGACCTCGATAAACTCAAAGAGTATGATTCAAAACTTTCGCTTTATAAAATGCAAATATTCCAATCAGAGACCTACATTAAAAATATAGATAATCTTATGAGTAATTTGGATGTTTCATTAAGTCAAATTGAATCAGAAATTAAACAATATACAGAGAAACAAAAAGAACAGTCAGAATCAAGATATTCTTTAGAGTACTTCTTAGCAGACACAGAATTTGCTGAAAAAGAAGTGGACTATGATTTTGATGATGAATAGTCTGATGGAAGTCGTAATTCAATTTTTAGCTATTACAATCTTGTATTGACAATATTGTTGAAAATTGACCCAAAAGTATAGCTCAATCCTAGTGAAATATTGTTTTGAAAATTAGTTGCAATTTGGCGTTGTCTTAGCAGCAAATCCTCAATGGAAACTTCTCCTTTTGGTAAATTGATTTGGTCACGAATGAGTTGAAATCTGCCAGAAACTCTTAGGGAAAGTCCTTGAATGATTCTTAAATTAAGATAATTATTGAACGTCAATCTGTTTTGGTTTTGACCATTTAAAAATTGAGAGGCTGCTAAATAAGAATAAATTCCACCCCAATTTTTTCGATATCTTAAATTTAATGTTAGAGATTGAACAAATAGTTTTTCATTTAAATATCCATACATGGTTTCTTCTATATAATTATAATAGCTGTAGCCTAGTTTATAGGCAAAGGTAATTTCACGATTTAATACTTCACGATATGGATAAATATTATACTCTAATGCAGGTGAAAAGTTTAAAAAGGATTTAAAGTTTCTAAAGGTATCTTTTTGAAAACTACCGAATATCCCTGTAGAAAAATGATCAGAAATACTTCTAACAAGACTTCCAGAAAAATAGGTTCGATTTCTAACACTATTATAACTTTCTTCCTCGCCCAAAAATGTCTTCACATTATTTTGAATCCCAAAATCAGATCTTACACGCCATAGATCAGTAACTCGATCAATCTCAAAATCTAATCGATATTCTTTTTCATTGATGCTTTTTTCGTCTTCAAAATCAAATGAACCTGAAATTTCAAACACCCAGTTACTCCATTTGTCAAAAGAGGGAGTGGAGGAGTTCTTTTCTGGCACGTTATAGTTAACCTCAAAATTTTCCTGATACGCAGTATTTTGGAGCATATAGGCGAGACCCAACGCATAGGTCTTTAAGAGTTTTTCTCGTCGTTCATTTGCTGTCAGGCTGGGGTCAAGAAAAACGGTAAGCCTATTCTCACGATTATTTAATTTTTCCTTCCCATAAAAATTAAAAGTATATTCTCTACCCCCGCTTCCACTAGTTATATCAAAAACAAACACCTCAAGATCTGAAAGATTTTGGTCTCTCACATAATCTATAAATAAGGTGTTTTGTTGAATGTAGCGTGCATCACAATTACACTTCAAAAAAGTTTTAATCTTATCTTCCTGCGAGAAGATGGATACTGAAAATAAAAAACAAAAAATAGAGGTTGTTATTTTGTAATTTTTCATAAAACACACAAATAAAATTTAAAATGAGATATTAAACAAGCTTCATTAAATATTCTTAGCTTAAAATATTATTAGCTAGAATCAAAAAATTATAAATCCCATTTTGTTTTTAGGTTTTCAAAACTCTTTATACTTAGAGGATTTTTCATTGCTCCTTTTTGCAGAATTTCTTTTACAGATTGTCCACAAAAGAGTCTTTTAATAGGAACTTCCATTTTTTTTCCACTCAATGTGTAGGGGATGTCCTCTACTTTAAAAATGTGATCAGGCAAATGACGAGGTGAACATTGGTTTTTGATGTGAGCTTTGAGGGTATTTATTGTTTGCTTGTCAAGAGCTATTGAAGTAGTCAATTGTAAAAATAAAACCAACTTGCTCCCTCCGTCTTTATCTGGCAGATCAATAACTAAACTGTCTTCTATAAAAGAAAGTTGTTCTAGAGCTTCATAAATTTCTGCGGTACCAATTCGAATTCCATTACGATTGAGTGTTGCATCAGATCTACCGTGAATCACAAAGCCACCATTAGAAGTTTGTGTCACCCAATCACCGTGACACCAAATATTTTCAAAGCGATTAAAATAAGAGGCTTTATAATTCTGTTTTTTGATGTCTCCCCAAAAATAGATTGGCATTGAGGGTAGGGGCTTAGTAAGAACCAATTCGCCCATTTGCCCAACAATAGCCTTGCCGTTTTCGTCCCAAGAGGCAACAGCAGCACCTAAAAGAGCTCCTTGAATTTCACCTGCACAGACAGCAGAAAGTGAATTGGGTCCAACAAAAGCGGTGCAGACATCAGTCCCACCACTTAGTGATTGGATGTGAATTTGGGGTATTTGGGCTTGCAACCATTGAAATACTTCTGCTGTGAGAGGTGCCCCTGTGCTCCCTAAACTTTTTAAATGCGGCCACGACTGCTCTTTTAGAAAGGGAAGATTCTTTTTTTTACACAATGCATAAAATGGAGCCCCATTGCCAAAATGGTTAATTTTCTCTCGGTGTGCCATTTCCCACTGTGAAGTAAGATCAGGATAATGAGCTGCTCCATCATACAAGCAAAGGGTCGCTCCGCAGAGCAAGCTGCCAAGGGCGTAGTTCCACATCATCCAACCAGTGGTGGTATTCCAAAAAAAACGGTCTCCTTCTTGTACATCTTGATGAAGCGCTAAGGCTTTGTATTGTTCTAATAAAATTCCTCCTGTACTATGCGTAATTGCTTTGGGCTTGCCTGTAGTTCCAGAAGAAAACAGAACCCAAATGGGATGAGAAAATGCCACCGTTTCAAAAGTAAGAGTAGGAGAATCGGTGGTTTGTAATTCCCAATCTTCAAATTCATTTGAAAGCAACAGGGTGGCTTTTAGGCTAGGCAATTTTTTTTGAATAGCTTTAATTTTTGAATCCAACTCAAAAGGTTTACCGTTGTAGTGACTAACTCTATGAGCTACTAAAATTTTAGGATTCACCAGGCTAAAGCGGTCAGTCACACTAGCTATTCCGAATTCAGGAGCACAGCATATCCATACTCCCCCCAAGCTGTTACAAGCTAAAAAAGCAGCAATGGCATCAGGATGATTATTTAAAAAACCAGCAACAACGTCTCCTTTTTTTAGATTCTCGCCTTGAAATATTTTTTGGAAAAATAAGACACGCCTACTGAGGGCTGCCCAAGAAATAGATACCCTTGTTCCGTTTTCGTTTTGATAAATTAGGGCTGGGCGTAGTGAGGTTGTTTTTTTAAATAAATGAGCGGCATAACTCAGTGTAGCTCCTGAAAACCATTGGACATCAGTAAAATGATTACCGCTACTGATAACAGAACGATATGGGGTATTGAAATCGACCTCAAAAAAAAGAGCTAAAAATGTCCAAAAACGGTCTAAGTGGTTGACAGACCATTGGTGTAAAGCATTATAATCAATAAAAGGATGTTGTTCAGCTTCTTCAAGTGCTTTTTTAAATTGCATCAAAACAGATTGATTTCGATACGCTCTCTGGGGCTTCCAAAGCAATTCACCAAACGATTTTTTAGAGGACTGTTTTTTCAATTCATTTTTATATCTTGTTTAAAGATAAAAAGAACCACTTAGATGCTATTTTATTGGGTAAATAAAACTTTTTTGTTGTGGTTGGCGATTGGGTTTTTTACATTAAATGAGGAAAATATAAACCCCGATCAAGAGGATTGGATTTCCCTTTTTAATGGGAAAAACTTGGACGGCTGGACTATCAAAATTGCCAATAGACCCTTAGATGAAAACCACTTAAATACATTTCGTGTTGAGAATCAAACGCTGCGTATTGCCTATGATCAATACGAAAGTTTTGATGATAAGTATGGACATTTGTATTATAAACAGCCCTATTCGCATTACAAACTCCGTTTTGATTACCGCTTCCTAGGTGAGCAGACGCCTGGCGGAGAAGGATGGAATGTTCGTAATAGCGGTGTGATGTTTCATTCTCAATCGGCAGAAAGCAATACGTTTGAACAGCATTTTCCTGTTTCTATAGAAATACAATTGCTTGGTGGTTTGGGAAAAGGGAATAGAACCACAGCAAATATTTGTACCCCTGGAACTGCTGTTGTATTAAATGAAGAGGTGGACTTTAGACATTGTATATCTTCAAATTCCAAAACGTATCATGGCGACCAATGGGTTAGGGTTGAAGCTATCGTTTTAGGCAGTGAATATATTGCTCATATTGTAGAACAAGACACCGTGATGGTATATAAAAAGCCTCAAATAGGAGGTGCTTTTATTAGTAAAAGTAGAAACGGAGAAGATTGGGAAAGTATGGGTGTGACCAATAAAGAAAAATGGATTGCGCAAGAGGGTACTATTTTATCAGAGGGGTATATTGCCCTTCAAGCTGAAAGCCATCCGATTGACTTTAAAAATATAGAATTATTAAATTTATGCGGTTGCACCGACCCTAAAGCAACAAATTATAAATCCTACTACGTAAAGAATGACCCTAAAAAGTGTAAGTTTAATCAGTAATAAATGAAGCGAAGAACACATTTACAGTATTTATGGGGAGGAACAGTTGCACTAACAACCAACCCTCTTGAGATATGGAGCAGCGTGCAAACCAATCAAAGTCCAACCAGTGATTGCTTTTCGCTTTTAGAAACTTTGGCGGACCTAATTATTGATCTCCCTGAGGCTAGTGCAGTAGAATTAAATGAGTGGACTAATTTTGTAGATTGTTATGCTACTGGTTATGTACCAAAAAAAGAAAAAAATGCTTTTTACGAGGGCTGTAAGGCATTTAAACAATTCAATGAAATACAGCACAAGGTCCCTTTTGAAAAACTTGAAAGAAAAACCCAGCACAACTTGTTGGAAAAATTATTTGAAGGGAAACTGGAATCTAAATTACCCTCTGGAGAAAAATGGATTAAACAATTTAGGAGTTATCTGATGTTTGCTTTTTACACTTCTCAAAGAGGAGCATCCAATCAATTAGCTTATTTACCTATCCCAGGTAAATACATAGGAGAAATTTCCTTAAAACCCAATCAAAAGGCCTGGACACTATAGTTATGAATTCTCAATTTGATGTAATTATTATCGGTTCGGGTATTTCTGGTGGATGGGCGGCCAAAGAATTTTGTGAAAAAGGATTTAAAACTCTTGTTATTGAACGGGGGCGACAAGTGAAACATTTGGAAGACTATCCAACAGCTATGAAGCACCCATGGGAATTTGAGATGGGAGGAAAAACACCAGATCGTATCAAAGAAGAAAACCCAGTGGTTTCACGCTGCTATGCATTCAATGAAACCACAGCCCATTTTTTTGCTAAAGACAAAGAACACCCCTATCAACAATCCAAACCTTTTGATTGGATTCGAGCCTATCAAGTAGGAGGGAAATCTTTACTTTGGGCACGACAAGTCCAGCGATGGAGTAATACTGAATTCACTAGTCCAAAGCGTGATGAGTATGCATCAGATTGGCCAATACGATATAAAAATATTGCACCATGGTATAGTCATGTTGAAAAATTTATTGGAGTTAGTGGCAATTTAGATGGCCTTGAAGAGGTTCCTGATGGTGAATTTTTAAAGCCTTGGGAAATGAATGCGATGGAAAAGCATTTGCAAAAAAAAATACAAACACATTTTCCTGAACGAACACCTGTTATTGGACGTTGTGCACACCTGACAGAAATGAAAGACACTTTTACAGCTCAGGGAAGAAACCAATGCCAAGCTCGAACCTTATGTGAAAGAGGTTGTCCTTTTGGAGCCTATTTTAGCTCTAACGCATCTACGCTCCCGTGGGCTGAAAAAACAGGCAACCTTACTTTGCTGACCGATACCCTCGTCGAGTCGCTAGACTATGATACCAAATCAAAAAAGGTTAAAGGTGTCAACACAGTGAACAGATTTACAAAACAAAGACAACAATTTTCTGCACGCTGTGTTTTTGTTAATGCCGCTACGATAAATACTAATGTTATTTTGATGAACTCAGTTTCAGAACGGTTTCCAAACGGTTTAGGCAACGACAATGGAAGATTAGGAAAATATTTAGCCTTTCACAATTATAGAGGAAACATAACAGCAAAGTTCAAGGGGTTACAAAATTCCTATTATTTTGGTAGAAGGCCTACCGCTATTATGATGCCAAGTTATAGAAATGTAAAAAAGCAAGATATGCCTTTCAAAGGTGGATATATGGTTTTTTATAGCGCTGTGCGCGAAGGATGGACAAAGCAGGTGGAGGGAGCTCAATTTGGAAAAGAATACAGAAAAAAAATAGAAAAACCTGGGCAGTGGTCTGTCTATATGATGATGCAGGGTGAAACGGTTCCTATTGCCCAAAATCAAGTTCGGTTAAGTAAACAAAAAGATCAATATGGGATACCCCAAGCTGACTTAGATGTTAGTTATACTGAAAATGACGAGCTAATGCTCTCCGAT
Organism: Flavobacteriaceae bacterium; assembly: GCA_016779985.1. Taxonomy (GTDB): domain Bacteria; phylum Bacteroidota; class Bacteroidia; order Flavobacteriales; family Flavobacteriaceae; genus JADHMP01. The sequence goes on from JADHMP010000014.1 coordinate 14,212, forward strand.
TTTCTTTCAGAAGGCAAAGCAATGTTGGAGAAAGGTGGATGTGAACAAATAAATGCATATGATACTAAACAAGCCCCAGGTTTGGACATTCATGAAATGGGAGGTGTTGCTATGGGAGAAGACCCCAATAGTTCACTGTTAAATGCCTTCAATCAAATGCATCTTTGCGCCAATGTTTTTGTAACAGATGGTGCTTGTATGACTTCTACTGGTACCAAAAACCCATCCCTCACTTTCATGGCATTAACCGCTAGGGCAGCCCATTATGCGATGGAACAACTCAAAGAAAATAAAATATGACATTTACTATCACAAGGGCATTAAAGCAAATAGTAATCTTGCTATTATTATCGCTTAGTGTTTGGAGTTGCCAACAAACGCCAATGCAACCCAACATAATAATCATTATGGCAGATGATCAAGGCTGGGGCGATTTAAGTTATCATGGAAATAAAGATATTTCAACGCCCAATTTAGATGCTCTTGCACTTGGTGGAGCTTCTTTTGAAAATTTTTATGTGAGTCCTGTTTGCTCTCCCACACGTGCAGCTCTTTTAACCGGTCGATATCATTTTAGGTCTGGGGTATATGGCACTTCTGCTGGAGGAGAACGACTAAATTTAGGCGAACAAACAATTGCAGAAGTGTTTAAACAAAATGGTTATAAAACAGCACTTTATGGGAAGTGGCACAGTGGTATGCAATATCCTTATCATCCTATGGCAAGAGGATTTGATGATTTTTATGGCTTTTGCTCAGGGCATTGGGGAAACTATTTTACTCCAGAATTAGAAGCCAACGGAAAGATTGTAAAAGGCAAGGGATATCTGACTGATGATTTGACCCAACATGCCCTTGATTTTATTAAAACAAACAAAAAGGAGCCCTTTTTTTTGTATCTGTCTTTAAATATTCCTCATAGCCCAATGCAGGTTCCAGACACATATTGGGAAAAATTTAAAGATAAACCATTGGTCAATAATGCAGAAGTGTCCAACCCTTTACATACTCGGGCTGCACTTGCTATGGTTGCTAATATAGACGACAATGTGGGGCGTATTACCACTCAATTAGACCTATTAGCACTCACAAAAAACACTATTGTCATTTATCTTTCTGACAATGGGCCAAATGGGAGAAGATGGAATGGAGGTATGAAAGGTATTAAAGGGAGTACTGATGAGGGAGGCACTAGATCACCACTTTTTATTCAATGGAGAAATACAATAGCCCCAAAAATAGTGCAACAACTAGCTGGTGGAGTTGACCTGCTGCCAACTCTAACAAGTTTGTCAGGCATATCACATCAATCGCCTAAACCCCTTGACGGAATTGATCTTTCTCCATGGCTTTTAAAGGAAAATACTTCAAACCGAGAGCGTATGCTAGTGTCTTATTGGAGAAATAATATGAGCATTCGAAACCAACGATACCGACTAGACACCAACAATGAATTATACGATATTCAAGAAGATAGAGGTCAAAGCAAACCACTTGATAAAGAGAATGTTCAGTTAGTTTACGAAGAGCTTCTTTCAGAAAAGCAAAAATATGAGACGTTCAATTTTCCGATGAAATCGAAGGATAAGCGTCCTTTTCCCATTGGGCACCCAGATTTTAGATGGACAGAACTACCGGCTAGAGATGCAACTTTAGAAGGAGGCTTAAAGAGGAGTAATAGATACCCCAATTGCACCTTTGTTACTTCATGGACTTCAACACAAGATAAAGTTCTATGGCCAGTGTCAGTAGTATCGTCTGGAATATTTAAAGTTTATTTATACTACACAACAGCTGAAGAAAATGTTGGAACTTCTGGCACGTTAACTTTTCAGGATTCAATATTAAAATGGTCCATCTCAGAAGCGCATGACCCCCCTTTAGCGGGGGCTTCTCGTGACCGCTCATTGAGAATGGAGTCCTATACGAAAGATTTTAAACGGCTTTCTTTAGGGACAATCACCCTTGCAAAAGGAAATGGTAATTTAAGTATCCAAGCAGACAACATACCTGGAAACTCAGTAATGGATTTACGTCGAATTCATTTACAAAGAATCAATTGAAAATAATGAACAGAAAATTTTGTTACCTCTTTTTGATCGCTCTGATCCTTCATGGGTGCAAAGAGCCAATGTTAGTGATGAGCTATAACATTAGATATAACAATCCAGATGACGGTGATAATCATTGGGATTATAGAAAAGAAACTATTGCAAATTTTATTTTAGAAGAACAACCCGATGTCCTTGGAATGCAAGAAGTCACTCATGCACAATTGTTAGACCTCATTGAAGAGTGGTCAGAATATGACTATCTGGGAGTGGGCCGTGAAGATGGAATGACTAAAGGAGAGTACGCTCCTGTTTTTTATAAAACAGAGAAATACAAAGTGCTAGACTTTAATACCTTTTGGTTGTCAGAAACACCTGATACCATATCTGTAGGTTGGGATGCCGCTTTGGAACGGATATGTTCTTATGCTCACTTAGAAGCAAACAAAAACGGAAAACGTTTTTGGATTTTCAATACCCATTTTGATCATAGGGGAGAAAAAGCAAGAGCCGCCGCCGCCAAACTTTTAATCAATAGAATTGAACAGCTTAATTTTTCTAATGACCCGGTTTTGCTGACGGGGGACTTTAATTTAGAACCCAACAGTTTACCTATAAAAGAGATTACTTCGCATTTTAAAGATGTCTATGACTCTTCCAATGATGAGCAAGCACAACAAGCTACCTATAACGGATTTGATGAAACAAGTTTTGGAAATAGACGAATTGATTATATTTTCTATGATCAGTTTAGCGTGGAAGAAGCTAGTCATGTAGCACTAAAAACAAAATGGGGCGGATGGGCCTCAGATCACCACCCAGTCAAAGCAATATTCAATCATTAAAGAAGATATAAAATGGCTTAAATTTTAGTATATTGCTCAAATAACCCCCTTAAAATTATCTTATCATGATCAAAAAAGTATTTTTCTTCATTTTTGCTTTTTTACTTGTTTCATTTCAAGTAGAAGCCCAAGAATTTAGCGAGCTTGACAAAAGCCCTATGGATATAATTGAATTCCCATCCTCTATTAGTCAGACGAATAAATTGGCGCGTATACTTTACAGTAGACCACAGTTGAGAGGAAGAGACGTCTCTACTTTAGTTCCTGATGGAAAGCTATGGCGGTTAGGAGCAAATGAAGCTACTGAACTGACCCTATATTCTGATATGAAATTGAATGATAAATCAATTCCAACAGGAAGTTACACCCTTTACGCTATCCCCGCAGAAAATAAAATGACAATTATTATTAATAGTGCCACACATGTTTGGGGAGTCTACAGTTATAAAAAAGAAAATGACATTACACGAATAACAGTCCCTTTGGTTGAGGTTGATGAATTACTTGAAGTCTTTTCAATGGCTTTTGAAGCAAAAGACAATGGTTTTCATTTGCATATGGGCTGGGGCCATTTTAGAGTTGCTGTACCCTTCGTCAAATAATTAACAAAACCTACCTAAGGCAAGTTTTATTGCTCTCTTAATAATTGATATAATGGAATACGGACAAAATGAATTCCATTACGATCCCTTTCGTAAAGGAGACCAAGTGTGTTTGCATCTATTTGAACCAGGTCAGAGTAGGCTGAAGTTCCAGAATAGATTTTCTTAGTGAGTGGCCACGATTGTCCAAAATCATGGCTTCCTTTAATGGTCATTTGCTCCCTTTTTGTTTCACTATTAGGGCCAGAAAAAAGCAATAAAGTATCTTTCTTTCCCTTGAATAACAATATGCTTGATTGACAAACTGGGCTAATTAAAGCCTGGTCAAAATAGTTTTCTTTCCAAGAAATTCCCCCATCCTCACTTAGCACAACTAATCGTCTTTTTGAATTTCCATTTTGTTCTCTAATGTTTAACATGAGTTTTCCATCTGGCAATTCCACACCAATGGCTTCATTAGAAGAGGGTACTTCAATGTCTGGACTCACTGCCCAACTAAGGCCGTGATCATCTGAATAAAATCCATAGGCTCTATATTCATTAAAACCCTCTTGAGGGTCACCTTGCGAATGATTGGCGGGGATATATAACCTACCAGTGTAGGGCTTTACTTTTAATTGAATTGCATGACCAGGAGTAGTTGCGTTAGTACGCCAATCTTTTCGAGGCTGAGTAGAACTTTTATTAAAATGTACCCACTTTGTTATCTCTCTAGGTGCTGACCAAGACGCTCCTTCATCAGTGGAGGTAATGAATAAAACTTGCCTACTTCCGTTTCCTTGGCGCATTTCGTGTTCAGATACATCTCCGGTATTGTAAAATAAAAATAAGCGACCCTGAGGGAAACGTGGATCTAGGGTGTCCCATACAGGAGCAGGATTCCCCGCTTGTAATTCTCCAAATTGCTCAACTACGACTGGTTCAGACCAGTTTAGCCCTCCATCATTGCTATTGGACATCAGAATGTCTACATCACCAAAATCATTACAATCTTTGGTTCGCCCCTCTGCAAAGGCGATAAGATTGCCATTTGGAGAGTTTACTATGGCAGGAATGCGATAGCAGGCATAGGCACCTTGCCCATTTGTGAAGAGAGGAATGTCATTTTTCTCAGGAGGTGATTCACAAGAAAAAAGCCCATAAAGCAGAATAAAATAGAACAAAAAGGGTAACCTCATTTTAAAACTTTTTTTATCACCTCTTCCCGTAATGGTTCAATGACCTCATATCCTTCTGGTGTTAAATGTACACCACCTCCACTATGAATTTTTGCCCAATCGTGAACAATTAGTGTCACCATAAAAAGAAAGATTATAACAATTGAGAGTGGTTGCTTTTTCATTAGAACTGTTTTGTCTTGAATTTAAAGATAAATAAAGATGAGCTACTTTTTAGTATCTTGACCGTTTAAGAAATCTAAACCAAATGAAAGCAAACAAACTAATTCTAATTGCGGCTTGTCTATTTTTATTCAATAACTCCGTTGTTAAAGCACAAGATTATACCCCCTCATCAGAAAACCGTAAAGCTCGTGAGTGGTTTCAGGAGGCTAAATTTGGTCTTTTTATCCATTGGGGAGTGTATAGCCTTTTAGGTGATGGCGAATGGGTGATGAATGATCAAAATATTGCGATTTCAGAATATGAAAAATTACCAGCCTTTTTTAACCCCACTGCTTTTGATCCAAATGAGTGGGTTTCATTAGTCAAGAAAGCAGGAATGAAATACATCACCATCACTAGTAGACATCACGATGGTTTTTCAATGTTTGATACTAAAGCTTCAGATTATAATATTGTTGATGCTACACCTTATGGGAAGGATGTTTTAAAAGCATTAGCTACAGCATGTCAACAACAGGGCATAAAATTATTTTTTTATTACTCACTTTTGGATTGGAATCGTGATGATTATTTCCCCCGGGGGCGAACGGGAAGAGAAATTCCAGAGCGTGGAGAAGGAAAATGGGAAGATTATATCGCTTTTATGAAAGCCCAACTCAAAGAGTTACTCACAAACTATGGTGAGATTGGAGGGATTTGGTTTGATGGCCATTGGGATCAAAAAGAATGGGATGGAAAAAGATTTGGTGCTTTGAAAGTAGATTGGCACTATGATGAACTTTATGGAATGATTCATGAATTACAACCACAAGCTCTCATAGGAAATAATCATCATCTAGGGGTCTTACCAGGCGAAGATTTTCAAATGTTCGAAAAAGATCTGCCGGGGAAAAACACTACAGGATGGGGAACAGCTGCAGATCAAATTGGCGAGGTGCCCTTAGAAGTTTGTGAAACGATTAATGGCTCATGGGGATTTAATCTGCAAGATAGAAAGCACAAATCTAAAAAGGAATTGATTCAATATCTAATAAAAGCGGCAGGCTATGGAAGCAATCTTTTGCTTAACGTAGGACCAATGCCCAATGGGAAAATACAACCTGAACACGAAAAATCACTTTATGAGATTGGCGCTTGGCTTGAAAACTATGGGACAACAATTTATGGAACAAAAAAAGGGCCTTTAGCCCCTAGCGATCGTTTTGTCACTACCCAAAAAGGGAAAACGATTTTTCTTCATCTAATGGACGCCAATACTAAAAAGTTACATATTGAAGAATTTCCTGTAGCTATTCAACAAATTACTCATTTTGACACTCAAAAAAAGCTATCTTTTCAGAACAATAAATATGGTCTTACCATCGATGTGTCAGCCTTATCACTCAACCCCATTGATAACATTATTAAAATTGAATTAAAATGACCCCCACGAATAACCTTTCACAACGTTTACTTTCTCTAGATTTCTACAGAGGCCTTGTTATGTTTCTTTTAGTAGCTGAGTTTTCTTCTCTCTTTGAGTGGCTAATTGAAGCTCCTGAAGCAGTGGGGTGGCTTGCCCCTTTTGCTGATTTTATGTTTCACCATGTGCGCTGGGAAGGACTCCATTTTTGGGATTTAATTCAACCATTTTTTATGTTTATAGTAGGTGTGTCTATTCCGTTGTCTTATGCAAACAGAATCAAAAAAGGAGATACTGTTTCCGCTATAAATAGACATGCTTTCCGAAGAGCTTTTTATCTTTTACTTTTTGGATGGGGGCTTTATTGTATCGGTCCAGAGAAGATCATTTTTCAGTTTGACAACGTTCTAGCTCAGTTATCCTTCACTTATCTTCTGGCCTATTTAATTTCAAAAAAAGGCTTTTGGTTTCAATTTGTGATTGCTATAGCTTGTATTTTAACGAGCGATATACTCTACCGTTTTTTCAGTGTACCCGGGTTTGATCAGGCTTTTGTTGCAGGAGAAAATTTTGGAGCGTGGTTCAATATTTTTCTATCAGGATATGAATATTCTGGGCATTGGGCAGCATTTAACGCATTGCCAACCGCAGCCCACACCATTTGGGGTGTATTGGCGGGTAAGTTGTTATTAAGCACCAATACTAATGAACAAAAATTCAAAAAAATCTTATATGCCGGTATTATTACCCTTGTGGTAGGCTATGCTATCACCCCTTTTACCCCCATCATAAAACGAATTTGTACAAGTTCTTTTGTGTTTATATCTGGGGGCTGGTCTATTTTAGCTTTGGCGTTTAGTTTCTGGTTAATTGATCATAAGGGCTATATAAAGAATGTCAATTTTTTCCGTGTAGTAGGTGTAAATCCATTGTTTATCTATATGTTTTCTTCTATAGGCGGAGCAAGTCTTTTACAACGTGTTTTTGTTCCCTACACAAATTCTATTCTTGGTCCTCTTTCTGAATGGTTTGCTAATGTGGTTCTCAGTTTTTGGGTTCTGTTTTTACTATGGTATTTGTGCTATTGGCTTTACAAAAGAAAAATATTTATTAAGATTTAACGAGTTTTTAGGGATGCGTTTTGGACCAATAAGAATTATTTTTCCCCTCCTCCTTTGTGTAGGCAATTTGAGTTGTACTGATTATAAAGAATCTGTCCAACCGCCAAATATTATCTACATTTTTGCTGATGATTTAGGCTACGGCGAATTAGGCTCTTATGGTCAACAGAAAATAAAAACACCAAATTTAGATCGTCTAGCGCAGCAAGGAATACGGTTTACTCAACACTATACAGGCGCACCAGTTTGCGCACCCTCTCGGTATATTTTACTCACAGGAAAACACTCTGGGCATGCTTATATTAGAGGCAACTATGAATTAGGCGGTTTTGAAGATACAACTGAAGGAGGACAAATGCCCATACCCAAAGGAACCCCAACTTTAGGCACGCTTTTAAAAGAACAAGGATATGCCACAGCGATAATTGGAAAATGGGGATTAGGCATGTATGACACAACAGGAAACCCTCAAAACCATGGGTTTGATTATGCCTATGGTTATTTAGACCAAAAGCAAGCGCACAACTATTATCCTACACACCTTTGGGAAAATGGTGTTTGGGACTCATTACCAAATCCTTATTTTAGTGTACACAAGTCAATACCTCAAGGAGCAAAACAAGAAATATTCGATGCCTTTAAAGGTAATTCCTACGCTCCTGATAAAATGGCTTCTAAGGCATTAAATTTTATTGATAAGCATGCTGGGGAAACCCCATTTTTTCTGTATTATCCCTCACCGATTCCACATTTAGCATTGCAAGTTCCAGATTCACTAGTGGCAGCATATAAAGATAAATTTGATGAAAAACCCTACCATGGGGAAGATGGTTATTCTCCCCATCAATATCCACTTTCTGCTTATGCTGCAATGATTACCCATTTAGATCGTCAAGTAGGGTTGATTTGGGATAAAGTGATAGCCAAGGGAGAAGAAGAAAATACAATCATATTTTTCTCAAGTGATAACGGCCCCACTTTTTTAGGAGGAGTTTCGGCAACTTATTTTGGAAGTACTGGCGGTTTGAGAGGACTAAAAATGGATGTTTATGAAGGGGGCATACGAGTGCCATTTATCGCTTATTGGAAAAATAAAATTAAGCCTGGAAGAGTATCTGAATTTGTTTCAGGGCAATGGGACATGTTTAATACATTTTCAGACTTGGTAGGATCCTCTAAGCGTTCTTCAGATGGGATTTCACTTGTACCAGAACTTTTTGAAAACCCCCAACAAGCTCACCCTTATCTTTATTTTGAGTATCCCGAAAAACAAGGCCAATTAGCCATTAGAGTCGGAGACTGGAAAGGAGTTAAGACAGGATTAAAAACAAATGTATTTACCCCATGGCAACTGTATCATCTAAAGAACGATCCTTCAGAGTCTATCGATCGTGCGCAAGATTTTCCTGAAAAGATAAAGTCACTTGATAGCATTGTACGTTTAGCACATCAACATCCACACATAAGAGAGTGGGAAATCATCGATTCAAAACTTAAATAACACATTGATTATGCTTTTAATCAACTACCGTACCTTTTTTTTGTTTTTATTTCTTCTAAACTTCTCATGTCAACAGGAGAATTCGATAACCCCAATAGAACCAGTTCCAACTCCCAGACAAGAAGCTTGGCAAGCCCTTGAATATTATGGTTTTATTCACTTCAACATGAATACGTTTACCAATAAAGAATGGGGCTATGGAGACGAGCAACCCAGTCAGTTCAATCCAAAGGCTTTGGATACAGACCAATGGGCGCGAATAATAAAAGAAGCAGGAATGAAAGGAATCATAATAACAGCAAAACATCACGATGGGTTTTGTTTATGGCCAAGTGCTTTCACAGAGCATTCTGTAAAAAACAGCCCATGGCGAGAAGGAAAAGGTGATTTAATCAAAGAACTTGCCGCTTCATGCAGAAAATTTGGTTTGAAACTGGGAATATATCTTTCCCCTTGGGATCGGAATCATGCTTCTTATGGAACTGCTGAATACATCACCTATTTTAGAAATCAACTCACAGAATTATTAACAAATTATGGTCCAATCTTTGAGGTATGGTTTGATGGAGCTAATGGGGGAGATGGCTATTATGGTGGGGCAAATGAAGAACGTCGTGTAGATAAAAAAAGCTATTATGATTGGCCTACCACACATGAGTTAGTCAGAAAATGGCAACCTCAGGCAGTGATGTTTAGTGATGCGGGGCCTGATATTCGATGGGTAGGAAACGAAAAAGGCTATGCAGCTGAAACCACTTGGTCACCAATTTTTCGAGACAGTGTTTATGGGGGAATGCCTGATTTTCATCGCTTTTCTAAGGGTCAAGAAAACGGAACTCATTGGATTCCCACTGAAACGGATGTATCAATTCGACCTGGATGGTATTATCATCCTGAAGAAGACAATCAAGTAAAATCAATTGAAAAATTAGTAGATATTTATTTTAACTCTGTTGGACTAAACAGTTCACTTTTACTCAACATACCCGTTGATGATCGGGGTTTAATTCATGAAAATGACGAAGAAAAACTATTGCAATTAGGGGCCTTCATAGAAGAAGCCTTTAATCAAAACGTATTGAAAGAAGGCAAAGTAAATTCTGTATTACCTCAAAGTTCTTATGATCCTTTAAATCTGATTGATGGTGACCCAGAAACCTATTGGGCTTCGAACAAAGATTCAAAACCAGCAGTTATTACTCTTTCGCCTCAAAGCCCCCAGAAGGCAACTATTTTTGAGATTAGAGAACACCTCCCTTTTGGACAACGAGTCAAGGCTTTTCAGCTAGAATTGAAAACAAATGGAGAATGGAAAACAATAAAACAAGGCACTACTATAGGCAATAAAAGACTAATTAGATTTGATCCTATTGAAGTAGAAGCCTTACGGTTTACAATTTTTGAGTCAAAGGCAGCCCCAGTAATTTCTGAAATTGGACTTTATCTTGAACCTAAATTATAAATTTATAAAATGAAAAATTTTATTCTTCTTTTCGGTTTACTTTTATTTTTTGAAAGCTGTAAAGAAACAGACAAGCAACCTCCTAACATTGTCTTATTTTTTGTAGATGATCTAGGCTGGCAAGACACATCAGTCCCTTTTTGGGATAAATCAACACCCTACAATCAACGTTATCAAACTCCAAATATGGAGCGACTAGCAGCGCAAGGCGTCAAATTTACAAATGCCTATGCTACTCCGGTGTGCTCTCCAACGCGCGTAAGTTTGATGACGGGAATGAATGCTGCTCGACACAGGGTTACAAATTGGACCTTGCGGCCTGATCAACAACAGCCCATGGAAAAAAATCATCCTACATTGGGTTTTCCTGATTGGAATTATAATGGTATTGGTTTAGATACGGGCACCTCCAACACGATTCATGCTACCCCTTTACCGCAACTATTATCACAAAAAGGATATCATACCATTCATGCAGGGAAAGGTCATTTTGGTGCTATTGGATATCCTACTTCCAATCCACAGAAACTAGGATTTAAAGTAAATATTGCAGGACATGCTGCTGGAGCCCCAAGTAGCTATCTGGGAAAAGAAAATTTTGGAAATGGAAACCCAGATCAAAAAGTGTGGGCTGTTCCTGGATTGGAAGCCTATCATGGGAAAGATGTTTTTTTAACTGAAGCTCTCACCTTAGAAGTTTTAAAGGCCTTGTCCGAACCCCTAGAAAAACAACAACCCTTTTTTTTATATTTTGCAACCTATGCAGTGCATACACCTTTAAAACCTGATGATCGATTCGTAACGAAATACCGAAATCAAGGTTTAGAAGAACCAGAAGCACGGTATGCTTCTATGATAGAAAGTATGGATCACGCCTTGGGAAAAATTCTTGATTTTATTGAAACAAAAGAAATCGCCAATGAAACGATTGTTTTATTTATGTCTGACAATGGGGGTTTAAGTGCAGTGGCTAGAGGAGGTGAAAAACATACTCATAATCGGCCGTTGTCTAGTGGTAAAGGCTCCATTTATGAAGGTGGAATAAGAGTGCCAATGTTGGCTCACTGGCCGGGTGTAACCCAAGGTGGAACAACCACTGATTATCCAATTATTATAGAAGACTTTTTCACAAGTGTTTTGGAGATGGCCGAAATTGAAAACCCAACATTAGTGCAAGAGATAGATGGACAAAGTTTTGTGCCTATTCTCAAAGGCAGCGCTCCACCCACCCACCCCTTGTATTGGCACTATCCTAATGAATGGGGTCCTGACGGCCCCGGTATAGGTAGTTTTAGTGCGGTGCGTGAAGGTGATTGGAAGCTCATCTACTTCCATTTTGATCAGCATTTTGAACTTTATCATCTAAAAGAGGATATTTCTGAGCTTCAAAACCTAGTTTCTATTCAAAAAGAAAAAGTCAATCAATTAGTTAATTTATTAGACACTTATTTACAAGGTGTAAAGGCACAAATGCCCTTCTACAAAGATTCTAAGCAGGTAATTCCGTATCCATTGAAAGCATTAAAAGCCCAAAACGATGAAGGGTAAACTTTTGTTTCCCATAATATTTTGTCTCACTATAGGCCTAGCTCCTTTTGTTCCTGAGCCACACTTATTTGGAAAACTAAGGTGGATTCTAGGTGGAGCTAAAGGAATGCAACTTATGGACTATTTCGATTTGTTTTTACATGGATTACCTTGGGTTTGGTTCGGAATTTCGATACTTTTGATACTTAAGAAAAGAATTAATTTATAACATAAAATTTTTTATATGGCAACTTACGAATGTTCAAATTGTGGCATGGCTGTTAATGCGAGCTGTGCTAAATGTGACACCCCGCTAGAAAATGATTATCTCAGTTTGGATGATGGATCTAAGGTGCAAATCTCAATTTGCAGGAGTTGTGAAGGTAAAATTAAATCACCCCTTTGCTGTGGTGAAGACATGAGCTGTGCTGTTTGATTAAAGCTGATCTAATGCAAGTTGCCCCTTTATATAATCTAAAAGTAAACGGTCAATTAACTTTTGAGTTTCATCGGGAAAGAAAACAGGTATAGTTTTTCTACTCTCTAGCCATTGTTTAATTTGGGGCAGATTCTTCTTCTTTAAACTCTTTAGAACAGTAACGCCCATAGAGTGTAAAACAGTTGCATTAAAAAGTTGCTCTATTTGCGATTTTATTGGAATTACCAACAATGGTTTGTTCAAAAAGAGTGCTTCTGTAGGGGTTGTAAAGCCAGCTGCCGTGACCACTCCACCACAATTTGCGAGATTTTTTAAAAAAATTTTTTCTTCAATGGGGAAAAAAGTAATATTTCCATGTTGACGAAGTTTTGTCACATGAGGTGTAAAAATGTGCCATTCAGTAGACAGAAAATGAGAGAAAATTTTTTCTAACTTCCCTAATCCATACGCGGGTAAGTAGACCACAATATGATCTCCTATTGAGGGTGTTAAGGCTCTAACTTCTGAGCGTATAATGGGTAGAAAAACACGTTTGTCAAATTTCTTAAAATGGAAGCCATAGCCCTCCCTAGAAGGAGCAAAATATTTAACTATCGATAAGGAATTAAAAAGAGATTTTTTAGCTCTAGGAGCATTTTTTAGACTCAACGCATATTGATTGCTTAGTGCAATGCAGCGCTTTCTTTTCAAAAAACAAGCCCATGCTGAAACGGGTTCAAAATCATTAATGACTAAATCATATTCATGCACAGGGCATTTAATCACATCAATAATAAATTGAAAAGGGTTATTTTTAAAAAGCGTTTTCCACCAATTGATGGCCCCATTTCTACGATAATAAAAAGTGAAACCACGGTAGTGCTTTTGAATTGGAAAATCAATACGGAGCTGATTTTTTGGTCCACTTAGAATCACATCAACTTGTAATCTATTTAATAAGTAGGGGATAATTTCTCTAGCCCTACTTAAGTGCCCATTGCCAGTGGTCTGGATGCCATACAAAATTTTCATGCTTTCTTTTTCATCATATTGAATTCAGCCAACATTTCATTAAAAAGCTCTTTGTTGGATTTGTCCTCATCTTCATTTTCAAGGTTAGATTCTGCAATATTTTGTTCTTGGTGCCAATGGATCCGCCATTTTTTATTATGATATTCGAGTGCAGAGAGATTTTCTATCCAATCGCCAGAATTAAGGTATTTTACGGTCTTATTTTTAATCTTAAAGGAGCTTACATTTGGATGATGGATGTGGCCACATACTACATATTTATAATTATTTTGGGCAGCAATTTCAACGGCGGTCTCTTCAAATTTATTTATATATTTTACGGCCCCTTTTACCTTATTTTTCACATGCTTTGAAAGAGAAAATTTTTCACGTCCTATTTTTTTTAATATGTAATTGATAAAGCTATTGAGCAGTATTAGAACATCATAACCTACACCTCCCAGCCTTGTAAGCCACTTAGAATATTGCATTGTCACATCAAAAACGTCACCGTGAAAAAACCAGGCCTTTTTTCCGTCTAATTCAAGTACTTTTTTGTTGAGTATTTTAAAATTATTCATTTCAAATCCAACAAATCTTCTGAGCATTTCATCATGATTGCCTGTTAAATAATAAACTGTTTTTCCCTGCTGGATCAACTTTAAAAAGTGTTTGACAATTTTCATATGAGATTTGGGCCAGTATCGTTTATTAAATTGCCAGATGTCTATAATGTCTCCATTTAGAATAATAGTTTGGGGGTCAATGGATTTTAGATAACGGAGTAGAGGCTTTGCCTGACAACCGTAAGTACCCAAATGGATGTCAGATATAACAACTAATTCAACAATTCTTAGCGCTTTCAAGTTTTAAGGATAAACTTAAAGAGATTTTCAATTACTTATGTTATGTGAATAAAAGGAAAAAGTTATGTTTGATAAATCAACTAGTGGATGGCAATAAAGTCAAGCAAGTCTTGATCACTAATTTTAGGATTAGCACCATTTTTTGAAGCAACAAGGGCACCCATTGCACAAGCTTCTAACAAGCATTTATTACAATCTTGATGGGTTAAAAGACCGTGCAATAAGGTGGCTAAAAAGGAATCGCCTGCACCAACTGTATCTACAACAGTTATGGGAAACGCAGCCTGTTGGTATAATTCATCTTTCCATAATAAGAGGGCTCCTTCGGCTCCTAGAGTAATACATATGCCTTTTCCGTCAATAGAATTCAATAACGCCCTAAGTTTTTGCTCTAAATTGATTTCTTGAATTTGAAATTGCTCCAATAAATAGTTCAATTCCTCTTCATTACATTTAATAAAATCGCTTAGGAGAATTAGTTTTTGAAGTATTTCCCAGTTATAATGTGGCGGTCTTAAATTAAGGTCAAATACACTAAAATTGGCACTTTCCAAAAGGGCAAATAAGGTTTGCTTTGAGGGGTTTTGTCTAGCTACTAAACTGCCAAAAACAAAGAGGTCGGCAGCTTTCACAAGAGCACTATTTTCTTCACTAATTGAAATATGATCCCACGCCACTGGTTGAACAATTTCATACGAAGCATTGCCATTCTTATCTAGGTGAACTGAAACTGTTCCAGTGTGATAGTCTTTATTAATTTGAATATAATCTGCTGATAACCCCTCTTGTGATAAAAACTGCCTTAAAACTTGACCGTCTTCATCTTGCCCAATGCAACTAATCATTTGGCAATCAAGACCAAAGTGGTGTAGTCTTAATCCAACGTTTAATGGGGCACCACCCACTTTTTTTTCGCTTGGAAAGCAATCAAAAAGTACCTCACCAAAACAGACAACCTTTTTCATTAAGGCTAAAAATAGAAAACAATATGAATATGAAAGGGATCTTATGGAAAATTAGCCCATTAAGGATTGAACCTTCATCGCCAATCCCATATCTCCAGAAATTTTAATTTGGCCACCCATTACTGCCATCATTGGATTGAGTTCACCGTCCCGAAGTTTTTTCAATACTTCTGCTGTAAGGCTTATAGTACAATCGGCCTCTTGGTCGCCCGCACTAATACTGTTTTTGTCACCAGAACCATCAATAATGATGCCTTGACCATCTACCTCAAATTTTAAAATACCCCCAATGGGAGCAGTATTTTCAGCTTTTTCTTGAAACTGTGCAAGCATATATTCTAGACTCATTGTATTAAATTTTACCAAATGTAATATAAAAAATGACACCATGTCATTTATTTTATTAGATTCGTTTATTAAAACAAAACGTATGCATTTTCGAATTCAAAAAGTAGCAGTTTTGGGCTCAGGTGTCATGGGATCTGGCATTGCCTGCCATTTAGCCAATGTAGGTTTTGAAGTCTTGCTCCTTGACATTCCAGACCCCAAAGCAACTAAGCCAGCTCAAAAAAACAATTTAGTTAATGAAGCCCTAAAGAAAGCTATGGCCTCAAAACCTGCCCCGCTATATGATAAAAGCTTTGCCTCAAAAATTTTGACGGGTAATTTAGAAGATGATCTTGATAAAATAGCTACTGCCGATTGGATTATAGAAGTGGTGGTTGAACGGCTTGACATAAAACAACAGCTTTTTGAAAAAGTTGACAAATTTAGAGCCCCAAAGAGTTTAGTCTCAACAAACACGTCCAGCATACCGATAAAACTTTTAGCAGAAGGAAGAAGTAAAGATTTTATAAACCATTTTTGTGGAACACATTTTTTCAATCCACCACGTTATTTACAACTTTTAGAGATTATTCCAACTCAAAATACGGCACCAGAAGTGATTGATTTCTTTATGACCTTTGGAGCTGAAACCCTTGGTAAAAAAACCGTTTTATGTAAAGACACACCTGCTTTTATTGCCAATCGTATTGGAGTAATGTCTGGAACCGAAATGACGTTGCTCACAGACGAGCTTTCACTTTCAGTAGAGGCTGTTGATGCCCTAACAGGGAGTCTCATTGGAAGACCCAACACAGCTACGTTTAGGCTTCAAGATCTAGTAGGATTAGATGTAGGTGATAAAGTAACAAAATTTGTTCAGCAGTCCGTTCATGGAGACGTTTATATGGATAAACTAAAAACACGACCTGAGCCAAAGTTTTTGGAATATCTGCTATCAAATAAATTTTATGGAAATAAAACGGGAAAAGGGTTTTATGAAAAAACAAGTAAAAAAGATGACAAAGGAAAATCAATCATCAATGTTCTAAACCTGGAATCACTTTCTTATGAACCTGTCAAAAAACCAAAATTAGAATTTGTCAAAAAAGCAAAATCCATCGAATTGATGGATAAGAGGTTGCAATTTATGATAGAAGGAGATGAAAAAGAAGCTCTCTTTTTTAGACGTTATTTCACTGAATTATTTGCTTATACCGCCTCACGTGTTCCAGAAATTGCAGAGCAATATTATCTAGTGGATGATGCCATGAGAGCAGGTTATGTTTGGGGCTATGGCCCTTTTGAATATTGGGATTTAATTGGTCTAGAAAAAGGAGTGGACTTAGTTCAACAAGCAGGACATTCAATTCCTAGTTGGATTGAAACCTTCCAAAAAAAGGGAAATTCAAATTTTTATGTAAATGAAAATGGAGTTAGAAAATATTTTAATCTAAAAACCGAAACCTATGAGCCCCTACCTAAGACAAAAAACACCATCATTCTCAACAACCTTAGAGCACAAAGTCCAATCTTAAAAAACAGTGAGTGTGTAGTTCATGATATTGGTGATGGGGTAATGTGTTTAGAATTCACAAGCAAAAGTAATTCAATTGGTGAGGGAATTGGCCAGGCCATGAATGATGCCGTAGAAAAGGCTGAAACTGAAGGGTGGAACGGATTGGTGATTGGTAATAATGCTAAACAATTTTCTGTGGGAGCTAACTTGATGAATATTGGCATGTTAGCGATACAAAAACAATATGATTCTCTAGAGAAATTAGTATACAATTTTCAACAAACCAATATGCGTATGCGCACCGCCAAAGTACCCGTTGTGGTGGCAACCCAAGGCTATGTTTTTGGTGGAGGTTGCGAAATTGCCATGCATTGTGACGCAGGAGTGTATGCTGCAGAATCGTATATTGGATTAGTAGAAGTAGGAGTAGGACTATTGCCTGGAGGTGGGGGCACCAAAGAATTTGCGCTACGCGCTTCTGATGAATTTTTTGAGGGTGATGTGCAAATGCCTACACTAATCAAATACTTTAAATCAATTGCTACAGCAGCAGTGGCCACCTCTGCCCACGAAGCCTTTCATTTAAAATACTTAAAGAAAGGACGTGATAGTGTTGTCGTTAACACTGGAACAAACCTAGGCTTGGCCAAGAAAAAAGTATTGTCTCTTGCTGAAAATTATGTTGCACCTGGTGAAAGAAAAGACATTACTGTGTTAGGACGCGCTGGGATGAGTGTGCTTTATTCTGCAATTAACGAATTTCGTTTGGGAGACTATATGACAGACTATGATGTAGAAATTGCACGACAAATTGCATATATCATCTGTGGTGGTGATCTCACAAAGACTCAGCAAGTAAGTGAAACCTATCTGCTAGATATAGAAAGAGAAGGGTTTATGAAATTGTTGGGCAATCAAAAAACTCTTGATCGAATTCAATATTTATTATTAAATAATAAACCCCTAAGAAATTAAAGAGATGGAAGCATACATTATTAAAGGGTATCGCTCTGCGGTGGGCAAAGCCAAAAAGGGTGGATTTAAAAACTATCGTTCTGATGATATGGCAGTAGATGTTATAAAACATTTGATGCAACAAGTGCCAGAAGTTGACCCCAAAAAAGTCGATGATGTGATTGTGGGTTGTGCCAATCCAGAAGGAGAACAAGGACTCCAAATAGGACGACTAATTTCCGCAAGAGCGCTTGGAAAAGAAGTGCCAGGACTCACTATAAATAGATATTGTGCCTCAGGGTTGGAAGCTGTGGGGCAAGCAGTAGCTAAGATAAAAGCAGGATATGGTGAAATTTATCTTGCAGGGGGAATTGAAAATATGAGTATGATCCCCATGACCGGTTATAAATTAGCCCCCAGCTTTAAAGCCAATATGGAAAATATTAATTATCATGTGGGCATGGGAGCTACAGCTGAAGCTGTAGCTGCCAAATATGGCATTAATAGACAAGCAGCCGATGCTTTTGCACTTCGGTCACACCAACGAGCTGCTACTGCCATAGATGAAGGCAAATTCAAAGAACAAATTGTTCCTATTACAGTTGAAAATATTGAGGTTAAAGACGGTAAGAAAGTATCTTATACGCACACTGTCGAGGAAGATGAAGGAGTGAGAAGAGACACCAGTTTAGAGGGCTTGGCAAAACTTCGTCCTGTTTTTAAAAAGGGAGGGGTTGTTACTGCCGGAAATGCTTCGCAAACCTCAGACGGTGTAGCTTTTCTTTTGGTAGTTAGTGAAGCCATAGTAAAATCACTCAACCTCACTCCAATGGCACGTTTGGCGGCTTGCGCAGTGGGTGGTGTTGATCCTCTATATATGGGAATTGGACCCTGCATAGCTATTCCGAAAGCATTGCAACAAGCTGGATTAACCCTTTCTGATATAGAACAAACTGAACTTAATGAAGCTTTTGCCGCTCAAGCTCTTGCGGTGATTCAAGAAGTTGGACTAGATCCAGACCATGTTAATGTTAACGGTGGCGCAATTGCCCTAGGACATCCCCTTGGCTGTACTGGTGCTAAACTTTCCATTCAACTCTTAGAAGAAATGCGTTTGCGCAATCAGCGGTATGGCATGGTGACGGCTTGTGTGGGTGGAGGTCAAGGCATTGCAGGAATTTTTGAACGTCTATGAATGAAATTAGCTTAAGTAAAAGAGAGTCTCAAAAACAACAACTTCGTGAGCGTATTCTTGTAGAAGCACTCATTCTGTTTTCTGAAAAAGGGGCCGATAAGACAACTGTAGCAGACATTGTTCAACAATGTGATATCGCCCGAGGGACCTTCTACAATTACTTTAGTGACATAAACACTTTATTTGACGCACTAATAACCCAGCTCAATCAGCGGGTTAAAGAAGCTGTACAGCAAACGAGAAAGGAAAGCAATACAGTTTATGAGTATCTCTACGGTACTTTTAAAAGTTATTTTGAATTAATTGGCACCACAGAAATGATTCAATTTCACCTTATTAATCAAGCCTATATTCGACAAAGTTCTTATCAAAGTGAAATCATTAAAATCATAGTTAAAAACTTAAATCGAGATCTTAAGGCAGAATTAAAGGTGAAAGCGTTTAATGAAAAGCATGAATTTTTGCTGCTTAGCTACATGCTAGTAGGCACCCCTTTAGAATTATTTTTAGCCAATCATTCCACTAACATTAATTTGAGTAGTGAACAACTAGCCACATTTTTAGCCAAACTTTTTCATAAAGTATTAATGGAATAAGCTTTAGAAGAGTTTCTACAGTTTTTTTACTACGTAAGTAACAATACCCCAAATAACGAGCTGGTTTTCTTCTGTGATTTTAATAGGCTTGTATTTTTTGTTTTCGGGCATTAAATAAACGGCGTCCTTGTCTACTTTGAGTCGCTTAACAGTAAATTCTCCGTCAATAAAGCAAACAGCGATTTTGTCATGTTGTGGCTGTAAGCTTCTGTCTATTACGAGCAGGTCACCGTCGTCTAAGCCTGCGCCTTGCATAGAATCTCCAGAGACACGAGCATAAAAAGTGGCTGTTTCATTTTTCACCACCTCTTGGTCGATGCTTATACGTGCTTCTTTGAAATCTTCTGCTGGGGATGGAAATCCGGCTGAAATGCCTTCTTGGGCATAATGTACGGCTCTTTGTGTTTCAGCATCAGGATAAAAAAAGGCGAGTTTTTCAGACATAGTTAAGAGGTTTTAACAGTAATTACTTCTTTGAGTAGGGTAGTGTAGCGAGGAGAAAGATGCTCTTGTTTCATTTTCCAAGTGCGTTTCAGGTCTTGGTTAGCCAATTTCATTTGATGGGGTCCAAAGCGTTGGTGAATGCGATCTAGGGTGTCCATGAGCGCATCGTGTTTGTCAATGTGAGATTCAAATAAGTGCAACTGCCGCTGGGCGGTGGGCACTAAGTCCATAATGATTACTCCCGCTTTTTTATAGGCTATACCCGCTCTGAAGATTTGTTTCAGTCCTTTGAGAGCAAATTTTGTTATCGTGAGCGTAGAATCAGAAGCATAGGGTAGTGTGACCACGCAGCTATTGCGATAGTGAGTAGTATTTTCTTTGTGTGGATCACTACGCACAAAGACCAACAAGGCTTGGCAGCTGCTGTGTTGTCTGCGCATTTTTTCGGCACAGCTAGTAGCAAAAGTACTCACTCGTTCTTCTAGTTCGTGCCACTCAGTGAGTGTACTCTCAAAGCTGCGCGTGGTAGCAATGTTTTTCTTGGTAGGAATATTTTCTTCTAGAGGGATGCAGGGTAGGCCTAGTAAATCTTTTTTTAAGCGTAGCCCTAAAATACTCATATGCTTGCGAATCCAATCATCTGTCAGATGTACAAAATCCAAGGCCGTTTTGACTCCTAGGCTTTCTAAACGTTTGCGGTGTTGGCGTCCTACTCCCCAAACGTCACCAATAGCTGTCCACCGGAGCGCCTTGAGGCGTTTTTCTTCGGTGTCAATGAAATAAACACTCTGTGTTTTTTCGGCAAACTTCTTAGCAATTTTATTAGCAATTTTTGCCAAAGCCTTGCTAGGAGCAATTCCGATAGAAACGGGAATGCCCGTCCACTGTCTTACCCGCTGACGCATTTTCTGGGCATGCAACCGCAGATCAAAATGGTCAAAACCTTTGAACTCTAAAAAGGCTTCGTCAATGCTATAAATTTCAATGTGGGGTGTGTAGTGTCCGAGAATAGACATCACTCTTCGACTCATGTCTCCATAGAGAGCATAGTTTGACGAAAAGACTTTAATTTTATGGCTCTCAAATTGCTTTTTATATTGAAAAGCAGGGGCGCCCATAGGAATACCCAGTGCCTTAGCCTCGTTGCTGCGCGCAATTACACAGCCGTCGTTGTTAGATAAAATCACAACCGGCTTTCCTTCCCAATGAGGCTGAAAGACTCGTTCGCAAGAAGCATAAAAATTATTACAATCCACCAGAGCAAACATGAGCAAAAGATATCAATAATGTTTTAGAAAAGAGCCTCTTTTGTTTCTATAATTTCGAGGGTTAATAGATTTATGAATCTTCTAGAAATAGGCACTATTTTTTATAAAACAAGCAGTGCTTTGTTCAAAAATTGTAATTTTGTTTACGCTTTTATACCAAGTTGAATTAGAATGGACAAATATTCTTTTTTAAATGCTGCGCATACGGCCTATTTTGCCACATTGTATGACGAGTATCTTAAAAATCCTGATGACGTAGAACCTAGTTGGAGAGCCTTTTTTCAAGGGTTCGATTTTGGGATAGAAAGTGGCAGTTTTACGCTTGGTGAGTCTGGCGCTGTGGAGGTGCCTGAACAAGTACAGAAAGAATTTCAGGTGGTCAAACTCATAGATGCCTATCGCAGTAGGGGGCATTTATTTACCAAAACCAACCCTGTGCGGGAGCGGAGAAAATATAGTCCAACCTTGGATATAGAGAATTTTGGACTCACAAAGGGTGACTTAGGTACTGTTTTCAGTGCTGGAGAAATTATAAATATTGGGTCTAGTACTTTAAGTTCAATTATTGAGCATTTACAGCGTATTTATTGCAATTCTATAGGCATCGAATATTTATACATTCGCAGACCTGCG
Organism: Flavobacteriaceae bacterium; assembly: GCA_016779985.1. Taxonomy (GTDB): domain Bacteria; phylum Bacteroidota; class Bacteroidia; order Flavobacteriales; family Flavobacteriaceae; genus JADHMP01. The sequence goes on from JADHMP010000014.1 coordinate 36,259, forward strand.
AAAGTTCGTTGGATTCAAGAGCGACTAAATATTAATGCCAATCAACCACAGTTCTCAGTAGACCAAAAGAAACATATATTGCACAAACTCAATGAAGCCTACAGCTTTGAAAACTTTTTGCACACAAAATATGTAGGGCAAAAACGATTTTCACTTGAAGGAGGGGAATCTTTGATTCCAGCCCTAGATGCTGTGATTGAAGCGGCGGCAGATCAAGGGGTAGAAGAGTTTGTGATGGGGATGGCGCATAGAGGAAGACTCAATGTATTGACAAATATTTTTGGTAAAGCTTCCAAAGACATTTTTAGTGAATTTGATGGCAAAGACTATGCAGAAGTAGTATTTGATGGTGATGTTAAATATCATTTAGGGTGGACATCTCAACGGATCACTAAAAACGGAAAGAAAATCAACATGAATATAGCTCCTAATCCGTCTCACTTGGAAACGGTTGGTGCCATAGTAGAAGGAATCACACGTTCAAAACTCGATGAAAACCATCGGGGTGATACTCAGAAAGTAGTGCCCATTATTGTTCATGGGGATGCCGCTATCGCAGGGCAAGGCTTACCATACGAGATCGTGCAAATGGCAAAACTTAAAGGCTATGGCACAGGAGGAACAGTTCATATAGTGGTTAATAATCAAATTGGTTTTACTACAAATTATTTAGATGCGCGTTCAAGCACCTACTGTACTGATGTGGGTAAAGTGACCTTGTCACCCGTTCTTCATGTCAATGCTGATGATGCAGAAGCTGTGGTGCACGCAACCCTTTTTGCGTTAGACTACCGCATGCGATTTAATAGCGATGTCTTTATCGATTTATTAGGGTATAGAAAGTATGGCCACAATGAGGGAGATGAACCTCGCTTCACTCAACCCCAATTATATAAAGCTATATCCAAACACAAAAACCCACGCGATCTTTACGCATCTCAACTAATTGATCAGGGGCTCATTGATCATGAATATGTTAAAAAAATTGAGCAGCAGTATAAAAATGACTTGGATACTGATCTAGAAGATTCCAAAAAAACAGACATTGCTGTAATAACTCCTTTTATGGCAGATGAGTGGAAAGACTTCAAGTTGGTTGATGAAAATAAAATGAGGGAGTCCATCATTACTAAAGTGTCTCGACAGCTTCTTGAAAAAGCATCAGAAGCACTCACTACCCTCCCCAAAGACAAAAAGTTTTTAAGAAAAATTGAGCGCCTTGTAAACGATCGCAAAGCCATGTTCTATGAACGTAATTCCCTTGACTGGGCCATGGGAGAATTGTTGGCTTATGGAACGCTTTTGCAAGAGGGATATGATGTTCGAATTTCGGGGCAAGATGTGGAACGTGGCACTTTTTCTCACCGGCATGCTGTCTTAAAGGCAGAAGCTTCAGAAGAGGTAACATTGCAACTCAATGAAATAAAGACTGACACTCAAGGTCGTTTTAGAATATACAACTCACTGTTGTCTGAATATGGTGTGTTGGGCTTTGATTATGGCTATGCCATGGCAAGTCCAAATACGCTAACCATTTGGGAAGCGCAATTTGGAGATTTCTCAAACGGAGCACAAATAGTTGTAGATCAATATATTTCGGCGGCAGAAGATAAATGGAAAATTCAAAACGGTATCGTATTACTCCTGCCCCATGGGTATGAGGGTCAAGGTGCAGAACATTCATCAGCTCGAATGGAGCGCTATTTGCAGCTTTGTGCAAAAGACAACATGTTTGTGGTCAATTGTAGTACACCTGCCAGTATTTTTCATGTCTTACGCCGTCAAATGAAAGCTTCATACAGAAAACCCTTAATTATTTTTAGTCCCAAGAGTTTGTTGAGACATCCGTTAGCGGTTTCTAAAAAAGAAGACTTGCTTGAAGGTAGTTTTCAAGAGGTATATACAGATGATAGTGTGAAAGCTAAAGAAGTACAATCATTGGTATTTTGTACGGGTAAATTTTATTATGACTTACTTAGGGCTCGAGAAGAAAAGAAGCGCAATGATGTAGCCTTAGTTCGTATTGAACAATTGTTTCCATTGCCCTATGAAAGAGTCAAGGCAGAGTTAAAAAAATATGCATCAGCTAAAGAAGTGGTGTGGGCCCAAGAAGAACCAAGAAATATGGGTGCTTGGAGCTATTTACTGCTTCATTTGCCAGAAGCACAGCATTTCAGACCAGCTACACGGAGAATTTATGCTGCACCAGCCGCAGGGAGTGCAGTGCGATCTGCTAAGAGACACAATCAAGTTATAGAATATGTATTTGATGCCTCAAAAGATAATTTTATTAGAAAAATCAAAAAGTAAATTATGATTTTAGAAATGAAAGTTCCCTCGCCGGGAGAATCGATTACTGAAGTTGAAATTGCCCAATGGCTCGTCTCAGATGGTGATTATGTGGAGAAAGACCAAACTATCGCAGAAGTTGACTCAGATAAGGCTACTCTTGATCTTCCTGCTGAAGTGAGTGGGACAATTACTTTAAAGGCAGAAGAAGGAGACGCCGTAGATGTGGGCGCCATCGTGTGTTTAATTGATACCGAAGGCACTCTTGGTGAAAGTTCATCAACATCATCAAAAGAAGTTGTACCTCAAGAAACAACTACTGCACCTGTTCAAACTGAAACCCAAGCTCAAACCACCTATGCCAGTCAAACTCCCTCGCCAGCAGCAAAGAAAATATTAGATGAAAAAGGAATTACAGCCCAGACAATCACAGGCACTGGCAGAGATGGAAGAATTACTAAAGCTGATGCCATAAAGGCAGTTCCCTCTATGGGTACTGTTCCTGAAAATGGAACACGCTCTCAAAACCGATCAAAACTTTCTATGCTACGCCGTAAAGTTGCTGAACGTTTGGTAGAAGCAAAAAATGAAACGGCCATGCTCACCACTTTTAATGAAGTGGATATGAATGCAATCTTTGAGCTAAGAAAGCAATACAAAGATTCATTTTTGTCAAAGCACGAAGTAAAATTAGGCTTTATGAGCTTTTTTACAAAAGCAGTTGTGCGAGCCCTCCAACTCTTTCCTGATGTGAATTCAATGATGGATGATGACCATAAAATAGCTTTTGACTATTGTGACATTAGTGTTGCTGTTTCTGGACCTAAAGGACTTATGGTTCCTGTTGTTCGCAATGCGGAATTGTTATCTTTTGCAGGAATCGAAAAAGAAATTGGTCGCTTGGCTGTTCGAGCAAGAGATGGAAAAATTACTGTTGATGACATGACAGGGGGAACCTTTACTATTTCCAATGGAGGTGTTTTTGGGTCAATGCTGTCTACACCTATCATCAATCCTCCACAATCTGGAATTTTAGGGATGCACAACATTATTCAACGCCCCGTAGCGATTGACGGAAAAGTAGAAATTCGCCCTATGATGTATTTAGCCCTTTCCTACGACCACAGAATTATTGATGGAAGGGAATCTGTTGGTTTCTTGGTGGCCGTAAAAGAAGCTTTAGAAGACCCAACTAACTTGCTTATGGATGGAGATGTGCCAAAAGCACTAGAGCTTTAAACAAAAAGGGAAATAAACGTATTTAACAGATTCAATTTCTTTTTGTCATAAGAATGATCCCTGTTGACCATTCCATTTTTGTGATAGTAAAATCTTTTCTTGCTTCTAATTGAGTAATCAATTTTTTGACATTGCCATGATGACCTTCAGGCCAGTTTTGCTGTGGGATCATGTCATCAATTACATAAAAGCCGCCCACTTTTATTAAGCTTAACACATGATCAATTTCACTGTATTTTCCTGGCCAAGAATCTGCAAACACTAAATCGAATAAGCCGCCACTATAGTTTTTTAACCATGTGCCAGCCTCTTTACAAATCAGTTGAATTCTCGGATCATTTTTAAAAAACGCCTTAACAATGTTAATTAGAAATAAGTCGTTATCAATTGAAATTAATTTTGATTTCCGATCAAGACCTTCAACCATCCACGAGAGAGAAAGTCCAATTCCTGTTCCGATTTCCAAGATTCTTGAATTTGGCTTAGAAGCCACAAGTGTTTTTAATAAGCAACCCACATAGATATCTGAGGGCATGGTAAATCCAATTTCAGAAGATTTTTTTAAGAGTAAGTCGTAGTTTTTTGGATTTTCTAAAGGCAAAGTTAAGTTCATATAAATAGTATTTAAAGGCAAATTATTGGGGTGCTTAATTAAAACGTAAATCAAAATAAAGATAACCCTTAATGGAATACTACTATTTAGTAGCAATCAAAAAAAAGAGTTCTTTTATGATAATCAATCTGTACGTTTCTTTCGAAAAAAAAATCAGCTCCTAAAATACCATCAATGGGTGTGGCACCTTGCGCATGAAGTGTAGCAATAATATGCACCATGTTTAAAAGAACAAATGAGTGTTTGCCAGCTCTAAATCGGCCTAAGTGTAGGTTGCTTGCCTGACTAAATACAGCTTGCATTTTTCCTTCGCTAGCACCAGCAGCTTCAAAGGGTTGACCTTTGACTTCTAACAAAAATTTTTCTTGCAAAGCTTGATCGAGACAACTGTTGGATGCTCCAGTATCAATTAGTAATCGGGCAGTTTTTCCATTAACACGAGCGGCACATAACAGATGCTGCGTTTTATTTCTATATAGTTTAACGGCCCCTCTTTGTTTATTTTTCAAACCTGAGTTTTTTGCGAAAATACGGAATGAAAATTTTATTTTTACCACATGCACTTAATTGATACACACACCCATCTCTACACAGAAGTCTTTGACGCTGATTGTGATGCTGTAATTGAGCGAGCTCAAGCAGCAGGGGTCAAACAATTTTATTTACCCGCCATAGATCTGAGCTATTATGCACAAATGCTTGCTTTAGAAAAAAGATATCCCCAACAAATTCAACTGATGATGGGATTACATCCCACTCATGTTAAAGAAGATTATTCAACTGTCTTAGCTGAAATAGAGTCTCTTTTTGAGCAGCGCACTTTTGCTGCTGTAGGTGAAATTGGAATTGATCTTTATTGGGACAAGACCTTTCTTTCTCAGCAGCAAAAGGCCTTTTCTTATCAGATCAATTGGGCCAAAAAATATAGGTTGCCCATAGTTATCCATTGTCGGGACGCTTTTGAAGAGGTTTTTGAAGTTTTGGAAACACACAAAGGAGATGAATTATATGGGATTTTTCATTGCTTTACAGGAACAGAAGTATATGCACAGCGTGCCATAGACTTGAATCTCAAACTAGGCATAGGAGGGGTAGTGACTTTTAAAAATGGTAAAATCAATAAATTTTTGCATGAATTTGATTTAGAGCATATCGTTTTAGAAACAGATTCTCCCTATTTAGCGCCCACTCCTTTTAGGGGAAAACGCAATGAAAGTGCTTATTTGATTCATGTGGCTCAAGCAGTTGCAGAGTGCTATGGAATTTCAGTTGAACAAGTAGCCGCGCAGACCACAAAAAATGCGGAAGAAGTCTTCCATGATTTTATGCTCTCGAAATCATAAAATTTGTATTTAAAAAGTTTCAAAAGCAACAAATTTTCACTTTATTCGAAGTGTTAAAAGAGAGGTGGCCGAGTGGTCGAAGGCGCACGCCTGGAAAGCGTGTATTCCGTCAACGCGGAATCGAGGGTTCGAATCCCTTCCTCTCTGCTTACCTTTTTTAAATTGCCCCTTATACTTTGAGGCTTATTACAAGTCAAAAATTATTTTCTCAATAGTCTCAGCTCCAACAAAGTTGACCCATATGGAGCATAAAATCCATTTTTATTTATCAATTGCCTTCATAT
>JADHMP010000005.1:0-126668 GCA_016779985.1 Flavobacteriaceae bacterium
TTTTTACCTATAAAGTAGATCAATATTACAATCCTCAAAGTGAGGGAAGTATAGCTCCTGATGACCCATTTCTCAACATTGATTGGAAACTCGACAAAAAAAATTGGATTCTATCAGATAAAGATCGGCAGCATCCATATATAGAAAAAGCACGGCTTTTCGATTTCAAAGAAGATTTGTATGCCTAATTATATTGTTACAGGTGCCAATGGTCAATTAGCAAGATGTTTCAAAGCTTTACATTCAAACTTCCCTAGAATAAACCTTCACTTTGCTAATGAAGAGGAGATGGATATTACTGATCGTCACAATTTGTCAGCCTTTTTTAAAAAAAAATCTTTTGATGGGATAATAAATTGTGCCGCTTATACTGCTGTTGATCAGGCAGAGAATGAGAAGGAAAAGGCGCACATAATTAACATTCAAGGCGTAAAAAATATTGTTGAAATTTGCGAATTAAACAACTTGAAATTAGTTCATTTTTCTACAGATTATGTTTTTGATGGTTCTATAAAAACCTTTTACAAAGAAACAGATCAATACAATCCATTAGGCATCTATGGTCAATCAAAGGCAAAAGGAGAGGAGATTATTTTTGATTCAAATATCAATGCGGTTGTGGTCAGAACCTCTTGGTTATTTAGCCCTTATGGGAAAAACTTTCTAAAAACTATATTAAACTTAGCAAAAAGTAAAAAGACCATTCAGGTGGTGAATGATCAATTTGGTCGGCCCACTTCCGGACTTTCACTTGCTAGGAACATACTCAAACACATAGAGCATCCAGATTTTTGGAAATTTAGGTGCTTCCATTTCGCTAATAAAGGCAAAGCGTCTTGGTATGATTTAGCAAAGGAAATTGTAATTCAACAGCGGTTAGATGTTAAAATTGAGCCTATACAAACCAAAGATTATCCTACAATTGCAACTAGACCCAAAAATGCAGTTTTATCCACTAACCGATTTGAAAACACCTTACATTTGACCATTCCCAATTGGCAAACTGCCTTAAAGGAATGTTTGGAACACATTTAATGGCTAAAAAACAGAATATATTAATTACTGGAGGTGCGGGGTTCATAGGTTCTCATGTTGTTTTAGAGTTTATAAAAAAATATCCACATTATCAAATTATAAATTTTGATATTCTTAGCTATGCTGCAGATCTAAACTATGTTGCTGAGGTATCAAATGCGCCGAATTATCATTTTGAAAAAGGAGACCTTAGAGAAAGGAAAACGGTGCAAAAGATCTTTTATAAATATGATTTTGACGCTGTAATTCATTTAGCAGCAGAATCGCATGTAGACAATTCCATAAAAGGCCCATTAGGTTTTGCGGCAACCAATGTAATGGGCACACTAAACCTTCTAGAAACAGCAAGAAACCATTGGGGTAACCATCCGAAAAACAAACGTTTCTATCACATATCAACAGATGAAGTTTTTGGAAGCTTAGAGGATCAAGGGAGTTTTTCTGAACTAACAGCTTATGATCCGCGTTCACCCTATTCTGCCTCCAAAGCAGCATCTGATCATTTTGTTAGAGCTTATTTTCATACATATGGGCTACCAGTGGTATTGTCAAATTGTTCTAATAATTATGGGCCTCATCAATTCCCAGAAAAACTAATTCCACTTTTCATTAAAAATATTGTGGAACAAAAACCATTGCCAGTTTATGGCACAGGGAAAAATATTCGAGATTGGCTCTATGTGGAAGACCATGCTAAAGCAATTGATCTTATCTTTCATAAAGGCAAAAATGGAGAAACCTATGCTGTTGGTGGAAACAATGAAATTAGAAATATTGATCTAGTTGAAATGATCATTAAAATTATCGACAAAAAACTTAATAATCCTCAAGGCAGTTCTACCTCTTTAATTGAATTTGTCGAAGATAGATTAGGTCACGACTATCGCTATGCCATAAATACCACAAAAATCGAGCAGCAATTGGGCTGGTCTCCCAAAACAAAGTTTGAAGAAGGGCTCTCAAAGACTGTCTCCTATTTTTTGAGTAAGTTTTCAATATAATTTGTAACTTTCTTAAAACAAAACTTAAATCCAATGCTTGAAAAATCTTACATCAATACTGCCTTATTGTTTTTTCGCGTTTCTTTTTCACTCTGTTTAATGACACACGGCTATGGAAAATTGATGAAATTAATCAATGGTAATTTTGATTTTGCCGACCCTCTAGGCGTAGGATCAATACCGTCCTTACTTTTTACCGTGTTGGGTGAATTTATTGCACCCATTTTTATTATACTTGGCTATCGTACTCGCTTGGCTTTAATTTTTTCTATTATTACTACTGGAGTTATAGCTTTTGTTGTCCATGCAGACGATCCTTTTAAAGGAAAAGAAAAAGCGCTATTGTTCTGCATAGGTTTTATTGCACTCTACCTAACAGGATCAGGTAAATACAGTTTGAGAAAGTCCTAATTTAATAAAACATTAGTGCTTGTTATTTCTTTTGAAAATGGTATATTTGCCCTCCAAAATAATATAATATAGCATGTATGCAATTGTAGAAATAGCAGGGCAGCAATTTAAAGTTGCAAAAGACCAAAAGCTTTTTGTACATCGCTTAGCTGATAAAGAAGGAGCAAAAGTCTCCTTCGACCAAGTTTATCTTCTAGATGATGGAAAAAAGGTTATTGTTGGCGCCCCGGCTATCACAGGTGCTTCTGTAGAAGCAACAGTAGTCAATCACCTCAAAGGAGACAAAGTGATTGTTTTTAAGAAAAAAAGAAGAAAAGGCTATCGAGTTAAAAATGGCCACAGACAAGCGTTAACTGAGCTAGTGATTGAAAAAATTACAGCTTCTGGCGCAAAGGCTAAAAAGCCAGAAACTACGACAAACCCTAAAGAAGAAACAAAAGGGGCTAATAAACCAGTTTCTACAGGTAAAAAAGCTACCCCAGTAAAGGAAACAGTAAAGAAAGGAGCACCAAAAGAAGTTACAAAAGACTTTTCTAGTATGACCGTTTCTCAACTTAAAGAAGAGGCTAAAGCAAAAGGTATTCAAGGGATTTCTTCAATGAAGAAAGCTGATTTAATTGCTGCACTATCTAAATAACTAAAATAAGCTTACTATGGCACATAAAAAAGGAGTAGGAAGTTCAAAAAACGGAAGAGAATCAGAATCCAAACGTCTTGGCGTTAAAATTTTCGGAGGACAAGCAGCCCGAGCGGGAAATATTATTATACGCCAACGTGGAACGGCTCACCGTCCTGGCGAAAATGTCTACTTGGGTAAGGATCATACGCTCCATGCCAAAGTTGATGGTATTGTAAAATTTACCAAAAAGCAAGACAACAAGTCGTATGTTTCTATAGAACCCTTCGAGGCATAAGTACTTGAATAAAAGAATAAAAAAATCCTGCTTAAAAAGCAGGATTTTTTTTGGTATAAGCTTAAACAAGAATAACCATCAAACCAGAAGAATCAATATCGATAATACTCTGGCTTAAACGGCCCTTTCACAGTCACTCCTATATATTCAGCTTGTTCTTGAGATAAAGCCTCTAATTCAACTCCTAAATGATCTAGATGGAGTGCAGCAACTTTTTCATCTAGGTGTTTTGGCAACATATATACTTTGTTTTCATAATTATCTGCATGCAACCAAAGCTCAATTTGAGCAAGTGTTTGGTTAGTAAATGAATTACTCATGACAAAACTTGGATGGCCAGTCGCACAACCTAGATTAACCAATCTTCCTTCAGCTAAAACAATCAGTTGTTTACCTTCTTCTAAGGTATATAAGTCAACTTGTGGTTTAATTTCTGACTTCGTATGGCCATAGTTTTCATTCAACCAAGCCATGTCAATCTCGTTATCAAAGTGCCCAATGTTGCATACAATAGCCTTGTCTTTCATGGCTAAAAAATATTCTTTTTTGAGAATGTCTTTATTTCCCGTGGCGGTACAAACAATATCAGCATTGGCAACTACTGTAGACAATTTTTTAACTTCATAACCGTCCATTGCAGCTTGTAGAGCACAAATAGGATCAATTTCTGTAACGGTAACTATGGCACCTGCACCTCTAAACGAAGCAGCGGTTCCTTTACCCACATCACCATACCCACAAACCACTACTCTTTTTCCAGCAAGCATCACGTCTGTAGCGCGTCTTATGGCATCTACGGCACTTTCTTTACATCCGTATTTATTATCAAATTTTGATTTAGTAACTGAGTCATTAACGTTGATGGCAGGGAGGGGTAGTGTTCCATTTTTCATTCGTTCATAGAGACGATGAACACCAGTAGTTGTTTCTTCAGAAAGGCCCTTAATATTTTCTATAAGTTCAGGGTAACGATCTAATACCATATTAGTCAAATCACCTCCATCATCTAAAATCATATTTAGAGGTTGTCTTTCTTCTCCAAAGAAAAGGGTCTGTTCTATACACCAGTCAAATTCTTCTTCGTTCATTCCTTTCCAAGCATAAACAGCTATACCTGCCTCTGCAATAGCTGCAGCAGCATGGTCTTGAGTAGAAAAAATATTACAAGAGCTCCAAGTAACTTCAGCGCCAAGGGCCACCAAAGTTTCTATGAGCACAGCAGTTTGAATTGTCATATGCAAACAACCTGCAATTCGAGCTCCTTTTAATGGCTGAGAAGGGCCATATTCCTCCCTTAAAGCCATCAGCCCGGGCATTTCTTTTTCAGCTAAAGTAATTTCTTTTCTCCCCCACGAGGCAAGACCGATGTCTTTCACTTTGTAAGAACTCGGTTGGGTCATTTTCGTTTCCATAGTTGTATCTTTGTTTGAATCAGCAAAATTACAATCTTTCTACGAAAATCAAATGCCTATCACCCATAAAGAAGTTATTGACTCAACCACTGAAATGATGTTGTGGCAAATTACAGAAAGTGAAAACGAATTGAAAAAAGGCTTATCACTTTCCAAAGAAGCGCAAAACCGTCTTTCTGAAAGAAAAAGTGATTCTCATCGAAAAGGCTACCTAGCTGTTAGACAACTATTAAATCAGCATGGTATTGCTCCTCAAATACATCAATATGAAGCTAACGGTGCTCCCTATTTAACTGATGGACGTTTTATCTCCATTAGTCATACCAAAAACATTGCAGCTATTGTAATTGCAAATTCTCCCATTGGTATTGACGTAGAACATTATCAACAAAAGATAATACAAATTGCGCCAAGATTTATGCATCAAAAGGAAATTGACAATACTACTCAAGAAAACAAAATGCACTACTACACTCATTTTTGGACTGCCAAAGAGGCCATATACAAAGTGTTTAATACAGCTGGAACACATTTTGCTGAACAAATTTATATTCAGCCCTTTTCATCTGAAACAAAAGTTGGAAAAGGACATGTCAACATCAAGAACAAAATATTTAACTTCAAGTTACACTTTTTTGATTTTAAAGATTATTGTGTTACTCTTGCCAAAGCTATAAATGTTAAATTATGAAGATTTCTGTTGAACTTACATTGACCCCTTTAAAAGACGATTTTCGTACCTCAATTAAAGAATTCATAAAAACACTTAGAGGGTCAAACTTTATCATTAAGGAAACACCCTTAAGTACCCAAATCTATGGAGATTATGATACCTTAATGAAATATTTGACTTCAGAAATAAAGGTCCTTTTTGAACAGGAAATGGCTTGTATGATGCATATCAAAATAGTAAAAGGTGATCGCAGTGATTATGTTGCAGATTTTTAACATTTCAATAGAAAGCTCTCTGACAGAATTTTTTTTTGGCCCCTACTTAGATTATTCTACTTCCCAAATATTTTTAGAAAGCATTGCAGCTTTGTTTGGCATTGCCAGTGTTTTATATTCTAGAATAAACAATGTGTGGGTTTTTCCCACTGGCCTTATTTCAACCTCAATTTATGTTTATTTATTATGGCAATTTGAATTGTTGGGTGACATGATAATCAATGCATACTATTTCTACATGAGTCTCTATGGTTGGTATTATTGGACCCGCAAACAGGAGGGGCAAATACGTCACCCCGTGACTCGATCCTCTCTAAAAGATTGGAAAATAGTAATTATTCTTTTTTTGCTAACAGTAGTATTTATCACAATAGTTTATTCAATTTTCAATAAGTGGAACAATGTTACAGCAATCGTAGATACAATAACTACAGGAATATTTTTTGTAGGTATGTGGCTAATGGCTAGAAGAAAAATTGAAAATTGGCTCTTTTGGATTGTTGGTGACTTGATTTCAATACCTCTTTATTTTTACAAAGGGTTAACAATTAGCAGCTTACAATATATTATATTTACGTTCTTAGCAACCTTAGGCTATTTGCAATGGAAAAGACACTATCTCAACAAGACAACAATTGTGTAAAAGTAGTTTTATACGGTCCTGAATCTTCGGGGAAAACAACCATTGCAGCAGCTTTGGCTGAAGCATTTCATACAGAGTGGGTGCCCGAATTTGCCCGAGAATTTCTTCAGCAGAAATGGGATAATACACAAGAAGTCTGTTCATTAGAAGATTTGCACACAATAGCAATTGGTCAAATGGAAGCAGAGAACAAGGCTTTACAAAAAGCCAATAAAGTCCTTTTTTGTGACACTAACATTTGGGTAACTAAAGTATGGTCTGAAACCCACTTTGATGGGTACTCAAGCCCCCAATTGAATCAATGGGCTCAAGGAGTAAATTATGATTATTATTTATTGACATCACCTGACATTCCGTGGGAAAAAGACGATTTGAGAGACCGACCAAATCAAAGAGAAACCATGTTTGACTACTTTGAAAAAACGTTAGTTGAAAATCATTTTCCCTACACTTGTTTAAAGGGGTCACACAAAAACCGTCTAAAGCAGGCTACTGAAGCGGTTCAAAATCTTTTAAAAAATCACTATGCTTACTGAAAAAGATCAAATTCGAATGGCAGATCTAGGACGTTCTCTTGAATTGATTCTTCGTCAAGAAGAACAGTTGAAAAAAGGCCCTCAGACTTTAAATACACTAGAAGTAGCCGTAGTCGGTGACGGTATTCATCAACTCTCATCAAAAAACCAGGAAATTGCCCTACGCAATTTTCAACAGCAAAATAGCTCTCATTCATGGCAAAAATTTGTGCCTGCTTCAGGAGCGGCTAGTAGAATGTTTAGCGATTTATATCAGTATTGGAACGAAAAAAGAAAACCACATTTTAATTTTAAACAATTTTTGGACTACCCTGAAAATAAAGACTTTAAAAAGTTCATCATCAACTTGAAAAGATTTCCTTTTTATGCGAATATTCATGGCTATTTATTTGATCATGCAGGGCTATTTGATTTAGAAGGGGATTCTTTTTTTGATGCCTTTATAGATGTTCTCCTGAATGAGAATCACTTAGCCTATAGTCATTTACCCAAGGGGCTAATCACTTTTTTCTCCGATGAAAAAGGAAACGCATTCACCCCATTTGAAGCCCATTTAGAAGAAGCATTGAATATTGCTCCAAAAAATCAAAAAATCAAGTTGCATTTTACCATTGACAAAGAGCATCGTAAAACCTTTGAGACATTAGCAGAACTGTATTTAAACTCGAAGCAAGCAACGCTAGAGATTTCTTATTCTTATCAACATCCGCTGACTGATACTCCAGTGCTAGATCTCCAAAACAAATGGGTTAGAGATGAGCAAGAGCAACTTCTTTTTAGAAAAGGAGGCCATGGGGCTTTATTAGAAAATCTAAATCAAATGAACACTAATTTTGTTTGGCTTAAAAATATTGATAATATTCAATGGGGTGAATTAAACAATACTACAATTCAGTGGATGCAAATTTTGGGAGGTATTACTCTTCAAATACAGAAAGAAATTTTCAAACATCTCAAAGATCTTGATAACCAAAAACAAAACATTGACTACAGCCCTATAGTTAATTTTATACACGAACACTTCGATAAAACTTTCGAGCTCCAATCAGAAGGTAAGCCACCTCACGAAAAGTTAAAAGATTATTTACACCGTCCACTTCGAGTTTGCGGTATGATTAAAAATGAGGGAAAAGCAGGTGGAGGTCCTTTTTGGGTGCATTCCAAAAGAGGGCGTCACCTCCAAATTATTGAAGGAGTAGAATTGGATTCAAAATCTGCTGATTACCATAGTCTTATTCAAAACACAACACATTTCAACCCCGTACTGATGGTTTGCGCGATTACAGATGTTAATGGAGAAAAATTTGCACTCCACGAGTTTAGCGATGACCAACGCTATATGATTACTCATAAAACAATTGGCCCCAAAAAAATTAAAGCATTAGAATGGCCTGGTTTATGGAATGGAGGCATGGCACATTGGAATACTTTTTTTGTTGAAGTTCCAAAACAAACATTTCATCCCGTAAAAAAAATCACAGATTTGTTGAGGGACTAATTTTTTTATACTTTTATGCCATCTCAAAGGGGTGCCCATGTGGGCTGAGATCATACCCATTGAACCTGGGCGGGTAATGCCGCCAAGGGAAAATTAAGTTTAATTTATTATATAATCCAAAGAATAATAACCCCTTTTATTCGAATAAAATTTAATTCGAATGAAACTAGTACATTTTTTTATTTTTGGACTTCTACTGATTCAAGTACCTCCACTAATAGCACAACAGCAACAAGATTCATTGTCTACCATTTCCTTGCAAGAAGTTCAAGTGCAAGGGCTTCGTGCAGAAAAAGATACTCCCGTCACTTTTTCTAATCTGACAAAAGAAGAACTGGCTGTCAGAAATTTAGGGCAGGACATTCCTATACTGTTAAACTATTTGCCTGGCGTGGTGACCACTAGTGATGCTGGAGCAGGCATTGGTTATACCGGAATTCGTGTAAGAGGGAGTGATGCCACTCGTATTAATATTACAATCAATGGAATTCCCTACAATGATGCTGAATCACAAGGCACTTATTGGGTCAATCTACCTGATGTGGCCTCATCTATTCAATCTTTTCAGTTACAAAGAGGAGTAGGAACCTCTACTAATGGGCCTGGTGCTTTTGGGGCTAGTTTAAATCTTGAAACCGATTTTATGTCTGCAGATGCTTTTGCTGAAATTGCCTCTAGTGCAGGTTCTTTTAATACTCAAAAAAACACTTTTCGATTTTCAACAGGTTTATTAAAGAATCATTTTGTTTTTTCTGGCAGACTTTCCAAAATTAATTCAGAGGGATATATCGACCGGGCAAGTTCTAACTTAAATGGTTACACTTTTCAAATGGCCTATAAAGATGAGAAAAGGTTGCTCAAAGGAGTATTTTTTGGGGGTCATGAAATCACTTACCAAGCTTGGTATGGCCTGGATACAGAAACCCTAAAAAATGAAAGAACCTATAACCCTGCAGGTGAAATATATGACAATCAAGGAGTCATAAGCGATTATTATGACAATCAAGTTGATAATTATGCCCAAGATCATTTTCAGTTCCATTGGAAGGAGTTTTTAAGTGATGCATGGACATTTTCATTAGGCTTGAATTATACTCATGGGCGCGGTTTTTATGAAGAGTATAATGACTTGTGGTATAACCAAAATATTAGCTTCGGCAGCAATACAAATTTTGATTATCTGCAACTCTCGCCCTATAGGTTAGGGAATCAGACCATCAATACTACCGAAAACGTAACTAAAAAATGGTTAGACAATGATTATTATGTAACCACTGTAGGGCTGCAATACGACATCGAAAAAATTAAATTAAATATTGGGGGTCTTTATAGCTCTTATGATGGAGATCATTTTGGGGAATTGGTTTGGGCGCAGATGGCAGGAAATGTACTTCCTAGGCATCATTTTTATGAAAGTAATTCAATCAAGAGAGAAACGAGCGGATTTTCTAAACTTAACTACTTAATCTCTGAAAAATGGAATGCCTATGTTGACCTTCAATTGAGACATATCACTTATAAAACCAATGGTACATTGAATGGCCCTCGAGATTTTAATGTAAATGAATCTTTTACTTTTTTTAACCCAAAATTAGGATTGACCTACAAAACTTCAGAAAACCAACGCTGGTATGGCTCTTATGCCAAGGCCCAACGAGAACCAAACCGAACAGATTATGAAAATGGAGATCCAAAACCAGAAACCCTTCATGATTTTGAATTAGGCTTGCGCAAAGAAACGGAACAGATCAATTGGCAAGCAAACCTTTATTGGATGCAATACAAAGATCAATTGGTTTTAACAGGAGCTTTAGATGAAGTGGGATATCCTATTAGAGAAAATGTAGGAAAAAGTAGAAGAATTGGAATAGAAATCGATGCTAAAATAAAGTTTTCTCCACTTTGGTTATGGCAGCCAAATGTGGCATTGAGTCAAAATAAAAACTTAGATTTTAAATTTCAAAGAGATGGTAATATTGAGAATTTAGGGGCCACAAACCTTTCCTATTCACCATCTGTTGTAGCTGGAAACGCTTTTATTTTTGCTCCCTCTACAACGTTCCAAATAGGCCTGTTGTCTAAATATGTTGGGAAGCAATATATGGGAAATATTGATTCTGAAAATTCAGTACTAGATGCCTATTTCACTTCAGATCTCAATGCAACCTACCTTTTTCAAAAGCTAAGTTGGGCAAAAGAGGTTCAATTTTTACTTTTAATAAATAATATATTCAATACCCTATATGAATCCAATGGCTATTTTTACACCTATGATGATGATTGGTCAGTTGCAGCTCAAATAAAAACGATTGAAGGTGCCGGTTTTTATCCACAGGCTGGGATCAATTTTTTAGTAGGAATTAGAGTCTTATTTTAAAATTGAAAAGCAACACCTATAGCCACAACAAATTTTTGTAGATCAACACTGTCAGCATTTACAAATTGACTTCCCGTCAAGCTAAGATGAAGACGTTTGTTATAATTCAGGCCAACTTCAAAACCATAGCCCAGAGCTGTTGGAGGTAGATTTGTGCCAAAAAAGGAGTTGCGTTGCTCTGAATCACTATGGTGAACGAACAAATGTGGATAGGCTAGAAAGTAGAGACTTTCGTTGTCCATCGGATTTTCAGTAATCAAGTTTTGAAAGCTCCACCCTAGTTCGAGGTATTGGTCTAAAAAATAATTTCCATCAATTGCTTTTATGGGAAATGCTTCAATCAATTTTAGCCCTGTTCGTAAAGCTATTTTCGAGACCTTATTTTCTTTGACTTTAAGTGGATAAGAAAAACGAAGGCTTGCGTTAGCCAGACCACCCACAGGGTTAAGAAGGTGTGAGGCAGCATTCAATTGGTCATTATTTTTCAAGAAAAGAGGAGAAGCAGAGGAGAAAACATCAAATTCAGTAACACTGCCTTTTTTAGCACTATAGCGCAAACTAATGAGGCCTGATCCTGTCAAAGTCAAATGACCAATACTATTGAAACCTACCAATACCGATCTGAGAAAACGAACTTTAAAACTTGTTTCTTCTTTTTTTCCTGGGCTCGGGTCAACCGTCAATTGTTGCCCCATAAGTGGAACGGAAAAAAGTAGGATTGAGATAAAAATGAGGCAAAGAAAAAATGATTTCATCTGTCAAAAAAAAATTAATTCGAAATATATATTACATCTCCTGTTTTTTGAATT
Source organism: Flavobacteriaceae bacterium (assembly GCA_016779985.1). Lineage (GTDB taxonomy): Bacteria > Bacteroidota > Bacteroidia > Flavobacteriales > Flavobacteriaceae > JADHMP01. The sequence continues at coordinate 11,585 of JADHMP010000005.1, forward strand.
TGATAAAAAAGTAAATTATAAGGGGTATTGTTTTCTTGAGAGGGATTGAGCAACTGCCCTGTGGCAAGACTATATTGATAGGACTCGCAGCTACACACAGCTAAAACGCCTTCTAATTTAAGAGCAGAACAGCTTTCTATAGAGTGGTTGGGACAGGTAGCCTCCCAGGCTAAAAAAGAGTTTCCATTTAAATTGAACACCAATACACCGTTGAGCCCAATATCATTAATTAATAGTCCACCTCCGGCAAAATTCAGTGCGTTATTGGAAGGAAGACGTAAGTTGAGCTGATAATTAACGGGTGAATTGGGTATATATGGGTTGCGTTCAATGGTATTCTTAGAACAACTTGTGCAACAGAGGAGAAAGACCCAAAAACAAATACAAATTTTACTGTACCACCTCATTTTTGTACATTTGTTAGCTATACATCAAGCAAAAAAGCCCTGTCTTTTAATAAAACGAAAAAGTTATGAGTAAAGTATCCTACTACACAGAAGAAGGCTTAAAAAAATTGAGACTGGAACTCAATCATCTCAAAGATGTAGAGCGTCCTAAAGCATCACAAGCTATTGCTGAGGCAAGAGACAAAGGTGATTTAAGTGAAAATGCAGAATATGATGCCGCCAAAGAAGCTCAAGGGATGTTAGAAATGCAAATTTCTAAACTAGAAGAAGTTCTTGCTAATGCGCGTATCATAAATGAATCTCAATTAGACACTTCAAAAGTTTTAGTCCTTTCAACAGTAAAGGTCAAAAATGTTGCCAATGGAGCTACAATGGAATATACCTTAGTAGCCCAAAGTGAGGCTGACCTTAAGTCAGGTAAAATTTCGGTTGATTCTCCTATTGGAAAGGGATTACTAGGAAAAAAAGTGGGAGATCAAGCCGCAATTAGTGTTCCTAATGGCACTATCACTTTTGAAATTTTATCAATTTCAAGAACTTAAATGGCTAGTATATTTTCAAAAATTATTGCTGGAGAAATTCCTTGTCATAAAATTGCAGAAGACGAACATTGCTTCGCTTTTTTAGATATTAATCCTAACCAAACGGGACACACATTATGTGTTACAAAAAAAGAGAAGGATAAGTTCCTTGATTTATCTGAGGCTGACTATCAAAAACTGATGTTCTTTTCGAGAAAAGTAGCTCTAGCTATTCAAGAAACAATACCATGTAAACGAGTGGGAATGAGTATTATTGGTCTTGAAGTGCCTCATGTTCATGTACACTTAATTCCTCTTCAAGCAATGACAGATGCTACATTTCAATCAAAAATTGAGGCCACACCAGAGCAACTGGCTCAAACAGCTGGTGCAATTGCTAAAGCTTTTCAAAACTTGACTTGAAATTATTTTTTAGGGAGTAAAATTTGAATTTCAGTTCCTTTTCCAAGCACTGTTTTTTTTATACCAATTTTTCCTTTGTGATAGTCAACCACAATTCTCTTTGCCAAAGAAAGGCCAAGCCCCCATCCTCTTTTTTTAGTAGAAAACCCCGGATTGAATATTTTTGAACTGTTTTCTCGACTAATTCCAGCGCCAGTATCTGAAACTAAAATTTCTGCTTGATCTCCTTTTAATCCAATTGAGACTCCCAATTTCCCTTTGCCTTTCATTGCATCTATGCCGTTTTTGATTAGGTTTTCAAGGGTCCAACTTAAAAGTTGTTCATTGAGTTTTAGTACGATGGATTTTGTAGGCCAAGAAGTAGTAAACTCCACTTTTGAAGAGGTCCTTTTTTGAAGATAAGAAACCGTCTGTTGTACTACTCTAATCAGATCTTGGTCGTTTAGCTCAGGAAGAGATCCTACCTTAGAAAATCGTTCAGAAATAACTTTAAGCCGGTCTACATCTTTTTCAATTTCTAATAGGGCCATCGCTTCAGGATCTTTTTCTTTTAAAAGAGTAAGCCATCCTAAAATTGAGGTTAATGGGGTTCCAATTTGATGCGCTGTTTCTTTTGCCATGGCAGCCCATAGTCTATTTTGTTCGGCAATTTGAGCTGTTTTGAAAACAAAATACACAACAGCACCAAAAAGAAAAATAATAAGCAAAAGGGCTAAAGGATAGTATTGTAATTTTTTTAATAATTCTGAATTACCATAATACAACTTCTGATTGATAAGCAACTCTCCTGCGTCATTCCTATATTGTATTAAAATAGGAGGATTTTCCTTTTTTATCTTTTCTAAGATTTGATTCAGCGCTATAGAATCTGACTCCTCTGCATTCCAATCAATATTTCGAAACTGTAGTATTTGGCCTGACTCATTGACTTGGATCATAGGGTTTCCGCCAGTTTGCTGTAACACTTCAAAGGTTAAGTTACTCAAGTTTGTGTTTTGAATAGACTCTTCTTGTGCCATGGCCCACAACTCCATTTTTTCTCTTTCCTCAGCGCGCATTTGACGAAAGAGCATATTGGTGTTCCAAACAATAAGCCCAACAATAGCAAAAGCCGCCCAAAGCCATCCGTTTTTAATCCCTTTTTTTAGTCGATTAACCAAAAGATCTACATTGATTTAACACGAAGATAAAGGATTTGACAGAATTGAATTAAAAAGCAAAAAAGTGAACTTTTTGCCTAGAAAGTTTTGTTATTTTTGCTAACTAAGAGTTCTACAATATGGAAATTTCAGGAAAAATTAAATGGATCGACGAAACAAAAACCTATGGCACTAACGGTTTTAGAAAAAGAGAGGTTGTAGTGACTACAGAAGAACAATATCCTCAGCATATTTTAGTTGAATTTATACAAGATAAGTGTGAACTTTTGAATAGCCATCAGGTGGGCCAAACAGTTACTATTGGCATAAATCTTAGAGGAAGAGAGTGGGTCAACCCACAGGGAGAAACCAAATATTTTAATTCTGTTCAAGGTTGGCGTATAGAGGCTCAAACAAATGCAGCTTCAGAAATGCCACCTATGCCACCCCCAGAATCTTTTCAACCCGCAGATGACGAGGCAAAAGAGGTTGACGACGATCTCCCTTTCTAAGATTGTTGAATTTCTTTATTGCGAAAACAACTCATCACGTGGTCATTGACCATACCCGTAGCCTGCATATGGGCATAAATCACGGTAGGGCCAACAAATTTAAAACCTCTTTGTTTTAAGTCTTTGCTGATTTTTTCTGCTAGGGGTGTATAGGCAGGAATTTCTTCCATTGAACGGTATTGGTTTTGGATTGGTTTTCCCTCTACAAATTGCCAGATATAATTTGAAAAACTCTTTTCTTGACGTATAACCTCTAGAAAAGCTTGAGCATTGTTCATTGCAGCATATATTTTTAAGCGATTCCTTATGATGCCCTTGTTTTGCATTAAGAGTTCTAACTTTTCAGTATTATATGAGGCTACTTTTAGATAATCAAAATTGTCAAAAGCCTCTCTGAAATTTTCTCTTTTACGAAGAATAGTAATCCAGCTTAAACCTGCTTGGAAAGTTTCCAAGATTAAAAATTCAAAAAGCTTTTGATCTTCATAAACAGGTTTTCCCCATTCTAGGTCATGATATTTTATATAAAGAGGATCTCCTAAACACCATGAACAACGTTGTAGGTTTTGATTCATAAAAATAAAGGTATAAAAAACCCGTTAGTGCAATAACGGGTTATGTATGGTACAAATGAATCAGCAGCTAAACCAGAGCAACACGTTCAAAAGCAGTAATTTCAAGAGCATCATCTTCTCCCTTTACATATTGATTGACAGAGAGTTTGCTGTCTTTAATAAATGCTTGATTAATGAGCGTATTGTCTTTAAAAAAGCGCTTTAATTTCCCTTTAGCGATATTGTCTAACATGGCTTCAGGTTTACCTTCTTGTCGCAATTGATCTTTAGCAATTTCGATTTCCTTTTCGATGATTGCAGCATCAACTCCAGTTTCATCAAGCGCAATAGGATTCATTGCAGCAGCTTGCATTGCTACATTTTTAGCTACCTCAGTAGACTTTTCAACCGAAGCAGACAATCCAACTAAAGTAGCAATTTTATTTCCTGCATGAATATAAGATCCTACAAAAGGGGCTTCAATACGTTTGAAGCCGCCAATTTCAATCTTCTCGCCAATCACACCTGTTTGTTCAATGAGCTTTTCAGCAACTGTCATTCCATCAATAGAAGCGGTCAAAAAGGAATCCAATGTATCATGGCCCAAGGCTAATTCAGTTAGGCTTGTTGCCAATTCCAGATAAGATTCATTTTTTGCTACAAAGTCTGTCTCACAATTGAGAGAGACAAGAACACCAGCGTTTTGTTCAGTATTGACTTTGGCTAATACAGCTCCTTCAGAAGATGCTCTATCTGCACGATTTGCAGCTACTTTTTGCCCTTTCTTTCTTAGATTTTCTACTGCTTTGTCAAAGTCACCTTCAGCTTCAACTAATGCTTTTTTACAATCCATCATTCCTGCTCCGGTTGCTTGCCGTAGCTTATTTACTTCTGATGCAGTTATTTTCACAATTAATAGTATTTATATTTTTAATTACTTTTCTGTAGTTTCTTCTTTTGAATCAGTTTTTTTAACCTCTTCCGTATTTTCAGAAGTACTTGCTTCTGGAGCAGCTTTCTGCTCTTCTGTCACTTCCACTTGAGCTGTTTCAGTCGAAGAAACATCGGTTTTATTAGAGGCACTCTCAGCAGCAGCCATTCCTTCTGCGTCTTGAGCGTCAAAGCCTTCTTTTTCGTTTTTGCGAGTTTCTAAACCTTCTGCAATGGCATCAGTTACTAAGCCTAAAATTTTACTAATTGACTTCGAAGCATCATCATTTGATGGAATAACATAATCAACCGTTCTTGGATCAGAATTAGTGTCGACCATGGCGAAAATAGGAATCTTCAGTTTTTGAGCCTCTTTTACAGCAATGTGCTCACGTGTTGTATCTACAATAAATATTGCCCCTGGGAGTCGCGTCATTTCAGAAATGGAACCAAGGTTTTTCTCCAACTTTGAACGCAGCCTGTCTACTTGTAAGCGTTCTTTTTTAGAAAGTGTTTCAAAAGTACCATCTTTTTTCATTCGATCAATGGCCCCCATTTTTTTAACAGCTTTACGAATGGTTACAAAGTTGGTAAGCATACCACCAGGCCATCGTTCTGTTATGTAGGGCATGTTTACTTTATTAGCATGCTCTGCTACAATATCTTTAGCTTGTTTTTTGGTGGCAACAAATAGTATTTTTCTTCCAGAAGCGGCCAATTTGCTTAGTGCTTTGTTAGCCTCGTCTAGTTTTGCTACCGTTTTGTAAAGATTGAAAATGTGGATTCCATTGCGCTCCATATATATATAGGGAGCCATATTTGGATTCCATTTGCGCGTTAAGTGTCCAAAATGAACTCCTGCTTTTAGAAGATCATTTACATCTGTTTGTGTCATAGTTTTTAGTTTACGTTCTCAAAGTATAGCAACAAGACTAGGGTCTTGTTTAGATGCTAAACTAACATCCGACTTAGCGGTTTAGACAACGGGTTAATAAATGAATGAACGGGGTTTTACAATAGTAAAACCAATACTTATCTTTTAGAAAATTGAAATTTCTTTCTAGCTTTTTTCTGGCCATATTTTTTACGTTCTACCATTCTCGGATCACGAGTGAGTAAACCTTCAGGCTTGAGAGCTGAACGATGCTCTTCATTGAGTTTACATAAGGCTCTAGATATGGCCAAACGAACTGCTTCTGCTTGACCATTGGCACCACCCCCTTTAACCGTAACTTTTAGGTCGTAAGACCCAGCAGTACTAGTAAGAGCAAATGGCTGCTCAATTTTATACTGTAAAGTTGGAGTTGGAAAATAGTTTTTATAATCTTTTTGATTGACCGAAATAGCTCCCTTTCCTTCTTGCAAATAAATGCGCGCTACTGAGGTTTTTCTTCGACCAATTGTGTGCGTTACTTCCATTGATTATTTTAATTCAGTAAGATTAATTGTCTTTGGGTTTTGAGCCTCATGAGGGTGATTCGCATTTGCATAAACCTTTAAATTACGAAACAAAGCAGCCCCAAGTTTGTTTTTAGGCAACATCCCTTTCACTGCATTTTCCATAATTCGGGTAGGGTTTTTAGCATGAGCTTGTGTAGCATTTAAAGAACGCTGACCCCCTGGATAGCCAGTGTGACGAATATACTGTTTCTGCTCCCACTTCTTGCCACTCAAAGTAATGTTTGCAGCATTCACCACAATCACATTGTCACCACAGTCAACATGAGGAGTATAATTAGTCTTATGCTTACCTCTTAAATAGTTAGCAATGATGCTTGCTGATCTTCCTAATGGGAGACCATCTACATCAATCAAAACCCATTCTTTGTTTACGGTTGATGCATTTGCAGCAATAGTTTTATATAACAGTGTATTCACAATTTGTATGCTTTAATAAAATATTAAATTTCATTTACGGGCTGCAAATGTACAATTATATATTTTTTTGTAAAATTTTGAGCTGTATTTTTTTATGCTCTTTGTAAATAAAAGAGAGCTAATGGGCTTCTAACCAATTTTTTCCCACTCCAATGTCTACAACCAAAGGAACCTCTAATGAAAAAGCACCTTCCATGGCTTCTTTGACCATTTTCTTTAAAGGTTCAACTTCTTCATTAGGAACTTCAAAAACTAGTTCGTCATGAACTTGCAACAACATTTTAGAGGCCCACTGCTCATGAGTCAATTTTTTCTGAATGGCTATCATCGCTAACTTGATAATATCAGCTGCACTTCCTTGGATAGGAGCATTCACAGCATTGCGTTCTGCTGCACCTCTCACCACCGCATTTTGAGAATTGATTGATTGCAAATAACGTCTTCTGCCTAAAACAGTTTCCACATATCCATTTTCACGGGCAAAATCTACTTGATCGTGAATATAATTCCGCAAAGTTGGATAGGTCGCGTAATAGGTTTCAATCAAAGCTTTTGATTCACTTCTTGTAAGGTCTGTCTGTTGACTTAGCCCAAAAGCAGACACGCCATAGATTATTCCAAAATTTACCGTCTTTGCATGACTCCTTTGCGCACGTGAGACGTCTTTGGGGTCAACATCGAATACTTTTGCTGCTGTTGCTGTATGTATATCTTCGTTATTCTGAAAAGCTTGAATCATTTCAGGATCTTTGCTTAAGGCAGCAATAATTCGTAATTCAATTTGAGAATAATCTGCAGCCATCAAAACATAGTCATCAGACTTGGCAATAAAGGCTTTTCTAACTTGTTGCCCTCTTGGTGTTCTAATAGGAATATTTTGTAAATTAGGATTGTTGCTACTTAGTCTTCCAGTAGCTGCAACTGCCTGATTATAAACGGTATGAACTCTTCCTGTTTGAGGGTTTATTTCTTTGGGGAGCACCGATACATAGGTATTTTGTAATTTTTGTAAAGAGCGCCAATCCAATATTTGAGCAACTATGTCGTGCTCTTTTGCCAAATAGGACAAAACATCTTCTGCTGTTGAATATTGTCCTGTTTTGGTTTTTTTCGGTTTATCAATTAGCTTTAATTTTTCAAAAAGAATAATGCCAAGTTGCTTAGGTGAGGCGATATTAAAGGTCTCATCAGCAGCTTTAAAAATATGTTTCTCTATGGTTGCAATGTCAGTTGCTAATGTTTTTGAGAATTCGTTTAGATAGGAAGCATCTACAGTTATACCATCGCTTTCCATTTCAGTTAGGACTTCCATCAAAGGCAATTCAACCTCTTTAAAAAGGGATAGGGTTTGTGATGATTCTAATTCTTTTTGAAAATGTTCTTTTAACTGCAAAGTGACATCAGCATCTTCAACTGCATATTCTGTTTGCAAATCTAGTGGGACATCTCTCATGCTTCCTTGGTTAGCACCCTTTTTGCCAATGAGCGATGTGATTGGTTGTGGTTTATAATGAAGATAAGTTTCAGCTAATATATCCATATTGTGACGCATGTCAGGATTAATCAAATAGTGCGCTACCATTGTATCAAAAAAAGGACCTGAAACTAAAATGTCATATTTTCTTAAAACCTTTAGGTCATACTTTAAATTGTGTCCAATTTTCTCAATAGATTTATTTTCAAAAAAGGGTTTAAAATCACCTAATATAGTTTTAGTCTCAACTTGATCTGGTGGAAGAATTAAATAATAGCCTTTACCAGAAACCCACGAAAAAGCAATACCCACTAATTCGGCTTCTAAGCTTTTCAAACCTGTAGTTTCAGTATCAAAACAAACTTGCGTTTGTTCTAGAAGCGCTTCGAGTAATAATGCTCTCCCACGAGCAGTTGTTACGTGCTGATAATGATGTGAATATTGATCATTTTCTAAAACCTCTTTATGACTATTTTGATCTGCTGATCCGCCCCCAGGAGGCGTAAAAAGATCAAATTGTTGCCCCTCTGATGGAGCCTTAGGTGTAGTATTTGTTACTTTTTTTGTTTCTTGTAGACTATCCTTTTCTACTTGAAATAATTTAGCAAACCTTTCCTTAATCCGTCTAAATTCAAGAGTATCAAAAAGAGCATTTACCTTTTCAAAATCAGGTTCACTCAAAGCATAACTTTCTGCGTCAAAATGGACTGGGACATCTAATAAAATTCGAGCTAACTCTTTTGAGAGCAGCCCTTGTTCTTTATGTGTTTCAACATTTTCTTTAAGTTTCCCTTTCAGTTGGTCTGTGTTTTCTAAAAGGGTTTCCATGCTTCCAAATTGCTTGATAAATTTTTTTGCTGTTTTATCTCCAACACCAGGTAATCCGGGAATGTTGTCAACAGCATCTCCCATCATTCCTAAATAATCAATGACTTGGAGGGGATTTTCAATTTCAAATTTTTCACACACTTCTGGGACACCCCAAACCTCAATGCCATTGCCCATTCTGGCGGGTCGATACATGAAAATATTTTCAGATACCAATTGAGCAAAATCCTTGTCAGGAGTCATCATAAACACCTGATAATCTTCTTTCTCAGCCTGTTTTGCTAAGGTGCCAATAATATCATCAGCTTCAAATCCCTCTTTTTCAATGACTGGGATTTTCATGGCTTTTAGGATGTTATGAATAATAGGAACAGCAACTTGAATTGCTTCAGGGGTTTCATCTCTATTGGCTTTGTATTCAGCAAATTGTTCAGTTCTAGCCACTGACCCGCCTTTATCAAAACAAACGGCCATATGGTCTGGTCGCTCACGATTGATAACGTCTAACAAGGAATTCATAAAGCCCATAATGGCAGATGTATCCATGCCTTGAGAATTGATTCTTGGATTTTTTATAAAGGCATAATAGCCTCGGAAAATTAGGGCATAGGCATCTAATAAAAAAAGCCGCTTTTGCGAAGCCATAAGTGGTGATTTTAGTAAAAATATAAATTCAAACTTAATTCATACCCTTTTCCCAAATAGAGTTCAAAAATTCATCACTTTCAATAGTTTACCAAACCACATTTATACCCTTTAATTATAATTTTTTAGTGTCTTTTTTTAATGAAATCTTCACAAAATTGATTTTTCAGTTTTCTATTTAAAGAGGACACTACGATATTCTGTATTTTTGGTAGATGACTAAAGAAGATCAATTCTTTATGCGCCAGGCCTTGGGTGAGGCTCAAAAAGCGATGGAAACTGATGAAGTTCCAGTGGGTGCAGTGATAGTTCAAAATGGGAGGATCATTGCTCGCGCGCACAACCTCACTGAAAGGCTCAATGATGTGACCGCTCATGCTGAAATGCAGGCTATCACTTCTGCCGCTCATTTTATAAACGGAAAGTATTTGATAGATTGTACACTTTATGTGACCCTTGAACCCTGTGTGATGTGTGCAGGAGCATTGTATTGGGCACAGATTAAACGTGTGGTGGTCGGAGCTTTAGACCCTAAGAGGGGCTTTTTACAAGCCGCCGTTTCTTTACATCCAAAAACAGCTTTGAGTGCAGGTGTGTTAGAAGAGGAATCAAAAGTGTTGCTGAATCAATTTTTTAGTCAAAAAAGGACATAAAAAAAGCACCCATTGGGGTGCTTGATAAGCGTAACAATATAAGTTATAATAAGTTAATTTGAGAAGCTTGCTTCCCTTTTTTACCTTCTTCTTCTACATAAGTTACTTTCGCTCCTTCTCGGAGGGTTAGGCCATCTAGGGCCGAAACGTGTACGAATACATCTTCGCCAGTTTCATCATTGGTAATGAAGCCAAATCCTTTGGATTCATTGAAAAATTTAACGGTTCCCGTCATAACATAAATTAAAAATTATCGCAAGTTAAGACTTAACTTTGAAGTGACCTTATATTATCGCGGTTTATTTTTTGAAACAACTTGATTTTCAATGTTTTTACGAATTTTTTTTAGGTTTTCTTCACTAAGGGTATAGTCTTTTAAACGTTTCCCTTTCCACCTGTGATATAGAAATATAGGAAGAAAAACAAATGCGGCAAAAACGACAGTAAATCCAATAATTTTTTCTCCTACCCTAAGATCTACAACACTCTTATGATACGTACCATAAATTAATCCAAATGAAATACCAATGAATAAACAACGTAGCAATATCTTCATTTGTTTGGTTTAGCGATTATTTTGAGGGCAAGTTCATCCAACTGTTCAGTATCAAGAGATGCAGGAGCATCAATCATTACATCACGGCCACTATTGTTTTTTGGAAATGCAATAAAATCTCGGATGATTTCTTTCCCGCCAAGGAGAGCCACTAAACGATCAAAACCAAATGCGATGCCACCATGAGGAGGGGCACCATATTGAAAAGCTTCCATCAGAAATCCAAATTGTTTTTTTGCTTCCTCTTTGGTAAAACCTAAAAGAGCAAACATTTTTTCTTGAAGTTGTCGATCGTGAATTCGAATAGAGCCCCCACCAATTTCGTTGCCATTAAGCACTAAGTCATAGGCATTGGCTTTCACCTTTTCAGGGTGCTTCTCTAATAGAGAGATGTCTTCTGGTTTTGGAGCTGTGAAGGGATGGTGCATTGCATGAAAACGTTGGGTTTCTTCGTCCCACTCTAACAAGGGGAAATCTGTTATCCAAAGGGGAGCAAATTCTTCGGGCTTTCTCAAATCAAGCCGTTCAGCTAATTCCATTCTAAGTGCGCTAAGTTGCGTCCGAGTTGTTTGGATTTCTCCAGACAGAACCAATAATAAATCACCTTTTTGAGCCTTTGCTTTTTCTGCCCAAGCGCGTAATTCTTCCATACTAAAAAACTTATCTACGGAAGATTTAAAGGTGCCATCATCATTACATTTTACCCAAACCAATCCCTTAGCACCTATTTGTGGTCTTTTGACCCAGTCTATTAAACTATCAATTTCTTTTCGACTAAAGCTAGCCGCACCACGAACTGCAATACCAACGACAAGCTGTTGATTATCAAAAACACCAAAGCCCTTACCTTGAGCTAATTCATTAAGTTCACAGAATGTCATTCCAAAACGAATATCTGGTTTGTCGTTGCCGTAGGTTTGCATAGCTTGAGCATAAGTCATTCTTGGAAAACGGTCAAGAGTAATACCTTTGATTTCTTGTAATAAATAGCTGGTTAACCCTTCAAATTCATTGAGAATATCTTCTTGCTCAACAAAAGCCATTTCACAATCGATTTGAGTAAATTCTGGTTGTCTATCTGCTCTTAAGTCTTCATCTCTAAAACATTTCACAATTTGAAAATAGCGATCTATACCGCCCACCATCAAAAGCTGTTTGTAGGTTTGAGGAGATTGTGGTAGAGCATAAAATTGGCCTGCATTTATTCTTGAAGGCACAATAAAATCTCGTGCTCCCTCAGGGGTAGATTTGATTAAATAAGGAGTCTCCACTTCAGTAAATCCTTTTTGACTGAGATAGTTTCGAACAGTCATACTGACTTTTGAGCGAAAGATGATATTTTCTTTAACAGGATTTCTTCTAATATCTAAATAACGATATTGCATCCGCAATTCTTCTCCTCCATCGGTCTCATTTTCAATAGTGAATGGTGGGAGCTGTGCTTTATTTAAAAGCGTGAGCTGGGAAACTAAAACTTCTATGGCCCCGGTGGCCATTGCCTCATTTTTTGATTCTCTAGCGATGACCTTACCTTGAACTTGAATCACAAATTCTCTACCTAAATTCTGAGCCATTTCAAAAAGGGCTTTGTCTGTGCGTTCTGCATCAAAAACAAGTTGAGTGAAACCATATCGATCTCTTAGATCAACCCAAATAATGAATCCTTTGTTTCTGATGCGTTGCACCCATCCGCATAGGATAACGTGTTCATTTATGTGTGCCTCATGTAGGGCACCACAATCGTGTGTTCTTAGCATAGTTTTTTCCTTAAGGCAAAAATATAAAAATAGTCTTGTAAGCTATTGACAAACGAAATGGATTACCAAAGCTTTCTTAACTGAACCTTTATGGAATAAACAATAGAAAATGTGGCAGGTACAATCACAAGAGTTAAAAACGTAGCAAAAGTTAACCCAAAAATGACGGTCCAAGCTAGAGGCCCCCAAAAGATAACATTTTCACCTCCCACATAAATATTTGGGTTCCACTCGGTTACTAGGGTGAAGAAGTCAATATTTAATCCTACTGCAAGTGGAATAAGACCCAACACTGTTGTTATCGCAGTCAAAATTACAGGTCTCAATCGAGCAGCACCTCCTTCAACAATAGCTTGGTTTACTTCGCTTTTAGGAAGTAATTGATTGGGTTCTAACTCTTGTTTTTCGGCTCTTCTATCAATTAATAGTTGAGTGTAATCTAAAAGGACTACACCATTGTTTACAACAATCCCTGCAAGAGAAATGATACCCATCATTGTCATCAAAATAACAAAGGGCATTTGAAATAGAATTAAGCCTAAGAATACTCCTGTGAAACTCAAGAAAATAGATAATAATATAATGAGTGGCTTTGAAACAGAATTGAATTGGAAAACTAGAAGCAATAAAATCAAACCCAAAGCTGCAGCAAGTGCATTTGAAAGAAATGACATATTTTTTTCCTGTTCCTCAATTTCTCCTGAGAATTGAAAGCGTACGTTTGGAGGCAGATCAAAATTTGAAAGTGACATCTTCACTTGAGCTACAACTTCATTGGCGTTAAAACCTGCTAATACAGAAGAATAGAGGGTTACCACTCTGTTTAATCTTCTGTGCTTGATGGCACTGTAGGAGGTGGTGTTTTCCTCTTTAACTAGAGCAGCGACTGGAATTTCTTTAATTCTTCCATTTGAGGGATCACGAAAGACAATATTTTGATTAAAAAGTGCATTGTGATTGTTTCGCATTTCTTTTTCAAGACGCACATTGATGTCATAATCTTCGCCATTACTTTTAAAAACACCTGCTTTAGTCCCGAAGAGAGAGGTGCGAAGTTGCTGGCCCACTTGTGAAGCATTGACTCCTAATTCACCCGCCTTTTTTCGATCTAGATTGAGTTGAACACCGGGTTTATTTTTATTAACATCAATTTTTAGTTCTTCTACTCCAGCAATATTGATTTTATTAAGCAGCTCTTTCATATTTTTGGCTACTCCAATTAATTCAATATAATCTTCTCCCATAATTTCAATAGTTATGGGATAGCCGGCAGGTGGTCCTTTTGCATCTTTTTCAACAGAAACAGCTACTCCAGGAAATTTGCCAAGAAGTTGTTTTTGAATTTCCATACGAAGAATTTCACTGGAAGCCCCTTGCCTAAATTTATATTCACTCATAGACAAAGTTATTTTTCCTTTGTGAGGAAGTTCGTTCGTGTTGCCATTGTCTATCTCAGGATTTCCTGCTCCTTCACCTACTTGAGCAACATAAGATTCAATCATAAAATTTGAACCCCCTTCATTGTATTTTGGCTGTTGAATAACTTTATTGACTTCTGCTTCAATCCTTTTGGTTGTAGCATTAGTTTTTTCAATGTCAGTACCTTCGGGGTATTCTACATATATTATTATTTGAGCGGGATCATTGTTAGGGAAAAATTCTACCTGTGGTGGAAAAATACCCATTAGAGCAAAAGAGGTAAATAGTAGAAAAAACGTTCCAACTAAAAACAAAACTGGGCGAAACCCTTTTAAGGCAAAGGTTAAAAACTTTCGATACTTATTTTCTAAAGAAACTAGGGTGATATTTTGAAATTTTTGCGCCCATTTTTTGATGGCAAACTTATAAGACCAAAACAACAATGGAGTTACAAGCATTATTGTTCCTATAGCTTTTAATGCCCCTGTGTTGAAAATGAGAATAAGGCCTAAACTCCCTAAAATAGCAGTTAATCTCCACAAGCTTTTTGTGCTTATATCTCTTTCATTGACGTCCATAAATTGAGAAACGAGCATTGAATTGAAAAAGACGGCCACAATTAGAGAAGACCCCAAAACAACAGATAGGGTTATGGGGAAATAAATCATAAACTCACCCATCAATCCTGGCCACGCTCCTAATGGGACAAAAGCGGCTATGGTCGTTGCTGTTGAAATAATGATAGGAAAAGCAATTTCGCCTATCCCTTTTTTGGCAGCCTGAATACGGGACATGCCCTCTTTTTCCATCAAGCGATACACATTTTCAACAACCACTATTCCGTTGTCAACCAACATTCCCAGTCCCATCACAAGACCAAAAAGTACCATGGTATTCATGGTGAATCCAAGTGTAGACAGAATCATAAATGACATAAACATTGACATTGGAATAGCGAATCCCACAAAAAGGGCATTGCGAAATCCTAAGAAAAACATCAAGACTGTAACAACCAAAATTACCCCAAAAATGATGTTGTTGACCAATTCACTCACTTGATTTAATGTTAAGCTTGACTGATCGTTTGAAACAGTTATTGCCAAATCTTTTGGTAAACCCAGCTGTTTTCTATTTTTTAAGATTGCATTTATTTCTTGAGAGGCAATAATCAAGTTTTTTCCTCCCCTTTTTACAACATCAAGTAAAACGGCTTTATCTCCAAAAGACCTCGCAAAAGAGGTTATTTCTTTTTCCTGAAATGAAATGGTTGCAATATCTCCCAAATAGACAGGCCCGTTTTCTGTTTTAATAACAAATTCTTTGAGCTCTTGTGGAGAACTGATTTCACCAATCAAACGTAAATTTCTTCTTTGACCATCACTCACCATATTCCCAGCCGAAATGGTGTTATTTTCATTTGAAATGGAGCCAATAACGTCATTAAATGAAACTTTAGACGCGGTCATTTTGTAAACATCTAGTGCCACTTCTACCTCAAAATCTTGAATTCCTCTAATATTTACTTCTTTTACCTGTGGTAAACGCTCTACTTCTGCTTCTATACGCTCCGCATATTCTTTTAGTTGTTCAATAGGATAGTCTCCAATAAGACTAATGTTTAATATGGGTAGGAGCTCAGAAAAATCCATTTCAAACACATTGGGTTCTAGCTTGGCATTATTAAAAGTGGGCCAGTCTGGACCAGCCTTAACGCCGTCCACTAAATCTTTAGACTTCTGTTTGGCTTCTTCTATGGATATATTTTCATCAAACTCTATCGTAATGATAGAAAAATCTTCAGATGAAGTTGAGGTTATATCTACCAAATTAGGAACTCCTTTCAAAGCTTCTTCTAGTGGGGCGGTGACTAGACGTTCAATGTCTTCAGCTGTGTTTCCAGGAAAAACCGTACTTACAAAAACTTTAGTGTCGTTGATCTCTGGGAAACTCTCTCGGGGCATATTTATATAGGAGCTGACCCCTAAAATCAGAAAGATTCCCATAATGACATAAATCACTGTTTTGTGATCTATAGCCCAACTGGAAAAAAGAAATTCTTTATTTGTTTTTGATTTCATGCTGATTTTTCTATTGAATTCGTTGAACTTTTTGTTGGTCATCTACTACTCCCGCACCTTCTTCTAAAATTAAATCACCTGGACTTATTCCACTCAGAACTTCAATTTTTTCACCATCACTTTTTCCCAATGAAATGAGTACACGTTGGGTAAGATATACCCCTTCTTCATTGGTGGGTAGAATTTTATAGATAAATGTTTGACCTTCAGCATTTTCATTTATAATCCTCAGGGGAATCAATAAGGCCTCAGGATTATTGTAGTCATTTACTTCTATTTTAGCAGTGAGGTTTGGTTTTATCATTCCATCTTCGTTGTTTAATGGAGCTTCAATTCTAAAAGTTCTATTGCTTAGGGCAATGTAGTTTCCTGTTTGTCTGATTTTGGTTTGCTGTGTTTGATTTAAAACAGGCAATGTCACCGCTGCTGGACTTCCGATTTTGATGTTAGGCAAATAACTTTCAGGCACACTTGCCACCACATACATACTATTTAAATTCACGATTCTTATGATGCGAGACATTCCAGGGGCAATCATTTCTCCTTCTTTAGCAATCACCTCATCAATAACTCCAGAAAAAGGAGCATATATTTTGCTTTTTGAAAGTCTATCTTTCATTTGAGCTACCTGCTTTTTTTGCGCTTCATAACTAGTTTTGGCTTGTAAATATCCAATTTCTGAACCAATCTTTTGTTCCCATAGCCGCTTGGTTCTTTCAAAAGTTGTTCGGGCCAATTCTGTTTGCAGTTGAAGCTGTTCGAGTTGATCTTTCATTCCAGCATCATCAATCTCTGCCAAAAGTTTTCCTTTCTGAACAGATTGACCTTCATTGACATAGACCTTTTTCAATTTCCCGCCAAATTCAGAAAGTAAATCCAAATTTTGTCTTGTTTTCACATTACCCTGAACAGTAATAGAGTGTTTAAAAGCTTGAGGTTTAATTTCAAAAGCAGTTACTAAAGTGAGTTTTTCTTGGGTTTTAAAAGTGCCGATTTTTGCATTGACTTCTTCTAGTTGAAGGGATAATAAATTCAATTGCTGGTTATATTCACTTTGTTGTTGTTGCAGTAGCTCTAAATTATCACTAGCTAAAATTTCTTCATGTGTGGGTGCTGCACTTTCACAGGATATGAAGACAACAATAACTAAAAGTATAGTACTAATTTTTTTCATTTTTTTATTCTTGAGGGAGGTTTAATATCGCAAGTAAAGCTGCTTTTTTTGCTATTACATTTTGAATGGATTGAAGATAGTTTCTTTGGGCCCCATACAGTTGCAATTGAGCTTCACGAAGTTCAAAAGAAGTAGCTATCCCTTCAAAATATTTTGTTTGATTTTTCTTTTCAATGTTTACGGCTAAGGTTAAATTTTCCTTAGAAGTGAAATAGGTTTCAACGGCTAATTGATAATCATTTTTTGCCGAAGCGATTTCAAGTTGAACACGACTTTGGGTTTCTTCTAAGTCAGTTTGGGCTTGTTCAACTGCAATTTTGGCTTTTTGTCTCATGGCAGATTTTCCAAAAGAACTAAAGATAGGCACGTTGAGGCTTACTCCGATCAGAGAAGAACCAAACCACTTTTGATCAGATTTTAAAAAATTAAATTGGTTTCCAAAACCAGAATAATTTCCATTAATAAAAGCGGATAATTTGGGGAGTGCTTTCGATTGCTCATAACGATATAACAAAGATTCTGAGGCTAGATTATTTTCTGCTATTTTGACATCAATATTATTAGCAATTGATTCGGATTGGTTGGTAAACGATTCAAATAACCCATCATCAATTAAAGATTCTAAACTGTCTAAAAGGGATAAAGGATTTTCAATAGGAATTCCCAATAATAATTTTAACATGTTCAAAGTGATCGTCTCTAAGTTTTGAGCGTATCGCAATTGAGTATTAATTTCTGCCAGTGTCAACCGAAGTTGTTCAACACTTTCTTCTTCTTGAAATCCATTTTCAAACAAGGCTCTTAACTCAATTAGATTGGCATCAAGTTGTAATTTATTCTTTTCGAGAATACTCACATTTTCTTGAGCTAAAAGCACAGAAGCATAGGTGTTGACAATACTTTTACGCACTTCAATTTCTGTTTTTTCTAATACGTTTTGGGAAATAAAAAGATATATTTTTGAAGCCTCTAAGCCAACCAAATAAGATCCATCAAATAGCAATTGATTCAACCGAACGCCAGCTACAATATTTTGCTCTGTCCCAAAGCGTAACTCGGCAAATTCTCCTTTTTCACCTCCAAAAAATTCGGCAGGAACTAAGGAAACAGGAAGTTCAATAAAATTTTGATAATCAACAGAACTGCTAATCTGGGGTAAACCAATAGCGATAGTATTCCATCTGTCTTTATACGCTTTTTGTACATCTCGGGTAGCATTGATAATTGCACGGTTATTTTTTAATCCATACTCAACGGCTTGAGATAAGGTGATTGCATTAGGCCCTTTTTCTTGCCCCCGCGAGGTGTAGAAAACGAATAACAAAAGTAGGCTAAAAAGTAATCTCATAGTATTTAAGAAAGTTTGTGTTCATTTAAAAGTGAAATGCCTTTTTCGGTTGATATGGCTCGAAGATGATACTCAAAAAACTTACCCATTAAGTCATCAATTTGAAAATCAGTTCTGGGAAATAATTTTATATCTCTAATGTTGCGAAGGCCACTAAAATAAATTCTAGAAATGAAATCTATGTCAATATTACTTCTAAACAGATTCATATCAATACCCCTTTGCAAGCTGCATCTAAATTGATTGCCTAATAAATCAAATTCTTTAAATTTAAATTTTTGATAGACTTCTGGATAATATTTTTGTAATTGAATTTGAGGTGAATTTTCTTCATCACTTAAATATTGTAAAACCATAGTCTTCACCTCATAAATCGCTGCAATTGGATTAGAGGCTGAATGCTGTATCACATCAACTTCACTTCCAATTTTTAAAATCAGCATATTCACTGCAGCCTCAATAAGGGCTTTTTTATTTTCAAAATTTTCGTAGATCGTTTTTTTGGAAATGCAAAGTTTTTGTGCAACCTCATCCATTGTGACGTTTTTGAATCCAATCTTAAGAAAGAGAGGAAGGGCAGTCTGAACGATTTTCTTTTTCATAATAATTTCGGCCAAAAATACAATAGGAAACTTAAACACCAAAAAAGTTTCTACAGTTTTTTAAAAAAGAATCATTCAAAAATTGATTATTTTTATAAAAAAATTCAATGGAGCACATAGCTGCCTATCAAAAGCAATTCCTTGACTTTTTGAACAATAAAAAATGGCCTTCAAATCCAGAAAGGTTGTATGCTCCGATTACATACATTTTGGGATTAGGCGGCAAAAGGTTACGCCCAGTATTAACTTTGATGGGTGCTAATGCCTTTGGACAACAAACCACACCAGCTTTACCTGCAGCCTTGGCTGTTGAATTGTTTCATAATTTCACATTACTGCATGACGACATTATGGATGACGCTCCACTGCGAAGAGGGAAACCAACGGTTCATACAAAATGGGATAATAACTTGGCAATTCTTTCTGGAGATGCGCTTTTAATTGCAGCCTATCAGGCCTTAGAAGCATACGAAGAGAGTCTCTACAGCCAGCTCACAAGGGTATTAAGTAAAACGGCTATTGAAGTTTGTGAAGGGCAGCAATATGACATGGATTTCGAAAAAAGAACTAACGTTAGTGAAGGGGAATATCTACACATTATTAAGTTAAAGACAGCCGTGTTGGTTGGATGTGCGCTTAAAATGGGAGCCCTCATTGCAGGAGCTTCCTTGAAACAATCAGAAGAGATATATCAGATAGGAGAATCGATAGGTCTTGCATTTCAAATTCAAGATGATTATTTGGATGCTTTTGGTGATCCAAAATCTTTTGGAAAACAAGTAGGGGGTGATATTATCGAAAATAAAAAAACAATGCTGTATTATCTCGCCATAGAACTGGGAACAGATGCACAAAAAAAGGAGTTGATTACCCTTTTTAGCACACGACCCCAAAGCCCTGTGGATAAAATCAAAACTAGCTGTGAAATATTTTATAAAACTGGAGCTCAAGAAGCTTGTAGAGCAAAAGTTAATTATTATACTAACCAAGCCCTAGATCAACTCAAGGCCCTTTCTCTAAACGAAAGTGGAAAAAACGAAATTGAAAAATTTGCCAAAGCACTCATGGCAAGGTCATTCTAAAAAAGTCTTTTTAGAGCCGCAACAACAAAAAACCAAATTTGATTAGGACGAAAAGAACTCATAATTTTCAATTCTTCTCCAAATGAAGTCTGTTCTGAGAGAAAACGGAAAATAAGGTTTGGATTAATTTTTTCAAACAATCGAGAAAAAAGTGCACTCCCATCGGCATTGTGTTTGTGTAACACATCTAAAAATAAGAGATCATATATCCAAAATCGATTTGTTTTTTGAAACTTTTTGAATGATCTATTTGTTTTAAGAAAGGTCACAAGATCTAGGGTTTTAAGCTGAGTATTTTTAAAAGTATATCCGGTGCTAGCCTTAGTCCAACCCCCTGCAGTACCTATATGTATTAGATGTTCAGTGTTCTGTTGATGGAGGGGATAACTGCACATAGGAATCGTTCCTTGTTCCTTTTCAATTATCTTATAATTGGAAATACCCAAATCACTCAAATAAGATTTTATTCCTTCTTCATAGGCTTCCTTATTTAATATTTCTCCTGAAAATAAAGTGTATTCAAGAAGTGCTCTTTTGGAATCAAAGGGCAAAACATAGAGAAACCGGGTATTCCCTTTTTGTGGAATTGAGAAATCCATAAATGTAATTCGATTTGACTCAAAACAATCTGCTTGAGTTTCAACAAACCACCCTAAAAAATGCTGTTGAAGTACAGGATATTTTGTTTGTTGAGCAAGTAATTTTGGATTAAGAAGGCTCGAAAATCCTTTTTTTGCTTCAAAGGTTTGGTCTTCTGTATGAATCGTTACCCCGTCTATTTTGCTTTCTATGTTAACTATAGTTTCCCTAATTAGAGTGCAATTTTTAGCGTCTTCTAACTCACCATATATTTTTTTATAAAATGAAGCTGAACGCAACATTTTATATTCTAGTGGGTTAAAATCAAAATCAAAAGTAAAATCATTAGACTTGAAATTTCCCAACGCCCATTTATGATGCAATAAAGCATCAAATTTTCCACTTTTAGGTTCCCAAAAGCACCAAGTACGGTCGTTTTGGATTTTTATTTCTTTTTCAATTAGCAGGATGTCTTTATCACTAAAGAATGGATCAGCTATGAGTTGCTGTGCCAATAATAAACCGGATGCGCCTCCACCACAAATAATATAGTCAAAGCAATTTTTATCCATAGAGCGATAAAATTAAGGATAAACTTAAGAAGTAGATAGCAATTAGTAAAATCTCTTTATTTTTGTCAGGCTAAACAAAGGCTTACTTACATGGAGGCTATTCTTTCCTACTTTGAAAACATTAATCCGATTTTAGGCGCATTTTATGCCACTCTTTTCACTTGGGGTTTAACGGCTCTGGGAGCTGCAATGGTTTTCTTTGTAAAAGAAATGAACCGAGCGGTCTTGGATGGCTTATTAGGATTCACGGGTGGTGTGATGGTTGCGGCTAGTTTTTGGAGCTTATTAGCTCCTGGAATAGAAATGAGTCCTGGCGAGGGATTTACAAAAGTATTTCCAGCTGCCTTGGGATTTGCTCTGGGGGCCCTTTTCATTTTTGGTTTAGATAAAGTGCTTCCTCACATCCATATTAATTTTAAAGAAACAGAAGGCCTAAAAACACCCTGGCATAAAACCACTCTTTTAGTTCTAGCTATAACGCTTCATAATATTCCAGAAGGATTGGCAGTTGGAGTGCTATTTGGAGGAGTTGCAGCGGGCATACCAGAAGCATCTATTGCTGGAGCAGTGGCCTTGGCATTAGGAATTGGCATTCAAAACTTTCCTGAAGGGATTGCGGTTTCTATGCCTCTAAGAAGGCAAGGTGTCTCACGGTTGAAAAGTTTTTGGTATGGTCAACTTTCTGCTATTGTTGAACCAATAGCTGCAATTATTGGAGCTGTGGCGGTTACATTTTTCACTCCCATTCTGCCATATGCCCTTGCCTTTGCCGCAGGCGCTATGATTTTTGTTGTTGTTGAAGAAGTTATTCCAGAAACCCAACTCGATAAATATACTGACGTTGCTACCCTTGGATTTATTGGAGGATTTATTGTAATGATGACTCTTGATGTTGCTCTAGGTTGATGGCTCAAAATTGTTCCACCCTTGAGCTGTAAGGGGAATTTGCTGGCCTAACCCAGTAATCAATTGATTTCCATGCGAAGAGTCAACCGCGTGACCTACAACAGTAACTAAAGGGTGTCCTTTGATTTTTTCAAAATCTAATTGGTTGATGGTAAATAAGAGTTCATAATCTTCACCTCCATTTAGGGCAGGTGTGATCGTATTAATTTTAAATTCTTCACAAATAGTGATAACCTCTGGGTCTATAGGAATCTTATCTTCATAGAGATGAAAACCAACTCCGCTCGCTTTTGACAAATGGAGTACTTCTGAGGAAAGACCATCACTAATATCGATCATTGAAGTGGGTAAAATAGCTAATGATTCTAACAAGTCGATAACATCTTTTCGGGCCTCTGGCTTTAGCTGTCTTCCTATACTGTAGGAATACGATGACAAGTCTGGTTGTAGTTTTGGGTTTACTTCAAAAACAGCCTTTTCTCTCTCCAGCACCTGTAACCCTGCATATGCACCCCCTAAATCTCCACTGAGCACCAAAAGGTCATTTGGTTTTGCTCCTGAGCGTTTCACTAAATTTTCTGAAGAAATGCTTCCTAGTGCAGTTATCGATAGGAGCAACCCTTTTGTGCTTGAAGATGTATCACCGCCAATGAGGTCAATAGAATAATTTTTACAAGCTAGTGCTATACCCTCATATAATGCTGTAAGCGCCTCTACAGGGAAACGATTTGAAACAGCAATAGACACAGTGATTTGTTGCGGGATAGCATTCATGGCATAAAGGTCAGAGAGGTTCACCACAACGGCTTTATACCCTAAGTGCTTAAGAGGAACATAGCTTAAATCAAAATGAACGCCTTCAATTAAAAGGTCCGTACTAATAACTGTTTGTTCCTTCTGATGGTCTACCACTGCAGCATCATCACCTACTCCTAAAACAGTACTTTTTTGTTTGACTTCAAATTGTTTTGTGAGGTGATCAATCAGGGCAAATTCACCCATGTTTGATAGGGGTGTTTTAGCATTTTCTTTGTTTTCAAGCATGCAACAAAAATAGAAAGGATTTTGATTCAAATTAATTTTAGCTATTCGAATCAATATTATTCATTACTTTTCGGATAAAAAAGTATGAAAACCCCCATTAATACTTTCTTACTGATTATTCTTCTTATTCATTTGTCTTGTAAAAAGGAAGAATTGAACCCTACCACAGACAATCAAACAACTTCTAATGTTGACCTTACCCAACCAGACGAGCCCGAAAACTTAGAAATTATTTCAAATAGACCATGTGAAAACGGACTGGCAGGGATTTTTCCATGTTCAGGGTTTGATCTGATTTCTTTTATTCCACTGGATTTATTTGATGCCATAGCAGGAAACGATAGTTGGGGGTGGACAGACCCAGAAACACAGAAAGAATATGCTCTTTTTGGAGTGGAAAACGGCACGGTTTTCATTGACATTAGTCAGCCAGACGCGCCTATTGTGCTTGGTAAACTACCCACGGCAACTGAATCTAGTTGGTGGAGAGACATAAAAGTGTATAAGAATCATGCTTTTATTGTAAGCGAGGCAAGAGGACATGGCTTACAAGTTTTTGACTTGACCCAACTAAGAAATGCCACCCCAAATCAAGAATTTTCTGCTGACGCTCGGCTCACCACTTTTGGAAGTGCTCACAATATTGCAATAAGTGAAACCAATGGTTTTGCCTATGTGGTGGGAAGTGAATCCTACAATGGTGGCCCCATTTTTATTGATATAAACGATCCAAAATCACCTCAAGAAGTGGGAGGCTATGAAGCGGATTCTTATACTCACGACGCACAAACGGTAATTTATCAAGGGCCAGATTCTGACTATAGCGGGAGAGAGATTTTAGTTGCAAGTAACAGCGTAGGAGGTGAAAATAATCAAGTTGTGATTTTAGATGTCACAAATAAAGAAGAAATTATAAAAATAAGTTCTTTCACTTATTCAGACGGAGGTTACACTCATCAAGGATGGTTCACCGAAGATCAACACTATTTTATTCTTGGAGATGAACTAGATGAAATCCAAAAGGGATTTAAGACAAACACTCGAATAATCGACTTGACAGATTTAGATGAGCCAAAACTCCATATGAATTTTTTTGGCCCCACCAGTGCCGTAGATCACAATGGCTATGTGAACGGATCAATTTTTTATATGGCCAATTATACCTATGGAATGCGCGCACTTAATATTTCTAAAATTCAAGAAAAAAACATAACTGAAATAGGTTTTTTTGATACTTATCCTGAAGATAATAGTATCGCCACTTTTGGGGCATGGAATGTATATCCATATTTTCAGAGTGAAAATATTTTAATTAGTGATATAAATTTGGGCATGTTTTTAGTGAAAGCATCAGAATAATGAAATTTTTTTCTCATCTAAATTTGGTACTTCTACTCGTTGGCTGTACACCAGATTTCGAACCTTTGGCTCAACTTGTGGAGGCTCCTCCTAAAGACTTTAAAGAAATACTAGTTTTTGGAGGTTCCAACGAAGATATTGCCCATGGCGTGATACAAACTAAAGATGGCGGTTTTGCTGTGATAGGCAATACAAAGAGTAATGACGGAGATTTTCAATTTAAGACTTCAGAAGACAGCGATATTTTTGTTTTAAAATATGATGCTGCTAACCAACTAGTTTGGGCTAAAACGTATGGAGGTACAGGCGATGATAGGGGCTATGATTTAGTTGAATTAAAACAAGGAGGCTATGCCCTGATTGGCTACAGCAGCAGCAGTGACGTAGATGCATCAAGAAATGAAGGGATGCATGACCATTGGGTGATACGCACAGATGAAATGGGCACTATTGTATGGGAAAAAAGTTTTGGCTTTGCTGGTCATGATCATGCTTACAATATTATCCAAACACCTGACGGGGGGCTCTTTTTTAATGGATTTTTAGATGTAACTGCCTCTGGTGGAGCAGGACAAGACGGGAAAGCATTTTCCTTTAATCGTCATGGCGTGGGGGAGTTTTGGGCCCAAAAAATTGATACTGATGGTAATTTACTTTGGCGTAATTATTATGGGGGGACCAATAATGATCGCTCCTACGATGCAATACTAACTTCTGATGGCAACTATTTATTGGTAGGAACCTCTGAGAGTCAAGATGTTGACATTTCACAACCAAGAGGCAGCTATGATATTTGGGTAGTTAAAATCAGTAATAAAGGAAAACTACTTTGGGAACGATCTTTTGGAGGGTCAAGTTATGATAGAGCAGCTTCAGTCATTGAACATCCTTTGGGAAATTATATCATTGTTGGTCAGTCTTTGAGTAGTGATGGCGATATAATTCAACCAAAGGGCAACTCTGATATTCTATTAGTAGAATTGAATAATGATGGAAGTCAATCATTGGTCAAAAATTTAGGGGGGCCAACCTTTGATAGTGGGGAAGATTTAATGCCTACCAAGCAAGGGAGTATACTTGTGTTAGGAACGACTCACAGTAAAGCCATTGAAGTATCAACAAATGTGGTGAGTGAAACTAATGAAAATACAGCTACTATTTTATACGAACTTTTTCCTTTCAAGAGAGAAACCAAAACCTATATCTTAGATGGATCTGGCATTGAAAACCCCTATGCATTAGATCAAAAACAAAATGGAACCGTTGTTGTAGTTGGAAGCACTACAAGCGCTGATGGACTTTTTCCTGTTTCTTATGGTGAAACAGATATTTTCATTGCTTTTTGGAATTAGAAATACTGATTTAAGAATAGCTTAAAACAATAGTGAAAACAGCTGATTCGTAAGAAATCCCTTATATTTGAATATTATTTTAATCAATTATTTGTTAGAATGATAAAAGTAGCTGAAAGTGCTAAAGAAAAAGTATCTAATCTTATGAAGGATGAGGGGTTTAATCCCCATAAAGATTACATCCGAGTAGGGGTAAAAAGCGGTGGATGTTCAGGACTGTCATACGAACTAAAATTTGACAACTCCCTTCACCCTGAGGACAAGCTTTTTGAAGACAATCAAATAAAAATTTTGGTTGATAAAAAAAGCCTCCTTTACCTTATTGGGACCACCTTAGAATATTCTGGAGGGCTCAATGGTAAAGGATTTGTGTTTAATAATCCCAACGCACAACGAACGTGCGGTTGTGGTGAGAGTTTCTCACTTTAAAAAATGAAAAATGAGCTACACAGAGGAAGAATTAAAAAAAGAATTAGAAACTAAAGAATATGAGTATGGTTTCTACACCGATATAGAATCTGAGACTTTTCCAAAAGGTTTAAATGTTGATATTGTTCGTCAAATTTCAATCAAAAAAGGAGAACCTGAATGGATGACACAATGGCGTTTAGACGCTTTTGAAGCTTGGCAAAAAATGGAGGAGCCTGAGTGGGCTAATGTCACCTATCCAAAACCAAGTTTACAAGATATTTCTTACTATTCTGCTCCTAAAAAGAAAGACAAATACAACAGCTTAGATGAAGTTGATCCAGAGCTTCTCAAAACTTTTGACAAATTGGGTATTTCTCTTGATGAACAAAAACATCTTGCTGGAGTGGCCGTTGATATCGTGATGGATTCAGTTTCTGTGGCCACCACTTTTAAAGAAACCTTAGCTGAAAAAGGCATCATTTTTTGTTCCATTTCAGAGGCCATTCGGGAGCATTCAGAGTTGGTAAAAAAATATATTGGTACAGTAGTACCACCAAAAGATAATTATTACGCTGGACTTAATAGCGCAGTGTTTAGTGATGGTTCTTTTTGCTACATACCAAAGGGGGTTCGATGCCCAATGGAGCTTTCAACTTATTTCAGGATTAATCAGGCGGGGACGGGTCAATTTGAACGGACTCTTGTTATTGCAGATAAGAAGAGCTATGTGAGCTATCTTGAAGGGTGCACCGCCCCATCAAGAGATGAAAATCAATTGCATGCTGCAGTGGTAGAGTTAATTGCTTTAGATGAGGCTGAAATTAAATATTCCACTGTACAAAATTGGTATCCTGGTGATCAAGAAGGCAAAGGTGGCGTGTTTAATTTTGTTACTAAAAGAGGAATTTGCCACACTCGTTCTAAAATATCATGGACACAAGTTGAGACTGGTTCTGCGGTCACATGGAAATATCCTTCCTGTATTTTGAAAGGAAATCATTCTATTGGAGAATTCTATTCCATTGCGGTGACAAATAATCACCAACAAGCAGACACTGGCACCAAAATGATTCACCTTGGAGAAAATACTAAGAGTACCATTATTTCTAAGGGTGTTTCAGCTGGAAAATCACAAAACAGCTATCGAGGTCTAGTTCAAATAAGTAGTAGGGCAAAAAATGCACGTAATTTTTCCCAATGTGATTCACTGTTAATGGGAAATGACTGTGGTGCTCACACGTTTCCCTACATTGAAGCAAAAAATAATACAGCTCAAATTGAACACGAAGCAACCACTAGTAAAATAGGAGAAGACCAAATATTTTATTGCAATCAAAGAGGGATCGATACAGAAAAAGCCATCGCATTGATTGTGAATGGTTTTAGTAAAGAAGTGCTCAATAAGCTCCCAATGGAATTTGCAGTAGAAGCTCAAAAATTATTAGAAATTTCTTTGGAAGGCTCTGTAGGCTAAAAACAAAAGTATGCTAACAATTGAAAACTTACACGCTCAGGTTGAGGGTAGAACCATTTTAAAAGGGATTGACTTAGATATTAAGGCAGGAGAAGTTCACGCCATTATGGGTCCTAACGGCTCAGGAAAAAGTACTTTATCTTCTTTGGTGGCTGGCAATGAGGAGTATGAAATCACACAAGGAAAAATGCTACTCAACGGAAAAGACCTTGCTGATTTGAATGCGGAGGAGCGTGCCCATGAAGGTATTTTTCTCTCTTTTCAATACCCCGTTGAAATTCCGGGGGTCTCCGTCACCAATTTTATTAAAACAGCCATCAATGCCATTAGAAAAGCAAAAGGGTTGGGAGACTATCCAGCGGGAGAACTACTAAAAAAAATTAGAGAAAAAGCTAAATTACTTGATATTGAATCTAAGTTTTTATCGCGCTCTCTAAATGAAGGCTTTTCTGGTGGAGAAAAAAAGAGAAATGAAATTTTTCAAATGGCCATGCTAGAGCCTACATTAGCCATATTGGATGAGACCGATTCTGGACTTGACATTGATGCTCTCAAAATTGTTGCTAATGGGGTGAATAAACTCAGAAGTGATGACAATGCTATTTTAGTGATTACACACTACCAACGTTTATTGGAATATATCGTGCCTGATTTTGTGCATGTGCTTTTTGATGGAAAAATAGTCAAATCTGGAACCAAAGAACTGGCTTTAGAGCTAGAAGCGAAAGGATATGACTGGATAAAAGAATTGGCCTAAGATGGAGTTTAGAGAAAAATTGCTTTCGTCACATTTTACATTAGACGAGAACATAGAAATTTTTGAATCTGTACAGCAAAAAAGAGCAGAAGCCCTTAAGGTTTTTGAACAAAAGGGGTTTCCTTCTAAAAGAGAGGAGTCGTGGAAATACACCTCGCTTCAAGGGTTGATAGGACGTGACTATGCTATTTTCCCTAAAGCGGAAACGACCATTAAATTAAGTAAGGTAAAAAAGTATTTTTTATACGACACAGACACTTATAAAGTGGTTTTTATCGATGGAGTTTATAGCCCTTTCCTCTCAGACACCACTCACGATGGATTAGACGTTTGTTTAATGTCAGCAGCATTAACAAAACCTAAATATCAAAAATTAATTGACACTTATTTTGATCAAATAGCCCCTCAAGAAGAAAGCTTAACTGCACTCAACACTTCTTATGCCCGTGAGGGAGCCTACATATATATTCCTAAAAGTGTGGTGGCTGAAAAACCTATCGAAATAATTCATTTTGCCTCAGGAGACGAAACAGCACTATGGTTACAACCACGCAATTTGATTGTATTGGATCAAAACGCTCAATGTCAAATCATAGAAAAACATCAAAGTTTGGTAGACCATCCAGTGGTGACCAACAATGTAACTGAAATATTTTTACATAAAGATGCATTTCTGGACTATTACAAATTGCAAAATGATTTACCAACAGCTTCTTTGATCGATAACACTTACATTTCACAAGAACAGAATAGCCATGCAAGTGTTCACACATTTTCTTTTGGAGGCAAACTTGTGCGCAATAATTTGAATTTCTACCACAAAGGGCAACATGTGTTGTCTACTTTGAAAGGGGTCACGATTTTAGAAGACAAACAACACGTAGATCATTCCACATTAGTGCATCACGCACACCCCAATTGTGAAAGTCATCAAGACTATAAGGGGATCTATTCTGAACGATCAGAAGGCGTTTTTAATGGAAAAATTCTAGTGGACAAAATTGCACAAAAGACCAATGCATTTCAGCAAAACAACAATATTTTGATTGATGATAAAGCGACTATCAACACCAAACCACAATTAGAAATTTTTGCAGATGATGTAAAATGTTCACATGGTTGCACTGTAGGACAATTGGATGAAGAAGCGCTTTTTTATTTGCGTTCCCGTGGCATTCCAAAAAAAGAAGCAAAGGGTTTGTTGACTTATGCGTTTGCCAACAACGTACTGCAAAGTGTGCAACTCCCATCATTGAAAAAAAGAATCAATCAACAGATAGCAAATAAACTTGGGGTTAATTTAGGATTTGAAATATAATTATGGAAAACTTAACAGATATAAGAAATGATTTCCCAATTTTAAAGCGAAAAGTAAATGGTCAACCTTTGGTCTATTTTGACAATGCGGCTACCTCTCAAACTCCAACAAAGGTAATAGAGACCATAGCGCACTACTATGAAAACTATAATGCTAATATTCATAGAGGAGTGCATGCTTTAAGTCAAGAAGCAACAGAGGCTTATGAACTTGCGAGAAAAAAAATACAAACCCATTTCAACGCCGCTCATGCCCATGAAATTATTTTCACTTCTGGAACCACCCACGCAATAAATATTGTAGCCTCAGGATATGCAGAACTATTACATGAAGGAGATGAATTATTGGTTTCTGCTTTGGAACATCATTCTAACATTGTGCCCTGGCAAATGCTTTGCGAAAAGACAGGTGCTCTTTTGAAGGTAATCCCAATGACACCCCAAGGCACCTTAGACATGGACGCTTTCGAAGAGTTGCTCTCTGAAAACACTAGATTAGTATTTGTCAATCATGTGTCTAATGCTTTAGGTACCATAAACCCAATAGAGCGTTTGATTTCAATGGCTCATCATTTCGGGGCTAAGATATTAATTGACGGTGCACAGGCGTCACCGCATATCAAGGCAGATGTTCAAGAGCTTGATGTTGATTTTTATGTGACCTCAGCCCATAAACTTTGTGGACCAACTGGGGTGGGTATTTTATATGGAAAAACTGAATTACTCAATTCATTACCTCCTTATCAAGGTGGGGGTGAAATGATTGCAGAAGTGACTTTTGAAAAGACAACCTATGCAGATTTGCCTCACAAATTTGAAGCGGGGACACCCAATATTGCTGGAGGGATCGCTTTTGGAGCAGCTCTTGACTACATGAATAATATTGGCTATGATACCATTGCCCAATATGAAGATGAGCTGTTGCATTATGCTACAACAAAATTAAAAGCAATCAATGGTGTAAAAATATATGGTGAAGCCCCCCAGAAAACTGCCGTCATTTCATTTACTATAGAAGGCCTACATCCCTATGACGTAGGCACTATATTAGATCAGTTGGGCATTGCAGTTCGGACGGGCCATCACTGTGCTCAGCCAATAATGGACTATTATGAAATTCCTGGAACTATTCGTGCCTCTTTTTCTTTTTACAACACTTTCCAAGAAATCGATCGGCTCATTGCTGGGGTAGAAAAAGCAATTCAAATGTTGCTATAATTCAATATCTTGAAGTTATGAAAACGATTAAAGAAGCACAACAAGAAATAATTGAAGAATTCAGCTTTTTTGAGGACTGGATGCAACGCTACGAACATATGATTGAATTGGGTAAAAGCTTACCTTTAATTGATCCAAAATATAAAACAGAAGACCATATTATTAAGGGCTGTCAAAGCAAAGTTTGGGTTCATGCCGATTTGAATGAAGCAAAACTTTATTTCACGGCAGATAGTGATGCCATCATCACAAAGGGAATTATAGCCATATTAATTCAAGTCTATTCTGGCCAGGCACCTCAAGAAATTTTAGCTGCAGAAACATATTTTATTGACCGAATTGGATTAAAAGATCACCTATCACCCACCAGAGCAAACGGCCTAGTGTCAATGATCAAACAAATCAAATTGTATGCCCTTGCCTTTCAAACTCAAATTCAATAACAATGGAAGATAATACTACAGCAACTGCTGAATTAGGAGATAAAATTGTGAATGTATTAAAGACTATTTATGATCCAGAAATTCCCGTTGACATTTATGAATTAGGATTGATCTATGATGTGTTTGTTAACGAAGCTGACGAAGTAAAGATTTTGATGACCCTCACCACGCCCAACTGTCCAGTTGCTGAAACGCTTCCTGTAGAAGTTGAAGAGAAAGTGAAATCATTGGATGAGGTTAAAGATGCAGAAGTAGAAATTACTTTTGACCCCCCTTGGAGTCAAGATTTGATGAGTGAGGAAGCCAAGTTAGAATTAGGAATGCTTTGAAATGGCTGATTCAATTGAGAACAAAGTAGCCCAAAGTGCACTGGTGCAATTCGATTTAGAGGACTACTATCCTCAAGGAGTCAGAACCCTTTTGGACCTTTCTCAATGGTTGGAACAAGGTTTTATTTTAAGAGAAAAAGACTATCGCACTCAATTAAAAGCTCACGACTGGAGTGCATATCAAAATCATTTTATCGCCTTACATTGTAGCACTGAAGCAATAATTCCAGCTTGGGCAACACTTTTGATAACAACTTATTTAGCTCCTTATGCTAAAAAAATTATTCATGGTGATCTAACGCAATTAGAAAATACTCTATTTTCTGATTGGATGGCTACTTTTGATTGGAATGATTTTGAAGGAAAACCAATTATGATTAAAGGTTGCTCAAACAAACCGATCCCAGAAAATGTTTTAGTGCAACTCATTCAAAAACTTCAACCCATTGCAAAAAGTCTTTTTTATGGAGAGGCTTGTTCTTCTGTACCACTTTGGAAAAGGTAAATTTTCATGGTACAACAAAAGCAAAAAATTTTAATCTGCACCTATTATTGGCCACCCTCAGGGGGTTCAGGAGTGCAACGGTGGCTTTATTTTGCCAAACACCTTAAGAACTTAAATTGGGAGCCTATAGTAATTACAGTCAGAGAAAACCTTGCAGCTTTTCCTGAAGAGGACAAAAGTTTACTGGATTTAGTTAAAGGAATTAGAGTGTATCCTACAAAAACCAAAGAACCGCTTCAATTGTACAGTCGTATATTCCCAAAAACAGGTATACCAAAAGGTGCTGTACCCAGGCAAACTTTTTTTCAGAGACTAGCAGCATGGGTTCGGGGTAATTTTTTTATACCTGATGCACGAAAAGGATGGGTGCCATTTGCACTAACCCAAGCCAAAGAATTGTTGACAACAGAAAATATTTCTCAATTAGTCACTACTGGCCCACCTCATTCAACCCATCTCATTGGGTTGTCTCTAAAGAAAGAGTTTGATCTACATTGGATCGTAGATTTTCGTGATCCGTGGTCAGACTTGTTTTATAACAAAGAATTATATCGAAGTCGAAATGCACAACAAAAGGATAAGCATCTTGAGAGAATTGTTTTAGAAACCGCTGATACTATTCTAACTACTGTAGGGGGTGATTTTCACCAAAGCCTTCAAGAAAAAGTCACCAAAAAATTAACCCTCCATGCCTTGCCCAATGGCTATGATGCTGAATTGATGGCACAATCAAAATCCAAAAAGCCTAAAAAGTTTCATTTCGTTTTCGCTGGTCTCTTAACAAAGAACCAAGCTTATCGAGAAGTATTAAATGCGATACAAAACTTTGTTTTTAAAAACAAGGTGAAAAACATTAGATGGACCCTTGCGGGTTCAATCGACCAGCATATTCTTCACGAAATTCAGGAGGCTTTACCTGAAGTGGAGATCGTTTATTTGGGTTATGTGAGCCATGAAAAAGTAGTTGAGGTAATGAAAAGTGCTCATCTACTCCTTAATTTTATTTTTGAAGGAGCTCATAAAAATATGCTATCCGGCAAATTAATAGAATATCTTGCCACACAAAATCCAGTATTATCGATTGGGGAACCGCACTCTCCAGCTGGAAAATTTTTAGCACAAGGGAGCAATTCAAAAATGATTAGGCCCAATGATAGTAAAGAAATAGTGGCATTTATTGAAAAAATATTTAATGAAAAAGAGGAGGCAACTAATTATTTTCCTGAATTGATAAAATGGAGTCGTGAAGCCTTGACTAAAAGGCTAAGTGAGGAAATTTTACTAAATCCAAAAACCAATTAGATAGTCCTTGGAATTTAAATTAATCGATGGGCTTTTATGATAAGAAAATAGCCACAGTCTTAATGCTTAATAAACCAATTATTTGCTTGAATGAGTTCCCAGCATTTTTTGGGCATAAGATGAGAAGCATTTTTTCCAGAATCTAAAAGCTCTCTAATGGCAGTGGCAGAATAAGAAACTAGTGGAGCCTCTAAATGGATAATATTTTTATGACTATAATAGGGTTTTTTGAGCGAATAATTTTTCCGAGGATAGACATAAATGGGATAGGTATCCATTAATTTTTGATGGTCTTTCCATCGATCAAATTGTGCAACATTATCTGCGCCCAATAAAAGTGAGAAAGAAAAATTTGGATACTTTTCTTCTAAGGCTTCAAGTGTTTCGTTAGTATAGTGAGGGGCAGCTCGTTCAAACTCAATCTGGCAAACGGAATAGAATTTACTTTCGCTAAGTGCTTGTTTGAGTAACTCTAGGCGTATTTCATTGGGCAACAAATCGTCTTTTGCTTTTAATGGATTTTGTGGACTCAAAACAAACCAGACTACCTCTACTTGTGATTTCTCCAAAAAATAGTGAGCCACTTCCAAATGTCCATTATGAACAGGGTTGAATGAACCAAAATATAAACCAACACGTTTCATGAGATAAAAATAGCCAATCTCTTATAAATCTAAGAACTCTCTCACCAAACGAGAGGCTTCCTGTTTAGCCAAAGCTAAATTATCATTCAATAAAATCACATCAAAATCTTTGGCACGGCTCATTTCTTCGGTAGATTTTTCCATCCTCTGTGCTATTTTCTCTTCGGTCTCAGTACCCCTAGACCGCAACCTTTGTTCTAAAGCGATGAGTGACGGAGGACTCACA
This sequence comes from Flavobacteriaceae bacterium, assembly GCA_016779985.1. Classification (GTDB taxonomy): domain Bacteria; phylum Bacteroidota; class Bacteroidia; order Flavobacteriales; family Flavobacteriaceae; genus JADHMP01. Next base: position 46,003 of record JADHMP010000005.1, read on the forward strand.
AAAAGAGCTAGTGTTTGATCTGGAAATTGCTGCTTAATATTGAGTCCACCTACAACATCAATATCAAATAAAACATGTTTGTTTTCTGACCAGAGACGCTCAATTTCAGATTGATAAGTGCCATAATAGGTTCCTGCATAAACCTCCTCAAACTCTACAAATGCCTTTTCTTCAATTTTTTGCTGGAACTCTTGCTCTGTAATGAAATAATAATCTTCACCATTTACCTCACCTTTTCTAGGCAGTCTTGATGTTGCTGAAATGGAAAAGCCTAAGGGTAAATTATCAGTGAGTAAATGATGTACGAGCGTGGTTTTACCACTCCCAGAGGGTGCTGAAAAAACAATAAGCTTACCTACATCCAATCACAAAACATTTAGTAATTGTTCTTTTATTTTTTCAAGTTCGTCTTTCATTTGCACTACCACCTTTTGGAGTGCAGCATGATTCGCTTTAGAACCAATAGTATTGATTTCTCGCCCCATTTCTTGAGAAATAAACCCCAGCTTTTTCCCATTTGGAAAATCATTTTGCAAGACCTCTTCAAAATAAGCCAAATGTTTTTTTAAACGCACTTTTTCTTCAGTGATATCGTACTTCTCAACATAGTATATCAACTCTTGTTCTAAACGATTTTCATCTTTTTCAGAAGTCATTTCTGCCAAAGCCTTTTGCAATTTCTCTTTAATTAATATGGCTCTTTCAGGGTCTAATCGTTTGACTTCAACTAAGAGCTTGGTGAGGTTACTTTGTCTGTGTTTTAAATCAACGGCAAGAGCTTTTCCTTCCTCTGCTCTAAAATCATTAACTTTTAGAAGCACTTCATCTAACAATTCAAAGAGTGCATTTTGGGTAGATTTTTCGAGGGTTTTATTTTCGTTTGAAAGAGTCTCTGGTAAGCGCATAGCAATAGGTAAAAGCTGCTCTACTGGAGTCTCACTAATGGTCTCCAATTGAGCTAGATAACTCTTAACTACTCCCTGATTTATTTTAGCAGGTGCTTGTTCCCCCTGAAAATCTAAATAGATTGAGACATCTATTTTACCTCTACTTAAACTGTTTGAAATTTTTTTCCGAAGCAAGGGTTCAATTTCACGAAGGCTGTTATGCGTTCTCAGATTGAGATCTAAACTTTTGCTATTTAGTGTCCTTATTTCAACATTGATTCCAAGAGTATCGCTCTGGGTTTCTCCTTTTCCAAAACCCGTCATGGAATAAATCATAAACTAAAGTTCTTTAATTTTTATATTGCGATAAGCGACTCTGTCATCATGATCTTGCAGTCCAATTCTACCAGTGTGGAATTCTCCGAAGCCATTAAAGCTAGGCGATTTAAACTTTGAGTTTTCAATCAGGTCTTGCCATTCCTCACCATAAAGTGGAAATTCAACTATCCGTGAGCCATTCAAATCTACGCTTCCTTTATTGTTTTTATAATCAATAGTAATTAGAAAATGATTCCATTCTCCTGCAGGTCGCGTCATATCAGCAATGGGTTGCACCATATCATAGAGGGAGCCTGCTTGGTGATAGTTCGGACGTACTTTTGCATCTGGTTGTCTCTTATTATCTATAACCTGAATCTCAGGTCCTGTATTGTAAGGCATGCCAAATTCTGGTGCCTCATTTACGGCCCAAAAAACACCACTATTTCCTTTTCGCATGATGTTCCATTCAATCGATAATTGAAAATTGGTGAAGGTTTTATCGGTAACAATGTTTTGATACGGATCTCCTTTTAGCTTTTTACTAGGGTCAAAAACTAATGCCCCGTCTTCAACAATCCATACGGGCTCTTTTTCAGAATTGTAAAGGTGCCAACCCTCTAAATCTTCACCATTGAAAAGTGAAACCCATTCATTTTGGTCAGTTTGTGCTTCGGCTACATACTGAAACATTAAATATAGTATCAGTAGAGGAGATAAAAGCTTCATCAAATAAAAAATTAAAGGTTTAAAATATTTCTCAAATGTTGTTCGTCAATTTCGCCTCCAGCAAAATCATCGAAGGTTTTTTGAGTAGCCTCAATGATGTGGCTTTGGATGAAAGGTGCTCCCTCTCTAGCTCCTTGCTCTGGACTTTTAATACAGCATTCCCATTCCATCACAGCCCAAACATCGCAACCATATTCGGTGAGTTTCGTAAAAATGGTCTTAAAATCAATTTGACCATCTCCAGGGGAGCGATAACGCCCTGCGCGGTCGATCCAATCACCATATCCGCCAAAAGCTCCTTTTTTCCCATTGGGCTTAAATTCAGAATCTTTGACGTGAAAAGATTTTATAAATTCATGATAATGATCAATGTACTCTATATAGTCCAATTGTTGTAAAACAAAGTGGCTTGGATCGTAAAGTATATTGACGCGCTTGTGATTATTTGTCGCTTCTAAAAAGCGTTCAAAAGTGACTCCATCATGAAGGTCTTCTCCAGGATGTATCTCGTAACAAGCATCCACTCCAAATTCATCAAAAACGTCAAGAATGGGTAGCCAACGGTTGGCTAATTCTTTAAATCCTAGTTCAACCAATCCTGCTGGACGTTGAGGCCAAGGATGCCATGTGTGCCATAAAAGCGCTCCAGAGAAGGTAGCGTGGGTAGTCAGTCCCAAATTTTGACTGGCACGTGCTGCTTTTTTCATCACGTCTATAGCCCACTCTGTGCGTGCCTTTGGATTATTTTTAACTTGATCAGGAGCAAAATTGTCAAACATTAGATCGTAGGCAGGGTGCACCGCAACGAGCTGACCTTGCAAGTGTGTAGAAAGTTCTGTGATCTCAAGTCCATACGAATTTATTTTTCCTTTTAATTCGTCACAATAGGTTTTGCTTTCTGCGGCTTTGTCAAGATCGATTAAAAAGTTTTCCCAAGTGGGAATCTGAACACCCTTATAGCCTAAATCAGCTGCCCATTGGCACATACCGTCTAGCGAATTAAAGGGCGCTTTGTTATCTACAAATTGCGCTAAAAATATTCCCGGGCCTTTGATTGTTTTCATTGATTGTCCAAGCTTTGCCATGTGTTTCCGTTTTTATGTGATGCTACTACAGATTCTATAAAATTCATTCCACGTGCGCCTTCATAGAGGGTAGGATATTCTCCATTGAAGGCCTTTTCTCCTCGAAGCGCTTTTGCTACTCCTCGATAGATGTTGCCCATGGCATCGAAAATACCTTCTGGATGACCAGCGGGGAGTTTGGTTCCGTCATTAGCAAAATCAGAAGCATAAGCGTTTCCGGGTTTTATTACACGACGTGGTTCATCGTCTTTAAGGTGATATAGATAGTTTGGGTTTTCTTGTTCCCATCTAAATGCTCCTTTTCTTCCATAAATTGCTACGGTAAGACCATTTTCTTCACCAGTAGCAATTTGACTAGACCGTAATACACCTTTTACTGTATCAGAAAAGCGTACTAGTATTGTGCCATCTATATCTAATGGATTGTCTTCATAAAGCATATTTAAGTCGGCTAAAATCTCTTTGACCTCCATTCCAGTTAAATACTCAACCATATGAAAGGCATGGGTTCCAATATCACCAACACAAGAGCTTATTCCAGCTACTTTGGGATCTAATCGCCAAACACTTTTACGTTTTTCTCTGTCGTGAATAACAGGGTTGATCCACCCTTGGTAATATTGCAAATCTACCTTTTGAATTTCTCCCAACACACCATCAGCGATTAGTTGTTTCATATGGCGTACCATTGGATAACCCGTATAGGTATAGGTAACTGCAAAGACTGCATTGTGTTTCTTTTGAAGGGCAGCCAATTCAAGGGCATCTTCATAAGAAGTTGTCAGTGGTTTTTCACAAATAACATTAAATCCATTTTCTAAAAGTTTTTTAGCCATAGGATAGTGTAACACATTGGGAGTAAGCACTGAAACTACTTCTAAGCGTTCGTCTTCTGGCTTTTGGCTTTCTACGGCTATAAATTCATCAAAATCTTTATATACGCGGTCAGTATTGACCCCTATTTGCTTGGCAAAGGCAACGTTTTCTTCATAGTTAGGGTTAAAAACGCCAGCTACAATCTCATATCGATCATACATATGTGCGGCTACGCGGTGAAGCACTCCTATCAAAGAATCGCCACCCCCACCTAAAATACCATGTCTAATTTTATTCATGTTGTTTTATTGTTTATTGGTTTGTTTCTAAAAGTAAATAAAAATAAGATTAAAACTGTAAATGCAAAAATGGAAGGTTTGAGCCATATTTGTTCCCAATCATGACCAGTAGGAAGAATATAATAGTCAGTGAGAGCACCCGCTATTCTGAAGCCTATTAACATGCCTAAACCATAAGTGGCAAGGGTAATTAGCCCTTGTGCAGCACTTCTGTATTTTTTTCCTGCTTTGGCATCTGTATAAATTTGTCCTGAAACAAAGAAAAAATCATAGCATATCCCATGGAGAACAATTCCTAAAAAAAGCATCCAACTGCTTGTTTCAATGTTGCCAAAGGCAAATAGCAGATAGCGAATTCCCCATCCAAGAAGCCCGATAATTAAAGTGAGCTTAAAACCAAACCGCTTCAAAAAGAGAGGTAGAGCAAGTAAAAAAAGCAATTCTGAAAATTGCCCTAATGCCATTTTTGATGCTGCCGCTTCCATGCCCAACTCGTTTAAGAATTGATTAGCGTGTTGATAATAGAATGCTAATGGAATACAGACTAAGACAGAGGTGATAAAAAATAAAAGATAGGATCGATCTTTCAATAGGGCTAATGATTCAAGTCCTAGGAGAGATTTAAGATTGATTTTTTCGTTTTTATCTTTATGAGGGGGGGTGTTTGGGAGAAAGAAACTGTATAACCCTAAAAGAATGGAGGCCGCACCTGCCATAATAAAAGTGTTTTCAAGACTTAATGTTTTTTCCCAACCCAACTTGCCTATTGCAAGGCCCGCAGCGATCCACCCAAGTGTACCTAGAGTTCTGATAGCAGCAAATTCTTCAGAAGGATCTTTCATTTGCCTAAATGCTACTACATTGACCAGCGCAAGCGTTGGCATGAATAAAATCATGTACGACAATACAAAGGGGTAGAATAACGAAAAAGAATTTTGATTGGCAGCTACAATAAGCAATACACCCCCTAAAAGATGCAATACACCAAGCAATTTTTGAGCAGCAAAATAACGATCTGCAATAAGTCCTATAATAAAAGGAGCAATTAGCGCTCCTATGGACTGGGTTTCGTAAGCTAGGGCTAAATCAATTCCACTAGCGCTAAAAGTTTGTGTTAGATAGGTTCCCATCGTAACATACCAGCCCCCCCAAATAAAAAACTCGAGGAACATCATTGTGGCTAGCTGGATTTTAACGCCTATTTTCACCTCAGACTTGAGCTCCCACCTTTAAAAGAAGATCCCTTGTAGCCTTAATACCCTCCACTTCTGAAAGCTCACTACCCTCATATTCTACTCCAATAAAACCAGAATAGCCTGAAGACTTCACAATTTTGAGCATTCGCATGTAGTCAGTGTTTTTTTCATTGCCTTCAGAATCAAAATCGTGTGATTTAGCACTCACCCCAAAGGCCTTAGGCATCATTTCCGTTATGCCTTTGTAACGATCGTACTCATTTAAACAATCATCATTGGAATCTTTTTCGATACAAAAATTTCCAAAATCGGGAAGTGTACCACAATTTGACATGTCAGCCCCATTAATTGCTTCCATTAACAAATCAGCTTTTGAGGTCAAATTTCCATGATTTTCTACAATAATATTGATGTTATAGGGCGCTGCAAAATTGGCAAGCGCTTTTAAACTGGCAATACTGTTTTGTTTCCAAAGGTCAGGGTCCTCTTCACCATAAAGATTTAATCGAACAGAATGGCAATTCATAGCACTTGCTGCTTTGATCCATTTTTTGTGGTTTTCAATGGACTGAACTCTTTCTTTTTCGTTAGAAGAAGAAAGATCACCCTCATCATCTATCATGATGAGTAAATTTTCCATTCCGTGTTTTTGAGCTTCAAGATTTGATTTTGTTATGAATTCCTGCATCCCTTTTTCTATATTGTTGGGGTCAAAGAGATCAGCATAGAATCTGCTGACATATTCTAGGCCTTCAAATCCACACCCTTTTGCTAATTTTGCAAACTCGTAAGGATTTAGGCCGTCTTCCCTTATTGAGCGGTGGAGTGACCACTGTGCTAGGCTTAATTTAAAAAACATAGCTGGGGTTTCAGCCACCATTTTTTCAGTAGGTTTATTCTTACAAGAAATCATGCTTAAAGAAGAAACACCTACCCCTGCATAACAAAGTTGTTTTAAAAAAGTTTCTCTATTCATTTTAGTTTCTGTTTAATGTTGTCCGAATTATTATCGAAATGTAATGAAATTATTACCAAGGTTATAGAATTTCTCTATATTTGATAATACCAGAAGTAAAAACAAGCAAAATTAAGTATTACATGGAGAATGAATTTGACGCAATAGTCGTTGGCACAGGTGTCAGCGGTGGATGGGCTGCGAAAGAATTGTGTGAAAAAGGGTTAAAAACACTAGTTCTTGAGCGAGGAAGAATGCTCAAACACATTGAAGATTACACCTCAATGAATGATGATCCTTGGGATTATGAACACGGAGATGTAATCACCAAAGAGATCAGAAAAAGACAACCAAAACAAAGCAGAACGAACTATGTCAATAGTGTCTCAACTAGCCATTTATTTGTTGATGACCTAAAACATCCTTACAATGAAGTCCAAAAATTCAATTGGATTCGTGGATATCATGTAGGAGGGAGATCACTTACTTGGGGAAGACAATCTTATCGCCTCACAGACTTTGACTTCAAGGCCAACGCAGAAGACGGAATTGCAATTGATTGGCCCATTCGCTATAAAGACCTAGCACCATGGTATCATTATGTGGAAGAACATATTGGGGTGAGTGGCGAAAACGTAGGTTTGCCTCAATTTCCTGACGGCAATTATTTAAAGCCAATGGAACTCAATTGTGTTGAGCATGACCTCAAAACTGCAGTAAACAAAAAATATAAAGACCGTATTGTCACCATTGGAAGGGTGGCACACATCACTGAAGGCGAAAAACCAGGAGCAGGAAGAATCAATTGCCAATTTCGAAACCGCTGTAGGAGAGGATGCCCATTTGGAGCTTATTTTAGTAGTAACTCTTCCACCTTGCCTATGGCTGAAGCAACAGGTAATATGACCCTCAGACCCCATTCTGTTGTGTCTGAAGTGCTATATGATGCTGATCAGAAAAGAGCAACAGGAGTTCGGGTTATTGATGCTGAGACAAAGGAAGTTATTGAGTTTAAAGCAAAAGTAATCTTTCTCTGCGCTTCTGCGGTAGCTTCATCTTCCATATTGATGCAGTCTAAATCAGACCGTTTTCCTAACGGAATGGGAAATGATTCAGGAGAATTAGGACACAATTTGATGGATCACCATTTTCAAGTTGGTGCTGAAGGTTTAATGGAAGGATATGAAGACAAATACTATACTGGTAGAAGACCTAACGGTATATATGTGCCACGCTTTCGAAATATTGGAGGAGCCACTAATCAAAAAGATTTTATACGTGGATATGGTTATCAAGGCGGCGGAGGTCGAGGAGGTTGGTCTTCAAAAGTGGCTGAACTTGGTTACGGTGCGGAATTCAAAGAAGCTTTAACAGAACCCGGCAGTTGGTCATTAGGTATGACTGGTTTTGGGGAAGTGTTGCCTTATCACGAAAATAAAATGGTGCTCAATTATGACAAACTTGATGAATGGGGTCTCCCTACCGTCACCTTTGACGCAGGCATCAAAGAAAATGAATTGAACATGAGAAAAGACATGGGTCAACAAGCTGCTGAAATGTTAGAGGCAGCAGGAGCTAAAAATGTCAGGATAAATGACAGTGAATACATTTTAGGTAATGGAATACATGAAATGGGAACAGCCCGAATGGGACGCGATCCTAAAACATCTGTATTGAATGCAAACAATCAAGTGCATGGTGTGCCTAATGTTTTTGTTACTGACGGAGCTGCTATGACATCTGCAGGAAATGTAAACCCTTCATTGACATACATGGCGCTAACGGCAAGAGCAGCTAATTTTGCCGTCGAAGAATTGAAAAAAATGAACTTATAAAAATTTAAACATATTAGTACAATGGATAGAAGAAAAGTATTGCAAAACATGGGATGGGGCCTTGGAGCTGTTGCTACCACACCCGCAATCTCAAGTCTATTTCAAAGCTGCCAAACAGCACCATCGTGGACACCAAAGTTTTTTGCTGCCTCACAATGGAATATGATTAACGAGTTGATGGAACTTATAATACCGGAGACCGATATACCTGGTGCCAAATCGTTAAAACTTGCTGCATTTTCAGATGCTTACATTGACGCAGTTCTGAATGAAGATCGTCAAAAAGGGATTCGAAATTCTGCAGATGCCTTTGTGGCCCAAACCCTAAAAAGCACTGGAAAATCATCAATTGATGCTGTGAGTGTTGAAGAATTAGATGGGCAACTATCTAAATATTTAAAAGGAAAGACTCCCGAAGGAGAAGAACAAGCAGCAAAATTTGCACGTCAATTGCGTAGTTTTACTATCAGAGCATTTAAAACTAATGAGTACATTGGTGAAAATGTAATGGCATATGCACCTATCCCAGGTCAGCAAAAAGGTTGTGTAGATCTTATGGAAGCAACTGGCGGTAAAGCCTGGTCGCTATAACGTTCTCAAATATTCTGTAATAGCTCTGGCCTCTTCTTGCGTGAGGTTTTGATTGATCATCATCACATTATTGTATTCTTTGAGAAGAGCAATTGCTGTAGGATCCTGTTTTAACATTTCAGTGGGATTCAAAAGCATATTCATTACCCATTCAGGGCTGCGCCGCTCAAATAGGCCTTGCATGGCGGGACCTATCAGTTTTCTGTTAGTCATATGACATGCCATACACTTTTGTTTGAAAGCTGTTTCGCCTGTTGAAACCAGGGTAGCATCTATAGTTTCTGGCCATTCCATTTCTTTGATAGGACCAATGCCACTGTTGCTTAAGTCAACTGGTACTGCCTCATTAGTTGTAGCACCAGAACTCATTTTTTCTTCTTTTTGGGTTCGATTATATTCAAATCCCTTTTTCTCTTTTTGAGTTTCTCCGCAACTAAACAATAGCACAAGAAAAACGAAGCCAACTATTTTTTTCATCCCTTTTAATTTTTTCTAAAAATAGAAAAGAATAGCTTTATAAAAAAAATATACTTTGTTTTTAAAATCTTTTGAAATACGCTGGAATGATTTAGACGCGAATCGTCATCTTGCCAATGTCACTTATTTAGGCTATGCTTCAGAAACAAGAATGGGTCTTTTAAACACCCTGGGTCTAACACATAAAAGTTTGATGGCAATGGACATTGGCCCTATTATTTTTAATGAAAGCCTAACCTATTTTAAAGAAGTCCTACCCGATGATACTATTCGTGTTTCATGCGAATTAGCTGGCCTGAGTGATCATGGAGCCTTCTTTTTATTTGTCCATAATTTTTATAACAGTGAAGGAAAAAATGTAGCTCAATGTAAAATGATGGGGGGTTGGATTGATCTTAACTCAAGAAAGCTAGCTCCTTTGCCAAAAGAGATGTGGGTTCATTTTGAAGCCCTCCCAAAAACAAAAGACTTTAAAAAATTGACCCCTGCGGATACACGAAACTCGAACATAAAACCAAAACACCTAGACAATAACTAGACAAACAGTTCGTGTGAAGTAAATAGAGTGTTTGACTGTTTCTACTCAGAAATTATTTTTTGTTGTCGTTTTTTAGAGACCAAATAGACACCAAGAAAAACCATAAAACAAGCCAACACTTTGATCCAGTCCAATTGATCGTTGCCTGTAAATAAGGCATATAAAATGGCCAATAAAGGTTGTAAGTAGGTAAAAGCTCCAATAGTAGTTGCGTTTAGCGTTTTTAGCGCGAATACATTTAAAAAATAAGCAAAAAAAGTAGTCCCTAACACGACATAACCCATGCGCCAAAGAGCATCAAAGGGTAAATTAGACCAATCGACTGCTAGAAATTCATTGATAGTGACAGGAAAAGTTAAGACTATACCAATGGGAAAAATCCATTTCATTAGCGTAACGGTATGGTATTTTTGTGTTAGGGGTTTTATAATTACCAAATAAGCACCAAAACAGGTTGCATTGATAAGGAGCATTATATTCCCTAACGGAATATTGGGAGCATTTGGGGTTTGCGTAGGAGTGTTGTTAAAAATTAATGCCAGTGCTCCTATGAAACCCAAAACTATGCCGATTACTTTAAGTGTTGTTAGCCGTTCTTTTAAAAAGAGAGCAGATAAAATTAAAATTATGATTGGAGTGAGCGTGACTATGACACCACTATTGATTGGTGTAGAAAGTTCTAGCCCTTTAAAAAACATAAGCATATTGATGCACATACCAAAAAGAGCTGCGATAAAAAGGCGTTTAAAATCTTTTTTAGAAACTCGTTCTTTCGGAAAAAAAGGGCTCACCATCCAAAACAAAATGGATGCCCCTAAAACCCGTAACATAATAAATCCAAAAGCACCTATATGATTTGGCATTACTACTTTAGCGACAGTATGGTTAAGACCATAAATGGTAGTGGCCCCAAGGGCGGCCAGAAGGGCAAGATTTCTACTGCTCATTTAAAAAGACATTGGCAGCGGCAACTACCTCAGGACTGTTGCCTATGAAAATGTGTCTATCATAACACAAAACAGGTCTTTTTAGAAAACTATAATGCTCGAGTAATAATTGCTTGTATTGCTTTTCACCTAGCTTTTGGTCTTTCAAATTACGTTTTTTATAAAGTTGTGCTCGCCGGCTAAAAAGCGCTTCGTAACTCCCAGACAGTTTATATAATTGCTCCAGTTGAACTTCGTCTAGAGGGTTTTTTTTAATATCGACTTGCTGAATATTTACAGTAAGCGGAAGCGTTTTGAGAATTTTTTTACAGGTGGAACAACTACTTAAATAATAAAAAACAGGCATCACTAAGAATTGATACTGCAAAGAAAATCATTTTTATAGAACAGAGAAGGCATTTCTGGAATTTGCAATACCTTTGCAGGGGCAAATTTGAATAGTTTATGAAGAAAAAAATGCATTTCAATAGCGCTACAATCCATGGTGGACAAGCACCAGATAAAGCCTATGGAGCTGTTATGCCTCCGATATATCAAACTTCTACATATGCACAGACAACCCCGGGAGGGCATCAAGGGTTTGAATATAGCCGCACGCATAACCCAACAAGAAAAGCATTGGAACAGGGGCTTGCAAGTATAGAAAATGGTGAACATGGTTTGGCTTTTGCCTCTGGCCTTGCTGCTATGGATGCCGTGATGAAATTGCTTCGCCCAGGAGATGAAGTCATCTCTACCAATGATCTCTACGGAGGATCCTATCGCTTATTCACAACAATATTTAAACCTCTTGGACTTCAATTTAAGTTTGTGAATATGCAAAGCAGCGAAAATATAGTGGCAGCGGTTTCAAATAAAACAAAACTTATTTGGGTAGAAACACCCACAAACCCCACCATGCAAGTAGTGGATATTGAAGCCATAGCGGCTATTGCTAAAAAAAATAACATCCTCGTTGCAGTAGATAATACCTTTGCCTCACCCTATATTCAGCAGCCCTTAACTTTGGGAGCAGATATTGTAATGCATTCTGCTACTAAATATTTAGGGGGTCATTCTGATCTAATTTTAGGTAGTTTAGTGGTTAATGATGCTGACCTTTCCGAGCGCTTAGCCTTTATTCAAAACGCCAGTGGGGCTGTTCCTGGCCCAATGGATTGTTTTTTGACATTGAGAGGAATCAAAACACTTTCCGTACGAATGCAAAGGCATTGTGAAAATGCAGCTGCTATTGCTCATTTTTTGAATGAGCATCAAAAAATTGAAAAGGTTTATTGGCCGGGCTTTGAAAATCATCCGAACCACCATGTTGCCAAAAAACAAATGAAAGATTTTGGTGGCATGCTTTCTTTTGTCACTAAAGGAGCTGATTATGATGCGGCAATAAAAATTGTAGAACGTTTAGAAATGTTTACCCTTGCTGAATCATTGGGGGGTGTAGAAAGTTTGGCCGGTCATCCAGCAAGTATGACCCATGCCTCAATTCCAAAAACGATTAGAGAAGAAAGTGGTGTGGTAGATGCCCTAGTTCGTCTTAGTGTCGGTATAGAAGATGTTCGCGATTTAATTGCGGATTTAGAGCAGGCAATTAGTTGAAATGGTTCTTCCAAAGAATAAAAAAATTTATTTTGCTTCTGATCAACATTTTGGAGCCCCAAATGGTAAAGAAAGTAGAATAAGAGAGCTGAAGTTTATCAATTGGCTTGACACTATAGCTAAAGATGCACATGCTCTCTATCTCCTTGGTGATCTTTTTGATTTTTGGATAGAATATAAAAAAGTTGTTCCTAAAGGGTTTGTTCGTGTATTAGGCAAACTCGCAGAGCTGGCCGATGCGGGAATAAGAATCCATTACTTTGTTGGAAACCACGATCTTTGGATGCAGGACTACTTTGAAGTAGAATTAAACATACCCGTACACCATACACCGCTTGAAATGATCTGGAATGACAAAACCTTTCTCATCGGTCATGGAGATGGTTTAGGCCCAGGTGACAATGGCTACAAAAGAATGAAAAGAGTTTTTACTAATCCTTTGGCACAAGCCTTATTTAGATGCTTACCTACCCGCTGGGGGATAGGGCTTGGTCAATATTTATCTCTTAAAAATAAAATGATTTCTGGAGAAGAAACGCCCCATTTTTTAGGGAACGATAAAGAATGGCTTGTTCATTATTGTCAAGAAAAAGAAAAAGAAAAAAAACGGCACTACTACATTTTTGGTCATCGCCATTTGCCTCTTAATATTTCTATAGATGATGGCGCCACCTATTTTAACTTAGGTGATTGGATTGTACATGACACTTATGCAGTTTTCGATGGCAATAAAACAGAACTAAAAACATGGACCCCAACCCATGATTGAGCAAAAAAATTTAGAATTAGAAAAAACTATTTTGGTGGGTATTGTCAATTCCAACCAAGATAGCGAGCAATCAAATGAGTTTTTAAATGAACTCGCTTTTTTATCTCATACAGCAGGTGGAGAAGTTTGCCAACGGTTTGTGCAACGCATTGAGGTGCCTCACCCAAAAACTTTTATAGGATCGGGTAAAATGGAGGAGGTAGCTCGATTTGTGAAGGCACATGAAATTTCTACCGTAATTTTTGATGACGAATTATCCCCAGCTCAACAAGGAAATATCGAAAAGTTGTTGCGGTGCAAAATTCTAGATCGGACCGGCTTGATTTTAGATATTTTTGCTCAACGAGCTAAAACCAGCTATGCCCGAACACAGGTTGAACTTGCTCAATATGAATATTTATTACCCCGCTTGAAAGGACTTTGGACGCATCTAGAACGTCAAAGGGGGGGTATCGGAATGCGTGGCCCTGGTGAAACAGAGATTGAAACGGACCGGCGTATCGTACGAGATAAAATTGCCTTATTAAAAAAGAAATTGGTCATTATAGATAAACAAATGGCTACTCAAAGAGGCAATCGTGGGGCACTAGTGAGGGTAGCTTTGGTGGGTTATACGAATGTAGGTAAGTCTACCTTAATGAATGTTATAGCCAAGAGCAAAGTGTTCGCAGAAAACAAACTTTTTGCTACTTTAGATACGACCGTTCGCAAGGTGGTATTAGGAAACCTACCCTTTTTACTTAGTGATACAGTTGGCTTTATCAGAAAATTACCTACACAACTAGTTGAATCTTTTAAAAGTACCCTCGATGAGGTGAAAGAGGCTGATTTGCTTTTACATATAGTAGACATTGCTCATTCAAATTTTGAGACACATATTGATTCTGTCAACCTAATTTTGAAAGAAATTGGATGTTTAGATAAGCCTACCCTTATTGTCTTCAATAAAATCGACTCCTACCACGCAGAACCTTGGGATGAATCCGATTTGACCATCCAAAAATCCACAAAACATTTTAGTATAGAGGAATGGGAACAAACGTGGATGCACCGTATGAATGGAAATACACTTTTCATTTCTGCAAAGAGCAGAGAAAACTTAGAGATATTTAGACAAAAGGTCTATCAAGCGGTTCGAAAAATTCATGTGACCCGATTTCCCTACAATCATTTTCTCTATCCGGAGGTTGTAGAGGAATAAGTTTTACCACGGTGATTCTCTGAAGGAAAACTTTTTATGTAAAATTCAAGTATCACAGCATGGACAACTAGGACGTAATTATACACTTGCATTGATGTATAGGTTTTAAAAAAAGGGTGTTTCCCTGTTTTTATAATTCTAATCCTAAAACAACATAAACAGGAAAGTGATCAGAATAGCCATTGAGCAATTGCCCTTTTTGAGTGGTTCTATAGGGATAGCCTTTATATCGGCCTTCTGGCGTTTGTAAATAGAGAGGATTAAAGATTTTAGTAGTCAAATAAAAAAGGTGATCCCTAGATTTGAAAGACTCACTCAATAAAATTTGATCAAACAAATGCCAGCGGTCGTTGTAAGCAAGCGAGCCAACCCCTTTTGTGTAGAGCGTAGTCATGGCATTAAAAAGGGGCTCATTATATTCTTCTACCAAACTTTTTTGAGGTTGGGTTAAAAGCCGTACACTCTTATTATCAGGGTTGTCATTAAAGTCACCCATAACAATAATTTGAGGTTTTGGAGTGAGTCGTTCCAAAGAATCTTTAATTCTACTTTGCAATCTTGCCGCAGCCATTCTTAATGGAGCACTCCTTTTAGCACCCCCTCGTCGAGACGGCCAATGATTGACCATAACCACTAAAGGTTTTCCTTCCAGAAATCCACTAACTACCAATTGATCACGTGTTGTGTTAAAATATTGTTTGCTTTCTGACTGTAAACGCAAACGATATTTTTTAGCAAAATCAATATGAAATAGCTGAGATTGGTAGAGTAAAGCGACGTCAATACCTCTTCTGTCTGGGGAATCAAAATGTATAATACTATACCCATAAGGTACTAATTCATTCGTATTTAGTAGGGCTTCCAGAACCGTTCTATTTTCTATTTCGGCTAGGCCTAATAGTACAGGGGGCTTTTGTGAAGGGTTGTTTTTTAAAGCATCAATAACAGAAGCTATAAGAACTGCTTTTTGTCTAAAAGAAGCATTTGTCCAACTCTTTCTGCCATTTGGAGTATAGTCGTCATCAAAAGTTTTAGGATCATCTACAGCGTCAAAAAAATTTTCAACATTATAGAACCCTACACAAAATAATCGATATTCTTGAGCGTGGCCTAAATAAATGAAAAACAGAACAATGGGGAGTAAGAAGCGCATTTTGATTTGGTTTTTTCAAAAATAAATCAAATATTTAATTTTCAAACCTACTTACTTATGAAGACCCCATTCTTATTCTTCATGTTCTTCTGTGGGCAAATTTGGTCCCAAGAGTTACCCCTAAGAGGGCGATTACTTTCAGCCTTTGGTAATCCAATACAAGGATTGACTCTTCAAGTAAGCGGAACCACTTTTTCTTCTGTATCAAACAGCAATGGAGATTTTGTATTGAATTTGCCTGCAGAGAAAAAACAAGGACTTTTATTAGTCATTTCAGAGAGTATAACAATTCAAGAGATTCCTTTCAATATGCTTCCACTTGATTTAGGAAATTGGATTGTGCCGCAGCAAGAATTGGATTGGCCCATTTTTTCTGCTGAAGATATGGGGCTTTTTGAGGATGCTATGGAATCCTTTGACCGCCAACAAATTGGTAGTATTCTCCAAGCCAGAAAAAATTTATTCCTTAACACAGCAGCATTTCAGTTTAGTGCTACCTTTTATCGTTTGCGCGGATTAGACAATTCAAATCAATTGGTTTATCTCAATGGAATATTGATGAATAAGGCAACAACTGGGACTCCAAGATGGCAACAATGGGGAGGTTTAAATGATTTTATTAATGCTACTCAAGAAATTTTCTATGCCAATGCAACTCCCGACAATGGATGGGGTGGTTTTCAATCGACCACTCAAATAAATTTACAGCCTTCACAATTGAGAAGTGGCACTAAAATTTCACAAGCTTTTACAAATAGCAATTATCAATCTCGAACTATGGCTTCTTATGTGCAGCACCCCAATGAAAAAGGGTGGGGATATAGTTTTTTGTTTTCTCGGCGAGTGGCAAAACAGGGATATCAAGAAGGTACCTTATACGATGCTTATTCATCAGCTGCTTTAGTAGAAAAGATTTGGAATTCTAAACACACCTCTTGGTTCACAGCGATTTATACCCCCACGCGAAGGGGAAAAAGTGCACCTATAACTCAAGAAGTTTTTGATTTAAAAGGGCAAAAATACAATCCATATTGGGGGTATCAGAAAGGAAAACTAAGAAACAGCAGAGAAACTTTTGTGACTACTCCTCTATTCTTTCTGAATCACCGCTGGGAGCCAAATAAAAAAACACTTTGGCAATTCAATGCGGGGTTTAGTTTTGGCCACCAATCTCAAAGTAGGGTGTTTTATGGGGGGCATGAACGTAAAGGAGATTTTTTAGTTGGAGGAGGTCAAAATCCAGACCCAGTATATTATCAACGACTGCCAAGCTATGCATTGCGATTTCAGGACAAACCAGATTATGAAAAAGCCTATTTGGCAACTAGCCAGCTTAAAGAAAAAGGGCAATTCCCGTGGGAGGATCTTTATCTTGGGAATTCAAAAACAGATGCTGCAATTTATGCCCTATATGAAGATGTTCAAAAGGAACAAAATGGTACCCTTGTTATACATCACAAAAGAAACCTATCTCCTTCATTGACACTCTATGCTGATGCTTTTATGAGTCAAAAACACACATCTTTTTTTGCCACACCCACCGATTTATTTGGGGCAACATATTTATGGAACTATAATCCTTATGCATTGTCAATTGAGGCTTCACAAAATGATTTGAATCATCCTGATAAAAAAATAGGTAAAGGAGGTTTTTTTCTGTACAACTATTTGCTTGACACCAATCAACTAGGTGTATCATCAAAAGTAAAGTATAGCACAAAAGGTTTTGAAATGAACTGGCGTCTGACCGCAATTCATTATAGATATCAAAGAACAGGAATTTTTAAAAATGGTAATTTTCCTATATTATCTCATGGAAAAGGGAAAGTAGTTAATTTTAAACATCTACAATCTGCAATAGCCCTAAGGTATGCTTTTTCAGGAAGGCATAACCTCACATTCAATAACACTATATCACTAAAACCACCACCCCTAAGAGCGGTCTATGTCAATCCTAGGGAAAACCATAATAGAGTACCAAATCTTGATGAGAGTTATAATATTCATTTTGATTTAGGGTATCAGTGGCAAGCACCAAAGATTATTTTAGACTCTCACCTGTATGCTATAGCAAGAAAAAATCTCACAAAAATCGGTTTTTATTTTGCCGATGGAATAGGTGGAGATAATGCGCTCTTTATTCAAGAAATCCTCAAAGGTATGGAGCACCAACATTGGGGATTGGAGTTTGCATTGACGTATCATATTTTAACAGATTTAAAATTAATGGGAGTGGCAGCCTACGGGCAGTTTCGGTATGCTAATAATCCCGAACTTTTTTTATCAACCACTCCTAATGATGAAGCCGTTCAAGCAGGATTTGAAAATGGGTGGAAATCGATGGGTGTTTCTCAACTAAAAAATTATCGTCTTGCCGGTGGCCCTCAGCAAGCTTACTCGATTGGGATTGAGTATCAAGATCCAAGCTATTGGAGATGGGCTTTGCACACGAATTATTTTGCGAAAGCCTTTTTATCTCCAAATCCACTCACCCGTTCTGCTAATTTTTACACAGATCTAAATGGAATCATTTTACCACATTTTGATTTGGAGCAAGCCAACACTCTTTTGAGACAAGAAGAGTTTCCGTCCTATTTTTTGTTAAACTCAACTTTTGGGAAATCCTGGCTTATACACAAACGTTATTTAGGTGTTTTTTTAAGTGTACAAAATATTTTAAATAAAGTGTATAAAACAGGAGGTTATGAACAGGGGCGTAATGCAAACTATAACAGTCTTTTAGAAGACCAGCAACGAACCATTCCCTTGTTTGCGCCCAAATATTGGTGGGGACGTGGCACAACCTTTTTTTTACAATTTTCTTTACGATTTTAATCATGAAAAAATTAATGATATTCCTTATACTCTTTGCGCTGCAATGTAGCCCACCTTCCAACTTTGAGGTCATACCTCCAATAATTGAATCACCACCAAAAGAAAACACAACCATTACTGCTATTGCTGAGCGCGTAAAACAAAGCGAAAGCGGTTTTATACTTTTTAGTGAAACGGAGGAAATTTTATGGGTACGAGCTTATGTTATTAGTAGCGACGAAGGAGGTAATTTTTACAAAGAAATTTATTTGCAGGACAAAACTGAAAAAGCAGCAGTAGGAATGCGTATTCTTTTAGATAAAACGGCACTTTATACACATTATGGACTAGGAGAAAAAATAATAATCAGACTTAATGGGCTTGGGGCGGGCTATCACAGAGGAGTACTTTCAATAGGATCTTATCAGGTTGATGGAATAGCCTCATTAACCGAAACACAAATCAGTTCTCATATAATTCGTACTGACACAATTGAGGAATTAGTTCCTGAATCTACCCCAATAAATTCTATTGTTTCCCAAACGGTGGGAAAACTTATTGAACTTGAAAATGTGCAATTTGGCAAAGGAGAAATAAACAAAACCTTTTCAGGTGAAGCTTTTGATACTTTTGATGGTGAACGACGCTTAGTGTCTTGTGATGACCAACAGAGCCTATTTTTATCGACTAGTAATTATTCCAAATTTAAATCGGTTGTCCTTGATAGTCTGTCAGGAACCATTAGTGGTATTTTAACTCGAGATTATTATGACAATAAGTATATTTTAAGAATCAACAGTCCTGCTCAAATCAATTTTCTTACCCCAAGGTGTGATTTGTTTTTTGAGATGCCTTTTGAAGAAGAAACCCTTGGCAAGTTTGAAAAAAATGGATGGTTCAATTTTATTGAAAAAGGGAGCGTATATTGGAAAGTTTATGAAGATGCCAATTCCCTAGGGCAGTCATTGCAAATTGGTGCCTATCGTTCAGGAGACAAGGCCTCCGTTTGTTGGTTAATTACTCCAAATATTGACTTAAGTGGTTTAAATCTTCCTCAGTTAGCTTTTAGAACCACTACCTCATTTGCAGACAAAAGTAAACTAGAGGTATTTTATAGCGTCAATTTTGAAGGATCAATAGCAGGAATAAAAAAAGCAAAATGGAAGCGACTAAATGGCAGCATCGCATCTAAAGATGAGGATGATTTACTTTGGATCGATTCAGGGCTTCTAGCTTTGCCCGAAAAGGATAGAGTGGCTATTGCATTTGTCTATTCGGGTTCTAGCAAATCTGATTTTGACGGTACTTTTGAATTGGATGATATCCGCATTTTAGAAGTGCAGTAATATATCCATTTTCAAAAAACTAAATTGTCATTTAGAGGTTTAGGATAAATCATTTTCTCTGTGCGCTATGCCGGCACTAGCTTGTTGGGTGGGTAATAGGAGCATGTCTGCCACATTCACATGAGGAGGTGCTTGAATCATAAAAACGATAGCGTGGGCAACATCTTCAGCGGTGAGGGGCTTTATTCCTTTATAAACTTGGTCAGCTTTATTTTGGTCTCCTTTAAAACGCACTAGCGAAAATTCCGTTTCTACCATACCAGGATGAATTATACCCACTCTAATATTTTCGCCTACTAAATCCATTCGCAAACCTTCCGTAAAAGAATCTACGGCAGCTTTGCTACAACAATAAACACTTCCCTTAGGATATGTTTCTTTAGCTGCAATCGAGCCAAGATTAATAATTTGCCCCTGTGGAGCAGTCAGCATCTGAGGAAGAAGGGCTTTGGTCACATACAATAATCCTTTGAGGTTGCTGTCTATCATGGCTTCCCAATCTTCTATTAAAGCTGTTTGAACAGGATCTAAACCGTGTGCATTTCCAGCATTATTTATCAAAACAGTGATGGGTGAAAATGCTTTAGGAATTGTTGCAAAAGAATCAAAGACCGCTCTTTGATCAGATACATCAAAGGTCAGAGTCAGAGTAGGCACACGAAGTTCTTTAGCTAATTGAGCTAACCGTTCTTCACGTCTTCCACAAAGAATCAATTGATTGCCCTTATAATCTAAAGCTTTTGCTATTGCCCAGCCAATACCGCTCGTAGCACCCGTGATTACTATATTATTTTTACTCATTTTTTTAATTTTATGGTATAGGTTTTCCCGTTGCGGCCTCCAAGATCAAAAACCAATCCTGAAGGTCTAATTCAATTTGAAGGGCTTTAAGCATCGCTTTCCATCGTTGTGGCTCGGTGCTACCCAAAACAGGATATATTTTAGCAGGATGCTTCAACAGCCAAGCTAAAAGAAGAGCAGCTTCAGAACCCTCGTATTTTTCAATCATTGGAGCTAAACATGTTGCTACTCTTTTTTGTGAAGGAGATTTCTCTTTAAAATAGGACCCTAAGGCTCCCCATGCCATAGTACCAATTTGATGGGTTTGCATAAAATCTAAAGTACCATCAAAAAGGGGAGTATTGTGTGTAACTGAACACTCAATTTGATTCCAACTGAGAGGAAACTCTTGTTGCATGAGAGACATTTGTGAAGGAGTAAAATTAGAAACACCAAAGGCTAGAATTTTCCCATCTTTGAGTAAAGGATGTATTGCCTCAGCAATTTCTTCTCCCACCATCAGTGGGCTTGGACGGTGAAGAAGTAATAAATCTAAATAATCCGTTTTAAGCAAGCGCAAAGAAGTAGAAACACTTCTTTCGATATGAGAGAGAGAATAATCATAGTGCTGGACTTTGAGCGGACGACGATCACAAGGGAGTTGAATGCCACATTTAGAGATCAGTTGAATTTGGTCTCTTTCTATTTGGGAGGCTTCAAAAGCTTTTCCAAAAAGGGCTTCTGAAGTGTAGTGCCCGTAGATGTCTGCATGATCAAAAGTGGTGATGCCTTGTTCAAAAAGGTTTTCAAAAAGGCTCGTTTGTTCGGAAACCCTAAGTTTTTTCCCCCAATCTCCCCATGTCATTGCCCCTGAAATCAATCTTGAAAATCTAGACATTTTGAAAAATAAGCATTAATTTTCAAATTTAAATGTAGAAACAATAATATGCCCATAAACCACCACGGGATTCATTTTTTAACCAATTATTAACAACACAAGGTAAATTTAATTTTCAAATTTGCAATCCTAATAAAATTGTATAGAAGCTAAAAAAATGGAAGAAAATAATAATGCTATGGATATAAAAGCCATTAATGAAAAGATTGAGAAAGAGAGTGCTTTTGTAGATTTGCTCACACTTGAAATTAACAAGGTGATTGTTGGCCAAAAGGAAATGGTTGAACGCCTAATTATTGGCCTTTTAGGCCGAGGACACATTCTTCTTGAGGGTGTGCCAGGGTTAGCCAAAACCCTTGCCATCAACACTTTAAGTCAAGCAGTAAAAGGGAATTTTAGCCGCATACAGTTTACACCAGATTTGTTGCCAGCTGACGTGGTAGGAACCATGATTTACAACATAAAAGAAAATGAATTTTCTATCAAGAAGGGCCCAATTTTTGCCAATTTTGTCTTGGCAGATGAGATCAATCGAGCACCAGCCAAAGTTCAATCAGCTTTATTGGAGGCCATGCAAGAAAAACAAGTAACCATTGGCGATACTACCTTTAAATTGCCTCAACCATTTTTAGTAATGGCTACTCAAAACCCAGTAGAACAAGAAGGAACTTACCCGCTCCCAGAAGCTCAAGTAGACCGCTTTATGTTGAAGACAGTGATTGATTATCCTACAATTGCAGAAGAACAAAATATTGTTCGCAATAATCTGAGTAATGCTTCAGAGAAAGTCAAACCAGTGGTGAGTACAAAACAAATCCTAACAGCTCAGGAAGCTGTTGGTTCTGTGTATATGGATGAAAAAATAGAAAAATATATTCTCGATTTAATTTTCGCAACCCGCTATCCAGATCAGTATCAATTGGAAAAAATCAAACCTTTGATCAGCTTTGGAGCTTCACCTCGAGGGAGTATTAATCTAGCTACTGCTTCTAAATGTTATGCTTTTCTCAAGCACCGCGGTTATGTTATTCCTGAAGATGTTCGTGCTGTTATCTATGATGTTTTGCGACACAGAATTGGGTTGACCTATGAAGCCGAAGCAGAAAATATTTCTACAGAAGATTTAATAGGGCAGATTATAAATGAGGTTGCTGTTCCTTAAGGGGCGTAGTCAATTTCCTAATTTGATTCAAAAAACGCGATGGATACCAAAGCGCTTTTAAAAAAAGTTCGAAAAATCGAAATTAAAACCAGTCGCCTAAGTGACCATATTTTTGGTGGAGAATACCACTCCACATTTAAAGGTCGGGGGATGACGTTTAGTGAAGTAAGGCAATATCAATATGGAGATGACGTGAGAGCCATTGATTGGAATGTTACAGCCCGCTATAGAGAGCCCTATGTAAAAGTGTTTGAAGAAGAGCGTGAATTGACTTTGATGCTTGTTGTTGATGTGAGTGGTTCTGAAATGTTTGGCACCCAGCAACAGTTTAAGCGAGAAATTTTAACAGAAATTTCTGCCACACTTGCTTTTTCAGCACTTCAAAATAATGACAAAGTAGGGTTGTTACTTTTTTCTGATCAAGTAGAATTATTCATCCCTCCAAAAAAAGGACGTTTTCATATATTGAGAATAATTAGAGAATTGTTAGAGTTTCAACCACAAAATAAAAAGACCAGTATTAATGCAGCCCTTGAATTCTTATCAGGAATTTTAAAAAAGAAAGCAATTGTGTTTTTACTTTCAGATTTTATTGATCAAAATTATGAAAACACCCTTCGAATTGCAGCAAAAAAGCACGACTTAACAGGAATAAGAGTATATGATGCAAAAGAGGAACGACTTCCAAACCTAGGGATTCTTCCAATGGTTGATGCTGAAACAGGAAGGGTCCAATGGATCAATACACAATCTAAAAAAGTTAGAGATCGATACGAAAAAAATCATCTTCAACAAAAGGCTATTTTTCAGGATCTTTTTCGAAAAAATGGAGCTGGAACTATAAGTTGTCGAGTAGATGAAAGCTATGTCAAGAAGCTGTTGAACTATTTTAAAGCGAGAATCTAAATATGCTTAAAATAAAATATTTTATTGTGAGTTTATTTGCATTAGGTGTGGTTTCAGCACAAACCAGTAGTGTAGAAGCTATCGTAGATTCAACCACTGTGCTATTGGGGTCTCAACTTAATTATACATTGCAAGTAAAAACAGATTCTATTGCAGAGGTAGTTTTTCCTGAAACCTTCTCTTTTGCGCCCTTTGAAATATTGGATATAAGCCCTATTGATACGATCATAGAACAATCGCACTATCTGTACATGAGAAAATTTGCGCTTATTCAGTTCGATTCAGGAAATTACTATCTCCCTCAACAGCAAGTTTTGGTGAATGGCTTTTCCAAGTTGACTGATCCAATCGCTATTCGTGTCAACCCTGTTATTGTTGATACTCTAAAACAGAATTTATATGCGATTAAGCCACTGCAAGAAGTATCAAAAAATTATGATAAACTCATTACGCAACTCCTTTTGGGACTTTTAATAGGACTCGTTCTAGTTGGAATTTTGTATGGTTATCTTTTTCAAAAAAGACGCAAAGAGGAAAGGCTAAAAGCATTGCCCCCTTTTGATAAAGCAATAGAACAGCTTGAAGAACTTGCAACAGCTAGTCCTGCTCTACAAGAAGAGTTTAAAGACTATTATTCAAGGCTCACCGATGTGATACGCCGTTATTTAGAAGAAGATGCTAAGATAGATGCTCTTGAAAGTACTTCTGATCAATTGTTATTAAAGTTGGAAGCCCTAAGAGAACTAGGAACGCTTAACTTAGAAAAAGAGACTCTAAAATCATTGCGAACAGTTTTACAAAATGCGGATTTAGTAAAATTTGCTAAATCGTTACCAGAAGTTCGTCACGCAGATGCAGATCGCAAAGCCATAAAAGCTATTGTTATCGAGACCAAAGAAGTTTTGCCGGAGCCTACAGAAGAAGAATTGAGGCAACAAGCAGAATATCAAGAAATGCTAGCCAAAAAAGCTCGGAAAAGGCAATTCATTAGATTGAGTTTAGGCGTGGTCCTTTTACTTTTAATGGGTCTGTTATCATCAATGGCTATTTATGGATATTATCCGGTACGTGATACGCTTTTAGGTTATCCAACCAAAAAATTAGAAAATACACAGTGGATAAAAAGTCAATATGGAACCCCTCCCATTGAACTCGAAACACCAAAAGTGCTAATACGTATCCCCAGTGAAAGTAAAACTTTTACCCAATTTAGGGAGGGAAGTTATGATAGCTCGTTTTATATAGATTTATCTTTTGATTTTCCAAAAGAGGCTCCACAGCAAACCACCGACTCATTGGCTAACCCAGTGCAAGCAAATGCAGAAAAAGCACAAGCCTTAGTCAATTCAATCATTTCTAATTTTGAAGCCGCAGGGGCGGTCAACATTTTAATCAAACAAGAGGCTGTTACCGCACCTAGCGGTGTGCCCCTTTCCAAAATATATGGGACATTAGACTATCCAAAAAAAGGAAGTAAAACAAGAGTAAGGTGTAATTTTTCAGCTCATCTAATCACTTTTGAAGAAGGGACAATCATTTTAACAATGATGTATGAAAAAGAAGACCGCTACGGAACTAAAATTGAACAGAGAATTATTAATAGTTTGTCATTAATTGAATCACTATAGCCAATGTGGGACGGTATAGACTTTGCGAATCCTGAATATTTTTGGTTGCTTTTGTTGCTCCCTGTGGTCATTATATGGCATTATTTTACAGCCAAAAAGACCCAAGCAAGACTAAAAATATCTTCTCTAAATGCCTTTGAAAACAAAACTTCATTTTTAGCACAATTGCGCCCCTTTTTATTTGTCTTAAGACTGGCGGCTTTGATTTTTATTATTTTGGGATTAGCCCGCCCACAGACCGTTGATGTATCTGTACGGACCAAAACCAACAAAGGAATCGATATCATTATGGCAATTGATATTTCATCAAGCATGTTGGCTCAAGATCTAAAGCCAGACAGGCTGAGTGCGCTCAAGAGAGTTGCTGCTGCCTTTGTTGATGATCGTCTTTCAGACCGAATTGGACTAGTGGTTTATGCAGGTGAAAGTTATACCAAGACACCCATAACGAGCGATAATAATATTGTTAAAAGAGCGCTTCTTGAGATAGTCTATGACGGCGTCATTGAAGACGGCACAGCAATTGGAATGGGTTTGGCGACCTCAGTAAACCGCTTAAAAGATAGTAAAGCCAAAAGCAAAGTCATCATCTTACTCACAGATGGTGTCAATAATTCAGGATTTATAGATCCTAAAATTGCTACAGAATTGGCAGTTGAGTTTAACATTAAAACGTATACGATTGGACTTGGAAGCAATGGCACAGCTCGAGCACCAGTGGGGGTTTTGCCCAATGGAAAATTTCAGTATGGTATGACAAAAGTTGAAATTGATGAAACGCTCCTAAAAGAAATAGCAGAGGCTACCGGAGGGCTTTATTTTAGAGCTACCGACAATAAAAAACTTGAAGAAATTTATGCTGAAATTAATAAATTAGAAAAGACAGAAATTGAAGAGTTTAAATATTATAATTATCAAGAAAAGTATAGAATGCTCATCCTTTTTGCACTAGGATTGCTAGGGGTTGAATGGATTCTAAGAAATACAATTTTTAAAAGTTTCATATAAATGTATCAATTGGACGCTCCCAACTATTTTTATTGTCTGGCTTTATTGCCTCTCGTATGGTTTTCGTTTTTGTTGGTTCGAAGATGGAAAAAGAAAACACAAAAAACCTTTGCGAGTCTTCCCTTATTGAATGCTCTTAGTCCAAACCGTTCGTTTTTTAAGCCAGGATTAAAATTACTTCTAATTAGTTTTGCCATCGTCTTGATGGTTATAGGTTTAGTAAATCCTAAAATAGGCACACAACTTGAAACGGTCAAGCGGGAAGGTGTAGACATTGTTTTTGCCATAGATGTTTCTAAAAGTATGTTGGCTGAAGATATTGCTCCCAATCGTTTAGAAAAGTCAAAGCGCTTGGTTTCTGCTATATTAAACCAACTTGCCAGCGACCGGGTTGGAATTGTAGCCTATGCTGCACAAGCTATTCCACAATTGCCCATAACAACAGATTATGGCGCAGCTAAGATGTTTTTACAAGCCTTGAACACCGAAATGCTTTCCTCTCAAGGGACTGCCCTTGACAGTGCTATCGACCTTTCAGGCACATTTTTTGATGATGAAGATCAAACCAATAGGGTATTGTTTTTAATATCAGATGGAGAAGATCATTCAGGCGATGCGGCTAATGCAGCAGAAAGAGCGGCAGATATTGGAATTAAGATTTTTACACTTGGTGTGGGGACTGAAGAAGGAGGCCCCATACCAATAAAGAACAAAGGAGTGATTGATTCTTATAAAAAGGATTTTGAAGGCGAGGTAGTCATCACCAAAAAAAACCCTATCGTTCTAGCCCAAATTGCTGAAGCTACTGGAGGAGCTTATCAAGACGGGAATAATACCCAAGAGGTCTTAGATTTTGTTTCTCAAACTTTAAAAGATATGGATAAGAAAGAATTTGAAGCTAAGAAATTTGTAAGTTACAAAGACCGATTCCAACCTTTTTTACTAGGCTCTTTATTTTTTCTGATTTTGGAATTATTTTTGTTTGAAACCAAGACACGATGGATTCAAAAGTTAGACTTATTTAACGAAAATGAATAACCTGTATAGACCGCTTTTTTTGATCACAATAGGAGCTTGCTTTTTTGTTTCAGCCCAAGAGAGTGAAATAGATAATTTTATTTATGAAGGAAATAAAAAGGTTGGCGAAAAAGAGTATTTTTTTGCTGAGACAGACTACAGGAAAGCCCTCTCCGAGGCTCCCGAACGAAACGAAGCGCTCCATAATCTAGGCAATGTACACTTTGAAAACGGGTATTTGGAGGAGGCCTCCCAACGATTTTTTCAGGCGCAAAAATTTGCTCCTTCTAAAGCTGAAAAGCATCTCGCTTTTCACAATATGGGAAACGTTTTCATGAAAAAGAAAGACTATGCAAAAGCAGTAGAAGCCTATAAAAACGCTTTGAGAAACAACCCTACTGACGATGAAACAAGATACAATTATGCTCTCGCCAAAGAGTTATTAGAAAAAGAAAAACCACAACAGCAAGAGGATCAACAAGATCAAAATAAGGACAATCAGCAAGATAAGCAGGAGCAAGAAGATCAAGAAAATAAAGACAAAAAAGGCGAGCAAGACCAAGAGAGTGATCAAAATGATAAAGGAGACGAGGGAGAGCAAAAAGAACAAGAGGGTGAGCCTGATGAAAAAGAAGGAGACCAGAGTCCACAAAATGGAAACCCAAATCAGGAGAAGCAACAACCTCCACCACCACGAAAGGGTCAGTTGTCTCCTCAGCAAGTACAGAGCTTGTTAGAGGCTATGAATAATCAAGAAAAAGATGTTCAAAAAAAGATTAATGCTGAAAAGATAAATGCAACTCCAGTAAGAAGAAAAAAAGATTGGTAATATGAAAGGGAATTCTCTTTTATTGGGATTAGTTTTTTATATCGGTATGGTAACGCCATTGCTTGGTCAAATATCCTTTGAAACTCAAGTGAGCAAAAAAAAATTAGGCCTGAATGAACGGCTTCGGGTTGACTTTGTGATGAATGAAAATGGAGACAACTTTAACCCACCAAATTTTCAAGATTTTCAAGTGGTTTCTGGACCACAGCAAGCTGTTAGTCGATCTTGGGTCAATGGGGTGAGAAGTTTTTCAAAAAAATACACCTATTTTTTGATGCCTAAAAAAAAGGGAACTTTAAACATCCAGCAAGCCACTGTCACTATTGATGGCGAAGTTTACAAAACCAGCCCTGTGAGCATCACAGTTACTGCCGCTGTGGCCAGGCCAAATGACCCAAATAATGTAGATTATATAGCAGATGAAAACCTACACTTAGTGGCAGAGATTTCAAATTATAGACCCTACCTCAATGAAGCAATAACTGTTTTATATAAAATATATTTTAGAAACCCGATTGGTATTTCTAATGTACAAGAATTGGAAAGTCCAGAGTTTTCAGATTTTTGGAGCCACAACATTAGCATTCCACAGATTACAGTTGGAAATGGTACTTATAAAAATGAACCCTACCGAGAGGTGGTTTGGCGCAAAGTTGTGCTGTATCCACAAAAGAAGGGGACTCTAGCCCTTGAACCTCTTACACTCACTATGAACGTTGATATTCCTTCTAACAGAAGAGATATCTTTGGAAAAAGAGTATATAGGCAAATTCAAAAAACAATTACTGCAGGCGGAGTGAATATTAAAGTTAAATCACTACCCTCTGAAGGGCAGCCCCAAAATTTTTCGGGTGCCGTAGGCCAATTTGATTTTGATGTGGTTTTGAGTAAAGATGCTTTGAAAGCCACAGAATCATTTCAGGCTAAAGTGAAAGTTCGGGGTAATGGGAATTTAAAGCTTTTTGA
This sequence comes from Flavobacteriaceae bacterium, assembly GCA_016779985.1. Lineage (GTDB taxonomy): Bacteria > Bacteroidota > Bacteroidia > Flavobacteriales > Flavobacteriaceae > JADHMP01. The sequence continues at coordinate 74,749 of JADHMP010000005.1, forward strand.
TTTACCTAAGATTACCGTGCCTAACACCTTAGAGCTTTATGAACCCGAGCATAATGAAAAAGTAAAAACTACTTTAAAAGGAATGCAAGGCACGATTGAAGACAGCTACACTATAGTCCCTCAATATCAAGGGAAATATCCTATTCCTGAAGTTATATTTTCCTACTTTGATCCAAAACAAGAGGTCTACAAGACAGTAGAATCACAAAAATTGATAGTAGATGTTTTTGATGGTCCTGTGGCAGGTAATGTCGTTTCTTCAAATAATGCTCAGTCTCAGCAACAGAATATTGTCCTATCAGATTCTGCCTTTAGATTTATAAATTTAGATACTTCTTTGACTTCAAGGCAAAAGTCACTTTTCTGGAAATCAAACAAATATTGGGGATTTGTTCTTTCACCATTTGCAGCCCTTTTACTTTTATTTGTTGTGCAAAGAAATAGAAACAACAATCCTTTAAACGAGCAGCAATCGAAGCAACGTGCTGCAAATCGATTAGCAAGAAAATATTTGAGTTCTGCAAAAGTAGCTATGCAGCAACAATCTCAATTTTATGAAGCATTAGAACGCGCGTTGCACAATTATTTAAAAGCAAAACTAAATTTAGAAACACAAGAATTTAGTAAGCTCAAAATAAATTCAGTTTTGGCTGAGCGTAAGGTGAGTGAAAAAACGTGTCATGCATTTGTGACTCTTCTAGAAAATTGTGAACAAGCGCGATATGCTCCTGGCTCTTTGGTAAACATGAACGAAGATTTTAAGGATGCAAGTAGCATAATTGCCATTTTAGACAAAGAATTGAAATGAAACAAGTGAAGCTAAAATTATTTATTTCCAATCACTTAAAACTCTTTTTTGGAGTCATTTTTTTAGTTTGTAGTGCCCTGTTTTTTGCTCAAGAGAATATGCAACCTGTATTTCAAGAAGGCAACAATGCCTATAATGAGGGAGACTATAATAAAGCGGTGCACCTTTATGAACAAGTTTTAAAAATGGGGCAACACAGCTCAATTTTATATTATAATTTAGGTAATGCACATTATCGCTTAAATAATGTAGCAGAGAGTATTTTTTATTATGAAAAAGCCAAACAATTAGACCCTGATAATGAAGATCTTATAATCAATAGTGCGTTTGCTCAAAACATGACTATTGATGCTATAGAACCTTTACCAATTTCTCAATTAACTCGTATAGAAGACTTTTTCTTAAGCCTTCTTTCAATTGAAGGTTGGGCCTATACGTCTGTACTTTTTGCTTGGCTATTGGCTATATTTTTTGCTGCCTATTTGTGGTTGAATAGGTCTTTTTGGAAAAGATTTTTTTTCACAACCAGTATTCTCAGTCTTCTTTTTTTATTGGCTAGCTACTCCTTGGCATCAGTTAAAGACTATAAGAATAAAACTACACAATATGCGATCCTATTTTCAGAACAACTCAACATTCGTTCTGAGCCTAACGATCGAAGTGAAATATTATTTGTTTTGCATAAGGGGACTAAAGTGCAAGTCACGGATTCTTTACAAGAGTGGAAAAAAATTAATATTGCTAATGGGGCAACGGGGTGGATAAAAAATGCTTCATTAAAAAATTTAAATTAAAGCAAATTAGAAGGCTCTTGATTGGAGAACTCATGAGAAACCCATTGGTATGAAAATTTGCCAAATTCAAGTAGGTATTGATAGAATCGAGAATCCTCTTCAAAAGTTGATGGAACAAGCGTAATTACATCACTGATCTGTTCATATATTAATGCTAGGGCACTTAAAATAAAACACCACTTTAGCACTCCAAAAACCCCTCCTAACATTCGATTTAATAGCCCAAGTGCAGCTAATTTCAATATTTTGGTCAGCGCTTTTGCCAGTATTGAAATAGCAATTACAATTAGTACAAACAACAAAAGAAAACTAATTCCATTTAAAATTTGAGGACTTGTGTCAATATGATTGGCTAGAAAAAGAGAAGCTTCTCTTGAAAAAATAAAGGCAATCCAAAGCCCTAAAATAAGGGCTAAAAATCTTGAAACTTCGATTATTAAACCTTTTCGAAATCCATTTATGAAGCCCCATGTTAATAACAAAAGAACAATTATATCAAAACTATTCATAGGGTTAAATTACATATTTTTAAACCCCTAGCACAACAATATGTGTACCTTTACCCACAATGAAAAAAGAAGTTAGAGACCCTAAACTCAAAGAACGATGGGAGTTGCTAATTGACCAACTATCCCAACAATTTTCTGATGCTGAAGCATTGGAGGTAGAGGGGGTTCTTTATCTCATTGGCTTGCAAGAATTGGGTAAAATTGAACAAAAATTCAAAAAAGATGATAATGTGAATCTTATTCATGTCGGTATTTGTACAGTCTTAGAACCCTACGGTTTTTATCGTTTTGATTTTATAGACGATGATGGATGGCCACATTTTGAATTGATTGAAAGCCTACCTGTTTTAAAGCCAGGGGAGCAAAGTTTATTAATAAAAACTGCCATTGTTGAATACTTTTTAAGGCGTGGAGATATTTCATAAAACTTACCGTATTTTTGCTCTATGATTGCTTCTATTAAAGAACACAAAGAAATTGTTGAAAAATTTAAAGCCAAAGACACTAAAGAACTAGAGGCTTTTCGCATCCAATATTTAGGTAAGAAAGGAATTTTAAATGACTTTTTTAAAGCTTTTAGAGAAGTTCCTGCTGAAGAAAAAAAAGTTTATGGACAAGAAATCAATCAACTCAAAGAATTAATCAACACCAAACTCTTAGCACAGATAGCAGCATTAAAGCCATCTGAAGGAACAGAAGATGTTACTGACATTAGTAGGCCAGGGTTTCCACTTGAAATGGGAAATCGACATCCATTATCACTAGTTCGTAATCGAATTATAGATATTTTTAAGCAGATTGGTTTTGACCTCTCTGAAGGCCCAGAAATTGAAGACGATTGGCATAACTTTTCAGCTTTAAATTTGCCAGAACACCACCCTGCACGGGACATGCAAGACACTTTTTTTATTCAAACTAATCCTGATATTTTATTGCGAACCCATACGTCATCTGTACAAGTGAGACATATGGAAAACAATCAACCTCCAATTCGTACCATCTCGCCAGGTCGTGTGTTTCGAAACGAGGCTATCTCAGCTAGAGCTCACTGTCTTTTTCATCAAATTGAAGGCCTCTATATTGACAAAGAAGTATCGTTTGCTGACTTGAAACAAACCTTACTTTATTTCACTAAATCACTCTTTGGCAATTCTAAAATTCGACTTCGACCTTCTTACTTTCCATTCACTGAGCCTAGTGCAGAAGTAGATATTTATTGGGGATTAGAGACCGAAGTAGATTATCGCATTACCAAGGGCACAGGATGGTTAGAAATTATGGGCTGTGGAATGGTGGATCCTAACGTATTAAAAAACTGTGGAATTGATCCAGAAATTTATTCTGGTTTTGCTTTTGGTTTGGGGATTGAGCGTATAGCTATGTTGCTTTATCAAATTAGTGATATTCGATTGTTTTTTGAAAATGACTTACGTTTTTTAAAACAATTTAGAGCGACGCTCTAAAAGTTATAGCCATGCCTTCCAAGGAATTCTGCTCAGCAGCAAAACCAATCCTAAACTATAGAAAATAGCTATTCGAGAAAACTTTTTGGAATCTTCGGTTTGTCTTTTATGCAATGACCAGCCTAAGGTAATCAGGAATAGAGCAATTAAGTTTGTCGTAGGGTGCTCAACTAAATAAAGACGGGCCTCACTATTTTTCATCACGCCACCCATACCAAGATCAGACCAATAAGAAAACCAAGGCGATACAAAATAGAGAACTAGTCCCACCAATAGCTGAATGTGAGAAAAAATCAAGGCAAATAATGAAATTCTTAAATCTGTAGCTTGAAAATTCTTCTTCGATATACGAGCACGAAAAGCATTGATGATGGCTATGAGTAACACAGCTAAAGTAAGATAAGCCCAATACGAATGGATAAATTTTAATACAGAATACATAAACCTTAATTTTTTCTAAAAATACATTTTATTCTTAATTTACTATTTTAAATATGCAAATAACCTTAAGAAAATTGAATGCTATGAAACCCAATACCTTGGTTGTAATTTTTAAGTCAACTTTGAAGTTAGAAACAAAAAAAGCATATCAGTATTATGTGCTTCAAATGGAAGACCTAGTAAAAAAGCAACCCGGTTATTTGGGTCATGTGTCCCTGAGAAATAAAAATGGATTGGGACTAACGTTGAGCTATTGGGAAAACGAAGAAGCTCTTTTGCATTGGAAACAACAAGCAGCACATAAAGAAGCACAATTTGAAGGAAGGAGACAATTTTATTCTTCCTACTCTATTGAAGTAGCAGAAATAAATCGGTCTTATTCATTTCCATAAAAAAAGGTCAAAACTATTTGATAAAAAAATTAATTGAACAACCAAGGAGAGGATACAATGAGAAAAATTATCCATGTTGATATGGATGCTTTTTATGCTTCTGTTGAGCAACTAGACGACCCATCCCTTCGTCAACAGCCCATTGCAGTTGGAGGTGGAAAATCTAGAGGTGTTGTTGCTGCTGCAAGTTATGAGGCGCGAAAATTTGGTGTACGAAGTGCTATGAGTGGTTCTTTAGCTCAACGATTATGCCCTGAATTGATTTTTGTAAAACCACGTTTTGATCGCTATAAGTCTATTTCTCAACAGATTAGAAAAATATTCCTTGAATACACGCAACTAGTAGAACCTCTATCCCTTGATGAAGCCTATTTGGATGTGACTCAAAATCATTATAATAACCCATCTGCTACATTGATGGCCTCAGAAATAAGAAAAAAAATTCTTGAACAAACTGGACTAAACGCTTCAGCGGGAATTTCTGTAAATAAGTTTATTGCAAAAATTGCTAGTGATTGGAACAAGCCAAATGGTCAAAAGACAGTTTCGCCAGAAGAGGTTCTCCCTTTTTTAGCGCGGTTGGATGTCAAAAAATTCCATGGAGTTGGAAAGAAAACTAGAGAAAAACTCTATCACTTGGGGATTTATACTGGTGAGGATCTAAGGGCACAACCAAAAGAAGTATTGGATGCTCATTTTGGGAAAATGGGTAATTATTTATTTGATGTTGCTCGAGGAGTTCATAACAGTGCAGTCAAGCCTCATCACATCCCAAAATCGATTGGTGCAGAACGAACATTTGAACAGAATCTTGCTTCAGAACTATTCCTTTTGGAAAAATTAGAAGCGCTAGGTGGATTAATTGAAGAGCGTTTGCAAAAAGCTAAAGCTTCTGGAAAAACAGTCACTCTCAAAATAAAATACAGTGACTTTGTAGTTCAAACTCGCCAAAAAACCTTGTCCTATTTTATAGCTAGTGCTCCTTTAATCGTTGAAGAAGCTAAAGAATTGCTTTATCAAGAAAAACTAGCAAATTCAGTTCGTTTGTTGGGAATAAGTATTTCGCAATTGCATTTTAAGTCTGATCAAAAAAAAGGAAATACGAAGAAAACATTGATTCAAAAAGAAAAGCAAATCAGGTTGCCTTTTTAAATGACACTAACCCTCAGCGTATTTACCATACCTTTTTTAGAAATTGGCATTGCGGTTAAATTCACCACAAGATCTTCTTCTCGAACATATCCTTTTTGATGGGCAATAGCATTAATCTCTTCTACAGTGTTATCAGTACTTTGGAAATTATCATAATAAAAAGCTTTAACACCCCAAAGTAAGCTCAGTTGAGTGAGAATTCTTTTATTTGATGTGAAAACCAAGATGTTTGAAATAGGTCTCCAAGCTGAAATTTGATATGCGGTATACCCACTATTCGTAAGAGTGCAAATGGCGTTTGCTTTGATATCAGTTGCAATTTGTGCAGCATGAAAACAAACAGATTTGGTAATGAATCTTTTGGTTCTAATATTTGGAGGATCTTGTGGCACAATCACTCGCTTTGAGTTTTCAACTTGCATTACAATTGTCCTAACAGTTTCAACCACTTCAACAGGGTATTTCCCAACAGAGGTTTCTCCAGAAAGCATCACAGCATCGGCTCCATCCATAACAGAATTGGCAACATCATTGACTTCTGCTCTTGTAGGCGTAAGACTTTCGGTCATGGTTTCCATCATCTGGGTGGCTATGATAATAGGAATTCTTGCTTTTTTAGAAAGTAAAACCAATTCTTTTTGAAGAATTGGAACTTCGGCAACGGGAACTTCAACCCCTAAATCCCCCCGGGCAACCATTAAGCCCTCACTATAAGCAATTATTTTATCTATGTTTTCAATAGCTTCAGGCTTTTCAATTTTAGAAATCACAGGTAATGGCTTGTCAAGATGTTTTTTCATGAGGTCTTTGAGCATCAATACATCCTCACTATGGCGAACAAATGAAAGAGCAATCCAGTCTACGTCCTGCGTAAAAATAAATTCAGCATCTTTGACGTCCTTTTCTGTTAGCGCAGGAAGTGATATATTGGTGTTGGGGAGATTTACGCCTTTATTTGATTTAAAGGGTCCTCCCTGTAATACTTTAGTAGTGACTTCAGTATTTTTATCTGTAGAAATCACTTCAAAAATTAATTTTCCATCATCCAAGAGAATTTTTTCACCAGGAGTAACATCTTTAGGAAATTGCTGGTAGTTCATGTAGGCTTTTTGGGCATTGCCCACAAAGGGTGCTTGGGTACTGAAAACGACCTCATCTTCAGGATGGACCACACTTCCTTCTTCCATTTTCCCGACTCTTAATTTTGGCCCCTGTAAATCAGCTAAAATGGCACTTTGGGTATTTAATTTTTTATCTGCTTGCCGAATTTTTTTTATCCGATCTTCTACTTCCTCGTATTTGGCATGAGAAAAATTAACTCTAAACACATTCACACCAGCCAAAATCATTTTTTCAATAATGTTTTGTTCGTCACATGAGGGTCCAAGGGTAGCAACAATTTTAGTTTTTTTGATAGGTTTCATCAATCAAATATTAAATGCAATTGGTTTTGGATTTTATCATTTTCAATAGTGTAGTGCAATGCAATGTTTGAAAGTTTTTGTAGAGCTGATCTAATTTTATTCAAAGTTATTCGATCGTTCACTTTTATGATAAAATCTAGTTGTTTAAACTCAGTTAGTAAATATACTTCTTTTCGATTGGGGGTATCAAACAATGTGTTGTTTAATTTTTCTTTACTCGATAAAACTTTTTGAAATTTATTTGAAAACATTTCAGCTATAATACCTTCTGTTTCTTTTTCCCAAATAAAACGACTAAAAAAGACATTTGTGTTATGAAAATCTAGATCTTGTTTAGAGCGATAAAAACTACTGTCTAAAATTTGATTTAATTGAAAGGCTATTTGATAATCTTCGTCACTGCTGCAGACCCCTTCAAGAAAAAAGGTATCATTAAAATTTTCAGTATCTAGTTGATACGTTTTACTCACTTTTTTCATTAGGTGACAAACTTTATTTTTAAGGCATAATACCCCCTTCTTGCCACTTTTTCTTCAGCTTTTTTCTTGGAGATATCTCTGGCCTTGGCAACTTGTTTTTTGTCGATAAAGAAAGTAGAACTATAATTCACTTTAGGATCTAAACCAAGATCTTCTTTAGTTTCAAAATGATATTCTTTTTTGTTTTTTTGAGCCCATTCAATCACTGCACTTTTATAACTCAACACTTGACCATCAAGTGATTCAATATCGATATATTCAAAAATAATTTTATCCAAAACAAAGACCTTACTTTTCTCATAACCTTTGTCAATGAATAGAGCTCCAAGGAGTGATTCTAACAAATTGCCATGAACATCTTCTCCAAAATAACTTTGTTTGTGATCGGTTTGCATCCACTGCATTAAATTAAGATTCTTACCAATACGATTTAACTGATCTCTACTTACAATTTGAGCGCGCATTTGAGTGAGTTTTCCTTCATTGGCTTTTGGAAAATATTCGAAGAGGTAGTGAGCAACCACTGTATTCAAGAGTGCATCTCCTAAAAATTCTAACCGTTCAAAGTTGACTTTCATTCCAGAGTCATCACGTTGATTCAGAGAAGGGTGAATAAAGGCTCTTAGATAAACTGACTTGTTTTTAGCTTGAATGCCAAGATGTTTTTTTAATTGCATAAAAAACTCCCCGGATGTTTCCATGCGGGGAGTCAATATGTTAGTTAAAAATTTTACCATCGTAACCTTTTAGTGAACATATTTCTTAAAAATCAAACAAGCATTGTGGCCCCCAAATCCAAAAGTGTTAGAAAGTGCAATATTAACCGTTCTCTTTTTTGGTTTTCCAAATGTGAAATCAATTTTTTGATCAATTTTTTCATCTGGGGTTTGATGATTTATAGTAGGTGGCACTATGCTATGCTGAATCGACATAATGGATGAAATAGCCTCAATAGCACCTGCTGCACCCAATAAATGGCCAGTCATAGATTTAGTAGAATTGATATTCATTTTATAGGCATGGTCACCAAAAACAGAAAGTATGGCTTGTGATTCCGCAATGTCTCCCAATGGGGTGGAGGTACCGTGCATATTTATAGTATCGATGTCCTCTGGCTTTAGTCCTGCATTTTCCAACCCGTTAATCATTACATTTTTAGCTCCTAAACCTTCAGGGTGTGGAGCTGTCATGTGGTATGCGTCAGCTGAAAGCCCTCCTGCAGCAACCTCGGCATAAATTTTAGCGTCTCGAGCTAGCGCATGTTCTAAGCTTTCAAAAATGAGTGTACCAGAACCTTCTCCTAAAACAAATCCATCACGATCTTTATCAAAAGGTCGTGAAGCTGTTTTTGGATCATCGTTTCTTGTAGACAACGCATGCATAGCATTAAAACCACCAATACCTGCTTTGGTCACAGCAGCTTCTGAACCACCCGTAACAATCATATCAGCATATCCAAGGCGTATATAATTCAATGAATCAATCATTGCATTAGAAGAAGAAGCACAGGCAGAAACTGTAGCAAAGTTGGGACCGCCAAATCCATATCTGATTGAGATAAGCCCCGGAGCGATATCGGCAATCATTTTTGGAATAAAAAACGGATTAAAACGTGGAATACCGTTGTTAGCAGCTAATCCTAAAACTTCATTTTGAAACGTTTCTAGGCCGCCAATTCCAGCGCCCCATATAACCCCAACTCGATTTTTGTTTAATGTCTCTACATCAATGCCAGCATGGTTTATTGCCTCGGCTGTCGAGACCATAGCATACTGTGTAAAACGGTCCATTTTCCGAGCCTCTTTACGGTCTAAATGATCTTGAATATTGAAGTTTTTAACCTCGCACGCAAACTGGGTTTTGAAATGAGTAGAATCAAAATAAGTAATAGGTGCAGCACCACTGGTCCCAGAAAGTAAACCCTCCCAATATTCCGAGAGGGTATTTCCAATAGGAGTGAGTGCCCCCAATCCGGTAACTACTACACGTCTTGGATTCATGGCACAAATTTATTCTGCTTGTTCAATAAATTGAATGGCTTGTCCTACCGTTGCTATATTTTCAGCTTGGTCATCAGGGATTTGAATATCAAATTCCTTTTCAAATTCCATGATTAGTTCCACTGTATCTAGCGAATCTGCACCTAAATCGTTGGTGAAACTTGCTTCTGGAACAACTTCATTTTCGTCAACGCCCAGTTTATCAACAATAATGGCTTTGACTCTTGCGGTAATGTCTGACATAGTCAATTAGGTTTATATTTAATGTGGACAAAAATAAAAAAACTTTAAACGATAACGTTTAAATAGGTTAACAATAATAGTTTTAATTTGCGATATGCCTTTTAAAGAATATGTTAAATTATTTAACTTAAGACAGTGAAAAAATGGCTTTTAAACCTAAAAGGCTGATTCTTTTCGCCTCTGGAAGTGGTACAAACGTCCAAAACATTTGCGAATATTTTCAAGGAGAAGATAATGTAGACATTGTTTTAGTGGCAGGAAATAATAAACAGGCACAAGTATGGGACAGAATAAAACCGTTCCATATTGAGGGTTATTGTTTTGACAAGAAGGCACTTATTAACGGCAAAGTTCTATCGAATCTTAGGCAATATGCTCCCGATTTAATTATCCTGGCGGGCTTTTTATTAAAAATTCCAGAGGCATTAGTGGAAGCCTTTCCACAACAAATAATTAATATACATCCCTCCTTGTTACCTAAATATGGAGGCAAGGGAATGTATGGTATGCATGTTCATCAAGCCGTTAAGGAAAATAGGGAAACAATGTCAGGCATTAGTATTCACTATGTCAATCAATTTTATGATGAGGGGCAACTCTTGTTTCAAACAAGTGTGGCAATTAAAAGTCAAGATTCAGCCGGTGATATTGCTCATAAAGTTCAGCAATTAGAATATGAACATTATCCTAAAGTGATCAAAAAATTACTTTTTGATTCCAAAATGATAGATGAAAAATAATATTTTTCTTTATACAGATGGAGCAGCAAGCGGAAATCCAGGCCCCGGTGGTTTTGGTATCATATTGGTATGGGAAGGTCAAAACTATGTTAAAGAGTGGTCTCAAGGGTTCAGGCGAACGACCAACAACAGAATGGAATTATTAGCCGTCATAGTAGGATTAGAACTTTTAAAGAAACAGCCCATGACTGTGGTAGTATATTCAGATTCCAAATATGTGATTGACTCCGTCAACAAAGGGTGGGTTTTCAATTGGGAAAAAAAGTATTTCAAGGACAAAAAAAATCCAGATTTATGGAAACGGTTTTTAAAAATATACAGAAAACATAAAGTTCATTTTCAGTGGGTCAAAGGCCACAGTAAGCATCCTCAAAATGAACGTTGTGACCAAATGGCTGTGGCAGCATATAAAAAGAAAAAGGGACTTCTAGAAGATAGCTATTATGAAGCACAAGAAAAGCAACATCCCCTCTGAAATGAACTGTGGATTTCTTTTAAAGAATAAGTTTTGAAAGTGAGTAGAACCCCAAAAAGGTTTATTATTTTTGCACCATGAATAACAAAATTTTGGTCTTAGGAACTATTGCCTATGATGCCATTGAAACTCCTTTTGACAAATCTGGTAAAATTTTAGGTGGGTGTGCAACCTATATAGGATTGTCTACAACACATTTTGATAATAGATGTGGTTTGGTCTCAATTGTTGGGAATGATTTTGAGAAACAATACTTAGACATGTTAATTCAAAAAGAAATTGATCTCAGCGGTGTTGAGTTGCATCCTACTGAAAAAACTTTTTTTTGGAGCGGGCGCTATCATAATGACCTGAATACAAGAACAACATTAGACACACAACTAAACGTTATTGAAAAATTTAACCCGGTTGTCCCTGAAAGTTTTAAAGACGCCTCATTCTTAATGCTAGGAAATTTACATCCTGCATTGCAATTAGAGATTCTCGAGCAGATGCCATCCAAACCAGAAGTGGTTCTTCTAGACACAATGAACTATTGGATAGCGGATTTTCGTGAAGACCTAGATGAAATAATTTCAAAAACGAATGTTATATCCATCAATGATGAAGAAGCAAGAATGCTAACAAATTGCCACTCATTGGTTAAAGCAGCTCAAAAAATTCAAAAAATGGGCCCTGAATTTGTCATTATCAAAAAAGGAGAGCATGGCGCATTATTGTTTTATAAAAACGAGGTTTTTTGTGCCCCAGCACTTCCTCTAGAAGAAGTTTTTGACCCCACAGGGGCTGGAGATTCATTTATCGGGGGTATAGTAGGTTTTTTAGCACAGCAGCAACAATTTGATTATCATACTATGAAAACAGCACTGATCTACGGGTCAGCTCTGGCTTCAATAACAGTAGAGCAATTTGGAGTTAAAAGTCTACAAGCCCTAGAAACACCTGACCTTATCCGTAGAATCAGAACGTTTAAGAATTTAACAGAATATGAAATTGAATTGCCTTAAATTAGCTTAATGAGTGACGCCATTAAACACGAATGTGGAATTGCGCTTTTAAGACTAAAGCAGCCACTTTCTTTCTATAAAGAAAAATATGGCAGTTCACTTTATGGAATCAACAAAATGTATTTGTTGATGGAAAAGCAACATAATAGAGGGCAGGACGGTGCTGGGTTTGCAAGTATTAAGTTTAATATGGATCCGGGGCAACGTTATATTAGTCGTGTTCGATCTGCCGAGCAGCAACCCATTCAAGATATATTTTCAACGATCAATGATAGGATTTCAGAAACCCTCAAAGAAAAACCCGAACTTCTTTATGATCCAGAGAGCTTAAAACGTGCAGTCCCCTATTTGGGAGAGTTAATGTTAGGGCATGTCCGTTATGGCACTTTTGGTATTAATAGCATTGAAAGTGTACATCCCTTTTTAAGACAAAACAATTGGATGCATCGAAATCTTATCGTGGCGGGAAACTTTAATATGACAAATGTCAACGAATTGTTTTCAAACTTAATTGCGCTTGGTCAGCACCCAAAGGAGCGAGCGGATACTATTACGGTGATGGAAAAAATTGGTCATTTTCTTGACGACGCCGTAAGGAAGATTTATAAAACACTCAAAACAGAAGGTGTTTCTAAAGCTGAAGCATCACCTATCATTGCGGAACGTTTGAAAGTGTCTAAAGTTTTGCGTAAAGCTTCTAAAAATTGGGACGGAGGATATGCTATGGCAGGTCTTTTGGGACATGGAGACGCTTTTGTTTTAAGAGATCCAAATGGAATTAGACCAACCTATTATTATGAAGATGATGAAATAGTTGTGGTCACTTCTGAGCGCCCTGTTATTCAGACTGTTTTTAATGCCAACCTAGAAGACGTCAAAGAACTGATGCCTGGACACGCCTTGATTATTAAAAAAAATGGTTTTTCTAAAATCAAAAAAATTATTGAACCAAGAGAACTTAAAGCGTGTTCTTTTGAACGAATTTACTTTTCACGTGGGGGAGATTCGGAAATTTATAAGGAACGAAAAAAGCTTGGCAGTCTTCTTTTTCCTGAAGTTTTTAGATCAATTAACGGGGATTTAAAAAACACCGTTTTTTCATTTATCCCTAACACTGCAGAAACCTCTTTTTATGGTATGATAGGAGCTGTTCAAGATTATTTGAGTAAAGCCATGGCTAAAGAGTTAAAAAATAAATCAAAAGAAGCTAATGCCAAGGTAGAAGAATTGCTTTGGTTGAGGCCTAGAATTGAGAAGATCGCCATCAAAGATGCTAAGCTTAGAACATTTATCACAGAAGATAGCAATAGAGATGACCTTGTTGCGCATGTCTATGATGTGACTTATGGAGTAGTTAAGCCTTCGGATAATCTAGTAGTGATAGATGATAGTATTGTGCGGGGAACAACCCTTCAAAAAAGTATTTTAAAAATGTTAGATCGCTTAGGACCTAAAAAAATTGTGGTGGTCTCTAGCGCACCCCAAATTCGTTATCCTGATTGTTATGGAATAGATATGGCTAGGTTAGAAGAATTTATTGCCTTTAAAGCGGCTATGGCTTTGCATCGGGAGCAAGAGACCTATAATGATGTAATAAATAACATCTATCAAAAATGCGTAGCTAGTTTTGACTCACAAGAAGAGACACCACCAAACCATGTCAAAGAAATTTATGCTCCCTTCACAGATGATGTGATTTCAAAAAAGATTGGCCAGATATTAAAGTCAGAAGGAATTATAGCAGAGGTCGAGGTCCTTTTCCAAAAGATCGAAGACCTTCATAAAGCTTGTCCTAAAAATTTGGGCGATTGGTATTTTTCTGGAGATTATCCGACCCCAGGAGGACATCGTGTGGTTAACCGCGCATTTATGAACTTTTACGAAGGAAAATCTGTGCGAGCCTACTGACACTTTAACGATATAATATACTTTTAGTCGACAAAGTAAAACCATAGTAAATTACTATTAGACATTTACATCACCAGAACATAAGTAGGTTAAGTTCATGGTAAGATTTGGGGCAAAAAGGGGGAATTTATTCCCCCTTTTTATTTTTAAGACCTACTCAAACAGGCATTCTCACTTTAACCCATTAAGTATCACTTAAACGATTTATTCCTTTACAAGTGATAGATTGCTCTAGTTTTATCAAACCAGAACATAAGTAGGTTAAGTTCATGGTAAGATTTGGGGCAAAAAGGGGGAATCTATTCCCCCTTTTTATTTTTCTGAAAATAAAAAAAGGACCATATGGCCCTTTTTTATTTGTATGTCATCATTACTTTTTATTGGTGCTCGGCGTAGCGCGCAGCAACCTTCTCCCAATCAATAATATTGAAAAAGGCATTGATGTATTCAGGTCTTCTATTTTGATAATTCAAATAGTAAGCGTGTTCCCACACATCTAGACCTAAAATAGGAGTGCCCTCACATCCGATTCCAGGCATAATTGGGTTGTCTTGATTGGTAGTAGCACAAACTTCAACAGCACCTCCTTTGAGAACGCATAGCCAGGCCCAGCCTGATCCAAATTGAGTGGCAGCAGCTTTCGAGAAAGCTTCTTTAAATGCCTCATAAGATCCAAATGCGCTGTCAATCGCAGAAGCTAGGTCTCCATTGGGTGTACCTCCGCCCTTGGGAGATAAAATACTCCAAAATAATGAATGATTGTAATATCCTCCTCCGTTGTTTCTTACTGCTTTTTGATCCATATCTAAATTTGAAAGAATATCTTCTATCGTTTTTCCTTCTAACGCTGAACCTGCAATAGCACTATTCAAGTTATTGGTATAACCATTGTGGTGTTTGCTGTGATGGATTTCCATTGTACGTGCATCTATATGGGGTTCAAGCGCATCATAGGGATATTTTAAAGTTGGTAGTTCAAATGCCATAATTTTTTTTTTAGTTACAAACAAATGTAAAATTTCTTTTTTCAATTCTATAGAAACTTAACAAAACTCTTACATTTAAAGGAATAGAAAATAGATGTCAACCCATTCGTTTAAAATTCTAAACGCCTCGGCTGGAGCAGGAAAAACTTTTGCTTTAGTGAAAGAGTATCTTCTACTGATTCTCTCTTCTGATAAACCCACTATTTTTCAACATATTTTGGCTCTCACATTTACAAACAAAGCTGTAGCTGAAATGAAAGGAAGGATTCTAGAAATGCTCTGGGCTATGGCTTTTGAACCTGACAGTGAAGCAGCTATGTGTGAAGCTCTTCTAAATGAATTGCCTTTTGATAAAAAACAATTACAGCATAAAAGTGCTCTTCTTTTAAGAAAAATTTTCAAAGAGTATGGACGCTTTGATATCATTACCCTCGATAGACTGACCTATAGCATTGTTCGAACCTTTTCAAAAGACTTGAAATTGCCGCATCATTTTGAAGTGGTGCTAGAAAAGGACGAACTGCTTTTAAAGATGTTACAAAATCTTTTTGATGAGATTGGAACTAATGCACAATTGACCCAAACACTTTTAGGCTTTAGTCAATTTAAAATCTCTCAACAACAAAGTTGGGATATTGAAAAAGAGCTATATGACATGGCCCAGAGTCTTCTGAAAGAAAATGATCGTTTTGCTGTTGAAGAATTACAAAAACTTGATGATCCAACATGGATCAATTTAAAGAGCCATTTTCAGGCAAACTTATCTAAAATTGAAAATGAGATTGTAAGCGATGCAAAACACATACTTCAAAAAATAAAAGAGAAAAATTTAACTCCTGATGATTTTTACAAAAAAGTACTCTATACCCATTTCGAGCATTTAGAAAATAAGCATTTTGAAGGCCGCTTTAATAATCAATTAGAATTGGCTTTAAAAGGTGAAAAGCCGCTTTATAAAAAGGCCACTTCTAGCGCAATTGTAAATGAAATTGAAGAATTAAGGCCTTTATTACTTGAGTTCTATTTGCTTACTAGAATTTCTGTTGGTCGTTGGTTACTTTGTCGTTCTATTTTAAAGCAATGGACTCCAATGTCACTTCTGCGTGAAATGGGGAAACGTCTAAACACCTTGCAGTTTGAACAGCAGAAAATGCTTCTTGGCCAATTTAACAATAGAATTAGTAAAGTTGTTCAAGACCTTCCAGCCCCTTTTATTTATGAACGATTGGGTGCGCGATATCATCATTATTTTATTGATGAATTTCAAGATACTTCAGTTTTACAGTGGGAAAATTTAATTCCTTTGATAGGAAATGCATTAGAAGGTGAAACATCAACGGGTCAAAACGGGACTCTTTTTCTTGTGGGTGACCCAAAACAAGCAATATACAGATGGCGAGGAGGGAATAACCAACAATTTTTAAATCTTTTAAACAAACAGATTCCTTTTCAAATTGAGCCCCTCATTGAAACCTTAGAAACCAATTATCGAAGTTATGATAAACTGATTCATTTCAACAATGATTTTTTTAAATCAGTATTAGAAGTTTTGACCTCCAGTACACTTAAAAGTCTTTTCAAAACAAGTACTCATCAAAAAACAAATTCCAAAAAAGGGGGATTAGTCACTTTGTCTTTTATAAGCCAGAATCTAAAAAAAGAGGAAGAAAATCAAGTCTATTCTTTGAGGACAATTCAGCGAATTGAAGAATCAATCGATGTGGGCTTTGAACACCGAGATATTGCCATTTTAGTACGTACAGGAGAACAAGCTAAAACGATTGGTAAAATTTTACTACAAAACACTATGCCGTTTCAATCAGAGGAAACCCTCTACCTTTCAGAAGCAGCTAACGTATGTTTTTTGATACAACTATTACGGTTAGTATCTAACCCAAATGAGAAACAATTAAAAAAAGAACTTTTAGATTATGTTTGGCAATATGGGCCAAAAATAAATGAAGATTACCACACTTTTGTAGCTCCCTTATTAGATTTGGCACCCAGACCATTTTTTGAATTTTTAAATGCCGCATGTAAAAGTAGCTTTCAATTTAAAATCTTTAAAAACCTATCACTATATGAATCAATACTTTACAGTCTTTCTCATTTTCCATTTTTAGAGAAAGATGATAGTTTTATGCTTTTTTTCTTAGAGTACGTATTTGAATTTACAAAAACGCATGGGGGAAATAGAACACAATTTCTAGACCACTGGACTCAAGTTGAAGATACAGTAAAGGTAAATGAGCCAGAAGAAAAAAATGCTATTCGAATTATGACTATTCACAAGGCAAAAGGATTAGAATTTCCTGTAGTTATTTTACCCTTTCTAGATAAAGACCTCTATGGAGTGTCAGCATTCCCCATCTGGTATAATTTGAAAGAAATATCCTTCAATAAACTTCCTTGGGCTTGGGTTTCATTTTCAAAAAAAATTAAAGAGTTTGGAGCCAATGGACAACTTTTTTATGAAAGGCAACGCCAAGCGCAAGAAGCAGATGCGATAAACGTTTTGTATGTGGCTTTGACCCGAGCCAAACAATGCGTTCATATTATTACGAAAAACACAAACAGTGAGCGAAAAACCTATGCTTTGTTATTTAAAAATTATGTTTTATCCTCAGGAAATGAAGTTCATGATGACAGTTTTTTTTCTTGGGGCAGTATTTCAAAACAGGAGGGCTCGAAAGCAGATCAAATGGTAAAAATACCTTTTGAAATTAATACTAATCTCAATTGGAAGCAGAAATTAATTGTAACCCAACACCATAGAGAAAACAAGGTGAATAAGGCCATAGCAAGAGGGATCCTATTGCATCAGTTGATGGAAAAGGTAGATCAAGCCACACCCCAAAAAATAATCGACTCTTATGATGAGGGTGAACTTTCAAAAAAGGAGAGGGAACATTATTTAGCTTTAATGAATCAAATTATTGCTCACCCTCAGTTGAAACCTTATTTCAACACGACCAACTCGATATACTGTGAAATGGAAATACTCGCCCCACAAAAGCCTATCCTGCGTCCAGACAGAGTTGTTATTAAGAATGACCATGCTGCGATTATTGATTACAAAAGCGGAATCCCCAAAAGAGAGGATAAAATTCAAATGGAAGCCTACGAAGATAGTTTGAAAAGTATGGGTATTTCAACAGTAAGAAAATTTTTAATTTATACTCAAAAGGGTTTAGAAGTTGAAGAATTAAAATAGTTTACAAAAAAATAATATATTTATATGCGAAATTTTAGATGTAATCTATTTTTTTGAAACCCCATTTTACCCTAACGAATGAAATCATCTTATATACCTACCTCACTCATAATCATTTTTTTAATTTCTTTTTCTTTTTGTTTCGCACAAACAAAAGACTATCCTGTTCAAATTTCTTTGGGAGTAAACGTGATTGATGTGTATCCAACTGGGGTTTCTTCTCAAGGAGGTCTTTTTGAAGATTTTTTCAATATTCAAGATCATTGGAATTTTGGTTCAGTTCCCTTGATGGTTCAGGTCACTAAATATTTAGGCAGAGGGTTTTCATTTGGAGGCAGAGGAAGCTATAACACAATAACAAAATATGGTGCAACTAGTGCAAATGACCCATTTTATAATGCTGATGGGATTATCAAATATAACTGGAGTCAAATTTTAAAAACAAAAAGGGTGTCTCCCTATTTTGAAATTGGCGGGGGTTATGCCATTTTTGATAAAGTTGGGGCAGGCTATTTCAACTTAGGAGCGGGTATAGAATATTGGTTAGGTGAGAAAGGGCAGTGGGGAATAACTGTGGGGTCGTTATTTAGAAACACAGGTGAAACTTATGGGACAAAGCATTTTCAGCACTATTCTAGTTTAACCTATAGGTTTGAGAATAGAGATAGGGATGGAGATGGAATTCTTAACAGAGATGATGATTGTCCTGATACTCCTGGATTACCCTCGCTAAATGGTTGTCCCGACACAGATCTGGATGGAATTCGTGATTTAGAGGACAAGTGTGTAGATGTGCCTGGAATACCTGCTTTGGAAGGTTGTCCAGATACTGATAATGACGGGATACAAGATAACCTAGATAAATGTCCAGAACTTTGGGGTATCCAAAAATTTGAAGGTTGTCCAGATACTGATGGAGACGGTATTGAAGATGCTGAAGACGAATGTGTAAATATGGCAGGTGTTTTCGAAAACAACGGATGTCCAGAGGAAATTGTTAAAATTGAAGAGGAGAAATTGCCACAGATAGAATTTATAGAATATGATGAAACCAAATTGATATACTTTAACTCTGATATGTGTAGTTTAAACTATGAATCTATTTTGGTTCTAAATGAAATCGCAAAGGTCTTACTTGAGAATCCTTCATTTAAAATTGAGATTAATGGGCACACAGATAGTACGTATAAAGAGACATATAACCAGAGATTATCAGAGCAAAGAGCACTCACTGCCAAAAAATATTTGATTGTAAAAGATATTGATCCAAATAGAATTAAAACAGCTGGGTTTGGAGAAAGAGTACCTGTAAGATCCAACGATACCAAGGAAGGAAGAGCCTTGAACAGGCGTACAGAAATTATCATAATAAAATAAAGTTTCAATTCCTTTAGATAAATCGCCTCAAATGTGGAGGCGATTTTTTATTTTTAGAGATGCTCACTTTTCTTGATCAGGTTGCACAAACAATTATTGAATCTAAAAGGGATTTTCAGGGGCTAAAAATTGTAGTGCCCTCAAATCGTGCAATTCTTTTTCTTAAGGAAGCGATAAAAAAAAAAATTGAGATACCGCGTTTTGCTCCAAAGGTTATTTCTATTGAAAGTTTTATAGAGGAACTTTCTGGGCTAAAAAAAATTAGCAAATCCGAGCTTCTACTCCTCTTTTTTGAAATCTACAGGAAAATTACACCCAAAAAAAAGCAAGATCAATTTGACCAATATTTAGGCTGGGCAGAAATAATTTTGAATGAGTTTAGTGAAATAGATGCCAATTTGGTGGATTCATCGTCTCTTTTCAAGACTCTTGAGGACTATAAATCGTTAGACTCTTGGAATGCTGACACTCTACAAGAAAAAGACATAGTAAAACACTTTAAAGATTTCAATAAAACCATTCCTATACTCTATCAAAAAGTGCATGAAATTTTATTGGAAAAAGAACAAGCATATTCAGGCCTTCGTTATCGTGAGGCAGTAGCGAATTTAGAATATTATTTTGAAGCCGATCAAAGGCATCACTTTTTTATTGGATTTAATGCATTAAATAAAGCAGAGGAGTTCTTATTTCAAGAATTTTTGGCCCAACAAAGAGCAACCGTTCTTTGGGATATCGACTCCTGTTTTTATCAAGACTTAGATCATCCAGCAGGTCATTTTATTCGACACTATTTTAAGCATTGGCCGACTCTTAAAAAAGAAAAGCCTCTATGGGAATCTCAATTTGAGGAAGAAAAAAATATTCACATTGTGGGGTTACCTAAAAACATATCTCAGGCTCACTGTGCTGTTCAACTATTAGGACAACTAAAAGCGGATGAGAGTAAAGCTCTGGTTTTAGGGGAGGAGTCGTTGCTAATTCCAACCTTGTCTGCCTTAAATAATAATTTTGATTCATGGAATGTTACTATGGGATATCCATTGGAACAAACTTCTGCGGCTAACTTCTTTGATCTCTTTATGAAACTCCATGAAGAGGCACATTCTGAAAGCTACGATTTTCGTCTTCTTCTTAGCCTTCTATCCTCTGTCCATTTGGAGGAACTTTTAAAGGCCCATGAAATTAATATCCACCCTTTGGTCACAAAATTTCATAAAAAAAAACAATTCAAAATAGCTGCTTCCGAAGTATATGATATAACATTGAAAAAGGCAAACTTACTTGTATTGCTTTTTAAACCTATAGATGGAGTAGCTGACTTTTTAAAAAGAACAATTGAATTAAGTTTACATTTTGTTGATTTTTTTTCCTCCAAAGGCTCCAACCAACTTCTTGCCAGTTTTTTTAAAAAACAACAAGCTATTTTCGAAAACTTACAGAATTTAATTGATACATATCCTTTCATTATAAGGCTAACAGAATTACGATTGTTGTATCAAAATATTCTTAATCAAGAAAAGATTCCATTTGCAGGTGATCCATTACAAGGCCTTCAAATTATGGGGCTACTTGAGACACGCTTATTAGATTTTGATACCATTGTAATCACAAACGTAAACGAAGGGATTTTACCATCGGGAAAATCGTTTTCAAGTTGGATTCCTTTTGCTGTAAAAAAAGCGTTTGAAATGCCAACTTTTGTCGAAAAAGACTATCTCTATGCCTATCATTTTTTTCGACTTTTGCAAAGAGCAAAACGTGTTTATTTGCTTTATAATTCTATTTCAGAAGGAATAAATGGGGGTGAAAAAAGTCGATTCATATATCAACTAGAGTATTTAAAAAAGGCAAAGCATAAATTGCATTATAGCCAATTGGATATTGGTTTATCTCCTAAAAAAAACAATTTTAGTGAAGTTCAAAAAACACCAGAAATTGTCAATCAATTATGGGAAATGGCAACGAGTGGATTTTCACCTTCATCACTTACCACTTTTTGGAGAGACCCCTCTCTATTTTATGAGCGGTATCTACTAAAAATAAACCCAATTCAACCTCTAGAGCAAACGCTGCAGGCAAATCAAAAAGGGACACTCATGCACGCCGTTTTAGAGCAACTTTATACTCCTTTTGTTCAACAAGAACTCAGAATTGAGCATTACAACAAGATGCTAAAAAATGTATCTCCTCTCGTAGATGAACTATTTCAGAAAGAATTTGGGTCGTCATATTCTCCAAAAGGGAAAAATTATCTCCTTTTTGAGTCTATAATTCGATTAATTAAACATTTTCTCGAAGAGGAACAAAAGTGGATTGCTAATGATAATCATTTAAAAATTATAGCAGTTGAAAAAAAAATTGAAGGGTTTTTCTCACTTCCTCAATCTAATAAGAAAATCAAAATTAAGGGATATATCGATCGTATAGATCAGGCAAATGATGTTTTGAGAATTGTTGATTATAAAACAGGAAACGTAGATTCGAAACAACTCCAAATTGACCGGTGGGAAAATCTATTAGACGACCCTAATAAGAGTCAGTTGTTTCAAGTCCTTCTCTATAGCTATATGCTAAAAAGTGAGTTTGAAAACAGAACATTTTGTGCGGGTGTAATTCCGTTTAAGACCTTAAAAAATAATTTTATTCCTGCAAGAATAGGTAATGAAAGGCTCAAAAAGTTAATTACTTTTTCAAAGGAAGAAAATGAAGCGTTTGCTGCTCAACTCAGTATACTTCTTGACCAACTTTTCGATGTCAATATACCTTTTATTAAAGAGAATTAAATTTTCACTACTTTAGTAGGCAGCACCATGAATTATATACTATATTAATGGAAAAAGGAAAAAGAAAAGAAGAGTTAAATTGGTTCATGCGGCTCTTTACTCTCGGAGACCGTTTCGACCTCAGAGATTTTTATGACCGTTTAAAAAAGTCAACAGTTGAATTTGCCGTCATTTTTTTTGGTATTCTTATGTCTTTTGGAGTCGAACAACAATGGGGAAAATCTGAAGAAAGAGAAGATAGCATAGAAAATCTTAACAATTTAAAAAATGAAATTGAAGAGATGATTGCTTATACTGATGATTACAAAGAGAATATCATTGAAGCGTATGAATTATATACACAACAATATTATAGATGGGAAGAAAAGAATGAAAATATATTTATTCAATATTACCCAGACTCAAGTTATGTATTACCATTTGAAATTTATTCAAACAGAAATCCATTTAATCCCCCCAGAGTTACTTATGATGCAATTAAATTAGACGGTACTTTTCGGCTTTTGGACGATTCTGTAGGTAGGTTGATGACCGATATTTATGATGGGACAAATTTGAAATATCTTATTGAAAACAGCAGTGTAGAAGAACAAAAATTTATAGATCAATTTAATGAGCGTGTTAATTATAAATGGATTTATGATTTAGATTATATTTCTCTAGGTTCTGAAGATTTCTGGAAAGAAAATTGGAAATATGTACAAAAAGATAAGTTCTTAAAATACAACCTCTATAGACGCCTTCAAATGTGGGATTCCTCACTTTTTGTTCAATTAGATGACTATAAAAATCAATTGACAAAGGGTAAAAAAGTATTAGATTCAGTTATTGCCGTTCGCGAAAGTGAAATAGAAATCATCTATTGGGTAATAAATAAGAAAGATTAATACTACGCTTTTTGGATCAAATCTGCCACCAATTTGCCAGAAATTAAGGCTGGAGGAACACCAGGACCAGGAACTGTTAATTGGCCAGTAAAATATAGGTTTTTTACTTTTTTACTTTTTAGCTTTGGACGTAGAAAAGCGGTTTGTAAAAGTGTGTTTGCCATCCCATAGGCATTGCCTTTAAAGGAATTATAAACGTCCACAAATTCTTTCAAACAAAAAGATTCATGAAACAAGACAGCCTCTCTTATTTTTTGTTCAGTTAGCATTTCCAATCGGGTCATGACTTTTTCAAAATAAACTTCCCTTAGTTGCTCGTTGTCTTCGATCCCAGGTGCAAGGGGAATCAATATAAAGCAAGCTTCTTTTCCATCTGGGGCCATTGAGGGATCTGTAATTGAGGGGAAATTAGTATAAAATAGAGGAGCTTCGGGCCACTTAGGATCATCATAAATTGCCGTTGCGTGAGCATCAAAATCAACATCAAAGAAAAGGGTGTGGTGAGATACTTTTTTGACCTTTTTATTTAATCCTACATAAAATAATAATGAGGAGGGTGCAAATACTTTTCTTTGCCAATAGGCTTCACTGTATTGTCTAAATTTAGGAGGCAACAAAGTCTCTGAATGATTATAATCAGCTCCTGATAGGATAATATCAGCCTCAACAAATTTACCATTGATTAGAATTCCGTTTGCAGCCTTTTGCTCGTTAACATTGATGGCTTCTACTGGAGAATTAGTGTGCATTTGAACACCTAAAGATGCTGCTAAGGCTATCATTCCTTCAACAATCCTATACATACCCCCATCAGGATGCCAGGTGCCTAAACCAAAATCTGCATAATTCATAAAATTATAAAAAGCAGGTGTTTGAGATGGTTTAGCTCCTAAAAAAAGAACGGGAAATTGTAATATTTGTCGCAATTTAGGATTATGAAATTCCTTTTCTACTTCTCTTTTGATTGTAGAAATGAAATAGCGAATTTTTTTTATCGTTACTGGTGTAACTAGTTCTAAAGGAGATATTCCAGGACGATGCACTAAATCTTTGATAGCAATATCATAATGATCTTGAGCTTTTTTGATAAACTTTCTTAATTTTTCTCCACTTCCTTTCTCCTGAACTTCAAAAGTTTCATAGATTTTTTCTAGAGAGGCACTAATAGATATGCTTTCATTTTTGCCAAAATAGACTTGGTAGCCAGGGTCAAGCTTTTGCAAGGAATAATAGTCTGCTACTGATTTACCAAAATCGTTAAAAAAAGATTCAAACACATCGGGCATCCAATACCAAGAGGGCCCCATATCAAATGTAAACCCTTCTTTTTTTAGCTGTCTTGCTCGGCCGCCAAGCGTACTGTTTTTTTCATAAATAGATACGTCATGACCTGTTTTGGCTAGATAGGAAGCTGCTGATAGAGAGGAGAAACCTCCTCCAATTATAACTATCTTTTTTTTCATAGCCACACAAAGATATTCTATTGTGAAAAGGCATCCGAATTTTTTTTAGGTAAAATACTATAAACAGGTTCGAGCCAGTCTTCTTTTGGGGCAAATTTACTCTCAGCAGCCCACTCAATTCCCCTTGTAAAATGTTCCCAAAAAATGGGGTGTTCAAAAACCTCTGGGGCATGACCTAAGGTGCAAAAGAAAATACGACCTTGGCCATGATATTTTTTCCAACTCACAGGAATCACGGCATCTTTGATCCATGAATCGTGTGCCCCACTAAATTGCGTAGTGGCTAAAACTTTCACATTGGGGTCTATATGCATATAATACTGTTCTGTATATATTTCAAAATTTGATAAGCCCTCTACGGTTGGATCTTGTAAATCAATAAAATGAATTTTATGATTGATATGATCTCCGGGATGCTTAACAAACTGTCCCCCAACTATATATTGATATTCGGTGTTGTCTCTAAAAGAGTCGCCAAGGCCACCATGACATCCCGCAAAACCCACACCTTTCTCGATGGCTTTTCTCAAACCATTGAGGTCTTTATCCGGAATTTCGCTCATCGTGATGCTTTGCACAATAAAATCAACAGTGCTCATGAGTTTTTCATTTGCATAAACATTGGTTTTTTTGGCCTCTGTCACCTTAGCATTATGTTTTTTAAACCAAGTTGACATTCTAGCGCCAAAGGCTTCTGGTTGATGGCCATCCCACCCTCCATAAACTAGAAGCACATGCTTTTGTTGAAAATCAATATTTTTTGTCTGGGAATGCAAATGATATCCACTAATTATGGTTATTATAAGAATTAAAAATTGTTTTGTTTGTTTATACATCTAAAATAAAAATTTAATTTTAAACTATACAAAGCATCTGAAATAACCACTCTTTTTTTGTTAAATTCCAGAAAAAAGATCAAATAAACCCTTATTTCAAAACTTTTTACACTAGGAAAATAATTTTCTGAGATACTTTTTTGCTCTCTTTTCTTAAATATAGATTCAAAATAAATAAATATTAAATTATTGAAAAACAGATAGATAAATGGTTTTTTAGATTTGAAAATTTAAAAAACGACAGCAGATGAGTGCAAAATTGTTTAAGCAATGTTTGTTTTGTATAATAAATTTTACATATCTTTAAACAAGTTTAAATTCAATTTGGTTTCTAAACGTCTCTGCAATTTACTTCCACAAGTCAAATTCTAAAATCCTTTCGCAGAGACGTTTTTTATTTCATAAACTTTTATCTTTCAAAAAAGATTAGAAAAGTCTATGTCTCGAGTAACATCGGTGAGTTTGTATCATTTTAACAAAAATCGTTTTTGGGCATTTAAGCAAATGGGTATAGCACCAAGACGATTTAAATTGACTTCAGGCTTACATTTTTTTAAGTTTTTGGGAACAGGAGGAGGAGAAGGATTTAGTTTAAAACCAGATTTCTCAACCTATGCACTTCTCAGTGTTTGGGAATCGCAACACCACTTTGAGCAGCAATTAGAAGAAAATTCAGTTTATAAGAAGTATCAGGAAAATTCTGAGAGGGCACGACATCTTCTTTTGAAACCAATTAAAAGTCATGGTAGTTGGAACAATCAAAACCCCTTTGAAACTGACAAAGATTTATCTTTAGAGGATACCTCTCCGTTGGTCATTATCACAAGAGCTACTTTAAACTGGAGCAAACTGCTTTCTTTTTGGAAATCAGTTCCAAAAGCTAGTAAGGCAATTGCTCAAGCCAAAGGAATTCAATATTATAAAGGTATAGGTGAGTGGCCATTTATTCAGCAGGCTACCTTAAGTATTTGGGATAATGCTGCTGCCGTAAATCAATTTGCCTATGGATCTAAGAGCCATGCAGAAATTGTCAAGAAAACAAGAAAACGAAAATGGTATAAAGAAGATATGTTTGTGCGGTTTCAATTGATTTATGATAAAAAACAGAAATGAAAATGAGGAGGGATAAAGTTGTGATAATTGGAGCTGGAATTGCAGGGTTGGCCACCAGCATTCGTTTAGCCGCTAGGGGAATGAAAGTTACGGTGCTAGAAGCAAATGCTTATCCTGGGGGAAAGCTAACAGCCTTTGAGCAAAATGGTTATCGATTTGATGCAGGCCCCTCTTTGTTTACCATGCCTCAATGGGTTTTAGATCTTTTTAAGTTGGCAAAAGAAGATCCAGAAGATCATTTTAAGTATAAAAGAAAAGATGTGGCTTGTCACTATTTTTGGGAAGACCATACCCATTTTAGTGCCTCCTCAGATCGAGATGAGTTTGTCTCCAGTGCCTCAAAAACGTTTAATGAACCTCCACAAAAAATCGTAAATTATTTAACAAGAGCCGAAAAGAAATTCAATCTTACTCGTAGTCTTTTTTTAGAACAATCTTTACATAAGCTCAATACATTTTTATCATTAGACACACTCAAAGCTTTAGCCCATTTAAACACCTACGAACTTGACAAGACCTTGCATAAGGTCAATCAAAAGAATTTTAAGAACCCCAAGTTAGTTCAACTGTTTGATCGGTTTGCCACCTACAACGGATCTAATCCCTACGAAACTTCAGGAATGATGACGCTAATTCAACATTTGGAGCAACACTATGGCACTTATATACCAGAGGGAGGAATGCATCAAATCACTCTTTCGCTTTTTGATCTAGCAAAAAGGTTGGGAGTGCTTTTTCATTTTGAGACTAGAGCAGATCAAATTCTTACAAAGGATAGTGTTGTAGAAGGAGTGAGGGCCAATAAAGAGATTTTTCCTGCACAGCTAGTGGTTTCGAATATGGATGTGGTGCCCACCTATTCAAAATTATTGCCAGATTGGCCCCAACCTAAAACCATTATACAACAAGAACGCTCCAGTGCAGCTGTAATATTTTATTGGGGAATTGAAAAAGTTTTTCCTCAACTAGAGTTACACAATATTTTCTTTGCAGATAATTATCATTCAGAATTTGATGCTATTTTCAATCAAAAAACAATTGCAGATGATATGACAGTTTATGTCAATATTACTTCAAAAGATGTACCCAAAGATGCTCCTAGAGGATGTGAAAATTGGTTTGTAATGATCAATAGTCCAGCAGATTATGGTCAAGATTGGGATGCCTTAGTAGGTCGAGTTAAAAAAAATGTTTTAAAAAAATTATCAAGAATTCTAAAAACTGAACTTGAACCTCTCATAGCCTGTGAAGAAATATTAACCCCGCCCTTAATTGAAAAGAAAACACAATCTTACAAGGGGGCTCTTTATGGCTCTTCGAGCAATAAAACAACAGCGGCCTTTCTTAGGCATCCTAATTTTAGTCAACGAATTAAAAACCTTTATTTTTGTGGTGGGAGTGTGCATCCTGGAGGAGGCATTCCACTGTGTCTACTTTCCGCTAAAATCGTTGACGAATTATCTAAAAAATGAGCTTGAACACTCATCCTGTGGTATCTAAACTAAATTTATCTCTTGCTCTAATATGGCTTTTTCATGTTTCTGGAGCAATTGGAATAATTTATGGAGACGCTGATTGGTTCACAGAAGCCACACCCCTAAATTTAATGCTATGTTTTATGCTGCTGCTGTTCAATCTAAAAATTAATACTAGATCTTTGATAACTTTGTTAATATGCTACACAGTAGGGTTAACTGCAGAAATAATTGGGGTCAACTTTGGTTTTCTTTTTGGGCAATATCAATATGGCTCAACACTTGGGATTAAATGGATGGGTGTGCCCTTGATTATAGGAATAAATTGGTGCTTATTAGTTTTTATATGTGCAACTATCGCGAGTACATTTTCTAAAACACTTTTTCAAAAGGCTTGCATTGGGACTTTTTTAATGCTCTTTTTAGATCTTCTCATTGAACCTGTGGCACCTGCATTAGATTTTTGGAAATTTCAAGAAGGGATTGCTGGACTTCACAATTATTTAGGATGGGCAGTTGTTGCATTTCCACTACAATTAGTATTTGCCAAATGGAATATCAAGTTAGACACTAAATATTCGTTTCATTTATATTTGTTACAATCAATCTTTTTTATTCTGATGATGATTCGAATTTATACATTGCAAGAAACACCTTCCCTAAATTAATTTACGATGCACAAATATGTAGTAATTCTGTTGTTTTTTGCGTGTAATGATCCAACACAACCTACAACACCCTTGACGGTTTCAGAAACATTAAATATCACTGAAAGAGAGACTACAACATTAGAGAAACTTCCCGCTAATTTTTTTGAAAATTTAGAAATAGATAGCTGGAAAGATTTAACAGATTTACAAGAATCAGTAGAAAGATTAGCTACATTGAATACAAAAAGTATTGGCACCAATCTAATTAATTTAAGAGGTCGCACCAAACGTATGGTAAAAAGTGAATATCCAGACCCCTTTAATATTCCGGCCATTAAAAGCCGTATAAAAGTGTTACAAATGCAATCGGACAAATGTCTATATTTTACAAGACACTATACAGAAGACTCGCTTCAAGGCGCATTAGATAAGCTGTATGATCAATATAATTTTTTAATAAAAAGAATTAGAAGTGCTGGAGAAGAAGACGAAGTTCTTTCCCAAGTCAAACTTTTAGAGATCAACCCTTAATTATCAGTTGCAAAATTAAAAGAAGTGTGAAGTGTTTTATGACGAGCAATGGCAGACTCTATTCTTTCAAATTGCTTTTCAAAAAGAGAACTATCTATAGGCAGTAGCATTGTTTTTTGATACAATTCTTTAAGGTGATTATCTGCCTCTAAGCATTTTTCATAAGCACTATTTTTTAATCCTTTGATAGATGAAATGAGAAGTTGATCAAAATTAAAATTACGAACTACCAAATCCTCTAAATTAATATTTTCATTTTGCAGTTGGCTTAATACCTCATGAAAAAAGCGATTGCGAAGCAACGCTTGTTGGTTGAAATACCTTTTGTCTTCTGTTTGAGACGCCACATCAGCTGCCCTAAGGTATTCTAGTTTGGCGTTTTTGAGATGAATCAAAAGTTGTTCTAAAACAGATATGTATTTATTTTTTAAAGACAAAACGGCAATTTGAATAAAATTAAAAAATGAAAAGAAAGGTTCTTCTTATCCAGCTAATTTTATATTAACAAATTATTCACTTTGAATTCATAATTAAGCACTTGACATACCTTCTTTGAAATAATTTTTCTTTTGATTGGAGAATCATTTTCAAATTTGGGTTGAGGTAGACCCTTTCTTTTTGCCATAGCAAGATAATAGTCTTTTCTATTGGGGTGAGTAGGACATACAGCGTTGTAAACCCCATTTATTTCTTTTTTAAGTATAGCCTTGAAAAGAATATTCACTGCATCGGTTTGATGTATGAAATTGATATAACCCGCTGGATTTTTTATTATTTTCTCTTGAAGTTGCATAATTGGATGACGATCAGATCCTATAAGTCCTCCTAAGCGGAGAATGAAATGAGGAAGGGGTTGTTGCTCAATGAATTTTTCACATTGAACGAGAAGCTTTGCATTTTTTGTATCAGATTGCAAAGGTGAATCCTCATTAATAATTCCCGTTTGATTTCCGTAGACTGAGGTTGAGCTCGTAAAAATTATCCGCTCAACTGGGGTTTCCGGCAAGAACTGACAAAGAGAGTTTAAAAGCGTTAAGAGATTAAAGCCAGTAAGTTTTTGTGTTGGTGGAAGCAATATCAATAGTTGTGTTACCCCTTCAAAAAAAGCGAGCTCTCCTTCAATACCCCGTTCAGTTAAAAGGAGTTTAAAGGGCTTAAAATGAGGTCTATATTCATCTGAATCTTTTGACCAATTCGTCTTGCTAGCATTGACGCTATACCCTTCATTGAGAAGCTTCTCTGTAAGCGCCTTACCAAGCCATCCATAGCCTAAAATGCCAATCATAGTTTTACGTATGGGGATAATTTATCCTAATTAAAACACTATTTTCTTTCTGATTTACTAAAATAAGAGCAAAAATAATTGTATTTTGGACAGTTCAACCTCTAAAATCTAAGATTATGCCAATAAAAAGTTTTCAAGGAGAGCGAGCACAAACAAAACGTATAGTTCCCAAAAAATTATCTGTTGCAGATATTATGTGTAGCACTCTGGTGGTCTTCAAACCAGAGCAATCCATCCACGAAGTTATGAGGCAATTCATCAAAAATCGAATTTCTGGAGGTCCGGTTGTTGACGAAAAAGGACACTTAGTTGGAGTCATTTCTGAAGCAGATTGTATGAAAGAAATTTCAGATAGTCGTTACTTTAATATGCCCATTTTAGATAAATCTGTAGCTCACTTCATGACAAAAAATGTAGATACTATAGATGCTGAGCTTAGTGTTTTCGAAGCGGCAGCATTATTTTCAAAAACGAGCAGAAGACGATTTCCGGTGATGCGTAATAATCTATTAGTTGGCCAAATTAGTAGGAAAGATGTTGTCATTGCGGCTTTAAATATGAAAAGCCAAACTTGGGGAGCTAAGTAAAAATTTCTTTGGCCAATCGATATGTATTGGAGTGTGCTTCTACAATAATATTGATGTCTTTTGAATAGCCACCTCCCATACTGCATTGCACAGCAATTTCTTTTTCTTTACAAAGTTCAAAAACAAAAGCATCTCTTTCTTTACAACCCTCAATGGTGAGTCCCAATCGTCCTAGTTTGTCTGTTTCTAACACATCCACTCCTGATAGGTAGAAAATAAAGTTTGGTTTAATTCTTTCAATTAGTTCAGGGAGTGTTTTTTTAAGAATAGTAAGATATTCTGTAGAAGAAGTTCCATCTTCAAGGGCAAGGTCTAAATCACTTCGTTCTTTTTTAAAAGGAAAATTTTTAGCTCCATGCATTGAAAAAGTAAAGACATCTGGATTGTTATCAAAAATAGAGGCTGTTCCATTGCCTTGGTGTACATCTAAATCTACTATTAATACTCTTTTTACAAGACCTTGATTTAATAAATTTTGGGCTGCAATGGCTTGATCATTTAGCAGGCAAAAAGCTTCCCCTCTCTGTGCATAAGCATGATGGGTTCCCCCTGCAATATTCATCGCCACCCCAGTGTCTAATGCCATTTCACAACCTTGTAGAGTGCCTCCAGCTATAATAAATTCTCTTTCAATCAATTCTGGGCTGAGAGGAAAGCCAATTTTTCGTATTTCAGATCGATCCAATTGTAAGTTAATCAGCTTTTCGACATATAAAGGGTGGTGTACTACCTGCACTGATTCAATTGAGGCTTTCTTAGGATAGAAAAAATCGTCTTTTTGCGCCGTTCCTTCAAGAAGGAGTTGGGTGGCCAACAAGTCATATTTTTCCATAGGAAAACGATGCCCTTCTGGTAAGGATAATGTATAGCAAGTGTCAAATGCAATAGGTAAGAGCACCTAAGAAACTTTAGTTCCTGAATTAATTTTTGTTTCTGGACTTACAAAAACTAATTTGCCGTCCAGATCTTCAGCTAACAACAACATACCTTGACTTTCTACCCCTCTGATTTTTCTAGGAGCTAGATTCGCTAGATATAAAACTTGTTTACCAATAATTTCATCGGGTCGATACGATTCAGCTATTCCTGACACTACTGTAGCTTCCTTATCGCCAATCTCTAGTGTTATTTGTAGTAGTTTTTTGGTTTTGGGCACAAGACTAGCAGTGCGAATTGTTGCAACTTGTAAATCTAAAGCAGTGAAATGGTCAAAAGAGATTGGGTCTTTGGGTGGCGAAGAGATCAATTCTGTTTCTTTTTTTTGTGATTTAGTATTTAATTTTTCTCGCTGGGCTTCAATGGCTTTATCTTCAATTTTTTCAAAAAGGAGTGATGCTGGCTGAATTTGATGCCCCTGTGGAAGTTGTACAGAAGCACTAATAGTATGCCAATTAAAGTCACTATTTAAATTGAGCATTTTTTGTAATTTCTTAGCAGTAAAGGGCAAAAGAGGTTCACTTACAATGGCCAAAGCGGTAGCAATTTGCAGGGCAACATTCATAATGCTTTTTACCCTTTCGGGATTTTCTTTAACTAATTTCCATGGTTCAGCCTCTGCTAAATATTTATTTCCAAATCGGGCCAATTGCATTATTTCATTGCAAGCTTCTCGAAATTTATATCTTTCTATGGCTTGACCAATTCGATCTGGGAATAGCGAGACTTGCCGAATAGTTTCCTCATCTTCAGGGTTAAAATTTCCAGGTGGCGGCACTTGACCTTGATAATATTTTTGAGTAAGCACCACCACACGATTGATGAAATTTCCATAAATAGCAACTAATTCATTGTTGTTTCTTGCTTGAAATTCATGCCAAGTGAAATCATTGTCTTTTGTTTCAGGAGCATTAGCAGCCAAAACATAACGAAGCACATCTTGTTTATTAGGAAAATCTTCTAAATATTCGTGCAGCCAAACAGCCCAATTTTTGGAGGTTGAAATTTTTTGGCCTTCTAAGTTCAAAAACTCATTTGCAGGAACATTTTCGGGTAAAATATAGTCTCCGTGTGCTTTTAGAACTACAGGAAATATAATGCAATGAAAAACAATATTATCTTTTCCAATAAAATGAACAAGTTGGGTGTCTTTATCTTGCCAAAAAGGCTTCCAGTCTTTTCCTTCCCTAGCGGCCCATTCTTTTGTTGAAGAAATATATCCTATAGGTGCATCAAACCACACATAAAGGACTTTTCCAGTAGCATCTTCAACTGGAACCGGAATACCCCATTCTAAATCTCTTGTTACAGCACGAGCAGAGAGACCATTGTCAACCCAAGATTTTACTTGCCCATAAACATTGGGTTTCCAATCGTTTTGATGTCCTTCTAAAATCCATTCTTTGATAAAATCTTCATACTGATTTAAGGGCAAATACCAATGTATTGTCTTTTTTAAAACAGGTTGACTTCCACTCAATGTCGAAATGGGATTCTTTAATTCTGTTGGACTCAGAGCACTACCGCACTTTTCACATTGATCTCCATATGCTTCAGGATGACCACAAACAGGACATGTGCCTGTTACAAAACGATCAGCTAAAAATTGTTGGGCACTTTCATCATAGAGTTGAACCGAATTTTTTTTGATAAAAACATCTTTGCCTAATAGTGTTTTAAATATTTCTTGAGCAGTTTCATGATGCACTTTTAGCGAGGTCCTAGAATAATTATCAAAAGCGATCCCAAAGGTCTGAAATGAATTTCTAATGAGGGTATCATAATGATCGATAACTTCCTGTGGTGTTTTTCCTTCTTTCTTTGCTTTTATAGCAATTGCAACACCATGTTCATCGCTCCCACAAATAAAGGCAACCTCTTTCCCCTTGAGTCGTAAGTAACGGGTGTAGATATCTGCGGGAACGTATACTCCAGCCAGATGGCCAATGTGTAAAGGGCCATTGGTATAAGGCAAAGCTGCTGTAACCGTATATCTTTTAGGTTTCTTCATTTAAAATTTTCCCAAAAATAGACATTTTCCAAAGGATATGCCTTGTAGACTTCCTAACTTTAGCATCTACAAAATCTTACCACATGAGCAAAAGTTATGATTTTGGTCAAGAAGCAGAAAAAAGAGCTGCTGATTTTCTTGAAAAAAAAGGATACGAAATTTTAGCGCGAAATTATCGCTTCCTAAAAGCAGAAATTGATCTTATAGCTCATTATCAAAATACGCTTGTTATTGTTGAGGTTAAAGCAAGGTCATCCTCTTTTTTTGGAGCCCCTCAATCTTTTGTTGGAAAAAAGAAAAGGAGTTTATTGATTGAAGCTGCAAATCATTTCATTCTGTCGCGTGATTTAGATCTTGAAGTTCGATTTGATATCGTTTCTTTTGTAAAGAACAATAGTAAATGGAAAGTAGAGCACCTTCAAAATGCCTTTTATCCTTTTACGTGAAGTTCAATTTGTAACAAAATGTTTTATAATTACTACTTTTGTGAAAAATTTAAAAGATGCGCACCATAGCCTCAGAAGTCACGGCCTTCATTAAAACAAAACCATTTTTATCTACTGCTCTGTCACAGGGCATTATAAACCTGACCTCTTTGGCTCGAGAAATTCAACCAGAAATAGAGCAAAATTTAAGAAAACCAGCTAAAAGCGGAGCCATTGTTATGGCCCTAAAGAGAATTTCTGATAATTTGGAATTTATTTCTACCCACAAAATTGTAAATGTATTGAAGAATCTGGGTGACATCACAGTACGGTCTTCATTAGTTGATTATAGTTTTGCAAATTCCGATTCGCTTCTCTACTCGCAAGCAAAATTGTTGGCATCAATAGAAGACCGGAAAGATGTTTTTTATACCTCTTCTCGTGGGGTGAGTGAGTCTAATATAATTGTGAGTGCCAATATTTCTGAATTAGTAGCTAAGCTTTTTGTCAATGAAGTGTGTAACACTAAATTAGAAAACTTGTCTTCAATAACGGTGCAATTGCCGAAGGAAAATATTGCAATACCCGGCATCTATTATTTTATTTTTCAGCGCCTTTCTTGGGAAGGAGTCAACCTAAATGAAGTGATTTCTACTTCTAATGAATTCACAATTTTGATGGATGAAAGTCAAGTAAATACCGCATTTGAAGTGATTAAGAATCTGAAGAAACTGTAACAAATTCAAGCGGTTCTAAAGTGTGTAATACTTTTGCAACTGTGCTTATATCATCAACAACAATAAGTAATTTAACTCCTCCTGCCGATTGCTTTTCTTTCATGGTAATGTTTTCTGATTTTTGCACTTGCTGCAGTAAATATTCAAATTGAGCGCTTGAATAAAAAGCACTTTCTGGGTTCGTAATAAAATAGCCCAAAAACTTTTGTTTTTTAAGAACCATTCGCTCTAAACCAAGGCGTTGTGCTAACCATTTCAATTTTACACTTTCTAAAAGAGCCTCTGTTTCATTGGGTAGCTTACCAAAGCGATCAAGTAATTGGCCTCGAAAGGCTTTTAATTCATTTGTGTTTTTGATATCGCTAAGTGCTTTGTAAAGGGACAAACGTTCACTAACTATATTTACATAATATTCGGGTATATAAAGCTCTAAGTCAGTGTCAATCTGAACATCATTCACAAAATTTTTGGGAACATCTGAAGATTCTTTGTAAAGTGATTGAAACTCATTTTCTTTCAATTCATTTATGGCTTCTTGTAAAATCTTTTGATACGTGTCAAAGCCCATGTCATTGATAAATCCGCTTTGTTCTCCTCCTAACAAATCTCCTGCTCCTCGAATTTCTAAATCTTTCATGGCTATTTGAAGACCAGAACCTAACTCAGCATATTGAGCTATAGCTTTAATTCGTTTTTGTGCATCATTATTGATACTGCTCATTGGAGGAGTCATAAAATAGCAAAAGGCTTTTTTATTGCTTCTGCCTACTCGACCTCTCATTTGATGTAGATCACTTAATCCAAATTGATGAGCATTATTAATGAAAATAGTATTTGCATTTGGCACATCTAGACCATTTTCAATAATAGTAGTTGCTACTAACACATCATAGCGACCCTCCATAAAATCCAATAAAGTCTGTTCCAATTTGCGACCTTCTAATTGACCATGTCCAATAGCTATTCGCGCGTCTGGCAACATGCGCTGAATAAGTCCTGCAACCTCTTTAATATTTTCTACCCTATTGTGAATAAAGAAAACTTGCCCTCCTCTTTGAATTTCATACAAAACGCCATCCCTAATGAGCGGTTCACTAAAGCGCACCACTTCACTCTCAATGGGGTATCGGTTTGAGGGCGGGGTGGCGATTACAGATAAATCTCTTGCAGCCATCAAGCTGAATTGTAGTGTTCTAGGAATGGGTGTCGCAGTGAGTGTCAATACGTCTACATTGGCCTTAAAGGCCCTTAACTTCTCTTTCACTGCCACGCCAAACTTTTGTTCTTCATCAACAATTAAAAGACCTAAATCTTTAAAAGACAAATTTTTATTGACCAATTGGTGAGTTCCGATAAGAATGTCAATTTTACCTTCTGTAGTGTCTTTATAAATTTGCATTTTATCTTTTGAACTTCGAAACCTATTGAGATAATCTACACGAACGGGAAGATTTTCTAAACGCTTTGAAAAAGTTTTGTAATGCTGAAGTGCTAAAATGGTTGTTGGCACCAAAACAGCCACTTGTTTGCTATTGTCAACTGCTTTGAAAGCAGCTCGAATAGCTACTTCTGTTTTACCAAACCCAACATCACCACAAATCAAACGATCCATGGGGTGCTCTGATTCCATATCCATTTTGACTGCTTGAGTAGCCTTTAGTTGATCGGGCGTATCTTCAAAAATAAAGCTTGACTCAAGTTCAAGCTGCAAGTAGCTGTCTGGATCAAATGAAAATCCAATTTTTTGACGGCGTTTTGCATAGAGTTGAATCAAATTAAATGCAATTTCTTTGACTTTAGTTTTAGTCTTCTGTTTTAGGTTTTTCCACGCCTTAGAGCCTAATTTGTAGAGTTTAGGAACGGCACCATCTTTTCCATTGTATTTACTGATTTTATGAAGCGCATGAATACTCAAATAGAGAATGTCACGCTCTCCATAGAAAAGCTTTATGGCTTCTTGCAAACGTCCTTCAACTTCAATGCGCTGCAATCCACCAAAGCGACCAATCCCATGGTCTATGTGTGTCACAAAATCGCCAACTTCCATTTGGGTGAGTTGTTTTAAACTCAAGCTTTTACGTTTGGTTTTGTCAGACCGTAAGTTGTATTTATGATAGCGCTCAAAAATTTGATGATCAGCAAAATAGGCTACTTGTGCTTCTATGTCTTCAAATCCTTGATAAATTGGAAATGCTGCTGTTTGATAATGAACTTTTTCCTCCATCGCATCAAAAATGTCATGAAATCGTTGAGCTTGTGAGGCACTGGTGCAGAAGATAATATTAGAATAAAGTTGCCTGTGATTTTCATTCAAGTGCGCCCTTAATAGTTCAAATTTTTTATTAAAAACAGGTTGAGGGCTTTGTTGAATATTGACAAGAGAGTCGGCAGGAAGTAAATCAGATCGTTCCAAATGCAGGATACATTTTGATGCAGTGTTGGATAACCATTCTTCCTTTGAGATATAAAGTGAATGAGGGGGATGCTGCGTGGTTTCACCCAACTTTGCGTAGGCCTCTATTGCTTTTTGGAAAAGGTTTTTTAACACATTTGCTGTTTGATCAAAATCGTCAACCACAAAAGCTGTTTTGTCAGGGAAAAATTCTAGAAGTGTTTTTCTATTGTCTGTAAAGTCAACAGTTGATGTGTTGGGCATTAAGGAGATACTCTCAAAATTATGTAGGGAGCGCTGAGTGCTTATGTCAAAAGTGCACAATCGTTCAATGGTCTCATCAAAAAACTCAATGCGATAGGGGTGTTGATAGGCAAATGAAAAGACATCAATAATACCTCCTCTCACGGCAAATTCTCCAGGTGAGGTAACAAAATCTACGCGTTCAAATCCCATCTCAAATAAAGATTCATTAACAAATTGCAAAGACAACACATCTTCTTTTTTTATGGTGAAAGTGTTTTGTTGCAGGGTTCGCCGGGAAATTATTTTTTCAAAAACAGCTTTAGGGTAGGTCACAATGAATCGCGCCTTTGTAGAGTACGTAATTTTATTTAAAACCTCAGTGCGTAAAAGAACATTTGCGTTTTCATCAGTTTGTGTCGCATAAGCGGTGCGATAGCTAGCTGGAAAAAATAAGACTTCCTGTTGACAGAAAAGTCGCTCAAGATCATTGTGATAATATGCAGCGTGCTCTGCATTCTTAGCGACCAACACAAGTGAACGATCCATTTTTTTGAAGGCTGCAGCCAATCTAAAAGTAAGTCCAGAACCTACAAACCCTTTAAATCGGGTAATGGCTGTTTGAGAAAGTGCCTTTTCAAGCGCTTTTTGAGAAGATAAATTTTCAAATACGGCTAACGAATCGATTGCTGCCCTTTTTTTAGGTAAAGATAAATGATTAGATTAATTTAAGTCTACCTTATTTTTGATTGGCACAACTTCTTTTTTTGTGCAAACAAAAATCCGATCACCCTCTTTAGGCGTTAAAACATGTATGCCAGTAAAGGCTCCAAAAGCAGGAAGGATGAGCTGTTTATCAGATTGATAAAAGCAGGGCACTTTCATTTGTTGTAAACCGACCCCCTTTAGTTTTACCCCTGGATGTATATGTCCACATATCACAAAATAATCTTCCTTTTTAACAGGAATATGGGTGAAGTGAAAAGCTCCTTCAGTTAGGCTGTTGATGACAGTTAGACCTAATTGAGTAAACTTATAGGCTGGAATCACATCGTGGTTGCCTTCCACTAAGATCATTTGAGCCGTTTGTTGTTTCACCCAACCCTCAAATAAGTGCCACTCATTGTTTTGGAAACTATGAAAAAGATCACCTAAAAATAGTATACGTTGGGGAGAATATTTTCTAAGGAGACCTTCCGTTTTTTGATAAAAAGCTCCCTCTACTTTGCGGGGCACTGCAACCCCATTTTTTCTGAAATGAGCCACCTTGCCTAAATGTGCGTCTGCAATCAGTAAAGTTTGAGCTTCTCTCCAAAAAATGGCACCACTTGGAAGCAATAAAAAATGGTGTTGATAAATTTCAATTTCTTTCATCGAGTAGCTTTATCTAGTTGGAGATACATTTTTTTAATGCGATCTTCAACGCTTTCAGAGGACAGCTTAGAACGAATTCGATCTGTGATGATTGGAAAAGAGAATGGAGTGGGTTGAGAACAAGCACGCCAAGTAATGGTTTTAGTATGCAATTTTTCCAATACTTGAGTCAGACGACCTCTTTCCATTCCATGATCAAGGGTTTCTTGCAAAGCTTGTTGATAGAGTAAATTGTCAGGTTCATAGTCTTTAAACACCTCATAAAACAATTGCGAGCCCGATTGTAGATGTTTGGTCCTAATAGGCTTGTTTGGAAATCCTTGAAAAACCAAACCTGAAATAACGGCAATATCTCTAAAACGACGACGAGCCATTTCTGAAATATTTATACTCTTTTGAAGGTCTTGCAGTAAATGATGAGGTGTCAAAAGATTGTTATCTAAGAAGGCTTGTTTATCAAAAGCTTGATCTGAAAGCAATTCAAAACCGTAGTCATTAAACGCCATAGTAAAACTGATGGGTTGCCACAAACTAATGCGATAGGCCAATAAACTTGCCAATGCTTCATGAATGGCATATCCTTCAAAAGGATAAAAAACGGTGTGAAAACCCTCTTGAGTTTCAAACCGTTCTATTAAAAATTCATCAGGTTGAGGAATTACCGATTCTTTTTGTTGCTGCTCAAAAATGGGTTGTAAGGCGACAAATTCGGGACTATTGTTTTTATGAGATTCAAAAAGTGTCTTTTTTAATAAATCACTCAAATGTGCACTAAAGCTCATACGCCCCCCCATCCAGGCGGGTATTCTTACTTTTTTAGAGTTAGATTTTCTGACAATCACCTCCATATTATGTATGCGAATGAGTTCTAAATTTCTTCCAGAAAATGTAAAGACATCTCCAGGCTTTAATTTTGCAATAAACCACTCTTCAATAGTTCCTAAATGGCCCCCTTTTTGATAGCGCACTCTAAGATGCGCATCACTTACAATGGTGCCCATCGATAAGCGGTGGCGCATAGCTATGGTTTTGTTCAAAACCTTGAGGGTGCCATCTTTTAAAACTGTTACTTTTTTATATTCATCATAGTGTTCTAAACTTTGACTGCCCTTGATCAAAAAATTAAGTAGCCATTGCCAATGTTCTTTTTCTAGGGTTTGAAAACAAAAAGTTTCTCTCACGATAGGAAAAAGACGATTAGGGTGAAATCCAGCTCCTACAGCTAATGTCATCATGAATTGGAGCAATACGTCATAAGAGTTTAAAAATGGGATGCGATCTTCTAGTTGTTGTTTTTCAATACCCGATTGCAAAGCCACTGATTCAATCAATTCCATGGCGTGTGTGGGTAGAAAATGAATTGTACTAACCGCTTTTGGCTGATGACCACTTCGTCCAGCGCGTTGAATAAATCTTCCAACTCCCTTGGGACTTCCCACTTGAATACAATTTTCCACTGGACTAAAGTCGACTCCTAAATCTAAACTAGAAGTACAAACTACAACTTTTAGAGTGTTGTTACGAAGTGCTTCCTCAACCCAAAGTCTAATTTTTTTATCAATACTACCATGATGCATAGCAATATTTCCTGCCAAATTAGGGTTTGATTCTAATAAGGCGTGAAACCAAAGTTCACATTGTGCCCGAGTATTTGTGAATACTAAAGTGCTTTTGTGTTTTTCAATTAGGTTCAATACTTGAGGTAGCAGGTGCAAACCCAAATGACCACGCCAGGGAAAGCGTTCCATCGTTTTTGGAAGCACAGACTTCACTCTAATATTCTTTGAAATTTTTGCATTAATTACTGAATAATTTTCTGTTGCACCTAACAAAATTGTTCTTGCTAACTCTTGGTTACCAAGGGTAGCAGATATACCCCAAACGCGTAACTTGGGAATAAAGGATCTTAAGTAGGCCAAAGCGAGTTCCACCTGAACGCCTCTTTTGGTACCCAATAGTTCATGCCATTCGTCTATGACTACTATTCGAAGTTGTTTAAAATAGGTTTGATGCTCTTTGGTACTTAACAAAACATGAAGGCTTTCTGGTGTTGTTACTAATCCAAAGGAGGGGTCTCGCTTTTGTTTTGCCCGTAAGTTTTGAGAAGTATCTCCTGTTCTAAGGGCCACTTTAGTGGCAGGGAGTAAAGCATCATTCATTCTTTGTGTCGCTTGCTGAATTTCAACAGCAAGCGCTCTTAGTGGAGTAATCCAGAGCGCATAAGTAGCTTTTTTAAGAGATTGTTCTTTCTTAGCTTCAGCAACAATACCTCCCCAAAGGGCATAGGTTTTACCACTACCAGTAGGGGCATGCAGCATCCCATTTTGCCCTTGCCCGTATGCCTTCCAACAAGCTTTTTGAAATGGTTGTGGTCGCCAACCTTGTTCTTCAAACCAAAAATTTACTTCTTTCATAAAAGTAATTCTTTAAGATCATCAAGACTGTTTGCCTCTTTGATTTTTTTGTCGTGACGCCAGCGTAAAATTCTAGGAAAACGAACGGCTACACCGCTTTTGTGTCGAGAGGAGGGAGCCAACCCTTCAAAAGCAATTTCAAAAACTAATTCTGGTTTTACTTGTCTCACTGGTCCAAATCGATCTAAGGTGTTTTGTTTCACAAATCGATCAACCTCCTTTATTTCAGCATCAGTCAAACCCGAATATGCTTTTGCAAAAGTGACCAAATTATTCTCTTGCCACAGGGCAAAAGTATAGTCTGTATATAAATTAGTACGTCGTCCATGCCCTCTCATAGCATAGGTCAAGACAGCATCTATAGTTTTAGGATCCGTTTTCCATTTCCACCAACTTCCTTTTTTTCTGCCCACGGCGTAGGGACCGTCTTTGTGTTTAAGCATTAATCCTTCACTGCGTTTCTTTTGAGCACGCTCTCGTTCTATTGCTACTTTTCCCCATGATGTGAATTGCATCACCTCTGATTTCAAAATGGGGAGACTATCATTTTTATGGGCTTTGTAAAAGGAACTTAAAAGCTGCTGTCTTTGATGAAGTGGCAATGAACGAATGTCTTTTCCATTCCATTCTAAAAGATCATAGATCATTAAAACAATAGGAATTTCATTCATTAACTTTAGCGAAACAGTTTTTCTTCCAATTCGTTTTTGTAGCGCATTAAAATCTCCAATAACCTTGTTTTTGTAAGGAAGCAATTCACCATCCAACACAGTTCCATTAGGAAATTGCTTTACTAAGCAATCAAACTCTGGAAATTTATCAGTGATCAATTCTTCTCCTCGACTCCATAAAAAATGTTTTCCTTGCCTTACTATAAGTTGAGCTCGCATGCCATCCCATTTATGTTCTATATGCCAATCAGAAACTTTTTCTTTTTCTTGAAAACCATTTTCTAAAGCATAAGCCAAAAAGAAAGGATAAGGCTGTGCAATTTGGTCTTCTGGATTGGGTTCTAGAATAAGTTGCTCAAAAGAAGTGTTTTCGGGTGACCATTGTCCCATCAAACGATGGGCTAATATATTTTCTTCAATATTAACTGCCTTAGAGAGTGCACGAGTCATAAGTTTTTGACTCACCCCAATTCGGAACCCACCGGTCAAGATTTTATTAAACACAAAGCGTTCAAAATTATTTAGGCTTTGCCAGCGCATCAAAATATAGGCTTTCTTTTCAGGCTCCCCTTTGTTTTTTAAAGCAATTATTTCTTCAATACATTTAGATAAGGAGGGAGGATAACCCTTTGTTTCTTGTTCCACCAGCAACGCAATAGTTTCTGCAAGGTCACCCACAATGTGATAGGATTCTTCGAAAAGCCACTCAGGCAAACCAGCCAGTTCAGCTGCCCAAATTCGCATTAAACTAGTGGTTATTGGGCGAGAGGGTCTTCTATGAGAAAGAAGAGCGACTGCCCAAAGGGCATCTTCTCTTGGAGCGGTCTTAAAATAGTGAGCTAAAGCAGCCACTTTATTGTTGGTTTTGTTTGAGCTGTCTAACGTTTCTATCAAAGAAGCAAATCGTCTCATTCGGCACTCGTAGTTTCTAGCGTTTCTCCTTCGTATTGTGTTTTTTCAGTTCGTGCATTCCACCCTTCAGCTCTCAAAAATTGCGCAAAGAGTTCTGTATAACCATGGGTAGTAATTACATTTTCGCATCCTGTTGCTTTAATGGTAGACAGAAGACCATTCCAATCTGCATGGTCCGATAAGACAAAGGCTCGATCTACAGCGCGCCTTCTTCTTGCACCTCGAAAAGCCATCCACCCTGATGCATAACCAGTTGATAGTTTTCCTAACTTTTTGGCCCAAGCACTACCTAAAATGGCTGGAGGAGCAAGCACAAGTTGACCTTCAACATCTTTTTTTTGAGTGTCACGCGTTATTAATTCCGTAGGTGGAAAATCAATAAATTGTCTTAAAACCTGAGTCATCTGTTCAGTAGCCCCGTGGGTATATATTTTTCCAATAGAGGGATCTAAATGTTTTAGTAGGCGCTGAATTTTCCCTAGGGAATAACCCATCAACAAACTGGTGGTCTGTTCAGCCTGATTATTGGCCCACCACTGATTGATTTCATCATGGATTATTTTGGGTTCTAGCCAACTAAAAACAGGCAATCCAAATGTGCATTCTGTAATAAATGTGTGGCATTTTATGATTTCTAAAGGAGTAGAAATGCCATCCTTTTGAATTTTATAATCTCCTGTAAAAACCCAAATTTCACCCCGGTATTCCACACGAATTTGAGAGGAGCCAGGAACATGTCCCGCAGGATGAAGCGAAAATTGTACCCCATTTACACTAAACGTTTCACCATACTTTTTAGCTGTGACCG
This sequence comes from Flavobacteriaceae bacterium, assembly GCA_016779985.1. Taxonomy (GTDB): domain Bacteria; phylum Bacteroidota; class Bacteroidia; order Flavobacteriales; family Flavobacteriaceae; genus JADHMP01. The sequence goes on from JADHMP010000005.1 coordinate 118,697, forward strand.
AGATGTTACCCAAGCGATGCTGTATAATGGGCACATTTATTTCATGGGTAATATACTGTTTACTTCCCCACCGAGCGTGATCTGAATGACCATGGGAAATGATAGCCTTATCAACTCCCCGCCAAGGGTCTAAAAAGACGTCAGCTTGTGCACAATAAATTCCTTTGGAAGTGAACTCCAATAATGGCATGATTATTTTTCTTTTTCAACGGAAAGGTACGAATACATTGATTTATATCCATATTTGCGCTCCTTAATTCCTGTTTCAATCTATTTTAAATTTTTAGATAAATGCAATAGAATTAAGCTTACCCCCATTGAATCTGAATGCTAAATCAAATAAATCGAACCGTTAATAAATCAGAATAACTCCTTTTCCATTCCCTTTAATAATTTGCTACATTCGTTCTGATGTATTTAATTTTTGATACCGAAACTACAGGCTTGCCAAAGCGTTGGGATGCACCTCTATCTGACAGTGAAAACTGGCCAAGATGTATCCAAATTGCATGGCAGATCCATGATGATAAAGGGCAACTAATTAGTCATGAGGATTATTTGATTACCCCAGATGGTTTCACTATTCCATTTGAATCAGAACAAGTTCATGGTATTTCAACTGCTTTGGCAGAAGCAAAAGGCACTGCTCTAGAAAAGGTTTTAGAAAAATTTTCTAAAGCACTTGACCAATCTACCTATGTAGTGGGGCATAATATATCTTTTGACCGAAACATAATGGGTGCTGAATTTTTGCGCATGCAATTGCCCGATGCATTTGAAAATAAAGAGGTTGTTGACACTTGCACAGAAGAAACGGCCACACTATGTCAATTGCCAGGTGGTAGAGGAGGAAAATTCAAATTACCTACTCTTTCTGAATTGTATTCTTTTTTATTTCAAAGCACCTTTGCCGAAGCGCATAATGCGACCGCAGATGTTGAGGCAACAGCCAGAGTTTTTTTAGAATTATTACGAAAAAAGGCACTGCATCCAACCGCTTTTGAAAAAAATACCCATTCTTATGATGAGCTTCAATCTTTAGAAACTCCTTTTGAGCTGGTAGGGTTAACGCATTTAAATCTCAAGAAGGCTTCTGAGGAGTTACTTCAAAAAACACAATCAACGAAACAAAAAAAATCAGATTTCATTTCTGATAAAGCAATAGCTGATACTCCTTTTGTGCACCTGCATAATCATTCTCAGTTTTCTGTTTTGCAAGCCACATCACGAATAAACCAGCTGGTAGAAGCTACTGCTAAGTTTGAGATGCCAGCTTTAGCTCTCACAGATCATGCTAATTTGATGGGGGCTTTTCATTTCATTAAGGCAGTAGAAACACATAACAAGAATCAAACAAAAGAGAAACAAATCAAACCTATTGTTGGTTGTGAATTTTATGTCTGTGACAATCATAAAGATAAATCAAGACGGGATGATGGGTATCAAATTGTTTTTTTGGCAAAAAATAAGCAAGGCTATCATCATCTTGCCAAAATGTCTTCGATAGCTTTTGTTGATGGTTTTTACTATGTCCCTAGAATAGATAGAACTATTGTAGAGCAATATAAAGAAGACCTTATTGTATTGACAGGAAACACCTATGGGGAGGTCCCCTCAAAAATTTTAAATGTAGGAGAAAGTCAAGCAGAAGTGGCCCTAAAGTGGTGGCACGAGCAATTTGGAGAAGACCTTTATATTGAATTGATGCGGCATGGAGAGCAGGCAGAAGATCGAGCCAATGAGGTTCTACTTCGAATGGCAAAGCAATATAATATTGATGTGGTGGCTACCAACAATACCTATTATGTGTCTAAACAAGAAGCAAATGGACATGATATTTTACTCTGTGTAAAAGAGGGAGAAAAACAGGCAACACCTATTGGAAGAGGTAGGGGCTACCGCTATGGATTTCCTAATCAAGAATATTATTTTAAGTCTCAGGAAGAAATGAAAAAACTGTTTAGTGATGTGCCTGAAGCCTTGCTAAACATTGAAACAGTAGTCGGAAAAATTGAACCCTTTTCTTTAGCCAGAGAAATACTTTTACCTAAGTTTTCCATCCCAGAAGAATTTCTAAATAAAGCATCCGATGAAGATAAAGATGGAGAGAACGGATACCTAAAGCATTTGACCTACAAAGGGGCAAAAGAGCGTTACGCAGAGCTGACACCTGCCATTTTGGAACGCATAGATTTTGAATTAGAAGTTATTGCTAATACGGGTTATCCAGGTTATTTTTTAATTGTTCAAGATTTTATTGCTGCTGCAAGAGAAATGTCAGTTTCTGTGGGCCCTGGCCGGGGTTCTGCCGCAGGTTCTGTGGTAGCCTATTGCTTAAAAATCACCAATATTGACCCCATAAAATATGACTTGCTGTTTGAGCGTTTTCTCAATCCAGATCGTGTGAGTATGCCCGATATTGATATTGACTTTGAGGATGAAGGGCGTAGCAAAGTGATGGATTATGTTATTGAAAAATATGGAGCTAATCAAGTGGCTCAGATCATTACCTATGGGACAATGGCAGCGAAATCATCAATTCGCGACACTGCTAGAGTCTTGGATTTATCTCTTGGTGAAGCAGATCGATTGGCAAAACTCCTTCCCAATATACGATTGAATAAAATCTTTTCGTCTTCCGAAGAAGAACTAAAAGAAAAGCTGCGAGTGGATGAATTTTCTAGAGTGCAAGAGATCAAATCTATCGCTGAAGAAGATTCTCTTTCTGGGGAAACTATTCAACAAGCAAAAATTTTAGAAGGTTCTTTACGAAACACAGGAACACATGCCTGTGGTGTAATCATAACTCCAGATGACATCACACAATTTGTGCCAATAGCTACGGCTAAAGACTCTGATCTAAATGTTACTCAATTTGACAATTCAGTGGTTGAGGATGCGGGTTTATTAAAAATGGATTTTTTAGGATTAAAAACCCTAACATTGATCAAAGACACAGTCAAACTAGTAGACTACATACATGGAATAGAATTAGACCCTGATGCTTTTCCACTAGACGATGAAAAAACATATCAGTTGTTTCAACGAGGTGAGACGGTTGGGATTTTTCAATATGAATCTGCAGGTATGCAAAAATATTTGAAAGATTTAAGCCCGACGGTTTTTGCTGATTTAATTGCCATGAATGCCCTCTATCGCCCCGGGCCCTTAGAATATATTCCCAGCTTTGTTGCTCGAAAAAATGGAGAGGAAGCTATTGCGTATGATCTACCTGATATGGAAGAGTTTTTAAAAGAAACCTATGGTATCACTGTCTATCAAGAGCAAGTCATGTTGTTGTCACAAAAACTGGCTGGTTTTAGCAAAGGCGATGCCGATGTCTTGCGTAAGGCAATGGGGAAAAAGATTTTTGCCTTAATACAAAAGTTAAAACCACAATTTATTCAAGGGGGAAAAGAACGTGGTCATCCAGAAGAGATATTAGAAAAGATTTGGAGAGACTGGGAGGCTTTTGCGGCCTATGCTTTTAATAAATCTCACTCCACCTGCTATGCTTGGATAGGCTATCAAACCGCATATTTAAAAGCACATTATCCAGCTGAGTATATGGCTGCGGTATTATCTAATAACATGAATGATATTAAGCAAGTCACTTTTTTTATGGAAGAATGCCGTCGCATGGGTTTAAAGGTTTTAGGCCCAGATGTGAATGAAAGTTTTTATAAATTCACAGTAAATGAAAAAGGAGCTATCCGTTTTGGAATGGGTGCCATCAAGGGGGTAGGCCAAGGGGCTGTGGCTACGATTATAGAAAATCGGAAAGAAAACAAATATCAATCAATATTTGATTTAGTCAAGCGTATAGATTTAAGATCAGCCAATAAAAAGGCTTTTGAAAATTTAGTTTTAGCGGGTGGGTTAGATTCTTTTGTGGACGTGCACCGCGCGCAATATTTCAATCCAGATGGAGATGGAATAACTTTTTTAGAAAAAGCGTTACGATTTGGAACAAAATTTCAAGAAAATAAAAATTCTGCTCAGGTTAGTTTATTTGGTGAGCAAGAAGAAGTGGTATATCAAGATCTTTCTATTCCCCCTTGTGAACCGTGGACTTCTTTGACAACATTGAAGAAAGAAAAAGAAGTTGTGGGCATTTATCTATCGGCCCACCCGTTAGATGCTTTTGCACATGAAATGCGGTTTTTTGCCACCGTGCCTCTACAACAACTTAGCGATTTAAATCCTTTTATGAAAAAAGAGTTGGCAGTAGGAGGAATAGTTAACGAGGTTGAGCACCTAGAGAGCCGAAATGGAAAGGGATGGGCTCGTTTTATTTTAGAAGATTTTTCTGACCAATATGAGTTTCGCATTTTTGGTGAAGATTATTTAAAATACAGGCATTTTTTAGTGATCAATCAATTCATACGCATACGTTTTATGGTTCGTGAAGGCTGGAGAGATCGAGAGACTGGAAAAGGAGGGGCCCCTCGAGTACAGTTTCTTTATTTTGAAATGCTCCACAATACACTCGAAAATAATGCTAAAAAACTCACCCTTAAATTAGATATCCATAACTTGAAAAAAGACGAGGTCAAAGTACTTTCCAATAAAATGAAACCATTTAAGGGTGATAAATCATTATTTTTTAATGTATACGATTCTAAGAAGAAGGTAAAACTCACCTTACAAAGTAGAAAAAAGAAGATAAAAATTGATGCAGAATTACTAAAAATATTGGATGGTGAACGATGGCCCTACCAAATTAATTAGATGAATAGTTAAATAAATTTTATTGATTTATAGGATGTATAAATTAAAAAGAAAATAATTACTTTTAAAAAAAATTTTTACAATGGCATTAGAAATTACAGATGCAACTTTTGATGAGGTTGTATTACGATCAGAAAAACCGGTTTTGGTTGATTTTTGGGCGGCATGGTGCGGTCCTTGTCGTATGGTTGGCCCCATTATCGAAGAGTTGAGTAAAGATTTTGGAGGTAAAGCCGTAGTAGGTAAGGTAGATGTTGACGCTAATCAAGAATTTGCTGCAAAATACGGTGTTCGAAATATTCCTACAGTTTTAGTTTTTGACAAAGGCGAACTGGTAGGACGTCATGTAGGGGTATCTCCGAAAACCACTTACGCAGGTGCTCTAGAAACACTAATTTAAAACTCTAATTAAGAAGATTACAGAAAGTAAAAAAACTGTCCTTAAGGACAGTTTTTTTATTCTAAAGATTTTAAAACTTATAGGTCAATGCTAGTGAATAGTTTCGACCTAATTGTCCATGTTGAGAAACTTCACTTGAATACAAAAATCTTCCTCCAGCTGTTCCACCTGTACTATCCAGTGTAACGTCGGGGTAAATATCAAATACATTATTTGCAATTCCTGTCAAACGGAGCTCAGGTGAAAACTTATATGTCACCCGAAGATCCGTAATTAACTTAGATGCTAATTCTTGATCAAATAAAGGATTTTCATCTACATTAGCTACTGTTACAGGACCAAAGTTAGTGTTGTACAATCCAAAACTAAACTGGTCTGCATTATAGTCTAATGTTAAAGACATTTTAGACCTAGGACGAGAATTGACAATTAAACTACGCTCTCTATGAGAGAAAATCTCAACAGATCCGAGTTCACTAGGTGTATCAATACTGTCAATAGTTGTTTTATTAAAGTTCCCCACAAATCCAAGCATTAGATTTTCTTTTCTCCAGTTAAAAACAAAGTCAACTCCTGTGGTATTGGTATTACCTGCATTAATCCATGCTTGAACGGCTACAACTCCTGCAGCATTGAGATTGGCTTCTAACTCAGAACCTGCTTCACCTTGTATTTGAGAAGTGAATAAAACTCGATCATTTACTTTAATATTATAAAAGTCAATACTTCCGGAGAATCCATTTCGATTACCGACAGTTAGTCCAGCAGAAAAATTTTGAGATATTTCAGGGAATAAATCTTGTATGCCGAGTGAGCGGGCCTCAGGAGTTCCATTCTGGATTGTTCCTTGTAATAAGGGTTCGGCAGAACCAGCAACAATAATGTATTGTGTGTTAGAAAGATTTTGTTGATGTAACGAGGGAGCTCTAAAACCAGTAGAAAAACTAGATCGTAAGGAGGTAGTTTTGCTGATTTTATATCGCGAAGCAACTTTCCAGCTAAAATTCTCTCCTACATCAGAAAAATTTTCAAAGCGCGCTGCCGCTGATACCAAAAGTTGTTCTGTAAAGTCAATATCGATTCCAGAATATATTGCAAAATTATTTCGTTTCCACTCACCTGCTTGTTCAGCTGCAATTCCTGCAAATGAATCGGACCCACCTCCAAAGCGTGAAAACGAATCTCCTTCAAAAGCTTGAAATTTTTCTTCTTTGTATTCGAGACCTGAAGAGAAAGATACTTTTTCATTAAATGTTTTTGTAAAATCTGCATTTTGAATTACGTTAGCGAATGCATATCCACCTGGTTTAAAGGTTCTTGGGCTCCACCCATTTTGACTTAGATAATCTCTATTAACGGAACGGTTTACAGTATAGTCAATTATGTTCTTGCCGTGAGTAACGGAGAGGTCGAGGCGCCACTCTTTGCCTAAATCTAGATCGACACCAATGACATTGAAATGATCTTGAATAGCACCCTCAAAAGTAGGATGGTAACCTTTAAACTGTCCTGTAGGAGCTAAAAAATTGGAAGCATCTACATCTCCTCGCCAAGCAGGATGTCGGTAATAAGCAAAAGACCTATTCCAACGATCAGAAAAACTGTGCGTGGTATAGAATTCAGAATTTTTTCCAAGAGGGTGAAAAATGTTTACTAAAATATTTTTTTGCTTTAAATCTGGGCGTCCAACAATCATCCCTAATTTAGGATTGTTAATTGCAAAATCAATGACATGTTGAGGTGAATTTTCATCTGTATCGCCAGAGCTAATACCAGGAGAACCAGCTCGATTGGTAAGTTTTTGATCTAAATAGCCTAAAGTAAAATTAATACGTCCGCCGTTTCCGAAAGGTAGAGTGGTATTGTTGTCAATATTAAATTGAAAACCGTCTCCTGCAGAAGTAATGCCTGTGCCAACGTTAAATGTAGAGAAAGCAGAATTTTTCTTTAAAATAAAATTCATTACTCCAGCCATTGCATCAGAGCCATATTGAGAAGAGGCACCATCACGAAGTACTTCAATACGGTCTATCGCGGCCATCGGAATAGCAGCAAGGTTAACCCCTACTTCACCTTTACCAGGTGTTCTGTTTAAATAGGCTTGTGACTGTTGGTTAACACGTTTACCATTAATTAATACTAAGGTACGTGAAGGACCTAATCCACGAATATCTGCAGGAGCAAACCCTGCCGTTGCGTCAGAAATTGCTTGATCTTGGGCGTTAAAAGATGGAATAGCAAAGGTTAGCGCTCTTTGGATTGAAGCTTCTCCAACATTCATTACATCAGAAGCTCTAATGTTGTCAATAGGTACAGCAGAGTCGATAGCAGTTCTTGGCATGTTACGATTACCCGTTACCAATACTTCACCTAAAGAAACCCCCTTATTAAGTGTAATATTTAAAAAGGTTCCTTCGTAGCTCACTTCTGTAGTTTCAAATCCTATGTAAGAAATCTGAAGAATATCTCCTGTTTTTATATCGATTGTGAAATTGCCATCAAAATCTGTTGTTGTTTCTTTGGTTGTTCCTTTTAAAACCACCGAAGCCCCAGGGAGCGGGTTGTTGTTTTGATCGATAATTATACCTGTATTTTGGGACACTAGGGATAAGGAATAAAATAAAATAAGCGGTATAAATAGTTGTTTTATAATAGGTTAAATTAATTAGGTTGATAATATTTGAGGTGGTCAATTGTAAAAACAGTTTTTTTATTTTAAATAGAAAACCGAAACAAAAATACTTGTATATTTGCAACCGCTAATTGGGTCTGGTAGTTCAGTTGGTTAGAATACATGCCTGTCACGCATGGGGTCGCGGGTTCGAGTCCCGTCCAGACCGC
>JADHMP010000006.1:0-118206 GCA_016779985.1 Flavobacteriaceae bacterium
AAATTATCCCATGCTTTTTCATGTTCATTTTGGCTGTATTTTGAGGGTAATTTACTATGCCCTCCAAATGCTCCTTTAAAATCTCTAAAACCTTGAACTACCCATGCATTTCCCCCTGACGTATGGTGATGTCCAGCAGTAAAATTACCTGCAAATGTTAGCCTGTCTGGCTTGTTGTATTTAGAATTATATTTTTCATAAGCATCAAGCCATTTATCATAGTCATTAACTTGTAAAGAATAAATTCTTTGAATAGGAAATTCGTCTGGATTTCCATTTGCATATGCAGCATCAATTTCTCCCATAAACGCGTTATGGCCTTTAATATGGTTTCCCATTTTTTCAAGAAAAAGCATCCATGCATCATTTGGGGGTGATGAATATTGATTAGACATAGCGTCTAAACTACCATTAAATAAAATTTGATGACTAAAATTCCAATCAGGATCTTTGAAATGATTTTCAAAAAGTGCTACTGTAACGCCCTCAGCTAGACTGTATTTACTAAAGTATTCATTGAATAATTTTAGAACTAATTCTTCACTCCCTGGATTAACATCAAACTGATATGCTGTCCAATAACCGATTTGAGCCTGAGCAGACAAACAGACTGCGAGAAACGTTGTTAAAAAAAATTTTTTCATTTTAATTGATTTATGATTAATAATACCTCTAATATATAGAGAATGAGATTTATTTCAAAACAGTACAAACTTTCCACAAACAACACCCCCCTAAAAACCGCAACAACAGGGATCTTTGGTTAGAGCAATGATATCAATGGATATAGGGGACTTGGGTTGGAGGCATTGGTATAAAAGAAAAACCCTCCACTGGGGAGGGTAATATAAATTTATTTTAGAATTTTAATAAGAAAATTCTGCGGATACTTCTGCTTTAGCTCTCTTGTAAACGTTGATCTTTTTAATCTTTCCATCGACAAACAAAATATCGTGTACATTATGTTCAAAAATTGGATTCCCGTCGGCATCAACATCAGTATAGTCATTACCAGTTGTAAGCCATTGTTCAATTACTCCATCTTTATTTTTTGCTGCATTAGCGATCATCCATTTTACTTCCCATTTAGGAGAGGACGTTTTAAACCAATTATCAAGTATTTCTATATGAGAGGAATTACCTTTAACAACACTCCCATCAGCAGTATATCCCTCCCAGTCTACTGCATTGATTTCAGCAATCTTATTCAAGTTTCTATCATTATGTGCTTGAATGTAATCCAGCCATAAGGTTTGATTCGAAAGTTCTCCTGGTATAATTGGAGTCATCATCGATGTCCCTTCCATTAGGGCAGAGCCAATTGCCACTTCAGACGGAGATTTTTTAGCTTTTTGGTCTTGAGGAATTTGACAACTAATTATAAAAAAGCCTTTAGAAATTATTCCAAAGGCTATAACCGTAAACCAATTAATAAATTATTTAATAATTAGTTTACCCCTTAAGGTGAGAACCATCACAATACCCCTCAGGATTTAGTGTGTTCCCACATCCGCATTTTGGTTTATTTTTCATATCAAATATTTTTTACAAATGTACATACAACATTTGTATATACAAATTAATATATAAAAAATTGATGGCATTAATTCAATACCATTTAATGGTTTGATTAATCTTGTTTTTTCAATTCAATAGGATATCGTTAATGATTTTTTTTAATTCATTGTTGGACGAATCAGACACAGTAAAAAAGATTAACAGTAATGTAAAATGGTGATTTAGTTTTCTAATTATGCTCTTTTTTTATACCATTTAATTCATTTATATTTATAAATGAAATTTTTAGAAAAATATTACCCAATACTTTTAGCTTTTTTAAGTTTTCTCTATTCAATTTATCTATGGTTTTCGGGACAACAACTTGAGGGACTCTACGTTGGTTTGTGGCCTGTTACTATATTAGGTTTTGCAATTGCAATTAGACAAAGAAGAAAAAATTCAAATTAAGGGATTATGAATAATAAAGTTATGTTTATTATTGGTTGTGTGATCTTTTTAATTTATATCTACTTTTATTTTAGAATTGTATTGAGACAAAAGTTCTTTAAAAAAAAAAATGATATTTAAATCATCGGCATATCCTCTTCGTTAAGTTCAGGGAAGTTTTTTGTGTTAATAACCTTGAAATTACCCTAATCATTGAATTCGCTAAATAGTTGTAGAATGCATAAAGCTGTAAATCAAAGGTAATCCAGCTAACAACTACCCCTAATTTTGAAACCTGTCTTGCTCATAATAAAGTAATAAAACAACCATTGGCTAAAAAGCTATTGGATCTTTCTGAAAAAGAAACTGGTGGTACATCGAATATCTAAATTAGTAGTAGGCAATACTCTTAAATAGTACATTCTTATTTTGACTGTTTAAGGACTTCCCAACCAGAATACCCATCTGTGAACAAATTCAACTCATTGGGCGTTGGCTAGTTCTCTATCACCTATCCACAAATTTCCAAAAACAACACCCTCTAAAAATGATTACAAAGGAATCTAAGGTTATGGCAATAATTTAAATGAATTAGAAGGGGTTTGGATTGTAACCATTGGTGTAAAAGAAAAACCCTCCACTGGGGGAGGGTTTATTTAAATTTAATTAAAACTACTCGCAATTTCAGTCCACATTTCAGATTTTCCTCCCACTTGAGATAAATTCCATTTATTTTTTTGTGATTCTTCAAACCATTTTTGAACCAATGGGTCCATAGTCTCATTATATAGTGAGCCTTCAAGCATTTGTTCCATTGTTGCATAACCATCAAAAGAAATACCATTATACATTTGTGGCTTTCCATCGTCCCACTCACCGTTTGAAATTAATGTTGCAAATCCCCAATTCATTCCGTTTTCTTCATTTTGAGCTTTTTTAACAACCATTTCTCCCCAAGACTTATTGTGGTTTATATAATTTGAGATATTGTTGAATTTGTGATAGTTTATTTTCCAATATTTTGATGGCTCTTTATCATTTACTGCCATTTGAGCTTGATAAATATAAATAGGACCTGTAGTTTTTGTTTTAAATGAATTTCCCTCTGGCCATTTTAATCCTAATTTTTTTAAATTCTCTTCAGTCCAAATTTGCGGATCGACTCTTTGTTCAACACTATTGAAATGATGTAGAAAAATAAATTTATTTCCTGATGTTACAGACCTAAGACATTGCCATCCTGCCCATTCATTGTTTTTGACTCCTAATACTGCCAATTTTTTATGGAAATCCTTTTGCAACTTTATAAAATCATCAATGTTCCCCGAAACTTCCATTTCGTGAATTTGAAATAACCAAACATCTTCTTGTGCAAAAAGTATTGAGATGTTAAAAATAAATAGTAATGCTAATTTTTTCATTTTAAATATTTTATAGTTAATAATACTTCTAAAATATACAGATAAGGTTACAAATCAAATTCCGTCTAGCTTTTAAATAAAAAAACTGTATTCTAAAACCCATGCCTCTTTTATTGGATTGGGCATGTCTGAAAGGTTTTAGGATTCAAAGCTTCAAAAAAGTATTTGATTATTCTGTTATATTTTGCATTCGCACAAGATTGTAGAACAATTACAACCCGTATAAAAGCCAATCGCCTATTTTTTGAATTGGATTTAGTATAGTCCAAAAAATGAATTATACAGCAATAAGAAAACCGTTGGACTCTGTTAGTCTAAATAATTATTGTTATTGAATTGTGATTGTTCCGGACATTTCTTCATGGAGTGAACATTGATAATAGTAGGTCCCTTTTGCTTCGGGTGTGAAGCTCATAATATGATTTGTAGAACCGTTTTTAGTGATCCCAAACCCTCTTATCATATTTTCTGTTCCTGCACCAGCAACATATTTAAGATAAAATGGATGATCAGGTGTATTGATGGCAAATATAATTGTATCCCCTAAATTAAAAGTTAAATCAAGATCATCGCCTGATACATAGCCATTCCTATCTGTTCCATGCAAAGTGAAATCTGTGTTACTAGAAGAAGACACTTCAATACTGTAAGATGCTGCACCATTTTTATAAGGGCAAGATCCCCAATTAGGTTTGTTTTCGCTTAGCAGTGATGACGAGTAATCAAACCCAGAGGGTTCGCTAAAAATTTCGCTAACGCACCAATTTGATAGATCTTGATTAAAAAGAGTGGTCCCCCAAAACATGTAGATCATATTTGTGACATTATTAGTATTCCAACTGCTAATATCTTGATTGAAAGCAGATGCATCTCTAAAAGCACCCTCCATGTTGTTCACATCACTAGTGTTCCAACTACCAATATATTGATTAAAAGCTTTAGCACCTCTAAACATTTGATTCATATCAAATACTTCTGAAAGATTCCACTTGCCAATATTTTGATTAAAACTAGTCGCTTCAAAAAACATAGATCCCATATTTACAACATTAGAAGTATCCCAACCCCCTATGTCTTGATTAAAAGCTGAAGCTCCTGCGAACATACTATTCATGATAGTTACGCTTGAGGTGTCCCAATCTCCAATAGCTTGGTTGAATGAAGAGGCATCCTTAAACATAGATTCCATATCTACTACCTTTGAAGTATCCCATTCCCCAATAGCTTGATCAAAATTAGTGGCTCCATAAAACATATAAATCATATTGGTAACGTTTGACGTATCCCAATTTCCTATATTTTGATTAAACGCAGAAGCACCATAAAACATACTATTTAAGTTGGTTGCATTTGAAATGTCCCAATTCCCAATATCTTGATTGAATGAAGAAGCACCATAAAACATTAACTCTATATCTTCTACACTTGATATATCCCAACTGCCTACATCTTGATTGAATGAAGTTGCTTCATAAAACATCCATCCTATATCTATCACATTCGTGGTATCCCAGTTTCCAATATCTTGGTTAAAGGCATGAGCTCTAAGGAACATTCTATCAAATTTAGTGACCTTTGACACATCCCAATTTCCTATATCTTGATCAAAAATAGTGGCAGATTCAAACATACTGGTCATATTAGTAACATTGGAAGTATCCCAACTTCCTATGTCTTGATTAAATGAAGTATTCTCTAGAAATAATCTTTGCATATCAGTAACTTTTGTGGTCACAACCTTAGTAAGATCTTCTCCATCATTAATCATTCTTTTCAATAAATTGTCATTAACAATAGTGTAATCAACCCCATTTAAAGTATATGTCTCTCCAGTTAGAACAAAATCATTTGCTTTTATTGTAATCCCGTTGCTATCTAAATAAATAGGGTCCAATTGTTCAAAAATTGCAGTAATATTTTTTGGTTCGGTAATACTTATCTCAATTGGGTTTTCGACACCTTCGTAATCTCCACTCCAACCAACAAAGCCCCATTCTTTTGAGGGAGAAGCCGTCAATTGTATCACACTTCCTGAATTATACTCGGTCGATTTTTCGGTAGCTATCACTTCTTCTTGGATAGTTCCTTCTCCTTCTACACTAACTGTTAGTTTATATTTTCGTTTCTCAAAATTAGCCGTAATAGAAAGATTTGAATTAGCTATGATGGTGAGCGGATTATCAGTTGAGCTGGTTCCTGTCCATCCAGCAAAGAGATATTCCTCATTTGGGGTGGCGGTAATTGTTAGTGAAACTCCAGATGCTATTGACCCTCCAGAGGTAGTAACAGAACCTCCTTCTGAGGCAGAAGCGGTGATATCATAATAAACAATTTGAACTGCACTATCGTCTTCAAGTGCGTCTTTTTTGCAGGTGCTAAGAAAAAAAAGAGTTACCAAAAGGGGAAGAAGCTTTTTCATGTTTTAATTGAATTTAACAACAAGTTACTTATTTTTAAAATATCTATGGATTTTAAAGTGCTGCAAAGTCTAATTTCAATATGATCTTTGGCTTTTATAATTTAAGATTCAATTTAGTTTATATTCATTTACTTTCCCTTTTCAAAAAAGATTTACACATCCCGTTTTTATTTTTTGCTTAATTCTAGTTCAATTTGTGTTTTTAATTCACTAATTCGTTCAATGGCTTGTTTGGCAAAAAAGTCATATATGGCCAATGAAAAAAGTTGATTATTAAGTTGATTCCTTATTTCTAAATCCCTTTTCATTCCTTGAAACACTCCAATATTATAGTAAATCTTTCTATAAGGGCTATTTTTTGATTCTCTTTTTACCGAGTCAATTTTATATTTCTTTTCTGTATAGTCAACAAATTTCCAATACATCATTTCATCTTGTCTCGATTGGTCAATAAGAACGGAATAACTCCATGAATAGAAATTATTTAACGCATTAAATAGCTTTTTATCCCTTATAAACTCAATAGACCCTGTAGCCACCATCGAATTATAATTTGACTTATTCCCAACAAAACCAAAATATCTACGTATTCCATTTAAGGTGTTATTATTGATTTTTTGGTCTTCTTCTAAAAATTGAAAAATACTTGCTTCTCTACTTTTTACTGTTAATGTAATGTTGTTAAAAATGATCTTATCTGCGTCTATGTCACTTAAGACTCCAACCAGTCCCGCATTTTTCAATTCAATCTTCTCCCGCTCATTTAAAAGATCTTGAATGTAAAATGAAATGGTCACAGAAAAAATAATAACAAATATTTCGAAGAGATATCTAAAAGCTACTTTGTTCATTGTTTTCATTATGATTGATTTATGGCTTTTTTAAAAATAAGAATAATCCTACAGTTTCGGATCGCTTTCTATTTAAACTGGATTTTTAAATTAGAGCATTAAATGATTTTTGAGGTGGCAAACGGATGCATCCAAAAAAAAATCACTCTTAGGGATTAAACCAATAATTAATTTTAAAGGTTAAATTCCAACCTCTTGAAAAAGTGGGAATATTCACTTCATTGCTATTAAAGACAATAAAAATATCTGATGCAGGTTTATAACGCCATTGTAATCTAGAATTGAAATTCCACAAATTCAATTGCTCATTATATTGAAATAAGTTAGAAAAAAACAAGGTATTGGTCAGGGTTAAGTTGGCCTTCATTCCTAAAAGCCAAAAGGGGTTCGTGTTCCAAGGGCTTCGAAGTTTAATATAATTGTAGTTGACAATGGAATTGAGCTCTAAAAAGGGTTGAAACCGATAACTAAATTCACCAAAAAAAGCACTTCTTTTTCCCTTTTCATAATAGCCCCCAGTTAGTGCTTCTAGAGAATAAGTAAATCTATTTTGAGGTTTTGAATTGTAGGTCAGTTCCCAACTTGTCCAACGATGTGTAGTACCCCCTTCCAAAAGGGCTACTTGAGTTCGAAGAGGATCAAAATCTGACAGCAATGTGATGAATTGATTGTTCATACCAACAGAAAACTGACTTCTATTTTTAAAATTGAATCTATAAGAAAACGTATTTATTTGGTCCTTTTCATCTAAATTGGTATCAAAAAAATAAACTCTTCCAAATCGTGGGCCATGAGATAACAGAGGGGTTTCCCCTTCCGTATAAAAAAGATGCCCCAAATCTCCTTGCAATTTAAAATAGTCAGTCCTTGGAACATACCCAACCTCAGCACTATAATTTCCTGAGATATATTCTTGTTGTAAAAGGGCATTCCAGCGTGTAGACTGATAACTTATATGAGAGGCAAAAACAGTTCCTTTTTTTGCTCTTTCAGGGTTAAATGATTGTAAAAACATAAGTTTACCATTCCATAAATTATCTGCAGAAAAATAGTTGTATTCAATACCAGCATTTCTGTTGGGATTCGAAGCAGCTATTGCTTTATCTTTCCAAGGCTGTTTATTAATAAAAATGAAGTTTATGTTAGAACGATCTAATACCTTTTTCTGAATGGTTAGGACCCCAAAATTAGCTGCATTCAATCCTTGTTCAATATCTTTTTGTGTTTGAATGTTCATTAGCCCCAAGCGCCAATTTTCATCAATATTTCCGCTTAAGCGAGCCCCTCCCACTATAGGAACTTGAAGACCAATTCTACGAGAAAAAAAAGGCCGTATGGTTTTATATCCAAAATTGGTGAAAAGGTCGGCATTCTCTAAAAAAAATTGTCTCCGTTCAGGAAAAAAGAGCTCAAAGCGATCTAGGTTGGTTATTTGTTGGTCGACTTCTGCTTGGGAAAAATCAGGATTGATGGTTAGATCAAGATTCAGGGCAGAGGTTATATTGTATTTTACGTCTCCTCCTATTTTGAACTCATTTTGTGTCTTTTTCTGAAAATCTTGATTCAGAATATTTGATACATAAGGAATAATGGAGACATTACTACCCTGTTGAGGAGGGGGCGTGTTCCATACCAAAGTGCCTGCATAGGAAAGTGTGACAGAAGGAAATTGCCTGGGCACTGGAGCCCAACTTGATTTTTCACTGGCTTTCAAATCTAGGCGACTAAAATTGATTCCCCATTCGGTGATATTAGAATCAAATCGGATAGATTTGAAAGGAATCGCAATTTCACAGACCCATTTTTCTTCATCAAATTGAACTTGAGAATACCATTTAGCATCCCAATTCAAGTCGACATTTCTTCCGTCAAACATCGTGCCGTCCCATTGCGCCCCATAGGCGTTCAATCCAAAAGTAAAACCTGTGCTCCTATTGTTAAAAGGATCAATGGCCACTAAAAAATTGTCATTCTTGCCAAATGAAAAATCTCTTTTTAATGATTCTACTACATAATCACCCTGCACTTCATTGTTAAAAAAAATGATTGCCATATAAAGAAATTCATCATCATAACTGAGTCTCGCTTCTGAAAATTGAGTGGCTTTTCCAGTGTCAATTGGAGTGATCATAAAGAAGTCTTTTGCGACTTCAGCGTTTGCCCAAGTGAGCTCATCTAAGACACCATCAATTTTAATTTTTTCTGTGGTCTTCTCTATAGAAAGGCGATATTTTTCTGCATTGATTTGCGCTGGACAATACCAAGCCACCAAACATCCAACTAATAAATAATGTAGAAATGAATTTCTAGCTTTATACTTTTTTAGAGTTGACTCTAATTTAGCATGTATTTTGTGCGGGGAATGAAGAATAACTTTTGTATTGTTTTAGACTACTAAAATACTAATTCTGATTTGTTTTTATAATTATTCTTTCCCATTTGATTCTTTCTATCAAAAGAAAAATATCTTTTTTGAAGATTACTGAAGTCAATAGAACCTAAAAACTCTAAACTTTTATAACTTTAAAATCGTTGATAAAATAATTAAAGTCTTGAGAATAAATTTTGCCCTAGTTTCAGCTATCATTCTTTTATCTTTTTCGAGTCCTCTCTGGGCACAAAGCTTTTTATATGAAAATTTTGAGTATGAAATGCCCATTCAACAAGCCAAAGCACTTTTAAAAAAGAACAAAAAGACATTTAAAAATATTAAATTAGGATCTGGAACGTCCTATGCTATCCGGCGAGCTTCTCTCAAACAAAAAAACCAAAAGGTTTATGCTATCACCCTGACAAGCAAAAAGAATTTAACCCTGAAAGAAGCCACATCCTATTTAAAAAAGTCTCGTTCGTATTATGAAAAATTAGGATATGTAGTGGTTTATGCTGATCCTAATTGGAATGCACCGCTACTTAGAGACCCCAACAAACCCTGTATTAGGCTAGTTGATCAAGAAAGAAAAAAAATGATCGAGTTTGAGCCTATTGGTCAAGGTGCTATTTATAATCTCTACATTACAATTTATAATTATGATTGGTTTGTTGAAAAAATAACGGGAAAATCAAAATCATAAATCCATATTAAAACCTACTCCAAAAAGCTCCCTCAATTGGAGCCGCTGAATTAAGTCGTCATCATAGAGCATATGAATCACAAAATTCATCGAAACCCAGTCATTAACTTTCAAGCGGATATTGGTATTGAGATCAACGTCAATATTTTGAATTTTTTCTAAGTAGTTGATATAAAAATTAAATTTATTTTCAAGAGTGATATTGGTCATAATTTCCGTTTTAAAAAATCCCGAAAAGGAAGCACCAAAGAAGAATTTGTTGTTTGTGCCTGCATCTACCCCAAAATATTTTTCATTAGGTTCTAAGTCTTTCGTGAACAACTTTGAAACAAATAATATACGCGCTGTTAGTGGCGCTAAATTGGCCCAAAGTTTTTGTTCTTTTTTCAAATACCATCCCACACCACCCTGCGCATATGCGGGAGAAAAAATTCTTGAAATACGCTCCCTAAGTGCATCACCGTCTTGAGAATAGTAGCGATAGCCTGGGAGCATTTGCGTTTTTAGGTTAAAAAAAGCTGAGTAATTCCAATGCTGATTGATTTGTTTTCCAACCAAGGAGTTAATCTCAAAACGATCATCGGCTTTTTTTACAAACTTATCTCCAGAGATATATGTAGAACCAAGTGATAATAACACATTATTATCCCAAACCAACCCCCTTCGGTTAGAAAGGTTCAAATTATAATCTAAAGCAAACAATGTTGTGATGGAACTTTCACCTCCAGAAATCCAGTTTGAAAAATAGGCCTGATTTAAGGTGAAACGTGTATTCCCATAAAATTTGGTGAGCAATCCTTGCCGTTCTTCTTGAATAACAGCATCAAATGGTAAAGAATCTTGAATCGCTTGGTTTTGAGCCCAAGTGGAGAAATATAGGAAACCTAAAGTGAGCAGTATAAAATACTTATTGATCAATAAAGTTTTAGGTTTTACCATAACTTTCCATTGTGCTGAATTTCAACTGCAAAGGGATTGACTAAGGTATCCAACAAAACTGCAAATTGACCTCTTGACATAGGGGCGTCTATATTAAAGGATTTAAAGGTAAACTTTCTTTTTATTTCATTAGGCATAGATAGCCATTTTGGCTTTTGTTCTTCGGGTAAGATAGTATTGAACCAAGCCAACACATTTTTTATTTTTGGGTGCTTAGGAAAAGGAAATTCTTTTATAGAAATCCAAGGAGCTAAATGAACTTCTGAAGCCTTGAGGGGTTTCTCTGGATAGAACCAGGTTTGGTTTTCCCAACCCACATTTTTTCCTACTCCCCTCAAAATTCCAGTTACACCTATACGCTGATAAGGTTTAAAATGAGGGTGATTTTTAGGCACATCTAAAAAGGGTAATAAATAGCCTCCTGCCTCCAATAATTTTTTTTGAACTCGGCGAACGCTGATTTCCCTAGGAGGCTTATTTTCATTGTATGCAATAGCCGCCATAACGCCTGCGGCTTGCCCTAATTGAAGGACAACAGGTTGCAGTCGAGTGGTTCCATTGACAATATTTGAAACTGAAATGGATTTTTCAGTTATGATAAGGTTTTCTTCACTAGTTGGAATTAAACTACCCATTGGAATACTATAGGAAGGAACGGGATAAAAATGCAATTCGGGAAGTTCACTAGCCTTCGGATGGGCAGCATGATGATGATCCACGGGGTAGTCACCAACAGCAATAGCAGTTCTATAAAGAGGTAAGGATTGATCATAGGGTTTGGCGATATAATTTACTGTTAATGTCACTTCTCCTACAATTCTTCTTGACTCTCTGTGATAAGGAATTAAAGGAAAGCCATCTTCAGTGGGAAATTCATTGGATGCAATTCCAAAATTTTTAAATCCTAGTTCGGTTTGTAAATAGTAGAGAAATTGAAGTGATTTTAACTTGGCTTTTTCATAGGCAACGTCTCGTTCTTCAGATGTCATTTCAATGGTGTTCGTATAAAAGTCATTTCCATTTATAGGCCAATTGATCATATATTTTTTATTGGGCAATTTACCGTAGGTAATCATTTTATCTTTTGCCCACAAAACGCGATTCATTGAAGTACTGTCTTTACATTTTTTGTTTGCTGTAGCGCAATAAAACAGAGTAGGATCATAACCTTCTGGTTTGGAAATAGCCACTGGTTGATCGTATTCTTTGAGAATTAAAACAAACGTGAGGTCTTGAATCACATTATTAGCTTGAGGGGGAGCAATAGCTTCATTATATCGGTCTTTGCTATCCATTCCAACATGGTAGGGCACACCAATTGCTGCGGCTAGATCACCTAATTCAGTTGCATCAATAAGTTGTGAAGAAATGATGGTTCTCTTCTTACCATCTTTTAATACACTCACTTTCCAGCCTTTTTCTATCTTTTCCACCGATTGCCATGGTGTTTCAAAAAAAACATCCAAGTTTTTTTCAGCTGTTGTCATGTTTGAAAAAATTGCTGCACCAATACTAGGTTCGAACATATGATTGCTCACCCATCCTGTTTTCAATGCCTCTGCAGAACCATAGCGCTGTATAAGACTGTCGCGAAATTCTCCCCAGATTCCTCCTGGTAGTTTTGTATTACCATCAACTGCACTTACTCCTGCCGATGTAAGCATGCCACCCAACCAAGGCCCTTTCTCAACCAACACTGTTTTGGCGCCTGCCCTTGCACTAGCCAGCGCAGCTGCTGTTCCAGCGGCTCCTCCACCAATTACTAACACTTCTGTTTTATGAACAGTTGTAGAACAACCAAGTTGTGAAACAACAAGGAGTACACAAAAGAAACATCGTATGATGTTTAACCTAGGTTTAAATTTCATCTTTAAGCGCATTCAAGCAACGGTCATTAAATAAAAAAGTATTTTTCCATTCATTTTTATTAAAAACAGAATAAAAACCTACTTTAAGGAGATTAAAATTACACAATATTTACAACAAAAAATTTGATTGAAACAAGCGGCGTGGTGATAAAAAATTTTTTTTTTTAGGATTGATCTTTTTTTTTGCGAACTCGTGCCAAGACGATTTTAATGACATAAAGGAATTAAATGCATTTGAAAATAATGGTCAAATAATTGAAAATGATATTCGTTTTTTAGCTTTAGGAGACAGCTATTCAGTTGGAGAAGGTCTGGAAGATCAAAAAAATTGGCCTGAACGATTATTTGATTCTTTGAAAAAGAATGAAGATGATTTGTTTACAGTCATTGGAGAAACTGGATTTTCTACTAGCGAGTTAACTCTTACTTTTGAAAATACTATACTTGAAAAGCCATACAATTTAATTTCAATTCAAATCGGTGTGAATGATCAATTTAGGGGTACAAGTTCGACTATTTTTAAAGAAGACTTTCAAGGGTTACTAAAAAGAATCAAGGAAAATAAACAAACAAGAAATGCTTCTATATTTGTGGTGTCAATCCCTGACTGGAGCTCAACCCCTTTCGGAGCAGATTGGGATCGCTCAAAAATCACAAAAGAGATTGACGAATACAATACCGTTTTAAAACAAATTTGCAATCTTAATAATCTTCTCTTCATAGATATTACAAAAATTTCTAGAAGTGATCCTAACAATTGGGCCTATGTGACACCAGACGGACTTCACCCTAGCGCTTTGATGTATGGTCTTTGGTTGGATGAAATTTATTCTTTGGTTAAACGACTATTGAACTCATTTAATTTCAGATAGAACCCTTTCATTTCAAAAAAAAGCCTGTTCTAATGAACAAGCTTTTTGAATTGCTATTTTAATATAATTTTAAATCATTTAGCCCACCATAATTTTGTTCCTTGAACATCGGGACCTTGAGTAGATAAAGCGGCTTCTAGATTTTCACCATTGCTGTTATAAGCTCCGCTACCATACCTCATTCTTTGTGGATAAGCACCATTTAAAGTCGTTCCTAAAGCATACAAATCTTTATCAGATACACCAGCATATAATTCAGCTGGATAACCAGAATCTCTCACTATGGCCCAACCTTCAAACCCATTAGTAAAATTGGCTAGCCATCTTTGAATTGCAATTTTTTCTAGTTGCTCTTCTGTAGAACCAGACAAGCTCCCCATGTTTTCATTATTAAGAAATGTATCAATAGAGGCCTCATCTACTCCCCATAATTTCATGGCATGACGAATGCCAGTTTGATAGTGGCCTTGAGCATCACCAGTAGCAAGACCCTTCACAATGGCTTCGGCAACCATCAAGTGACTGTCAGCAGCAGACATGACTATCCACGGGAAAATGGGTTTACCTGTATTTTTCTTATTGACCACAATATCTGCTGGCTTTGAGAAAAAGTCAGTATGGAGATAGGGTTTTGGTTTATCATTAGCCCTAGTTGGCGCGCCAATATAATTGGTGTTTTCTGGCATAGTGATGCTAACATCTGCATCCGTTTCTGTCAAAGTATAGGTAGCACCTGACTTATCAAAATGAGATTTCAAAAAGGCGATATGCTTATCGATTAGACTCACATTTTCTCCTTCTACTGGTTTTGTGATAGTAATAGTGCCTCCTTTGCTAGGCGTGGCATATTTAAATAACCTAGGATCGTTGTTATCTCTAAGAGCGTCTACCATCGAAGCGGCAAGATTCCAGTGCCCTCCTCCATAAAAAGAATGCCAAACATCACCATAAACAGCACTAGCCCAGGTGCTTATTTCTGTATCTCTTTGGATTAATGCATCTGTATCTCCAAGAACTCCCGCTGATATAGCCGAAGCCGCTGCTGCAGTAGAAAAATCATCACCATCAGCTCCATTAGCACGAAGAGCAATTCTAAGCTTTAAGCTATTTGCAAGGCTTTTCCATTTTTGCATGTCACCATTAAAAAATAAATCATTATCAGTTAGAATTTCAGGACCACTTCCTGTTGTGGAATTACTCCCTATTAAAGAAATCGCTTCATCTAATCCTGTGATTATTCCTTTGTATATATTCTTATGAGTATCATATTTTGGAGTCGTCACATCTGGATTGGAAGCCTCAGAAAATGGAACCATCCCAAAGGTGTCAGAATACATTTGATAATATAGCCCCTTCATAATGAGACTAATCGCATAATATTGATCGTTTTCCAATTCACCTCCTTCTTTAACGAAGTTAGTAAAGGCTGTCAATTGACTATTGTATCCAGACAACCAGCCATAAACAGCGCCGGTATATCCTGCGCTATAATCATAGCCCAACGCATCACTCCACCAATTGGCACTAAATCCAAATGCGGTGTGACCTGCATATCGATCAACATGAATGATAGGTCCCCTCCAATAAGGATATCTGTTTGGAGCAAAAAGACCCGTTTGCACATTTGTAACAAAATACTTAGCACTTACATCTGATGAAGAGAGTGCGTTTGGTTGTTCGTTTATTTCATTAAAATCTTCGGTGCATGACACTAGAAATAAAGCAAACAATCCAATCAAAATTAAACCTGTTTTTTTCATTTTATTTTTTTTAAAAATTTAACGTTACATTAAATCCTACACTTCTAAGTGTGGGTAAGGCATTAGAGGTAAATCCTTGTGACCCTAATGTTGTTCCTAACATAGCCTCAGGGTCAATATCCTTTGCACTTTTCGAGAAAAAGAATAAATTTCTCCCTATTATTTGAATTGAAGCACTTTGTAATCCGATGCTATCTACTCCTGGAATTCTATATCCTAAAACTATTTCACGCAGTCTAATATTGTCTTGGTCATAAATATAATTTTCGGCAATACCAGAAATTGCCCCCCAATATTCTTGGCCAGTGATAAGTGTATTATTAGAAGCATTTGATTCGGTGCTAACCGCATTCAAAGTAACACCATTTTCTCTATACAAAAGACTTCTTTCTGAAACTCCATTTGAGTCGAGACCTGCTGAAGTTTGAGAATAGATTTGACCTCCTATTCTAGCGTCGATTTGAAAACTTAAGAAAATGTCATTAAATGAGATCGTATTTCTCCATCCCCCTAACCAGTCTGGTTGAGCATTGCCAAGCAATTCTAAAGAGGAAGAGGCAATAGGGATACCATTCGCATTGACAATATTTCTTCCTGAATCGTCTGTATCCCACACAGTCCCATAAATATCTCCAATACCTCCACCAACAGTAGCTCGAATAGCTGCATTTCCACTATTTGTTGTATTATATGTGATATTGTCTAAATCATCTATCAACTCAACCAGCGTATTTTCGTTTTTGGAAAAGAAAATGGTGGTATTCCAAGAAAAAGCATCACTTGTAAATGGTGTCCCACCTAATTCTATTTCTACTCCTTTATTCTCAACTCTACCTACATTTTCCTTGAAAAAAGAGTATCCAGTTGCTGGAGGTACAGGTACGTTGAAGATAAGATCTTCAGTAGTGATATCATAGATTGATATACCCAAATTCAGTCTATTTTCAAGTGCACTCAACTCTAAACCAAACTCTGTTGAGGTTACCGTTTCGGGTTTGAGGTCTGGATTCAGCTTCACACTAGGAGAACCGAGTGTGGTCAGACCAAGATATCCTTGACCAGGAACACTAAACGTTTGATATAATTGATAGGGATCAGTATCATTACCCACTTGCGCCCAGCTCGCTCTTAATTTGATCAAGTTAAACAATTCCTGACTTGGGTCTATAAACCTATTGAGCAATGCTGATACACTTGCTGAGTTATACAAATAGGAGCGGTTGTCTTCTCCAAGAGTTGAAGACCAATCGTTGCGAGCTGTTACATCTAAATAAAGAAAATTATCATAAGCTAGATTCAAAGAACCGTATAAAGAATTCACTTTTTTAATAGCCTGAGGGCTCTCATTGGGTGGATTTAATTCATTTAAATTTGAAATAAAGAATTTGGTTGGAATCTTAAAGTTTCTACCGCTCACGCCTAAGCCTTCAGAAGTTCTTTTAGATAAGTTTCCACCAATATTAAGAACAAAGTTTAAATTCTCTGTAATATTTCTTTGTGCTGTAATTAAGAATTCTGAATTCAATTCAGTAAATGTGTTTTGGCTTTTCTGCATCCTACCATCTGGATAAAAGTGATGCCCTGGTTTTTCGATATTTACACGTTTAATATCTGTAATATCTGATCCTATTCTAACAAAGGCACTTAGCCAATCTGTAAATTCATAGTTGAGTTTTGTAAACCCAAGAAAACGCCCTCTTTTTTCACCATTTTGGTCATTGAAAAGCATCCAGAAAGGATTTCCAGTGGTGGAGCCAGGAGTGCCATACGATATAACTTGATAGTCAGCTAGTGTGGCTGGATTTTCTTTTTGATAGGTCTTCAAATCATTTACCGCAACATTTCTAGGCATATAATAAACAAAACTTAAAACGCCTTCACCTCCAAGGCTAGCACGGTTTGTAATTTCTTGTGTAAAATAAGTTGCTTTAGAGTCTATAGATAATTTTTCAGAGAGTTGAGCCGTTCCTCTAAGATTGAAGTTATGGCTGTTTAAGTCAGAATTTGGTAAAATAGATTCTGTAGAATTATTGGTATAGGAAAATCGAACTGAGGCATTATCTGAAGCTTTATCTAGCGAGATGGATGTAATAGCCCTGGTTGCAGATCTAAAGAAATCATTAACGTTATTAGGTTGAGCAGAATAAGAACGTGCCTGTCCTGTAAAATATAATTGTTGAGAGCCGTCCAATCTTTGTCCCCAAGAAGAAGAACCCCAATTGTTTTCCAAGTCAGTAAATGCCGCTCCTAATGAACCTTGCCCATACTCATTTTAATAGTTGGGTAAGAACATAGGGGTGTCAAAAGTTATGTTGGTATTGAGAGTAACACCAAGTCGATCAGACTCAGTTCCTTTTTTTGTTGTAATTAAAATAACACCATTACCCGCTCGAGAACCATAAAGCGCAGCAGCATTTGGTCCTTTAAGGACTGAAATGGATTCAACATCGTTGGGGTTGATGTCTGTGATACCTCCACCAGTTACTGAACTATTATAAACACTTCCGCCAGAATTGATGCCGTCTCCATTAATTGGAACACCGTCAACCACAATCAAGGCCTGTGTATTGCCTCCAATAGAATTGTTTCCACGAATTGTAATTCTTGAACCTGAACCAATACTTCCAGACTGGGTAATATTAACCCCTGCAATTTTACCTGTCAAAGAACTTGCAATGTTGTGGTCTTTTACCGTGTTGATATTGTCTCCGCTAATTTCACTCACTGCATACCCTAATGATTTTTTTTCTCTTGACAAGCCCAGTGCAGTAACAACTACCTCATCTAAGGAATTGTCTGGTTGCAATTGAACGTTGAGTGTACTGTCAGTCCCAACAGGAATAGTTTGAGAGGCATATCCTACATAACTAAAAATTAATGATTGCCCTTCGGTT
This sequence comes from Flavobacteriaceae bacterium, assembly GCA_016779985.1. Classification (GTDB taxonomy): domain Bacteria; phylum Bacteroidota; class Bacteroidia; order Flavobacteriales; family Flavobacteriaceae; genus JADHMP01. The sequence continues at coordinate 18,046 of JADHMP010000006.1, forward strand.
GCTTCAATGGAATAATTACCATCAAAATCTGAAGAAGCCCCTTGATTTGTTTCTAAGACAACTATTGAGGCTCCTGGCAGTGGAATGCCCTGATCGTCTGATATAGTTCCAGTAATGGTTTTTTGAGCAACAGCATGTACGAGTCCTACAAACAGGAACAATACTGCAAATAAAAATTTGCTTTTTTTCATTTTTAATTGTTTTTAACTTCTAGGAATGGAGCATGGAGGAGTAAAAATATAAAATAAATTTATTTATGTTTCTTTTTTGGTATACTTAATACTTTAGCTTATTTATGATGATGAGAAAACACCTCAACAGAAGCATTATTTTTTGCAAAAAGAATATACGGTTTGTCGTTTATCGTGATAGGTTTAATATCCCGTACTTCTCCAGAAAGTTGCAACCCGCTTTTTTCATAGGAGGTTGGTTTAAAACTTCCTGTACCATCACCAATCAAAACTTCTCCTTTTGAAGCGTCATACCGACCTAGTTTTACTCTTGTCCCATAAAGGTTGCCACCAATAACTAAATCGAGGTTTCCGTCTGCATTAATATCTTTAGCTAACAACCCAAAAGCAGGTGCTACTTGGGCAAGCATTGGCAAAGGGCTTATTTCAAACAAATCGTTTCCTTGATTAAAAATAACACTTGAAGTCAGAAGGTTTGCTGAGGCCTTTTTTGCAGAGGCAATTCTTTCATCAGTTAAAACTTCTGCTACAGTTTGATTGGCGTAGGAAGCATATGATACATATTTTGATTTCAATTCTGCTAATTGACTTTGAATATCATCTTTAGACCAAAAGGGATACTCTTTTCCTCCTTCCTCCGTACACAAAATGGGATCAATGGAACCGTTCTTATCAAAGTCGTCGTAATAGAGACTCAAGGGAGCCTTAAGCTGTGAGTTTAGCCCATAGTTTCCTGCAACAAAATCAATTTTACCATCATTATTAAAATCTCCTTTAACAATTCTATTCCATAGACCTGTAGCTTTTTTTAAGGTTTCATTTGTGCTAGCAGTAAAACCGTTTTGTTGCTGATAAAGAATTGTGATTGGCATCCACTCCCCAACCACAACAAGGTCTGGCTTACTATCAAAGTTAACATCTTCCCAAAGAGCATCAGTAATATTTCCTAAGTTATTTTGATTGGGCATTATTTCATTAGCTATCTCAAAACGACCTTCTCCAAGATTAACTAATAACTGGCTTGGTGCACTCTCTGGATATCGCCCTGGGATTCCTCTTGTGCCAACAAATAGATCTAAATCACCATCTGAGTCATAATCTGCTGCAACTGCGCAGGAGCCACTTTTCCAATTTTTAGGCAAGGGCGAGGATTTAAATTGCCCTCTTGAGTTAATGTAGAGTCGATCTTGTAAAAGCGTTCCCTCATTTTCATTTCCTCCACTCACTACATAAAGGTCTTGATCTCCATCAGCATCCACATCAAAAAAAAGAGCATCTACCTCTTCCTTTTCAGCATCTTTACTGATATTCTGTTGAGGCGATTGCTCAAAACTACCATCAGGTTGTTGTATCCATACGTTCCCAGAAGTTCCCTTTGCACCACATAGATAAAAATCATCTAAACCATCGTTGTTGACATCTCCAACTGCAATGCGAGGCCCTTGGGTTGATAAAAAATGGGGAAGTAAACGTTCGCGTTTAAAGTCTACAAAATCATTTTCTATGTGTCTGATGGGCTCACTGGTTTTTACCATCTCCTTTTGAAATAAAGAAGCTGATTCTTTTGGTTTGAGAAGTGCTTCTCCTGAAACTTTTTTAAAAATTGTGAGTGTTGATATCCAATTTTTAGGCTTTTCTAGTTGAATTTTTCCATCTGGCCATATAATTTTAACTGAATCTATCTCCTTTTTATCTCCCAATCCGAAATGCAATTTTCTTCCTACTGAAGATTGATAGCCCCTCACAGGTTGTTGCACTTGTTGGTTTAATGTTGAGTCAGAATAAATGGTCACTGTAGCTCCAATACCTTCTCTATTTTTAGAAAGGGTATCGATAAGTTGTATTTGAAGAATTGATTGTGCTTGAGGATTACTGTTATTTCTATAGATGGCAGCTTGCGAGTCTATGTTATTTACAACTAAGTCTAAATCTCCATCGTTGTCTAAATCTGCATAGGCTGCCCCATTGGAGAGTGTTTTTTCTTCAAACCCCCAATCAAAATTCATTTTTTTAAAATTAGCACTGCCAAGGTTTTTGAACATATAATTGGACTCTACAGTAGACGGAATTTGTTCAATGAGGTCTACAACAGCAATTTCTTCTTTGTTTTGCATTTCATTGATGCGCTGTTGGACAGCGTAGCTAACAAAGTCCATATTGGTATAATCCCTTTTGTAACCATTGGTGACAAATAAATCCTTCAACCCATCATTATCAAAATCTGCAAAAAGAGAAGACCAACTCCAATCTGTGTTTGAAACACCTGCCATTTGACCTACTTCTGTAAAAAAAGCTCCTTGCTGATTGAGGTGCAGCATATTTCTCATGGTTTGATTGTAGAAGCCAGTGCTTACAAATTGTTGATATTTATCAAAATTGTCTGGACCAAAAACCATCTTTTGTCTTTCATTCCCTTCTGGTAACATGTCAAGAGTGAAAATATCAGTATAGCCGTCATTATTTATATCGGCCACATCTGAACCCATGGAAAACATTGATGTATGAGATAAATAATCTTCTAATTGCTCAGAAAAAGTTCCATCTTGATTATTGATATATAAATAGTCTTGTTCATTATAATCATTTGAAATATAAAGGTCTGGCCAGTGATCTTGATTAAAATCGCCCATGGCTACTCCCAAGCCAAAACCCAATACATTTGTTTTTATTCCTGCTTTTCTTGTTCGATCAAAAAATAACCCCCCTACATTTTCATAGAGCTTATCTCCATAATTGGGATTGTTTTTTTGTTTAAGCCCACTCGTTAATCTGTCAAAACCAGCATATTCTTGCACCGAATGATTGAGTACATAAAGATCAAGATCATTGTCTCTGTCATAATCAAAAAATAGAGCTTGAGTGGTATAACCAGTATCATTAATTCCTAGTAAACCCGCACTTTCAGTAAAAGTCATATCGCCATTATTGAGAAATAATAAATTTTTTCTCAACAAAGGGTTTGCTGCTGCTGATCGACAGACAAAAATGTCTAACCATCCATCACCATTTACGTCCGCCATAGAAGTGCCTGTGTTCCATAGCCCAGCGGCGTCAACACCTGCCTCTTTAGCCACTTCTTTAAATTTGAAATTTCCTTGGTTTATATATAACCTACTCGCTACCATATTGCCCGTAAAATAGAGGTCTTCTAAACCGTCATTATTTACGTCACCCACAGCCACTCCACCGCCATTGTAGAGGTATCCATAGGTTAATACATTAAACTCTTTGGTTTCTTTGAGAATATTTCTGAATTTAATTCCTGTTTGTGAAGATGTTAATAAGGTGAATTGTTGATTGTTATCCTCACAACTTATAGACGAAAAGTAAATAAACAGGTATAAAAAGGAAAATCCTGTGCGAAATTGATTCAAGTTCATATTGCACATTTTCATACAATTTTTTATATCAATTTGATTTGATATTGACTTTTATAAAAATAAAAAAAGAGGGCTAAAAAGCCCTCTTTTAGATAAAAAAGTATTTTATATTATTTTTTATCCCACCATAGTTTGGTATTGTTTTTATCTTGACCTCCAATTTCAGGAGAAGAGATTGCTGCATCTACTGCTTCAGCATTCGTTGTGAATTCAGAAGAAGTATAAATCATTCTTGATGGAATTTGATCTTTAGGCACATCAGGGTTATCTGATTGTACTCTAGGTAGCTGTTTTGGATAACCAGTTCTTCTGGCTTCAGCCCAAGCTTCCCATCCATTTGGAAATAGGGCAAGCCATTTTTGAGTAATTATTTGCTCTAAAGCTCTTTCAGTACTAGAATTGTCAAAAGCAATTGGAATGTCTGATGAGGCAGGTGTAGTGCCTCCATCAAAACTAACAGGTGTTTTTTGGCTGCTCACATAGGCTGCAATGGCAGCATCAGAAGCACCAACCCTTTCTTGCATAGACATTTTGATGCCTGATTCATAATATTGTTGAGCAGATCCGCCAACGTTATAACCAGCTAAAGCTGCTTCAGCTAACAAAAGATGCACCTCAGCCGCTTGCATAAATTCAAGAGGAGGGTTAGCTCCACCTTGAGCAACATCTCTAAAATAAACGTTTACATCAGAGGTTATTGGATTTTGACTTACTCCCAAGGCTACTTTGGTTTGACCATTTTGGAGGCCTTCATATGGGATACCATCACCATCTTGATCTCCTTCTGCAGCAGGGTCAAAGTATATAGACATTCTTGGGTCTTCATATCCCTTAAGGATCCCTTCCATAGTCGCACTCATTCTAAATTCTCCCCAATCAGTGATTGTTTCAAGAGGATTTCTGTTGTCTCCGCTTACTGTAATATATGCATTATCATCATTACTAGTGATCAAAGCACCAGAATTAAAAGCTTTTTCAGCCTCAGATTTTGACAACGAAGGATTAGCAAACCTAATTCTCATTGCAAGACGTAGTCTTAGACTTTCAGCCAATTTTTTCCATTTTGAAGCATCTCCACCATAAACTAAGTCCGATGCTCCATAAGAACTACCTCCAGCTGATAATGCTGAACTAGCTGCATCAAGTTCTGTAAAGAAGTTAGTATACATAGCCTCCTGTGTATCAAAAGGTACGGTTAATTGCTCATTACCGAATTCAGAATAAGGGACAGGTCCCCAATAATCTGTCATACGGCTATATCCATTAACCTTAACAACTTTTGCCATAGCTGCACCGATAGTGTTTCCACCTTCGGTAGCTAAGTCTTCGACAAGTTTAATTTGGGGAGCTGCAATTCCATAAAATGAGCCCCAAGCTAGGTCTGCCCAATTTCCAACTTGAGTGAATCTATCTGAATCAAAGCCCACATAGGTGGTAGCATAATAGCCAGCCCAAAGGTCAGAAAATAAACTCTGTGAAATTTGAAATCGCCAGTGAAGACCCATATTTGAAGTATAAGTAGCTTGTGCAAATGATTGTCCTAGAAGAACATCACTTTCAGCTAATTTATCTGTACTAAGTTGAAGTGGATTGGTATTGATTTCTTGAAAATCATCATCACACGATACCACAAATGCTGTCAAGGATATAATCGTGATCCCTAGCACCAATTTTTTTAAATTATTCTTAATTTTCATATTCAATTGTATTTAAATTATTTTTTAAATTAAATTTCTGATGATATGTCCTAGCTGTCAAAAATCATCAACTATTTTATCCTTCTAGAATCCTAATTTTAAATTAAGACCTACGCTTCTTGTATTAGGTAGAGAAAATGCTTCATATCCGTCATAAGTAGCACCAACGCCGTGGATTGCCTCGGGATCTACACCTGCATCATTTAGTAAGAAACCTAAATTTCTTCCCACCAGCGAAAGCTTTGCACTTTTAAATGGTGATGATGCTAGAGCAGTTTTACTTAAGCTATATCCGAGTGTCAATTCGCGAATTCTAATATTCGATGCATCATAGGTGAAGGCTTCACCAACAGGAGAATTTCTTCCACCGATGCTAGTCCAAAAAGTTTCAGGATCTACTGAAACGGGTGTCGTAGCTGGTGTTTCGTCAGTATAAACGTCTGTTCCAAATATAATTCCACCAGTTCTTCCAATGCCTGTAACATCGAGTACACCATCAGAAGACAATACGGAGCGTGTGAATGAAATAACATCCCCTCCTTGACGGAAATCGATTTGTAAACGTAGACTAAGATTTTTATAGGAAAACGTATTAGTAAGACCACCTATCCAGTCTGGATTAAAATTCCCTACATTTACTGTCTGTCCTGAAGTAACTACTGGTGTTCCATTTGCATTCATAAGAACTCTACCTTGAGCATCTCTCTCAAATCCTCTAGAATACATACTTCCCCAAGGCTGACCCACGTCTAGCCTAAATGATCTAATGTAGTCACTACCGTAGTTTAGTTGGTCAAGACCTTCTGCTAATCTTAGAACTTTACTTCTATTGGCTGCATAATTAAAATTGACATCCCATAGGAAATCACCCTTAGTAAATATGCCAACGTTTATTGCTGCCTCAATTCCACTATTTTCAATATCAGCACCGTTAATAAATTTGGTAGCGATACCTGAACCCTGAGGAACATTTTGTCTAAATAATTGATCTACACTATTCGATTTATAATAGGTAAAGTCAATATTTACTCTATTAAATAATGTGGTGTCAAATCCAAGTTCTAGAGATGTTGTTTGTTCTGCCTTTAAATTATCTGCAGGTGCTGAGGTAGATAGGGCTATAAAACCTCCCGTTAATAAATTTGCTGCTCTTGACAATTGATATGGATCAGTATCATTTCCTACTTCAGCATATGAAGCTCTAAGTTTGAAGTAGTCAATTGCTGAGGGTAGTTCAACCATATCAGAAATGATTGCACTTAAACCAGCTGAGAAATAATCATATTGATTGCTTTGTGTAGGTAAAGTTGAACTGACATCAGACCTGTATGTAAGATCTAAAAAGGCATAATTTTTGAAACCTACATTTGCTAGAGCGTATAATGAATTAACTTCTTTTTCAAAAATACTTTGACCTGCCGATAATTGTTGTGCATTCGAAATAGCAAAAATGTTTGGAGCATTTAAACCTCCAGTGTTTATGTTTGAAGACTCGGCCTTAACAACTCTATTGTTGCCACCTATACTCGCGCTTAAATCAATATCACCAAAGGAACTGTTATAGCTCAACAAGAAATCATTATTCCATTCCATATTAGTGCCATTATTAATATTGTAATTACCATTTTGAGCAATAATATATGAATCATTCCACCACTGATCTTCTCTGTTTGAAGTAGAATTGTCAATAGCAGATCTAACAAGCAAAGTAAATTCATCGTTAAAGTCGTAGGTTGCAGAGGCATAACCAGCTATTCTGTCACCAACTAAGTTATTATTATTTCTGTTGACTACCCAATATGGATTTCCATTTCCATTATCTAATGGTTTCCAATAATTTTGTTTGTTATTTCCAGAGGCATCCGTATATTCAAAATCAGCAGCATCTTGTGTTCTAATATTTCTAGGGAATCTGTAAACTCCCCTCAGTGGGTTGTCATAATTTTCCCATCCGGGTAGTAAATTATCTGTAATTGATTTGATGTAAGTTACTTTAGAGCTAATATGAAGCTTGTCATCAAGTAAGTCATTATCAATTTTGAGGTTGATTGAGTGACGTTCCAATTCATTATTAGGAACTATACCTGTTCTTATGTCGTTGGTATAGCTAAAATAAGTTCTCATTGTCTCCCCCCCAGAAACCACAGAAATGTTATTTGCAATTGTTACACCAGTGTCAAAAAAGTCTTGAACGTTATCTGGTTGAGCAACATAAGGAATATTGGTCCCTGCTAACTCTGGATTTGGTGACCAATGGGGGACTGTTCCTCCTAGGCTTGGACCCCATGAATCAGTAGTAAAACCTGAATAAACACCAGAATTACCTTGCCCGTATTGGTTTTGGAATTCTAACATAATATCAGCTGTGTCAAATGACATAGTTGAATTTATATTAACATCAAACGTGCCTTTTTTTCCAGATTTAGTAGTAATAATAATGGCACCGTTATTTGCTCTTGCTCCATACAATGCAGCGGCATTAGCTCCCTTAAGTACACTAATTGAGGCGATGTCATCAGGACTAAAGTCTTGTATGTCTCTTCCTAAAGGGACACCATCTACAATGTAAAGAGGCTGACTACTTCCTGAAATAGATCTATTTCCTCTTAAAATAACTCGAGATTGAGAATTTACTCCTTGACTTGTTGTTGTAATAGAAATACCCGCTACCTTACCTTGTAATGAATTTACCAAGTTGCCATTAGCTCTTGATTCGTCAATACCTTCGGTTTCTACATTTTGTGTCGCATAGGTCAATTGTCTTTTTTGTCTTTGAATACCAAGAGAAGTAACAACTACCTCGTCTAAAGCATTACCCGTTTGCATGGTTATGTCGTAGCTTGAAGCGCTTCCAACTACAATTTCCTGAGTAGTGTAACCAACATAACTGAATGCAAGGGTTTGTCCCTCCTCAGCTCCAATGGAATAATTTCCATCAAAGTCTGTTGTTGTTCCATCTCCGGTCTCAACCACTACGACGGTTGCTCCTGGAAGCGGAACACCTTGATCGTCACTGACAAGACCAGTGACTGTGTTTTGTTGCCCTAACACAATGCTTAAATTAAAGAGCACCAAAAGGAATGTAATTTGTTTAAGTTTTTTCATATCTATCGTAAGTATATTTTTTATAGAAAATAAAAATACATTTTTTTAACTTATTTTTAAGAATTATTTGTACTTTTTTATGAAACCCTACTTTTTAATTTTCCTAACTGCAATTTGTGTTTCAATTCATGCACAAAATGCTGTATTTCAATCAAATCCCCAAAACCTTATCACGTATCCATTTAGTGACCCGAACCCCATGCCCTCATTGGTTTTTAATCCTAAAATCTACCCTTATCATAAATTCGAAGGGTATAGTGTAACGAAAGACCTACAATCTTTTGATGTGATTCGATTAGAAAACAAGCACATTGTTGTAGAAGTTTTACCGGGGGTTGGCGGAAAAGTTTGGGGAGCAATCGACAAAAGTAACGGCAACGAATTTATCTATAAAAACGAAGTTATAAAATTTAGGGACATCGCCATGAGAGGGCCTTGGACTTCTGGAGGTATTGAATTTAATTTTGGAATCATAGGGCATCATCCTGGAGCGGCAACAAGTGTTGATTATCATACCGAAACTTTAGCTGACGGAACACAAGTTTGTACGGTTGGCACCATTGACTTAGCTTCGAGAACCCAATGGAGGGTTCGTATTGAGTTGGCCCCTAACAAAGCAGCCTTTACAACTAAGGCAACTTGGTATAATCCGACCCCCACTGAAAAAGCATATTACAATTGGATGACTGCCGCTGCCGCCGCCAAGAATGATTTGGTATTTACCACACCAGGAAATGCTTACTTAAAACATAACGGTAATGCCCTTCCATGGCCCGTAGATGGACACAATAGAAATTTGGCGCACTATGCAGAAAATAATTTTGACAGCAGCAAATCTTATCATGTCGTTGGCACTTATAATGATTTTTTTGGAGGTTATTATAAAGATGATAATATCGGATTTGGACATTGGGGACGTTATGATGAAATTCCTGGCCAAAAACTTTGGCTTTGGGCTTTGTCAAGGTTTGGAGGTATCTGGGAAGATTTACTTACCGATTCAGACGGGCAATATATAGAATATCAGGCTGGGCGTCTATTTGTTCAATATTTTCCTGGAACCGAAAACCCAATTTCACAAGCTACATTTGAGCCCCATCAAACAGATCTATGGACAGAAGTTTGGTTCCCAATAAAAAACACCAATGGCTTAAGTGAAGCTTCTGCACTTGGTGCACTAAATGTCATCTCTCAAGGAAACAATCTGGATGTTTTTATCAATCCATTTGTCAACACAAACGGAAAAGTGTCTTTTATTCAAGGGGAAGAAGTTCAAGCAAAACAGATGCTATTCAATGCCAATGACAGTCATCAAATTAGTTTCAACAATCCATCACCTGATATTCCCTATACCATTAAAATTGAGGCGCTGGATCTAAACTATGAAAGTGTTCCTAAGGTTCTAAAAAGACCTTTTTCAACACCAAAATCGTTGAAAGGGTATGAATCAAATGCTGTTCTTTTTCAAAAGGGCAATAATGCACAACGGTATAGAGAATTTTCAAAAGCAGAAGAATTTCTGCTCAAAACGATAGAAAATGACAAAGCTCACCTCGAAGCCAGAACAGCTCTTGGGGCTTTGTATTTTGACAAAGGACAATCAAAAAAAGGCTTAGAGGTGATTCAAATGGGACTGGGATTAGACACCTATCATGCGGGTTTAAATTATGTGGCAGGCATCAATTATTTGGCACTTGATGATCTAATAAATGCAAAAGAAAGTTTTGGTTGGGCTGCCCGCTCCTCGCAATACAGAACTAGCGCCTATGCACATTTAAGTCAGATTTCATTGCTTGAAAAAAAATATAAAGAAGCCCTTCATTATGCGAACCAAGCACTTGATTTTAATTCTAAAAATGTGATTGCCTTGTGCTATCGCTTTTTGGCCCTTAAAACCTTAGGGAAAAATGAACAAGCCCCACAAGCTCTAAAAGCATTGAAACAAGTAGATCCCTTGCATCACCTACTCTCATTTGAAGCTTTTCTAGAAAATACTATTACGGCAGACGAATTGCTCACAAAACATCGGTCTGAATTCCCCCATCAAACCTTTTTGGAGCTTGCGCTTCTCTATCATAATGCAGGTTTTCAAACTAGAGCGATACACGTATTAGAGCACAGTCCAAAACATATGTTAGTTGATTTGTGGCATGCCTATCTCACTGCTAATGAAAATGCATTAGAATCTATTTTTAGTAAATCAGTTGATTTTGTTTTTCCTTTTCGACAAGAAAGTCTTTCGATGCTCAAGTGGGTCAACTCAAAAACCAATCATTGGAAAGCAGGCTATTTGATGGCGTTAAATTTAATGGGGCTACACCAAAAAGAAAAGGGCAGGGAAGTAATTAAGGCTTTGGGATCAACTCCAAACACGGCTAATTTTTATTGGATTAGATCACAATTTTTGTCTGAGGAAGATTCAATACAAGCTTTTACCGATTTACAAAAAGCATATGAAAAAGCGCCAAAAAATTGGCGTATTGCTTCAGATTATGCTTCGGTATTTGAGGAAAAGAACAATTGGAATAAAGCATTAAAAATATTAGAAAAAAATTACAAATCATATCCACAAAATTTTGTCATTGGTCTCAGAGTGGCTCATGCGCTCAACCAAACCTATCAGTTTGATCAAGCCCTTTCAATTCTAAATAATCTTGAGGTATTGCCTTATGAGCATGCCACAGGATCAAGAAAAATTTATACAAATGCCCATCTGGGGAGTGCCCTCGAGGCCATAAAAAAAGCCAACTGGAGCCATGCAAAATCAATACTATTGCAAGCCCTAGCGTGGCCAGAAAAACTTGGGGTTGGAAAGCCATTTGATGCTGAAGAACGCCTCACCCTTTTTCTAATGGCTTTTGTGGCAGAAAAACAAAATGAAAATGCAACCATTTATCTTGAAAAAATTGCTTCATATTCCAAACAAAATTTACAAAAAGGCGGTAAAAATATTTTAATTGGGCTATACGCTATTCAACTTTTAGAAGGAGAGTTAGCCGCAAAAAAATATGCCAAACAGCTACATTTGGTCGCTTCAGAGCAGGAAGAAATTGAAAAATCATTGAGTTATTTTTACAAGAACTCTTTAATAAAAATGTCTGTTCCTTTTTTAGAAAAGGTAGTGGCATTTGTAAATAATATTTCGTTATTTGTTTTAAAAGAATGACCTGGATCTGAAACTCTAAAAGTTTCAATATAACCTCGGTCTTGAAGTGTCACAAAAGCTGTTTTTCCATCTTTTCCCCCAAAAGCAATATTGGACGGCTTTTTTCCTTTTAATTTAATCTCTTGTAGAATTTGTCCCTTAGGGGAAACTTTTACCACCGTTCCTTTTCCATAACGGGTAATATATAAATTTCCTTTTACATCACATCGCATGCCGTCCATTCCAAAATCGTCAAAGGTGAGTAATACTCGTTTATTTACCAGCATTTTATCCTCAGTAATATCATAAGCCCAAACTTTTCTTTGTACACTTTCGTTGACATATAAAATTTTTCCCCCTGGGCTGATTTCAATGCCGTTAGTCGTACCCATATTTCCATCCATTAATTCAAATTTTCCATCCACTACCTTCCAAATATTTCCTGTGCCTTCAGCCCAACTGGGGTCAGAGGCAAATAATAAAGAATTTGTTCCCAAAGTCAAGTCATTGGGTTGATTGGCTAAAGGTTCATGAGCAAAGACAGTCACTTTTTTAGAGTTCGGTTCAACCTCTAAAATATTATGCCCAGTGTAATCTGCTAAGAGTAAATTTCCATTTTTTTGAATACGAATTCCGTTGGCGGTGCTTCCTTCTGGCAACTGATCTATAAAAATGGAAAAATTGCCTTCTGCATCTACTTTACCTATTGAGCCATTATGGTCTGGATTTACAAAATAGAGAGCCCCTTTTTGGTCAACTGCAGGCCCTTCTAACCCTGTAGTAAAATCTCCAACATACACATAATCTGTAGCTTTATAGAGAGTTGATGAGGGTTGACAACCAAATACTAAGGGCATTAAAAACAAGAAATAAATGTTATTCATCTAGAAATGATTTAAGTTTCCTCTAAATTACAGTTAATTTTTTTTGTAATTTTCTTGAATGAAAATTTTTCTCAGCCTGCTCATTGCGCTAATCACCTTAACTGTTACAGCGCAACAAAACCCGTTTTTAATGGTAAAAAAAATTGACTCGCCAACCCACATTAGCTTTAAGTCAATATCAGAAAGATTGGAAAAGAACATACCATCAATAGCTGTTGATAAAGCAAACTGGAAAGCCTTTCCCTATGCGCCCGAGGTTTTTTTTAAAATGGCTCACGACTCAGAAAAGCTTTATTTAAAATTTTATGTTACTGAAGCGCATATTTTAGCCCAACACAGTAAACCGAATACTGCTACCCATCGTGATAGTTGTGTTGAATTTTTTATAGATCCTGATCAATCAGGGGGCTATTATAATTTTGAATTTAATTGCATTGGCACTACACATCTTGCCTACGGCCCTGATCGATACGAACGAACATTTATAAATCCACAAAAAATTAAAAATAGCCTTTTTATAGAATCTACTTTAGGCAACCAACCCTTTGAAGAAAAATCAGGCCATTTTAAGTGGGAAATGGTCGTTGCCATACCCAGTTCAATTTTTGTTCAACATCCCAACCTTACTTTTAATACACTGCATTCGAAGGCCAATTTTTTTAAATGTGGTGACGACACAACAAAGCCTCATTATTTAAGTTGGAGTCCAATTGATACTCCAAACCCAGATTTTCACCGACCAGAATTTTTTGGTAACCTTGTGTTTGATTAGAACAATGTTTGAAGAATGATGAAAGAAAGAACTATAATTCGCTACCGAAAAGGATTCTATTTTACTTTGATTGGTGTCCTTTTTTTTCAATGTCAAAATACTCCTGTTGAAACAGACCCTTTATTTCTTCCAGAGGGTTTCGAATCGAAGGTCTTTGTAGATAAAATTTCTGAAACTACAAGGCATATTGTTGTTTCACCCCAAGGAACAGTCTATACGAAATTTAAAAAAACCTCCAAAGAAGGCAGCCTTGCTGCAATGAAAGATTTTGATGGAGATGGTGTTGCAGACAGTCTTGTGAAATTTGCAAACGACACAACAATCAAAGGAAATGGCTATGCCACTGCCGCTAGGATTTATAAAGGATATCTCTACTTCAGCAGTGAGTTAGCTGTGTATCGATATAAATTAGATCCTGATCAATTAGTTCCCAAAGGACCATTGGAAACAGTTGTGATTGATGATCACCCCCATGGGATGCATGAACACATCGGAAAACCCATCGCCTTTGACAACAAAGGAAATTTATATGTACCCTTTGGTGCTCCTTCTAATACTTGTCAAAATCCCAAAAGAACACCTCTTCAACCGGGAATGGACCCCTGCCCACAACTAGAAGACCATGGCGGGATATGGGTCTTTGATGCTGAAAAATTAAACCAAACACAATCTGACGGAAAAAAATATGCCACGGGAATTAGAAGCATCGTAGGTTTGGATTGGAACCCCCAAGATGAAACACTTTATGCAGTGGTTCATGGGCGAGACGATTTATTTCGTTTGTGGCCAGATCGATATAATGCTTGGCAAAGTGCCCTATTACCTTCTGAAGAATTTTTAAAAATTGAAGAAGGAGACAACTTTGGGTGGCCCTATTGTTATTATGATCAAATTAAAGGAAAAAGAGTGCTTTCGCCAGAATATGGTGGGGAAGGTGAAACAATAGGTCAGTGTGATACCTTCAAAAAGCCTATTATGGGATTTCCAGGTCATTGGGCTCCAAACGATTTAGTTTTTTATCGAGGTGAGGCATTTCCAGACTATTATAAAAACGGTGCATTTATTGCATTTCATGGATCCACTAATAGAGCACCCTATCCTCAATCAGGTTATTTTATTGGTTTTATTCCGTTTGAAAATGGAAAGCCTACTGGAGATTTTGACATTTTTGCAGATGGCTTTGCTCAAGTTGATCCCATAGTCAACGTGCGAGATGCTGTCTATCGCCCAATGGGAATTGCATTTGCACCAGACGGCACAATGTACATTGGTGACACAGAAAAAGGACGAATCTGGAGTATTGAATACAAGGGAAATAAATCACAATTCGGAAAAACGCAATTGGCAAAAATGGAAGCTAGAAAACAGCTTTCTCACATCAGATCTCCAGATATTATTAATGATGATTTGAGTGAAAAAAATATTTCTGAGGGGCAACAGATTTATAATACTTATTGCGTAGCATGTCATCAATCAAACGGAAAAGGTGCTTCTGGAAGGTTTCCCCCTTTAAACGATACAGATTGGGTAACTGGCGATCAAGAAAGATTAGTTCATCTCATTTTGAATGGAATGGAAGGCCCCATAAAAGTTAATGGGGAGGACTATAATGGAATTATGCCTCAGCATGCCTTCTTAAAAGATGCTGAAATTGCAAAAGTAGTAACCTATATTAGAACACACTTTGGAAATAATGCCTCACCAATTAGTAGTGAACTAGTAAAAAAATATCGCCAATCAAACACCTCAAATAACAAAACTAAATGATAGCACTTATGAAATCTATTTTAAATCTAGTTATTCTTAGCATATGCTTTTTAATTAGCAGTGTTCTTCAGGCCCAACAATATGACCTACTGATTGTTAACGGACATCTCATTGATGCCAAAAACAACATCGATCAAAAAATGGATATTGCCATTAAAGAAGGAAAAATTGCGGCTGTTGAAAAAAAGATTAATCCAGATGAGGGGAAAAAAGTTATTGATGCTGAGGGATTAATTGTGAGCCCTGGGCTGATTGATATGCACACCCATAATTTTCATGGCACTCAGCAAAGTAGATACTTAGCAAATAGTTTTACTGCTTTACCTCCAGATGGTTTTACTTTTAGAAGTGGTGTTACTACAGTTGTAGATGCTGGAAGCCCAGGATGGCGCAATATTGAGATTTATAAAAACCAAACGATAGAACAGTCTAAAACGAGAGTACTCACTTTTTTAAATATCGTGGGAAATGGCATGGCAGGAGGATCTTTAGAGCAAAATCTTGAAGATATGAATCCTGAAATTAGTGCCGCTGTTGCCAAAAAATACGCTGACTATGTTGTTGGATTTAAACTAGCCCACTTTAGTGGTTATGACTGGACTCCAACAGACCGTGTAGTAAAAGCAGGATCGTTAGCAGGACTACCAGTAATGATTGACTTTGGCGGAAGCCAACCCGAACTTCCTCTTGAAAAACTTCTGTTAGAAAAATTAAGACCAGGTGATATTTTTACTCATGCATATGCCCATGTGAACGGAAGAACTCCTATTGTAGATGAAGATGGTAAAGTGAGACCATACGTTTTTGAAGCCCAAAAAAAAGGAATCGTGTTTGACGTTGGACACGGAGGCGGTAGTTTTGTTTTTGAACAAGCGATTCCAGCTATGGGTCAAGGATTTTATCCTAATTCCATTAGTACAGATTTACACACAGGCAGTATGAACGGTGGTATGAAAGATATTCTTAATGTCATGTCAAAGTTTATTAATCTCAAAATGCCTCTCAAAGAAGTTATGGCTGCCGCTACTTGGAAACCTGCTAAGTATATCCAAAGATCAGATCTTGGACATTTGAGTGTAGGAGCCGTTGCCGATATTACAGTTGTACAATTACAAAAAGGGAACTTTGGGTTTATAGATACAGCTCGAAAAAAAATGCTCGGTAATCAAAAACTTATATGTGAATTGACTATCAGAAAAGGAGATGTAGTTTATGATTTAAACGGTTTAGCAAGCTCGCTTTGGAATGAATAACATAACAAATATTTTTAAAATAGTTTTTATACTTTGCCTCATCTGTGGTCTAATTAGTCTTTATTTCATAGCAGTAGGCCAAGGAGAGAAGGCGGGTCTAGGGGTGGTTGGCTTTTTCCTTTTTTTATCTATTGGATTTAGAGGAATTGAAAAACTTAAGGGTTTGTCTTTTACTATTTTAATTTTTGCAACTGTAAGCATATCTATGTTCTTTCCTGCTCCATTTATTCAAGTCGGCTCCTTCAAAATGAAAACTTTAATTGTGCCTCTCTTACAAATTATCATGTTTGGTATGGGAACAGCAATGAGTCTTAAAGATTTTTTAGGTGTCATCAAAATGCCCAAGGGAGTTTTGGTTGGATTGGTTTGTCAATTTACCATTATGCCCCTAGTAGGTTTTAGCCTAGCTACCCTATTTCAATTTCCACCCGAGATTGCAGCAGGGGTAGTACTTATTGGTTCTTCTCCAAGTGGCTTAGCCTCTAATGTGATGGCCTATCTCGCCAAAGCAAACGTAGCCTTATCTGTTACTCTTACCGCAATTGCTACTGTTTTAGCACCAGTAATGACTCCTCTACTAATGGAATTCTTTGCTGGAGCTTTTGTTCCAATAGATTTTTGGAGTATGATGCTCAGTATCATTAAGATAGTGATCTTACCTATTGCCTTGGGATTACTTTTTAATCATTTTTTTCATGGAAAAACACCTTGGCTTGACCGGGCAATGCCTATTGTATCTATGGCAGCCATAGCCTTGATTATATCAATCATCACTGCTGCAGGTCGAGACAATCTTCTCACAATTGGAATTTTACTTGTATTGACGGCTATAATTCATAATTTATTGGGCTATTTTTTTGGATATTGGGGCTGCAGAATTTTAAAACTAAAAGAACAAGATTGTCGAACGATAGCTCTAGAGGTAGGCATGCAAAATGGTGGTTTGGCTTCAGGTATTGCACTTGAAATGGGGAAAGTGGCCACAGTGGGTCTCGCACCTGCAGTTTTTGGACCCTGGATGAATATTTCAGGCTCTTCTTTAGCTTCATGGTGGAGAGACAAAAAAATTAAAAATTAAATCATGAAAAAAAATTATTTCCATTTAACCCTCCTTTTAAGCTTATTAGGAATTTCGTTTTTGAGCGCTCAAGATCTTTCAGTTGAAAAGATGAATTTTTTAACCCCGCATTGGAATGGTGAAAGATTTGAAGACGGAAGACCCAAAGTGGCAAATGATATTCTTACCCGAATGAAAAAAGTTACCATTGAAGAAGCTTGGGGAGTGTTAAGAAATGAAGGCTATCACAATCAATTTGAAGGTGGATGGCAACCCTTGCACAACGATGTGCCACTTGTGGGTAGAGCATTAACTGTTCAATACATGCCCAATCGGCCCGACCTTGCTAATCAGGTCATCAAAAATGGAATAGCCAATGGTGCCATTGGAAACACCAATTCTTGGCCTATAGATCGATTAGTTGAAGGTGACATTTATGTAGCTGACGGTTTTGGAAAAATTGTGGACGGTACCCTCATCGGAGATAACTTAGGCAATGCAATCTATGCCAATTCAAAAAATGGAGTTGTTTTTAATGCCTCGAGTAGAGATATGGAAGGCCTTTCAGAAATTGATGGTTTCAATGCTTTTGTTCGTGGTTGGCACCCATCCTTTTTAACTGAAGTGATGCTTCTAAGTATCAACTATCCCATTCGCATAGGCCTAGCCACTGTCATGCCTGGAGATGTTGTTTTGGCAAAAAAAGAAGGTGTTGTATTTATTCCTGCCCACCTCGCAGAAAAAGTGGTAGTCACTTCTGAAATTGTTAGATTGAGAGATTTATTTGGAATTTCAAGACTTAAAGAGGGAAAATACACTCCTGGGCAAATTGACAACAAGTGGTCTGACGCTATAGAAAAAGATTTTTCAAAATGGCTCAAAGATCATATGGAAGAACTCCCCGTCCCAAAAGAACAAATTCAAAAATTGCTCAAAAAAAGAACTTGGTAAACACAAATAATTTAAATTAAATCCTATGGAATTAAAAACAACAAGAAGAGCTTCACTTAGAAAAATAGGCCTAGCCTTTACAGGTTTATTTGGACTGGGTAGCGTTAAAGCCGCTAGCACTTCAAAGCAACAAAAACAGACAACAAACATCACCACAGATCAAGACATTCCTCTTTTTTCTGGTGCTGTTAAGCACGGAAATACACTCTACATTGCTGGAAAAGGAGCGCATTTTGAAGGAGACATAAAAGCTCATACAGATCATGTGCTTAAAGAACTTCAAAAGGAGTTAGAGCGTAATGGATCTTCAATGGAACAGGTTCTCAAAGTAAATGTTTATCTTGCTGACCTAGCCGATTATAAATCGATGAATGAGGTCTTTAGAGGACGCTTCGGGAAAAACCCCCCTGTCAGAACCACAGTCGCTACTTATGGAGGTGTTCCTGGGAATTCCCTAGTTGAAATGGACTGTATCGCTGCAGTAAACTAAAATTTAGAGGTATGAATAATAGAAGAAAAATATTAAAATCATTAGCCAGTTTACCTTTCCTTGGAACCTTTTTAGGAGCTCATGCCATGGAAAAACAATTAGTAGAAACAACTGCACAGATCGCTGGACGAGACTTTTTTAAAGAATTAGGTCTACGAACTTTTATTAATGCAGCTGGCACCTATACTTCTATGACGGGCTCACTTATGCCTAAAGAAGTTACAGAAGCTATCAACTTCGGCGCCACTCAATATGTCAATTTAGATGATTTGCAAGATAAGGTTGGTGACCGAATTGCAGAGCTTTTGAACTGTGAATATGCTACTGTAACTTCAGGCTGCTTTGGAGCCATGTCAATTGCTATGGCTGGAATTCTTTGTGGAAACGATTCAGAAAAAGTGAAAAAGCTGCCAAGTACAGAAGGTTGGCCAAATGAAGTCATTATTCAAGAAGGACACCAAATTGGTTATGCACAAGCGCTAACTAACGTAGGAGCAAAAGTAGTGTTAGTTAAAACGACTAAAGATCTTGAGAAAGCTATTTCAAAAAAAACAGTTTTACTATGGTTTCTTAATGCCAACGCAGAAAATGGAGAAATTAAATGGGAAGAATTTGTTGCATTGGGTAAAAAACACAACATTCCAACATTTATAGATTGCGCCGCTGATGTACCTCCTGTATCAAATCTTTTTCGCTTTACCGAATTAGGTTTTGACATGGTTGCCTTTTCTGGAGGAAAAGGTCTCAGAGGACCACAAAGTGCTGGGTTGCTTTTAGGAAAAAGAAAATATATTGAAGCTGCAAGAATGCACACCCCCCCTAGAGGAGAAACCATTGGAAGAGGAATGAAAGTCAATAAAGAAGAGGTTTTGGGTATGCTTGTAGCCTTAGAATTATATCTAACAAAAGATCATGATAAAGAATGGGGAATGTGGGAACAGCAAATTGAGTTGATAAGCAATAGTGCAAAAGCTATTGAAGGAGTAGATACCGAAATTCATGTGCCGCCACACGCTAATCATGTGCCGAGTTTACGAATACGGTGGGATGAAAATAAAGTAAAAACTACGGCAGATGCTGTTCGTAAAGAATTGCGCGAAGGACACCCATCCATTCAAACCGTAGGAGATGCCAAATCTATTGGAATTACAACATGGATGATGGAACCAGGTCAAGAAAGAATTGTAGCAAAAAGAATTCACGACATTTTGAAAAAAGCAGTTTAAACCATGATTTTGAAAGAAATTAATACAGTAGCGATCCTCTTTTGTTGCCTATTCTTTTTATATAGTTCGGCACAAGAATCTCCTGAACAAAAATTAAGTAAAATGGGAATCACCCTCCCAGAAGCCTCTAGCCCTGTAGCAAATTATGTAAATGGAGTTCAAACGGGTAATTTGATTTTTCTATCAGGCAAGGGCCCTTTGCTATCAAATGGTAAATATATTACTGGCAAACTTGGAAAGTCTCTTTCAATTGAAGAAGGCTATAAAGCTGCCCAACTGACGGGAGTCAACCAACTTGCTGTGTTAAAATCCATGTTGGGCAATTTGAGTAGAGTAAAACGAATAGTCAAAGTGCTAGGAATGGTGAATGCGACTCCTGAATTCACTGATCATCCAAAAGTAATCAACGGATACTCTGATTTAATGGTTGCTGTTTTCGGAGAGAAAGGAAAACACGCTCGAGCAGCTGTAGGAATGGGCTCATTGCCTAGTGATATAGCTGTAGAAATCGAAATGATTGTTGAAGTAGAATAAGGTCTAAAGTAAGATTCTGTCAATCTAATCTTTATTGCGATATTTTTCCAACTGGTCTAACTTCATTTCCTTTAATCCCTTTTAACTGGTCTCCTAAAACGTGTCTAATAGAATCTGCAATTTTGGCAATTTTGTCTACCATTTCTGGATACTGTTCCGCTACATTTAAATTTTCCTCAGGGTCATTTGTTAAATTAAATAATGTTGGAGTTTTAATTTCAAATTGTTCATATGTAATTGGTAGCCCATCATTGGTGCCTACCCTTCCATTTAGCGTTCTGTAGGTGTGAGGCAGATAGAGTTTCCAGTTTTTGTGGCGTACAGCATGCAATTCATTAGTTCGATAATAGAAGAAAAAATTTTGGTGGGGTGCTGTTGCCGTTTTTCCGGTCAAAAGAGAGACTAAAGAAGCCCCATCAATTTTTAATTTTGGAAGTGCACTTTGTGTCCATTCAGCTAGGGTGGGCAGCCAGTCAATACCCATAGCAGGGGCTTCGATCAATGTATTAGCTGGAATTGCTTTTGGAAATTTAATTAGGGCTGGAACACGGTGCCCACCCTCCCAACTGGTTCCTTTTCCTTCTCGAAAAATTCCTGGAGAACCTGAATGCCCACCATAAGAAAGCCAAGGGCCATTGTCTGAGGTAAAAATTAGTATTGTGTTTTCTTCTAAGTCGTTTTTTTTAAGAGTCTCCATAATTTGGCCTACACCATAATCAATTTCATGGATCACGTCTCCATACAACCCGCGATCTTGAGTTCCTTCAAACTCTTTTCCCACAAAAAGAGGAACGTGAGGTTGAGGATGTGGAAGGTAAATAAAAAAGGGATTGTCTTTATTTTTCTCAATAAAGTCAATTGTTTTATTGGTTAACGCTTGTGTTAAAAAAGACTGTTCGTCTAATTTTTTTATGGGTGTTTCGTTCTCATATAAAAATATATCAGGGAAATTGTGAACAGTCCCTTGCTGAGGGTGTTTTGGCCACATATCGTTAGAATATAAAATACCATAAAATTTATCAAACCCATGCTTTCTTGGTAAAAATGGGGGTGCATCACCTAGGTGCCACTTTCCAAAAATGGCTGTAGCATAGCCTTGTTCTTTGAGCATTTCTGCGATGGTAGTTTCTTTTGGATTTAATCCTTTCTTAGAATTCGGATTATAAGCATTGAATATACCTAAGCGATCAGAATAACAACCTGTTAAAATAGACGCTCGGGAGGCAGAACAAACGGGTTGAGTAGCATAATAAGAAGTAAAACGAGCTCCTTCTGAAGCCATGGCATCTAGGTGAGGTGTTGAGAAATCTTCAGCTCCATAAACTCCTAAATCCCCATACCCTTGGTCATCGGTTAAAATAAATATCACATTAGGTGGTTTCATCTCTTTTTTGTTTTGACAACCAACTAGTAGAAGTACTCCTAAAAGACTATAGTTTAAAAGCTTTAAAATTTGCACTTTGCTATTGTTTCTATCCTCCAATTTAGTCAAAAAACAATACATTAGTGTTTATTGGATTTTATTTTACACTAATGATGAGAATGCTAATTCTATGGTTCCTTTTTACTGTTAATCTTTCAGTGGCTCAAACAATTGCTGGGTTAACAGCCGAAGAACTAGAGTTTAAAGTTGATTCACTTATTGCTGATGGAATTTCTCAACACGCTTTTCCAGGAGCTCAAGTATTGATGTATAAAGACGGAAAAGTACGCTTGCATAAAGCCTATGGACATCATACTTATAATAAAGCCATCGAAGTAAATAAAGACAATCTGTATGACTTAGCCTCAGTAACAAAAATTCTAGGGAGTACTCTTGCTTTTATGAAATTGTATGAAATGTATCCTCTGGCTATAGATCAAAAAATAAGTGCTTTTATTCCTACACTAAAAGGGACAAACAAAAAGGAAACCACATTTAGAGAGATCTTCAGTCACAATGCTGGATGGCTACCATATTTGACCCATCAAAATACTATTTATAATAAGAAAGGTGCTTTTAGGTGGCACAGTCTTTCCGAGAGACAAAGCAAGCGATATCCTACTCCACTGACAGATCAACTCTTTATTCACAAAAATTATTCTAAAAAAATTATTCGCCGCATCAAAAGAACACCAGTAGAAAATGTTGGTGAGTATTTGTATTCTGGCATGTGGTATTTTTTTATACCACAGTTTGTCAAAGAATTAAGTGGAATGTCACTTGACAAGTTTTTAGACAAATACTTTTATAAACCTATGGAGTTGAAGCGGATGACATTTTTACCCCTAAAAACTTATGGGCAAAAGGAGATTATTCCTACAGAAATAGATAGCCTGTTTAGGAAAGAATTAGTTCATGGACGAGTTCATGATGAAGCTGCTGCCTTAATGGGTGGAGTTTGTGGAAATGCTGGCTTATTTGCAAATGCCTCCAATGTTGCTCCTTTGTTAGAGATGCTTTTAAATAAAGGAAATTATAATGGAACAAACTATTTAAAACCTGAAACAATTGCCCTTTTTACTGGTTTAGCCTACCCAGAAACAGAAAACCGTAGGGGCTTGGGTTTTGATAAGCCTGAACTAGAACCTTCAGAAGATGGATCAAGATATCCTTCAAAAAAATGTAGCCCTTCAAGTTTTGGTCATGCTGGATATACTGGGACTTTTGTTTGGGTTGACCCAGAGCATAATTGTTTCTTAGTGCTTCTTAGCAATCGGGTGTATCCTTCAAGAACTCATCGCAATCTATATGAATTGGGAATTAGAGGAAAACTTTTAGATTATGTTATTCAATCGAATTAGATTTATCCTTTTTCTAATTGTCATTAATGTCAACTTTATTTATGGACAACAACCATCAGATTTTGTTAACCTTAGTGAAAGTATTCCTAGTTTAGTAGTTTCTCTGCGATATGGCACTTCTAAAAATTTTTTGGGGCGCGTAGTCAAAGGTTATGAAAATCCTAAACCATTAGGGACAAGTGCTATGGCAGAGGCTCTGCAATGTGTTCAAAAAAAATTAAAAAAAAGAAATATTGGATTAATACTCTACGACAGTTATCGTCCACAAAAAGCCGTAGCTGATTTTTTGGAATGGGCTTCAGATTCTTCAGACACCATAATGAAACGTTATTTTTATCCTGACCATAAAAAGGAACAATTATTTAAATTGGGATTTATTGCGTCAAAATCTGGACATAGCAGAGGCAGCACTGTAGACGTGGGCCTGGTCGAATGGAAAGGAGATTCTTATACTGTAATTGATATGGGGAGTGCATGGGATTATTTTGGACCAGAAGCTGCCACTGGGAATAACAATTTGACAAAGCAACAACTGGAAAATAGAGCCCTTCTACAAAAATTGTATGGAGCTATGCGGATTCAAGCCCTATGAAAAAGAGTGGTGGCATTTCACTCTAAAATCAGAGCCTTACCCAAACACCTATTTTAATTTTTCGATGCACCCCTAAATTGATCGGGGAATTGTTGTAGGTCAATTTCCCAAAGCAAAGGCAGGAGTAAATAAACTGCAATAGCGATGATACAAATGGATATTAAATTGAGTGCTAAACCACGAGACACCATATCGGGTATTCGAAGATACCCTGCGCCAAAAACGACTGCGTTGGGTGGGGTTGCCACTGGTAACATAAAGGCACAAGAAGCAGCAACTGCTGCCCCAACCATAAGTCCAAATGGATGTACCCCTATTTCTAGAGCTAAGGGTGCCAAAACTGGAAGTAGCATTGCTGTTGTGGCAAGATTTGACGTAATTTCAGTTAAAAAATTTACCGCCCCAATCAAGAGAATAAGAGCCACAAAAAAGGGCCATCCTTCAAAAGCTGTCATCTGTACCCCTAGCCAAGACGCAAGACCAGTTGTCTCAAAGGCTTTAGCTAAAGCCATTCCTCCTCCAAATAAGAGTATAATACCCCAGGGCAACTGAACGGCTTCTTTCCAGCGAAGAATAGGTTCCTTGTTTTTGGCAGGTAGTAAAAATAAAGTTAAACTAAAAAATATAGCAATTATGGTGTCGTCTAGATTCGGTAAAATAGATTGTAATAGAAAAGATCTAGTGATCCAACAGAAAGCGGTTAACCCAAAAACGATCCCAACAATTTTTTCTTCAAACGAAACACTACCTAATTCTGTTTGCATTCGTTTTACTTCAGTTCTACCTTCAATGAAAGCTGAGGATTTAAATTGAAAAGCAAACTGGGTTAAATAAACCCAACATATAAAAAGGAGAAGAATCGATACAGGAAAACCAAAAAGCATCCATTGTAAAAAACTAATTTCATACCCATAGGTGCTTTGTAAAACACCTGCAAGTACTAAATTTGGAGGAGTGCCAATGAGAGTGGCAATGCCTCCAATTGAAGCGCTGTAGGCAATGGCTAACATGAGAGCTTTTCCAAAAACACGGTTTTCGTCTTCAGGCGTTTTAGGGTTGTCTTTCATTTGGTTGATTATTGCCATGCCAATGGGTAACATCATCACTGACGTTGCCGTATTTGATATCCACATTGAGAGAAAGGCTGTGGCAATCATAAAGCCTAACAAAATTCTTTTTAGATCAGTTCCCATAAAAAGGATGATTTGCAATGCAATTCTTTTGTGGAGATTCCACTTTTCGAGGGCAATAGCGATAATAAAACCACCCATATATAGAAAAACATATTTATGTCCAAAAGCAGCTGTTGTTGTAGCTAGATCAAGGCTGCCAAATAGAGGAAACAACACAATAGGTAAGAGTGCAGTAGCTGCAATTGGGATGGCTTCTGTAATCCACCAAAGTGCAATCCAAATGGTTGCTGCTAAAGTAGTCTGCCCAGCAGTGGAAAGACCTTCAAATTGAAATAAAAATTGAAAAACAACAAATAAAAGGGGGCCTAAGATCAGTCCCCAAACTTGAGTTTTTTTCACAGTTTACTGTTTGATGCTGTAGTATGATCATTCACCATATACCACTTCCCATTTTCTCTTAACCAACCTAAACTAAAGTACCCTGAAGCATCACCAACCGTTCGCTCAAGGTTATATTTTCCTTCTAGCATGACAAAATTAGGTGTCCACTGTTGCATAGATAATATAGTAAAAGTAAGGTGTCCCATTTGCGTTTTGTTGGGATAGGTTTTTAAATACCTTTTTTTAATAGCTTCCCACCCATAACGGGGTCCGTTAGCTCCAGAAAAAACAATCTTTGGGCTTTCCAAATAGCCTTCCATAAATTGATTGATGTCTCCTTCATTCCAGGCTTTTTCTTGTTTTGTCAATATGGAAATGATTGCCAAAGAGTCTTTAGCCTTTAGCTGCATTTGCGAATAACTAAATTGAAACATGAAGAAAATCAAGAATATAAAAGAACCCTTTTTCATAGCTTAAATTCAATAATAGTAACGTTTGAAAGCCTCAACTGCTGCATAATCAGAAAGCCCTAAGGCACGATACCGCTGAGCTGTTTCGGCATTTCGGTCTTCAGCACGCACCCAAAATTCGCGATCATCATTGCCTTGAAACATGACCCCATCTTTTTGGGATTCATGATAAAAAATTGCTTTTCTTTTTCTCAAGACTTGATTTGGACTCATAGGTACTGCCATTTCCATTTCATGCATTTCCCACTCATGCCAAGCCCCTCTGTAAAGCCAAACCCAACAGTCATCCATAAAGGGTAAACTTTTGAGTTGTTTAAGAGCTGCAAATATGATGTCCAAACAGACACGATGCGTGCCGTGTGGGTCGGCTAAATCTCCCGCAGCATAAATCTGATGTGGCTTTATTGCTCGAATTAACTGAACGGCAATATCAATGTCAGCCTGAGAAATTGGATTTTTGGTTACGCGCCCTGTTTCATAAAAAGGGGACTTTAAAAAATGAACCTGATCATCAGGCAAACCAAAAAAACGTGTGGCCCCTAAAGATTCAAATTGGCGAATATATCCCTTTAGGTTTCTGACAACTTTTGGATCAGGTTGGTTGATTTTTTTTACCCTAATCTTTTCTAACATTTTAACATATTGGTCCTCTAAAAGTTTAGGAAATAAGGCATGGGTTACTTCTAAAAACTTCAGCGCTTCTGCATCAGAAACGGCAATATTTCCAGAGGTTTGATACGCAATATGCACTTCGTGACCTTGGCTCACCAAACGGTCAAAAGTACCTCCCATAGAAATAACATCATCATCAGGGTGGGGACTAAAAATAATCACACGCTTGGGGTGGGGTGATTTTCTCTCAGGTCTTTTGCTATCGTCAGCATTGGGTTTTCCTCCCGGCCAACCGGTAATAGAATTTTGAAATCGATTAAAAATTTCAATATTTAAATCATATGAAGAACCATATTCTGCAATAAGATCTGCCATACCATTTTGGTTATAGTCAGCATCCGTCAATTTCAGAATAGATTTTTTAGTTTTATTACAAAGCCAAACCACGGCTTTAATTTTATTTTCTTTGTTCCATTGACAACTCCCAACAAGCCAAGGCGTTTTAATGCAAGTCAATTCTGAGGCAGCTCCATCATCAAGCACTACAGTAGTGTTTTTATGCAGTTGCAGATAAGAAGTGGGAATGAGTGAAGTGATTTCTCCTTCTATAGCTTTCTGGATTATTTCAGCCTTATTGGAACCCCAAGCCATCAACAATATCCTTTGTGCATTTAGAATAGATTGAATTCCCATTGTGATAGCCTTCCGAGGAACATTTTCAATACCTTGAAAGGCTGGTGCTGCGTCAAATCGGGTTAGGTGATCTAAGGTGATCAATCGGGTTTGTGAATTTAAATTTGAACCTGGTTCATTAAACCCTATGTGTCCTGTTCTACCTATTCCCAAAATCTGAAGATCAAGTCCTCCAGCAGCTTCAATTTTCTTTTCATAGGCTTTACAAAAAGATTTGACATCTTCTGGATTTAAAACACCCTGAGGTATATTTATGTTTTCTTTTTGAATATCAATGTGGTTAAATAGGTTTTCATGCATGAAAAAATGATAACTCTGTGCGTCTTTTGGAGTAATTGGGTAATACTCATCTAAATTAAAAGTGATTACATTTTTAAAACTGAGTTGTTCTTCTTGGTGCAGCCGAATCAACTCGCGATAAACACTAATGGGTGT
The DNA here is from genome assembly GCA_016779985.1 of Flavobacteriaceae bacterium. Lineage (GTDB taxonomy): Bacteria > Bacteroidota > Bacteroidia > Flavobacteriales > Flavobacteriaceae > JADHMP01. The sequence continues at coordinate 45,598 of JADHMP010000006.1, forward strand.
TGATCCAGTGGCCAGTCCAAGAACACAATTTTTATTTTCTTTTTGTTTTTTTCTGATTAAATCAGCAATAGAATTTGCAACTGTTTTTGAACCTTCAACTGGGTTATCAAAAACTACACTATGCAACTTTTCATAACGTGTTTCTTCAAAAGCTCCTGGTCTTTCAAAAGCAAGAGGGTCTTTTAACTTAGTCATCATATTTTCCAAATGGTTTCTGCGAACAACAAATTTAATTAATTATGAAGTATAGTTTCGTTTTTTTGTTATGGTTTTATTATTTGGTTTAAAGACTATAAATAATTCATTATCTTAGTGAGATGAACCCAAGTCTACTGTTTACCTCTATGGTTTTTTTATTGGATTAAATTTAGCCCTTCCAACAATATCCATTTTTTCTACTCAATTGACTAAAAATCAATTTTTAATAAAGAATAATGATATGGATACTAAAAGTGAGAATACCGAATGGGATAAAGAGCTACTGTCTGAAGGTCTCTTTTAAAGCTATCAAAAACGATGAAGCTAAAGACAAGATTCTACACTTTTATAATAACCTAGTTTTTATGACTTAAAACCCACCCCCTTAGGTGTAGATTTTCTCCAGCTTCTTAGTCTTTCATTTTTAACCGATTCATTAGAATCATTAACCTATTTATTTTGAAAAATTTTTTTTATAATCTAAAAGGTGATGCTCTAGGTGGGATCACAGCTGGTATTGTTGCTTTACCCCTAGCCCTAGCGTTTGGGGTTAGTTCTGGAATGGGGCCAAGTGCTGGTCTATATGGAGCCATTTTCTTAAGTTTTTTTGCGGCTCTTTTTGGTGGAACTCCCACTCAAATTTCAGGCCCTACAGCCCCTATGACCGCTGTGAGTATGGTCGTATTAGCAACCATTATTGGTGCCAATGATGGAAATATTGAAAAAGCTTTACCCTATATTTTATTTGTTTTTTTGCTCAGCGGACTCATTCAAATGGGATTAGGTTTTGCTGGTGTTGGAAAGTATATAAAATATATTCCCTATCCTGTGGTTTCAGGATTTATGACTGCCATAGGAGTAATTATTCTCATCACTCAACTACTTCCTGTTTTAGGATATCAAGTTGAAAATGATCAGGACTTAATCAATCAAAATATCCCTGTAGCTGAGGAACAAATTTTAGAAAAAATCCTCATTGACGAATCCAATGAAGGCCTGCTTGTTTTAGAAGATTTTAAAGAAACTATACTCCGAGCCGAGAAGGTTTCTCAAGATCAAATCCTAATAGAAGCCACCAATTTGACAAAAAAATCAAGTGCAGGAGTCCTTGGCACACTTAGAACTCTTCCTAGAGCTTTTTCTTTTTTTAATTTTATTGAGTTTGGATTAGCCCTCGCAACAATTTTAATCATTTATGGTTTTAAAAGAATCACCAAAGCCATTCCTAGCACTCTTGTTGCCCTTCTTTTGGTGACTGGTTTTTCTATTTTTACCCAGCTAGAATATCGCCCTATTCAAGCTATCCCTGACGGATTCCCTACTCTGAATCTCGGGATATTCAGTGCTTTTGAAATATCTAAAATCCTTCCTTATATAGGAGCCGCTTTTACCCTAGCCTTGTTAGGCGCCATTGACTCTCTTCTCACTTCAGTTGTCGCAGACAATCTCACAAAAACGAAACATAAGCCCAATAGAGAATTGATTGGGCAAGGCATTGGCAACAGCATAGGTTCCCTTTTTGGTGGAATTCCAGGTGCAGGAGCAACTATAAGAACAGTCGTCAATATTCATTCTGGAGGAAAAACAAAACTTTCTGGAATGATTTCTTCTCTTGTCTTATTATTGGTTTTATTAGTATTAAGCCCTTGGGCCTCTCAAATTCCAGCAGCAGTATTAGCTGGGATTTTAGTTACAGTTGGTATTGGAGTAATGGACTTCAAGGGACTAAAAGCCATCCCAAAAATTCCTCGATCAGAAATTGTAATTATGAGCACAGTATTAATACTATCTGTTTTTTGGAATCTTGTTTATGCAGTTGGTATTGGCCTAATTATGGCATCCCTTTACTTTATGAAAAAAATGGGAGATATATCTAATCAATTCTCTAAAATTGCCCCGGTGATCAAAGAAAAGAAATGGAAAGATGAAAAACAGCTTGATAATACCTTTTTAGAAAAAGTATTTATTAAACACCTTAGTGGTCCTCTATTTTTTGGATTTACATCTGATTTTCAAAATTTATTTAAACAACTCCCTGAAAAAGCAACCATTGTTATCTTTAGAATGGACCGAGTGCCTTATATGGACCAATCTGGACTTTATGCTTTGGAGGATGTCCTCATTGAACTCAGTCAGAAAAAAATCACTTCTCTAGTTGTTGGTCTCAATGACCAACCTAGATATTTGATGAGTAGTATTGGTATCTTAAAAAGTTTAATCCCTGAAGACCAAATTTTTAAATCATTTCAAGCTTGTCGATCATGGATCATAAAAAACAATGGGAAATGGAATTGATTTATTAATTATGAAAGAAGGTTCATAAAATTGTTGGCATCTCGATTTCTGAAACATTGATTCTTTAAAATATTGATTTATTTTTGACTGAATTTGAGAGTTAACTATGGAATCTATAAAGACTTTAATTATTGGAAGCGGCCCTGCTGGATATACCGCTGCTATTTATGCGGCTCGAGCAGACTTAAAGCCAGTTCTTTACACTGGTTTAGAACCTGGTGGGCAATTGACAACCACCACAGAAGTAGATAATTTTCCTGGCTATCCTGAGGGGGTCGATGGACCAAAAATGATGGTTGAGTTGCAGCAACAGGCAGAGCGTTTTGGAACAGATGTTAGGATTGGATTCATTAATAAAGTTGAGTTTTCAAAAAAAATTGGTGGAATGCACAAGGCCTATGCTGAGGGAGGGCAAGAAATTGAAGCTCAAACCATCATTATCAGCACTGGTGCCACCGCAAAATATTTAGGGTTGCCTAGTGAACAACGTCTCAGAGGTGGAGGAGTGTCAGCTTGTGCCGTTTGTGATGGTTTTTTTTATAAGGGGCAAGAGGTCGCCATAGTAGGCGGAGGAGATACCGCCGCAGAAGAAGCTACCTATCTTGCCAATATTTGCTCGAAAGTTACTATGTTAGTTAGACGTGATCAAATGCGAGCCTCAAAGGCTATGCAGCATCGAGTCAACCAAGCCTCAAATATTGATTTACGTTACAATAGTGAAATAGAAGAAGTGCTTGGAGAAAATGTGGTAGAAGGTATTAGAATTAAAAATAATCAAACCGGAGAACAAGAAAAAATCCCCATCACTGGACTCTTTATTGCTATTGGTCACCAGCCAAACACTGGGTTATTTAAAGAGCAATTAGATATGGATGATGCAGGATATCTCATTACGGAGGGGAAAAGTACGAAAACAAATGTTCCTGGGGTCTTTGCCTCTGGAGATGTTCAAGATAAAGAATATCGACAAGCTGTTACTGCTGCTGGGACGGGCTGCATGGCTGCACTAGACGCAGAACGCTATTTGCAATCACTTGCCTAGTTTGGATAAATTTTATTGACTTTCATCTAGATCAGATTGAACTTCTTCCCACTCATTAATGAGTGATTCTAACTCTTCTTTTTTGGCTTTGTAATGGGAGAAAAAGTTTGGATCAGAAACTGTTTCGTCATAATTAACTTCTAACGCCACATCTAATTCTTTTATCTTTTTTTCTAAGCTTGCTATTTTTTTTTCAAGCTGGGCATTCTTTTTTTGTAAAGATCGGTCTTGTTTCTGAAGGGCATAATTTTGAAATCCAGAGCCTTTTTTACTCAATACCTTGAGTTTTTGTTTTTTGTCTAGCTGCTTGAGTGAGTCCATTTCTCGATAGGATAAAAAATCTTCAATTCCTCCCAAATAGGGTTTGATTTTTTCGTCTTTAAATTCTATTACTTTTTCACAAAGACCCTCTAAAAAATCCCTGTCATGTGACACTAAAATGAGAGTGCCTTCAAATTTTATCAAAGCTTCTTTTAAAATTTTTTTTGAAGCAATATCTAAATGGTTTGTAGGCTCATCCATAATTAATACGTTAAAGGGCTGGGTTAAAAGCGCACATAATGCCAATCTGTTTCTTTCTCCTCCAGACAATACCTGTACTTTTTTGTCAACAGCATCTCCTTGAAAAAGAAAGGCTCCCAAAAGGTCTCTAATACGTGACCTGTTTTCTGGAGTTGCTGTTTTTTCTAACGTTTCTAAAAGAGTTAGATGTGGATCTAATTGAGTCGATTGATCTTGAGCAAAATAGCCAATCTTTACATTATGCCCTATTTTTAGGTGACCTTCAAATTCAATTTCGTGCACAAGGATTTTAGCTAGGGTTGATTTTCCTTGTCCGTTTTGACCTACAAAAGCAATTTTCTCTCCTCGATCAACTTGTAATGATATCTGATTTAAGACGCTGTGTTGATCATATTTTTTTGAAATATCTACCGCTTCTAATATTATTTTACCAGGTTGGAGAGCAACAGGAAAACTTAATTTAATCACTTGATTTTCTTCGGGATCTACCTCAATACGCTCAATTTTATCTAATTTTTTAATGAGTGATTGCGCCATACTTGCTTTTGTTGCTTTGGCTCTAAATTTTTCAATTAGTTTTTCAGTATGAGCTATTTGTTTTTCTTGGTTCTTTTGGGCTGCAAGCTGTTGTTCTTTCAAAAGCACTCGATGCTCTAAATATTGGGTATATGGTTTTTTAAAATCAAACAATCGCTGTTGTACTATTTCTATGGTTCTATTGGTGACTTGGTTTAAAAACATTTTGTCGTGAGAAACTACCATCATGGCTCCAGCATATTTTTTTAAAAAATCTTCTAACCAAATGATCGCTTCAATGTCTAAATGATTGGTGGGCTCGTCTAACAAAAGAATTTTATGCTCCTTTAATAGCAGTTTTGCTAATTCAATTCGCATGCGCCATCCTCCTGAAAATGTAGTTGTCTGCCTATTAAATTGTTCAGATGAGAATCCAAGTCCTTTCAATACCTTTTCGGTTTTTGCTTGATAAAGATATCCACCCAACATTTCATATTGAGAAGTTAACGTAGAAAGGTCGTCTAGAACTTTTAAATAAAGGGGGGCTTCATAATCTTTAGTGGTTTCAATAATTTGATGAATTTTTTCCAATTGTTTTTCTATTGCTTGAATCTCATCAAATGCAGTGTAAGCTTCCTCAAGAACAGTACGTCCTTCCTCAAAATCTATATCTTGAGGTAAATATCCTATTGAACAATTTTTCTCTTTTGCAAACGAGCCACTAGCAGGTTTTTGCTTGCCTGCTATAAGTTGCAATAGAGTAGATTTTCCAGCACCATTTTTTCCAATTAATCCAATACGATCTCCAGCACTCAAACGAAAAGAAATGGAGTCAAAAAGAATTTCTCCTCCAAAATTTACAGAAATGTTGTGTGCATTTATCATTTTAAACTATCCAGTTTTTTTTTGAAACGAGATATATCTATTTGCTCAGGCAATGGAATATTTTCATGAAGAAATTTAAATAACCATTCTGAAAGCAATGGTGCCATAAGGCTACCACGAGTCCCTAATCCATTAAAAACAAAGAGGTTTTGATGTTTGTGATGACGTCCTAATAATGGTTTTCTATCTATCACTGTGGGGCGTATCCTCGCTGAATGAGATACAACTTCATAGGGCACTGAAATAATTTTTTTTAAGTATTTCTCAAGCCATTTTTTTGCTTCCGGTGAAGGTTTCAAAGTTTTATCTTCCCATTCAAAAGTTGCACCAACCCAAAAATAGTCCATTTCTAAGGGAACAACAAAAATTCGTGATTTGATGATATGAGACACAATAAGTTTGGGTGCTTTAATCACTAACATTTCTCCTTTGTTTCCTATAAGTGGCAACTGTTTAAAAAAGGGATTTTTGAGCATTTGAAATCCTTCGCAAAAAACGACCCGATCTGCCACATGCCTTTTGTAATCAATTTTTTTACCACTGAGGTTAAGGGCGCTGTAATCAAATTCTTCTTCAATAAATTGTTCATCCTTTAATTGAGATTTAAATTCATCTAACAATTTAGGAATATCAATTCGAATTGCGTTTTTGACTATGCCATACCCATTTTTACTTATGACTGATGAAGATATTTCTTGAGCTATTTGCTTGTCAAGATACGGCTCTAAAGAGACTGAACTGGCTGCTTTTTCCCAAACTGGATGTTCTTCAGCATTTGGAAATATTCGAGCTATTGAAGAAGGATAATTGATGTTTTTGTCAGGATTTTGCTGAGCTATGGCTTTATAAAAACGTTGGGCATAGGGATAAAAAAGATCAGCATTCCAAGCCAGTGAATATCTTTTTAAAACAGTTGGGTTACATACTCCAGCAGCAACTCTGCTGGCACTCCATTGTGGTTGATCAATAATGCAAAACTCTTGCTTACGTTGAGACAACTGTGTTGCTAATGCAAATCCAGCTAAGCCATAACCAACAATAATAGTCTTTCCCAAAATTGAATTGAATAAAAAATGCCGCTCTTTCGAGCAGCATTTTAAATAATTTTATGTTGTCAAATTAGTTGTTCCATCTGTCTTGTTCGAAGTCATGAATCTGAGATTTTACTCGGTCAGATTCTAATAACTGACGTAGCGCATCTTCGTAGATATAATCTTTTACTTCGCGATCTTCAAAGACATTTTCTTCTTTGTAGATGATTGAATTGAATCTTCTAGAATTTAGAATATTATCAAACGTGATAGGCTGCGAAGAATTTTTAACATTAAAAACTGAATTTTCATTCAGGGCTTTCCGTGCATCTGGATACCAAATCCAAAAAAGAGGGACAAGAGCATCTGCCATTGCTTCTGGCCCTTGACTGAGGGTAGATACGTCGGGTGCAACAGGAGCAATTCCTAACATACGATAACGTAATTCGCCTAGACGCTTGTCAAAATACCAAGTTCCTTTGATGCGATATTGCATAATTTTGTCTGACTCTATTTTATAGATATCATAATCATTTTCAGAAACTTCTTCTCCAGCATTAGATTTTTCAATTCCTTCGGATGAAAGCTGTCTGGACAATAAAGATTGCTGAAGATCGTCAAAAGTAAGCTTGTCATTGAAATACGATGTTCTATAAATCTCAGTAATTTCACCTGATTTGATATTGTCCATCAAAATTCTAAAGAGTGATTTTCTTGTAGAAGATAAAAGACCATTGTTCACAGTGGGATAGTATAAAGGAAAATTAATTCTCTCATCCAAATCAATAGTTTCCCAAATTATTTTAGACCACATTACATCTCTATCATCAACAAATCCATAAGGTACGGGTGTATTGTCGTTTGATGCAATTTGCACTTCTGACAATTTCCCAATATCCGTTGGTACTTTAGCATTCAGCAAGTTGGATTGTCCAACACAAACAAATGGTGAAGCAATAATAATTGAAACAATAAATGACTTAATGTGGTTTGACATAATCCTTAGTTTATTGTGATCGAAATGGGTCTTGTAGGTTTTAATTTATAACTAGGATTTGAAGGTATAACCACCTTGATATCTGAAATAATAACGGTTTGACCATTTTTAATCCTACTTAAAGCGTTTTTTGCTCTAGTGTCTAATTTGTCTCCTTTTATAACCATACTAGGCTGTCCAGGAGCTCTAAAACGAAACTCGGTTGTTTTCAGAGGTAAATCAAAATCAAAGTCTTCTAACCTTGCTTCTACTGATCCTCTTTCTAAACTTGATTTCGGTAGGGTAAAATCACCCGTTTTACCTCTAAAAAATCCAGAGGGTTTTGGTATGTCTTTAATCCTAAAAGAAGAAATTGAAGATACTTTTTTACCGTCTGGTAAAGTACCTGTTACGTTAATTTTTACTTCTCTTCCAGATTTTGGAGACAAACTATATTTACTGCCTCTTTCACGTTTCAAGCCAGGTGCACTAGCATTGACTTTATTGTCAGCAATGCCCGGTATAGAAATTGTTATAGGGTTGTCAACTCCTCGGTATACAACATTCATCTTATCTGCAGAAATTACTGCTGAATTGGGTTTACTAATAACTGCAAAACTTTGACTAACCGAAATTCTAGACTCTTCTCCTTCTTCAAGAAAAACAAGGTCTCCTTCAATTAGATGATCTCCGGGAGATCCAGCCGTAACATTTAATTTTATTCCACCAGGGATGAGTTCATAGTCTTTGCCGGAAAGTTTTCTTCCATCAATTTTTATATCGACTGAGTTAGGATTCTGAGCTCCTCCTTTTCTTCCTAAGATAACACTCCCGTCAAAAGTTTCTCCTTGATAATAGGCCCCTTTTTCTGTAATTAAAAGGCTGGTATAGTTAGTAGAATTAACTTTAGAAGACATTTTTAATTCTTTCCCCATCAACGTCGTTAAAACATCATGTTCGGTTTGACGAATGTCATTTTGCATCATGGATAATTTTGCCAATGAAGAAATTAGAGGAAAGCCCTTAAAGTTAGCGTCTAACCAAGGCTCATCTATCTCATCTCTGTTTTTGATATTGTTGTTTTCATCACCAGTAAAAAATCTTGCCTCAACCATTTCGATAGATTCTGGGTATTGACTACCAAAAACTTGAATGACGTGTGCCTTATATTCTTGAACCATTTCAATGAATTCATTTTTTGCACTTTCTGAGCCTTCCTTAAACCAAATAACATCTAAGGCTTCACCCTTGTCCATTTGAGAAAATTCTTTCAAATCAGGATCTTTTTCTCTTTGCTTTTCGGTGATAGTATTTTTAAGCTCTTCAATAGCACTGTAAAAAGCATCCGATTCTGTTTTGATTTGTTCTGCTGTTCTTTTGTGACCGATCCATTTACCACCTTTCTCTTCAGCATTGGCAACGATATTTTCTAAAAGTAGATTATTACTTTCATCCACCCTTTCATTGGCGTCAGAGATTTTTTCGAACATTTGCCCAAAACCATCAAGTACTTCTTTACTAACATTTAATGCAAGCATGGTGATAAACACCAAATACATTAAACTAATTAGTTTTTGTCTAGGGGTTTCTTTAGCTCCAGCCATTATTTAATCTATTTATTTGATGACATGGCCGAAAGCATACCGCCATAAACCGAGTTTAGATTAGCTAAGTTTTTACCTAAGCTATCCATTTGTTGTTTGAGTTGAGCTGCATTTTTATCCATCTCTGCATTGAATGTATTGCTTTTTTGTGAAAGTTGTAGTTGACTCTGAAAAGCAGAATTGAGTTGCTCAAGCTGGCTTGAAGCCATGTTTAACTTTTCACCATAGGTTTTAGTTGCAGCTAATGCTTCTGAGGCAGGTGCCAAAGATTTTGCAGAAGTTTCCAAATCTTTAATGCTTGAAGCCAAATCTTTCATAAGACCAACGTCTAATTTTGCTTCTTTCATAAGCTCATCAATTTTGCTTGAAAGACTTCCACCTCCACCAGATGCTGGCTTTGAGGCTCCCACCTTCACTTTTTTGACATAATCTTGATGCTCCTCTTTGATCTCTCCTGTGTTCAGTGCAGCGACTGTAAAAATTAAAGCTTCAGTACCCAAACCTAAGCCTAAAACCAATCCACCCGTTATTGGACCAATTTCTAAGTGAAGAATCTTAAATAGAGCTCCAATAATTACAACAGCTCCTCCTAATCCAAAGAGCATGTGCATGGCAATTTTACCTCTTAATCTTTTGTTTAATGCTTTATCATTCATTTTTTAAATTATTTAGTCCTTAAATATAAATAAATTTAGTGTTTTGAGGTCTTATTTTATTTTAACTTTTTGTGATCCTAAGTAATCTTGCACCGTTCTAAAACCTATATAGCTTCTTGCAGAATCGGAATACTCAAAATCTCTTGAACTTACTCTTAGGTAGTATGCCACATCTTTCCAACTTCCACCACGAACAACTTTTCGTTTCTCGTTTTCAAAAGACATATTGGGGTTTAAAGAAGCTACATAATCGTAGGACCCTGGTTCGTAAGAAGAATTGGTCCATTCTGCAACATTGCCAGCCATATTGTACAAATTATAGTCATTAGGCTCGTAAGATTTTGCTTCCACAGTGTAGACAGCTTGATCGGCAGCATAGTCTCCTCTTAATGGTTTAAAATTGGCTAGGAAACAAGCTCTGTCATTTAAGAGGTAAGGTGCTCCCCAAGGATATGTACCAGATGGAATTCCTCCACGCGCAGCATATTCCCATTCCCCTTCTGTGGGTAATCTAAATCTACTAACAAACGGTTTTCCTTTACCTCTTTGGTAGTCATTTTTAAAGTTTGTTCTCCAATTACAAAAAGCTACTGCTTGCCGCCAAGAGACGCCAACCACAGGATAATCTTGATATGCCGGATGAGAGAAATAATCATTGTGCATCGGCTCGTTATAAGAGTAGGTAAAATCTTTTATCCATACTGTCGTATCTGGATACACTTGTATTTCTTCTTTTTTGATATAAGGAGTACGATCCAAAAATTGCTCTCTAGTTCTTCTTGATTCTGCTGAAGCCGCTTCGGCATCAAACCAAGTGTAGGCATAAACAACCTTAGACACATCTAATTTCATTTCACCATTATACCATTGTTCAGGAGGCAAATAAAGAGAATCCATCACCTCAGCATAAGCCTGATCAACATAGTCCTCAGTGTCCCATGTCAAGTCAGCATCAAAATTTAAGTTTTTACCAGCAAATGGATCTTCACTTAAATCATAATAATTTTCTCTCATGTATTTTTGAAACTCACTGAGTTTGGAAGTATCAGAATCTTTAAAAGCAAATTCGCCTATTCCATCTTTGTTGTCTTCTCCTAATTCTAATTCATCTGCTTTTCGAGCAAGCATCGCAAGTGCTATTGAATCTTTGACCCAATATATGAATTGTAAATATTCACTGTTGGTAATTTCTGTTTCATCCATATAAAATGATGGAACAGTTACCGTTCTTGCTGGAGCATTATAAAGACGTGCATCATCTTCATCAGATTTTCCCATGATGTAGGCTCCACCTTCTACGAGTGTCATCCCAAAGGGTTTTTCACTGAAATATTTCTTTCGCTTAACACCTATTAATTCTCCCCTGTTTTTCATTCCACAGGAGGCAAGGGTAAAACCAATCAAAACAAAAACCAACACTTTTTTCATCAACTATAGAATATCTATAAATTTTTTACTTTCGGTTTTAAATCTTTAGCAAACATCAGTAGGTTATACTGTTTCGATTTTGAGCCTAATTTAATCTTTTCAACGCATTTAACCACTTTTCAGGTAATTTATTATTCAACGCTTCACGATAATCTTCTTCCGTGCATGGTAATAACGTAGAAGTTTTTAATTTATTATTAACAATAAAATCATTTGTTATTTCCATCCACCATCTATTGCTTTTTTCACTCTTAAAAAAACGTATGGTTTGATGTGTCATTTCTACCGTATAGCTGGTAAAATCGACACCTACTGCAACTGGATATTCACCAAAACGATAATTTACTCCTTCCAGAAAATACCAAATTGTCTGTGCCAGCAATTGCAAAAAAATTTGAGTAGAAGGCAATTCAAAAATCCCAAAAATAGCAACTCGATCACTTATTCCTGCATATCTGGCTAAAGAACAGATTGATCTTGAATCAATTCCATTGGGAGTGCCGTGATGCTTATCTGAGGTAGCATCCCAAGATAAACATTTCATATCGAACCCAACAATATCGGCATCTCTAAAAAAGGGCTCTGTTTGCTCTACGTGGTCTAAAACATTTCCTAATCGAATAGCATCAAAGAACAATTTTTCTATTAGATCTCTCTCTTCTTGGGCGCAATAATAACTTTGATAGCCAAGATTGGTATAGCTATTCAATAGGTTAGGATGATTCATAATAATTTTACTCATGTAAGATCGCCCAGAAATCAACTCATCTTCTTGAGAAAAATCGAAAGACCTGTCAACTGAAACTATATTTACCAATTGATTGAGTTCCTGATAACTCTGATAAAGAGGATAAATCAAATCATGGCTTCCTCCAATAATCAGCGGGATGATATTCATTTGCCGCAGATGGGACACAATTTCTTTTAAAGCGAAATAGGTGTCTTCTACGGTTTTCCCGTTGGGTAGATCTCCTAAATCGGCAATTTTAATATTCCAATTGCCAGGAAATAGCTCATAAAAATACTTCCTAAAAGCGGCTAGTTCAAAATGGATATTTGGAAAATAACTGTTTCTGTTTTCTTCCAGGCCTATTAGTGCAACAGATAAACCACTCAGTTCGGGTAGCCCTTCTGCTGCAGTATGAAGAGAAATATTTTTTCCTAATATCTGATCTGGTAACAGACTCATTCCCAATTGACTCTGTTCTTCAACCGGAATCAATAATTCCAAACTCATTTGGTTTTTTTAGTTTTTCGCTTGGGTTTTGCTTTTGCTCCTACTCCTAAATGATTTTTGGCTTCTTCCAAAGTCATTTTTTTTGCATCAACCGTTTTCGGCAATTCTACTTTTTTTCGCCCCATTATTATGGCAGAACGACCCCACCTCGCTTTTTCTACACGAATTCCGGCATTTTCCCAATTGTGGATGATTTTATCTTTTTCTTTTTGTATTTTATCTTCAATCAATTCTTCTATGTCAACTTCAGAAAGCTGATCAAAGTCATACTTTTTATTTACATTAATAAACAATCCATTCCACTTTAAAAAAGGACCAAAACGACCAACCCCTTTAGTAACATCTTGATTTTTGAAAACGTAGATAGGCGCATCAGCTTTTCTCTTTTCCTCAATGAGGACCACGGCTTGTTCTAAGTCTACGTTTCTAGGGTCAGTTGTTTTTGGGAGTGAAACAAAGCTTTTATTAAATTTTATATAAGGTCCATATCTACCATTGTTGACAGAAACTTCTTCCCCCTCATAGTGACCTAAAATTTTTGGTAATTCGAAAAGAGATAACGCCTCTTCGAAAGTGATCGTTTCTAATTGTTGATCTGGAGTTAGGCTCGCATATTGGGGTGGGTTTTCGTCAGAAACATTTCCAATTTGTGCCATAGGACCAAATTTTCCTAAACGGACTTTAATTGGTCTGCCACTTTTTGGATCTACTCCCAATTCTCGTTCACCAGATTCTCTTTGCACATTGTTGCTCACATAATCTACATTGGTATGAAAATCTCCATAAAAATGCTTAATCATTTTAATCCAATCTTCTTCACCACGTGCAATATTATCAAAAGTTGTTTCCACTTGGGCAGTAAAATTAAAATCTAAGATGGATTCAAAATTTGCTACCAAAAAGTTATTGACAATGTTTCCAATGTCAGTAGGAATTAACTTGCCTTTATCAGCTCCCACTTTCTCAGTCAATACTGTTTCTTTAAGAAGTTGATTTTGCAGAGTGAGTTGTAAATAACTTCGTTGTTTTCCTTCAGAACTTCCCTTTTCTATATACCCTCTATTTTGAACTGTTGAAATGGTTGGTGCATAGGTGGAGGGTCTGCCAATGCCAAGTTCTTCTAATTTTTTTACCAAAGAAGCTTCACTATATCTGAAGGGGGGTTTAGAATAGCGTTGTGTGCTGGTGAGTTTTTTCAGCATAAGATTTTCTCCTTCTTTCATCTTTGGCAATAAGCCTGTCATTTCCTCTTCATTATCGTCTAACCCTTCTATGTATAATTTTAAAAACCCATCAAAAGTAATCACCTCGCCAGTAGCAGAAAAAGGAATTGACGTTGCAGATGAATTAATCGTAATTTTTGTTCTTTCTAAAACAGCATCTGCCATTTGTGAGGCCACACTACGTTTCCAAATAAGTTCATAAAGTCGCTTTTGATCATATTCAAGCTCATGTATCGTTTCTCTTAGGGGGTCGGTAGGTCTAATCGCCTCATGTGCTTCTTGAGCACCCTTATTTTTGGTTTTGAAATTTCGAGCTTGTAAATAGTTTGCGCCAAAAGTTTGAGATATTTTTTGATGGATCGCCTCTTTTGCCTCATTTGAGAGGTTGACGCTATCTGTTCTCATGTAGGTTATCAATCCTGCCTCATAGAGTCGCTGAGCCAAGTTCATGGTTTTGCTTACAGAAAAATAAAGCTTTCTGGCTGCTTCTTGCTGAAGTGTTGAGGTTGTAAAAGGTGGCGCGGGTGTTTTTTTTCCCGGTCTGATTTGAATTTGATCGACTTTAAAAGATGCTGTTTTATGGTCTTCTAAAAACTTTTTTGTGTCGGCTTCTTTATCGAACTCTTTGTTATGTTGAGCTTCAAAAAGAGCTCCCGAAATGGTTTGGAATTGCCCCTTTGTCTTAAATGTTTCCTTTGGCTTGAAAACATGAATTTCTCGCTCCCGATCAACAATCAATCGAACTGCAACCGATTGAACACGACCAGCAGATAAACCAGTTTTAATTTTTTTCCAAAGCACTGGAGAAAGCTCATAACCCACTAAACGATCCAAAACCCTTCTGGCTTGTTGTGCATTAACTAAATTATAATTTATGGCTCTTGGCTTTTCAATCGCCTTCAAAATTGCATTTTTCGTTATTTCAGAAAAAACTATCCGCTTCGAGTTTTGATCAGAAAGGTTTAATTGGTTTGCAAGGTGCCATGCAATGGCCTCTCCTTCCCGATCCTCATCACTTGCTAACCAAACCATTTCGGCTTTTTTTGCTAGTTTTTTTAATTCATTTACCACCTTTTTCTTGTCTTGCGAAACAATATAGTTTGGTGTAAAATTTTGCTCCACGTCAACCCCCAACTCTTTAGAAGGTAAATCGGCAATATGCCCAAAACTAGATGCTACTTTGAACTCTTTTCCTAGAAATTTTTCGATCGTTTTTGCCTTTGCAGGCGATTCAACAATAACTAAATTTTTGGACATTTCAAATATTATGATTGCTGCAAAAGTAGTTAAGTTTTTTTGGAACTATCAAATTTTGTATTTTTGTGGCAGTAACTATCTTCTAAATTTAATACTACTATTTTTATTATCAAACATTAAATTTTGAAGTCATTCAACATCATGATTAGACGTTTATTCCCTATCTTAGAATGGCTTCCAAACTACAAAAAAGATTATATAAAAGGTGATCTTTTTGCAGGAGTCACCGTTGGTATCTTATTAATTCCACAAGGCATGGCCTATGCGCTAATTGCAGGCTTGCCACCAATTTATGGGCTCTATGCTGCTCTAACTCCTCAGGTCATTTATGCAATACTAGGCACCTCAAGACAGTTAGCTGTGGGGCCAGTAGCAATGGATTCATTGCTTGTTGCAACTGGACTAGGAGCCCTCGCTCTGTCTAGTCCGGAAGAATATATCTTATTGGCCATAGCGCTATCCTTTATGGTAGGTCTTCTCCAAATTATAATGGGGCTTTTGAATATGGGCTTTGTAGTTTCTTTTCTATCAAAACCTGTAATAAGTGGATTCACCTCCGCAGCTGCAATCATCATTGGGATGACTCAAATCAAACACCTCTTAGGCATACCTATTCCAACGGGTAGTCAAATCTATGAAGTATTACAATCAATACTAATGCATTTTTCTTCGATAAATCTTTTTAGTCTGTATATCGGGTTGAGTGCATTGACACTCATGTTTGTATTAGGTAAATTTAAATTTAAAGTGCCAGGAGTAATAATAATTATGGTTTTGGGTATTTTTCTATCAAAATTTTTTTCTTGGGAAGAAAAAGGAATTCAAATCGTAGGAAAAGTCCCTCAAGGATTGCCTAATTTTAGTATTCCTGAAATTTCACTTTATAATCTTATTGAACTTTTTCCATTTGCTATTACTCTAGCACTAATTGCATTTATGGAGGCTATATCTCTTGC
Organism: Flavobacteriaceae bacterium; assembly: GCA_016779985.1. Classification (GTDB taxonomy): domain Bacteria; phylum Bacteroidota; class Bacteroidia; order Flavobacteriales; family Flavobacteriaceae; genus JADHMP01. The sequence continues at coordinate 61,424 of JADHMP010000006.1, forward strand.
CAAAGCGTTTCAAGAAAAACACAATAATTATGAAGTTCAACCAAATCAAGAGCTAATTGCCTTGGGAGGTGCAAACATAATGGGTTCTTTTTTTCAGTCCTATCCAACCACTGGTGGCTTTTCACGAACTGCAATCAACGATCAAGCCGGGGCTAAAAGTGGTATAGCTTCATTGGTTAGTGCCTTTGTTGTTAGCCTAATCCTTCTTTTTTTCACGCCGTGGTTTTATTATCTCCCCAAAACAATTTTAGCTGCTGTCATTATTAGGGCCGTGGTAAGGCTAATCGATTTTCAGTATCCCAAAAGGCTATTTTTGTATCATAGGCAAGAATTTTTTGTTCTTATTTTAACCTTAATACTTACGGTTTCACTTGGAATTAAAGAAGGCATTCTATTAGGTGTACTTTTTTCATTGTTGCACTTAGTTTATCGCACTTCTAAACCTCATCATGCTATTTTAGGTAGGGTTGGAAACACCCCCTATTTTAGAAATATAAATCGATTTCCCGATAAATTAACACTTCGTGAGGATCTCTTGATCTTACGTTTTGATGGGCAACTTTATTTTGGAAACATTCAGTATTTCAAAAACCTCATTCAATATCATTTAGAAAACAAAAGTGGGCTTGTAAAAGGACTCATACTCAATGCAGAATCAATACACTATATAGATGCTACTGCAACCAAACAACTTGTCATTTTTTTTGGAAAACTAAAAAAAAATGGAATAAGAATTTTAATCGCTGGAGCAATTGGCCCAACAAGAGACCGCATCTTCAAAAGTAAACTTATTGAAATATTAAAAGCTGAAAATTTATTTATAGACACGAATGATGCTGTTGATCACTTTGATGGCTTTTTAGACAAAAGTGGTATAAAAGACGATATAAGAAGGCAAAATAATGATTGAATAAATATATCTTATGAATAATTTTAAATTTTTAAACCATAGTATATATTTTTATAACCAAATAAAATGAAATGAACATACAACAAATATATACTGGCTGCTTGGCTCAAGGAGCTTATTATATTGAAAGCAATGGCGAAGTAGCTATCATTGATCCATTGAGAGAAGTGGAGCCCTACATAGCCAAGGCTAAAAAGGATAATGCACAAATAAAATATATTTTTGAAACTCATTTTCATGCCGACTTTGTCAGTGGACATTTGACTTTATCTAAAGCAACAGGTGCTCCCATCATTTTTGGTCCCAATGCAACAACTGCATTTGATAGTATTATTGCTAAAGACGGACAAGATTTCCCATTGGGTGACCTTACCATTACACTTTTACACACCCCTGGGCATACTATGGAAAGTAGTTGCTATTTACTAAAAGATGCGCAAAATAGACCTCATGCATTATTTAGTGGAGATACCCTCTTTTTAGGTGACGTAGGAAGACCCGACTTAGCCCAAAAAGGGGAGGATCTCACACAAGAAGACCTTGCTAGTATTCTTTATGACAGTTTACGTAATAAAATAATACCCCTTCCAGATTCTTTACTCATTTACCCTGCTCATGGTGCTGGGTCAGCTTGCGGTAAAAATTTAAGTAAAGAAACTGTTGGCATCCTTGGAGATCAAAAGAAAACAAACTACGCCCTACGTGAAAATATGTCTAAAGACGAGTTTGTTAAAGAAGTGACTGACGGACTTTTACCTCCTCCACAATATTTTCCATTGAATGTTAAAATGAATAAACAGGGTTATGAAGATGTTGCCCTAGTATTGCAAAAAGGAACCACCCCAATTTCTCCGCATCAATTTGAAGACTTAGCCAATGAAATGGGCGCTGTTGTATTAGATGTCCGCCATCAAGATGAATTTGCAAAAAAACACATCCCTCGTTCAATTTTTATTGGAATTGATGGAGGTTTTGCCCCTTGGGTTGGTACTCTCATTGGAGATGTAAAACAACCTATTTTGTTGGTTACACCAGAAGGGCGTGAAGAAGAAACCGTCACCCGTTTGGCTCGGGTAGGTTTTGACAATACATTAGGCTATCTCGAAGGAGGTATTGCTGCATGGGAAGCTGCAGGAAAGGAACTTGATCAGGTTGAGAGCCACACAGCACATGAACTCAAAAGCCATTTGCTAAAAGAAAAATCTGTGATTGTTTTTGATGTTCGACAAGAAGGTGAATATATCTCACAGCACATGTCAATTGCAAAGCATTCCCCTTTAAATTATATCAATGATTATTTTGACACCTTCCCTAAAGATAAAACGTTTTATATTCATTGTGCTGGGGGATACAGAAGCATGATCGCAGCCTCCATATTAAAAAGTAGAGGCGTTCATAATTTTATTGATGTCGCAGGAGGTTTTAAAGCTATTCAAGAAGCCGCCATAGATACCACAGATTACATATGTCCAACAACTAATTAATTTTAATGGATTTTATTTTTGAACCCTGGCCCTGGTACGTTGGTGGGCCGATGATTGGCCTTGTCTTTCTTTCGCTTTTGTTTTTAGATAAGAGTTTTGGAATGTCTTCCAACCTTAGAACATTTTGTGCCATTTGTGGTGCAGGAAAAACAAGTTCTTTTTTTAAGTTTGACTGGAAAGCACAGCGATGGAATCTCATAGTTGTTCTTGGAGCTATTATCGGGGGTTGGCTAGGGGCCAACCTTCTCTCACATGATAATGTAGTGGCTATAAGTGAAGCAACTATACACCAATTAGAATCGATCAATATTAAAACGGGTGGAAAAAATTATGTTCCTGACGAATTATTTGGAATTGAAGCCCTTAAGAAACCGAAAATTTTAGCCTTTCTTGTATTAGGTGGCTTTTTTGTAGGTTTTGGAACTCGCTATGCTGGAGGTTGTACTTCTGGTCATGCCATTTCAGGTTTGAGCAATCTGCAAATCGTTTCTCTTTTTGCTGTAATTGGATTTTTTATAGGAGGATTAATAATGAATCATATCATTTTACCAAATTTATTTTAAGCCATGCAAAATCGTTTATTGTTACTAATAGGAATCGTTTTTGGAATTACCATGTATAAGTCTGAAGCAGCTTCATGGTTCAGAATTTATGAAATGTTTCAATTCGAATCATTCCACATGTATGGTGTAATTGGTGCAGCATTAGCAGTAGGTGTTTTAGGTATTCAACTCATCAAACGCCTTAAACTAAAATCATTCTTTGGAAAACCAATTATTTTAACTGATAAAGAATATGGTGTTAAACGCTATCTGTATGGTGGTATTTTTTTTGGATTAGGTTGGGCTATCACAGGTGCTTGCCCTGGACCTATGTTCACTTTATTAGGTGCTGGTTTTTATCCTATTTTAATTGTCATCGCAGCTGCCACTCTTGGGACATGGGCTTATGGACTATTAAGAGATAAATTACCCCACTAAATACCTTTTTTTGCCTTCTTAACAACAAACTGACAAAATGTCAATATTGCTGGCTTTTTTCTTAATTTTGCAGGGCAAAACAATTTTGAGTTAAGCAATGAAATCAAAAACAAATTCTACAGCCATCAATAATCCGTATGCCTATGAAGGGGTGACCCTATCAAAGTCTACCTTTTTAGCCAAAAGGATTGCTTATATCGAAAGCTATGGATGTCAAATGAATTTTGCTGACAGTGAGGTAGTTGCTTCTATTCTTCAAAATGAAGGATATGCTATTACAAATGAACTGCAAGAAGCTTCCCTAATATTATTAAACACCTGCTCTATAAGAGAGAAAGCAGAGCAAACAGTGCGAAATAGATTAGTTCATTTTAATGGGCTAAAAAAAGTTAACCCAAAAGTAAAAGTCGGAGTATTAGGTTGCATGGCTGAGCGTTTAAAACACCGTTTCCTAGAAGAAGAAAAGATAGTGGATTTAGTGGTAGGTCCAGACGCCTATAAAGATTTACCCAATCTTTTAGAAGAAGTATATGCTGAAAGAGAAGCTGTTAATGTTATTCTTTCTAAAGAAGAAACCTATGGAGACATTGCTCCAGTTAGACTCAACTCAAATGGAATCACGGCCTTTATTTCCATCACAAGAGGATGTGACAACATGTGTACATTTTGTGTAGTACCTTTTACAAGAGGTAGAGAAAGAAGTCGCGATCCAAAGAGTATTCTCAAAGAAGTCGAAGATCTTGCTCAAAAAGGGTTTAAAGAAATTACGCTTTTAGGTCAAAATGTGGACAGCTATTTATGGTATGGCGGGGGTCTTAAAAAAGATTTTGAAAAAGCCACCACACTACAACAAAATACAGCTATTCGATTTCATCATCTATTAGACATGGTGGCTTCTGTGCAACCAAAAATTCGGCTACGTTTTTCAACCTCAAATCCACAGGATATGTCTTTAGAGGTTCTCGCAACGATGGCCAAACATGCTAACATTTGTAACTATATTCACCTCCCTGTTCAGTCTGGAAGTAATAGAATTTTAAAAAAAATGAATCGGTTGCATAGCAGAGAACAATATTTTGAATTGATAGACAATATTCGAAAAATAATACCCGATTGTGGTATCTCTCATGATATGATTGCTGGGTTTCCCACAGAAACAGAAGAAGATCATTGTGACACTCTTTCGCTTATGGACTATGTGAAATATGATTTTGGATTTATGTTTGCCTATTCAGAAAGACCAGGCACGTTAGCCGCTAGAAAAGTTCCTGATAATGTGCCATTAGAAATCAAAAAAAGACGGCTAAAGGAAATTATTGAATTACAACAAAAACACAGCCATTTTCGGACACAAGCGTATATAAACAAAACAGTTTGTGTGCTGGTTGAAAAGCCATCAAAAAAATCTGATGCTTTTTGGAGTGGTAGAACAACACAAAACACTGTGGTAGTTTTTCCAAAGGAACATTATAAGGCTGGTGATTTTGTGGATGTCAAAATTACTGATTGTACAGCGGCAACACTCCTTGGAAAAGCAATAGGTCATTCAAACTCAATTTAATTATGGAATCACTACAGGGTGTCAAACAACGTTTTGGAATCATAGGAAATCACACTGGACTGAATCGTGCTTTAGAAAAAGCGCTTCGAGTTTCAACCACAGATATATCGGTTTTAGTCATTGGCGAAAGTGGAGTGGGTAAAGAAAATATTCCAAAAATAATTCATCAATACTCCCACAGAAAGCATGCAAAATACATTGCTGTAAATTGTGGAGCCATTCCAGAGGGTACTATTGACAGTGAATTATTTGGTCATGAAAAAGGAGCGTTTACTGGAGCCACTCAAACACGTTCTGGCTATTTTGAAGTTGCCGACGGTGGAACAATCTTTTTAGATGAAGTTGGGGAGCTACCGCTTCCTACCCAAGTGCGTTTGCTACGAGTGCTAGAAACTGGAGAGTTTATCAAAGTGGGAGCCTCTAAAGTCCAAAAAACAAATGTTCGTATAGTTGGTGCTACCAACGTCAATATGCCTGAAGCTATCCAAAAAGGGAAATTTAGAGAAGACCTCTATTATAGATTAAGTACAATTGAAATACCCTTGCCACCGCTTAGGGAACGAAAAGAAGACATCCCTCTTTTATTTAGGAAGTTTGCATCAGACTTTGCCCAAAAATATCATATGCCCACTCTAAAACTTACAGAAGAAAGCCAAAAGATGATTCTCAACTACCGTTGGAATGGAAATATCAGACAATTGCGTAATGTGGCAGAACAACTTTCAGTTCTTGAAAAGGCCAGAGAAATAGATCCATCAATTCTCAGAGGGTATCTGCCCGATAGTGGGAAAAACCTACCCATGCTTTTAAGCGATCAAAAAAAAGAAAGTGATTTTTCTACAGAACGAGAAATTCTTTATAAAGTGCTTTTTGATATGAAAAGCGATCTAAACGATTTAAAGAAATTAACCTTAGAACTGATACAAGAAGAAAATGTAAATGTCCAAGAAAAAAGCCAGGGCTTAATTGAAAAAATTTATGGTAAGAAAGAGTCAGAAAGCGAGGCCATCCCAAAAAATACTTTAGAAGCGATTCCCATTTCTGAAAACTCCATTCCAAAGGAAAAAGAAATACAACCCAATCAGGAAATCACTCCCTATGATGATTATGCAGAGGCAATTGTTGAGGAAGAACCACAATCTCTTTTAGAAAAAGAAATCGAAATGATTAAAAGTGCCTTGATTCGCAATAAAGGAAAGCGTAAATTGGCAGCAGATGAGTTGGGAATTTCGGAGCGCACACTTTATCGAAAAATTAAACAATTTGATTTGCATAATGTCGAGAATTCATAAAGTGAAAATACTTCTTGGGTTAGGCATGTTCCCGTTTTTTGTGAGCTGTGGAATTTATTCTTTTACAGGGGCTTCAATCCCCCCTGGCACTTCCTCTTTTCAAGTTAATTATTTTGTGAATGTGGCAGGAAACAAACCCGGCTCAACTGTGGAACCTGGGTTAGATCGGGATTTTACTGTAGCTCTCCAAGATTTGATCTTAAACTTAACTAATTTGGATTTAGTGAGTGCAGACGGTGACCTTATTTATGAGGGAGATATCACAGAATATAGCGTTACCCCCATGTCTGCTACTGCTGAAAACACGGCTGCACAAAACCGTTTAAAAATGACTGTTCATCTCACCTTTACCAACACAAAAAGAGAAGAAGATGATTTTAGTAAATCTTTTTCCTTTTTTTATGACTTCCCTGCTGACAAACAGGTTTATGATGTGATTGACACAGCACATAAAGAAATTTTTGAGCGGATAACTCAAGATATTTTTAATTCAACATTGGCTAAATGGTAGACCTAGAAAAACCTTTTTTTGACATCATAGAGCAGCTTGATTTAAAATCAAAGGAAGAATTTGAAAAATTGTTAGCCCTAAAAGAGCGTTTCCCTTTTTTTCAAACCACCTGGCTCTACTTAGCCAAGTGGTCTGAAATCCATAAGCAAAAGGACGTTGAACATTTGCTTCATCAGACTTCTGCGAGAACATATGATCGATCGTTACTTTTTGATTGGAAAGAGAAGCAAATAAAAATAAGTGATAAGGTTATTCATAAAACAGAAAAAAATAAGCCCTTAAAAAAAGTAGTCAAGAAACCCAAAAAAAAGAATCCTACTACGAACGAGAAAATAAGCAAAGAAAAAACTGAAACATCTCCACCCTCCCAAATGACTTTCACAGATTGGATTCAATTTGTAGAAACCAAAAAAAGTGATCAATCAAAGTCTTCTACCCCAAACGAACGTTTTGCCCTTGTTGATGCCTTTTTAGCTCAACAACCAAAAATTAACCCTAAAAAAGAAACCGTCTCAAAAAATGAAGACCTTAGTGAGCCAAGTTGGACGTCAACCGAGGAATTGATGACCGAAACCCTCGCAAAAGTTTTTGTTAAACAAAAGAAATATGATAGGGCTATACAGGCTTATGAAATTTTACGTTTGAAATATCCAGAAAAAAATAGTTTCTTTGCCAACCAAATTAATGTGATAAGGGATTTGCAAAAAAACTTAAACCGTTAACATTATGAGTACATTTTCAATTTTTATCGCCCTAATCTTAGTGGTTTGTTTTCTGCTAATTTTGGTGGTCATGGTACAAAATCCCAAAGGGGGTGGTTTGTCTTCTTCTTTTGGAGGAGGAGGTTCTCAACAAATTGGAGGGGTGCAAAAAACTAGCGACTTTCTTGATCGCAGTACTTGGGTTTTATCAGTTCTATTAATGGTTTTAATCTTAGCGTCAAACATTACGCTTGAACGATCAGGAAGCGTACAAGATTCTAGATTGTTGGATGATGGTACTACAACCTCACAACCTGCCGCTGTTCCAGAATTGGCACCAGAAACAGAAGAAATTCCTGAAATTCCTATTGAACCATCTGACAATTGAGCCTTTTAGCGGGATTAAAATGTCAGCCTGTCAGTTATTAATTCTACAACTTAACAAATTGTCATTCAAAGTTGCTTGGCATAATTTGTGTCCTATTGAGTAAAAAATAAAAATTAAAATAATCATGAGTAAAATAACTATCAAACCGCTTGCAGACAGAGTTCTCATTGAGCCTGCTGCTGCAGAAACTAAAACTTCTTCTGGAATTATTATTCCCGATACAGCAAAAGAAAAGCCACAAAAAGGAGCTGTTGTTGCCGTTGGGAATGGAACAAAAGACAATCCCATAACGGTTAGTGTTGGTGATCAGGTACTTTATGGAAAATATGCAGGAACTGAACTTCAGCATGAGGGAAAAGATTATTTAATTATGAAAGAAAGCGATATACTCGCAATTGTTTAAATCCATAAATTTTAAATAAAATGGCAAAAAAAATCGAATTTGATATTGAAGCAAGAGATGGCATAAAACGTGGAGTTGATGCACTTGCCAATGCTGTAAAAGTAACCCTAGGCCCAAAAGGACGCAATGTTATTATTGGAAAATCTTTTGGTGCTCCTCAGGTAACCAAAGATGGTGTTACTGTTGCAAAAGAAATTGAATTAGAAGGTGCTCTTGAAAATATGGGAGCCCAGATGGTAAAAGAAGTGGCTTCCAAAACTAATGATCTTGCTGGTGATGGAACTACCACAGCAACACTTCTAGCTCAAGCAATAGTGAAAGAAGGTCTAAAAAATGTAGCTGCCGGCGCAAATCCACTAGATTTGAAACGCGGCATAGATAAAGCTGTTGATTCTATTGTTGAAGCACTCGGAAAACAATCTGTTGCAGTTGGTGACTCTTCAGAAAAAATTCATCAAGTAGCAAGTATTTCAGCTAATAATGATGATACCATTGGCACACTGATTACTGAAGCTTTTGAAAAAGTTGGTAAAGAAGGTGTTATCACTGTGGAAGAAGCAAAAGGAACAGACACTTATGTTGATGTCGTTGAAGGAATGCAATTTGACAGAGGATATCTATCTCCCTATTTTGTGACAGATTCTGAAAAAATGGAGGCTGATTTAGAAACTCCCTATATTCTGTTATATGACAAGAAGATTTCAGCAATGAAAGACCTTCTACCTATTTTAGAGCCTGTTGCTCAGACTGGAAAACCTCTTTTAGTTATTGCAGAAGATGTTGATGGTGAAGCTTTGGCTACCCTTGTAGTAAACAAATTGAGAGGTGCTCTAAAAATTGCCGCTGTCAAGGCTCCAGGGTTTGGAGATCGAAGAAAAGCAATGCTAGAAGATATTGCAATTCTAACTGGTGGAACAGTCATTTCAGAAGAACGTGGTTTCACTCTAGAAAACACAACCATCGAAATGTTAGGCACAGCGGAGAAAGTGACTATTGATAAAGACAACACTACTGTAGTAAATGGTAATGGCGCTGTTGATGATATCAAAGCGCGTGTCAATCAAATCAAAGCACAAATTGAAACTACTACCTCAGATTATGACAAAGAGAAACTCCAAGAACGTTTGGCAAAATTATCTGGTGGTGTGGCCGTTCTTTATGTTGGAGCTCCTTCCGAAGTAGAAATGAAGGAGAAAAAAGATCGCGTTGATGATGCCCTTCATGCTACTCGCGCTGCCGTTGAAGAAGGTATTGTTGCTGGTGGAGGTGTTGCCCTTTTAGAAGCTAAAAAGGGGCTTGCCAAAATCAAAGCAGACAATGATGATGAAGGCACGGGCATCCAGATTATAAATAAAGCCGTAGAAGCTCCCCTACGCACCATCGTAGAAAATGCGGGAAGTGAAGGTTCAGTTGTAGTTTCTAAAGTATTAGAAGGTGCTGTGAATTATGGCTATAATGCTAAAGATGGCAGCTATGTCGATATGCTAATGGCAGGAATTATTGATCCAAAAAAGGTAACTCGTGTAGCCTTGGAAAATGCTGCCTCAGTAGCAGGAATGATCCTAACCACTGAATGTGCATTGATTGATATTAAGGAAGACACTCCACCACCTATGGGCGGAGGCGGAATGCCCGGAATGATGTAATCAATTTTTTTGAATTTCTAAAACCCTGCTGTAAAGCAGGGTTTTTTATTGCACTAAGTTGTGCTTGTTGATAGCTGTTTATGTTCTATGGTATTTATAACCAAAATCCTACCAGCCCTACAAGAGCCATAGTGATCATTAGAATATTTTCAATGAGGGTTGCTTCAGTCATAGGAAGTTTAAGGGTAGTTCCTAAGCAAGCGCATGTAATGTTGTTTCTATTCATAAGACTTTTCATCACTCCATAGGTAGTTATCGATAATAGAAGTACTGTAGTTAATAGAGAAAATAGCAACGCTTTTTGCAATAAAAATAAAATTCCTAAAAGGGTTTCAATAAAAGGATAAATTTGGCCATACAATCTACTTTTTCTTGCCAATGGATCATATTGTGCAAAGGAGTCTGGAAAACCTTTTAAATCTAAAAACTTAAAAAAACTAAACACAATAAAAAATAATCCCATAAAATCATACATTGCCATTTCTAGAGTTGTTCGGAATTGTTGTAAGAATAGTGTAGCAAAAATTAAATAGCTAAAAATGAGCCACAAAGGAGTTAATGCTTTCCACTTTGACATATGTTTATTATTCTTGTCAAAATTGGCAGTTATTCCAGATCCTGCGTCAGACACAGTATATTTTGGCCCAAGTTGTTTAGCAATTTGTTCTATGGGTAGTGGGTTTGATGTTTGAAATTGAGCATTAGCCTTTTCAAAATTGACCTCTATCGTGTCAATACCATCAATTGCTTCAAGTTTTTCTTTGACCGTTTTTTGGCAATTCAAACACGTCATGCCTTGAACATTTATACGTTGCTCCATAAGATTATATTAAGGTTAATTAAATGTAAAAACTTCTATCGTTTTAAAGGAAACTCCACAACTAAATTTTTACTTTTGAAAAATGATCCAAACATCAAATCATATACTATTAGATTGGACAAATAATCTCTTTGAAAAGAAAAAATTTTCTTTTCAATCTAAGTTGCAACAACTTTGTGATAAATTAAAAAAAGAGGTTGCTCATTTTGATTGGGTCGGGTTCTATTTTGCCAATCATCAAAATCAGACACTAAACTTGAAAGCTTTTTCTGGAATTCCTACAGAACATACTTCCATTCCTTTTGGAAAAGGTATTTGTGGTCAAGTAGCCCTATCTAATCAAACTTTGAATGTTCCAGATGTGAAAGAGTCTCAAAACTATATTGCTTGTAGCCTAGAAGTGAAATCAGAATTAGTGGTGCCTATTTTTGTTGATCGCATTAATATTGGTCAAATTGATATTGATTCTAATACTCAAAATGCTTTCAGTTCTGCTGATGAAAAGTTGCTTGCTTCTATCTGTGAAAAAATTGCCTCCCACTATATTCCACTTTAAGTTTTTTAAAAATGCAAAATCGTAAAATCTCTAACGCTCTCATTTCTGTCTTTGATAAGTCTGGACTTGATCCAATTCTAGAGACATTAGCCTCCCAAGGAGTAACTTTTTTTTCAACTGGTGGTACAGAAGCCTATATAAAGAAGCAAGGATACAAGGTGGTTGCTGTTGAATCTCTTACCGGGTATCCTTCCATTTTGGGTGGACGAGTTAAGACTTTGCATCCCAAAGTATTTGGAGGAATATTAAATCGAGCCCATTTCACTTCAGACCAAGAGGAATTGGTTCGCTATGACATTCCTGTTTTTGATTTGGTGATTGTTGATCTTTATCCCTTCGAAAAGACAGTAGCATCTGGAGCAAGTGAGGCTGATATTATTGAAAAAATTGATATTGGCGGTATCGCTTTGATTCGTGCAGCAGCAAAAAATTTTAATGATGTCTTGTGTGTTTCAAGTAAAGATCAATATCATCTCTTTTTAGAATATTTGAAGCAAAAGAAAGGAGAGTTCAATATAGAAGATCGTAAAAATTTTGCTGCCAAAGCTTTCCACATCTCCTCTCACTATGATGCTTCTATTTTTAATCATTTTAATAGTAATGAAATGATTCTCAAGGTCAGCAGTTCTGAAGCAACTCCACTTCGCTACGGAGAAAATCCACACCAAAAGGGAACTTTTTTTGGCCCACTAGAAGATTTGCTTGAACAACTACATGGGAAAAGCATTTCGTATAATAATCTGTTGGATATCGATTCAGCGGTACAACTAATGAATGAGTTCTATGATGGACCTCCTGCATTTGGTATTTTGAAACACAATAATGCGTGTGGCTTTGCTATACGCGAAGAATTAAAACAAGCTTATGAAGATGCACTTGCTGGAGATCCTATTTCAGCTTTTGGAGGTGTCCTTATTACCAATAAAACAATTGATATAAGTACTGCTGAGAAAATACACTCTCTTTTCTGTGAAGTGGTCATTGCACCTGCCTTCAATGCAGATGCTTTGTCCCTTTTAAAAGAAAAAAAGAATCGTATTTTACTCCTTCAAAAGGATTCACCACTACCTGACAATCAAATCCGTTCTTGTTTAAATGGAGTTTTAATGCAGGATGCTGATCGGAAAACTGATACTCTTGAAGATTTAACTTATGTTACTAACATAAAACCAGATCAGTCAGCTATTGAAGATTTATTGTTTGCCTCAAAGATTTGTAAACACACCAAGTCAAATACCATCGTATTAAGCAACAACAAACAATTATTAGCCTCAGGGACAGGTCAGACCTCAAGGGTGGATGCACTTCAACAAGCCATTGCGAAGGCCAAACACTTTGGCTTTAAGCTTAAAGATGCTGCTATGGCTAGTGATGCATTTTTTCCTTTCCCAGATTGTGTTGAAATTGCTGGTAAAGAAGGTATTAATAAAGTTATTCAGCCAGGCGGGTCTATTAAGGACCAAAATTCCATTGATTATTGCAATCAACACAATATTGCTATGGTCTTTTCAGGAATACGCCATTTCAAGCATTAATTTTTTTACATTTACGTGAGAATAAGAAAGGATGGGGTTTTTTACTGAAGAAATTGCAATTGATCTTGGTACGGCCAATACGCTAATCATTCATAATGATAAGATAGTAGTTGACAGTCCTTCCATAGTAGCCATTGACCGAACCACAGAAAAGGTTATTGCTATTGGACATGAAGCCAATATGATGCAGGGTAAAACACATGAAAACATTAGAACTGTGCGCCCTTTAAAAGATGGTGTAATAGCTGATTTCAATGCTTCAGAACAAATGATTAGCCAGTTAATCAAAAGCATCCCTGCCTTAAAACGCAGATTCATTTCTCCTTCACTTCGCATGGTCATTTGTATTCCCTCGGGAATTACTGAAGTAGAAATGAGAGCTGTGAAAGAATCAGCAGAACGAGTCAATGGAAAGGAAGTTTATCTTATCCACGAGCCCATGGCGGCAGCCATAGGAATTGGCATAGATATCATGCAACCTAAGGGGAACATGATCGTAGATATAGGTGGTGGCACCACTGAAATAGCTATCATTGCTCTTTCTGGAATCGTTTGTGATAAGTCCATTAAAATTGCAGGGGATGTGTTTACCAATGACATCATTAATTATATGCGAAGTAAACATAATCTTTTTGTGGGTGAACGAACGGCAGAAAAAATTAAATTGTTGGTGGGGAGTGCGATAGAAGAGCTTGACAATCCTCCAGAAGATATGTCAGTTCAGGGTCGAGATTTGCTGACTGGAAAACCCAAACAAGTTGGGATTTCCTATAGTGAAATTGCAAGAGCGATAGACAAATCTCTTGTGCGAATCGAAGATGCCATTATGGAAGCCTTGTCCCAAACACCCCCAGAATTAGCTGCTGACATCTATAATACTGGAATTTATTTGGCAGGAGGAGGCGCATTGCTTAGAGGCCTTGACAAGAGGCTTTCTCTAAAAACGGACCTCCCCATTTATGTTTCAGAAGATCCACTTCAAGCGGTTGTTAGAGGAACAGGTATCGCTCTGAAAAACATTGATCGTTTTAAGACCGTTTTGAAAAAATAAAAACTAATGCAGCGGATTATCAATGCGTTATTGGCCTTCAAAAATGATGTGCTATACATTGTATTAATGCTGTTTTCTATTATTTTTTTATCACAAAGGAGCTATTTTCACCAAGCACAAATTGATAAAATCAGTTTATATCTAACAGGGCATATTCACGAAACCAAGAATAATCTCATGCGTTATTTTCAATTAAGGCATGAAATAGAAAATTTGATTCAAGAAAATCAAATTTTGAAGTCTAAAAATTTACTAATCAAAGAAAGTGAGCTCACAAGTCAATCGAACTCTCCTTTTGGAAATAGTTTTAATTTCTCAATAATTAATTCCAGAGTGATCAATAATAGCCACCACAAAAAAAGAAATTTTGCTTTGATCAATAAGGGTTCAAATGATGGCGTTGAAATTGAAATGGGTGTTATTGATGCAAATGGGATTTTAGGAATTGTAAATCAAGTAAGTCCAAATTATGCCTCTGTAATTTCAATATTGAATCTTGATTTAGGAATCAATGCGAGATTAAAAAACAGCCCTTCTTTTGGAACCCTTCGCTGGATTGGAAAATCGCCTTATAAAATGCAACTCAATGACATAGTGGCCACAACAAATGTGGCCTTGGGTGATACAGTGGTGAGTAGTGGTAGATCTACTTATTTTCCAATTGGTGTATCATTAGGGACTATAACAGATATAGAAAAACCGAATACTCAAGGCTATTATGCATTAGAAGTAACACTTTTTACCAGTCCTGTTGAAATGGAAAATGTTTATATCTTGAAAAATACAGACCGAGAAGAAATTAAGAGTTTGATTGAAAACAATGGACAATGAAAACATTTGATTTTTCAATATTGATTACATTTTTCTTTTTGGTTTTCTTACAGGTAATTCTGTTCAACGGTTTCTATTTTTTCGGCACCATCAACCCATTAATTTATGTTTTTTTCTTTTTTCGCTATAGGTTAGATAAAAATCAAACTCAATTTATTTTACTTGCTTTTTTATTGGGTTTTACAATTGATTTATTAACTCAGAGTGCAGGAGGATACACTATTAGTGCAATTAGTATCGCCTATTTAAGACCACAACTTATTTCGTTAAGCCTTGGACGTTTTCTTAAGGAAACCTCTCCTTCCTTAAATCAAATTTCAATTTATAATCAATTTCTTTTTTCAATGTGGGTTGTTTTTATCCATCACTTGATTTATTTCTTTGTTATTTATTTGAGCTTTTCTTCACTTTTGATTGTTTTTCAAAAAACTTTTTTCACAGGAATTTTTACTTTAGTTTTCATTTGGATTGGGCACCTTTTTTTTAAGCAAAAGAAATGATTCGCAAGTATTTTTTTATCGGTGTTATAGCACTCGTAAGTTTTGGTTTTACGGCACAGCTTGTCTATCTCCAATTAGTCCAAAACAAATACAAACTCTTATCAGACAATAATGCTATTTTAAAACAAACCATTTATTCAGAAAGAGGATTAATTTATGATCGCAATGGCACTTTGTTAGTAGGAAATCAACCCGCTTATGATTTGCTATATGTGCCAGAAAATGGTTCAGCATTTGATACATTAGAAGTTTGTCAAATCATATCAATTTCGAAAGTTGATTTAATTCAACAAATACGAAAGGCTAAAAAATATTCATACAAGTTACCGTCTATCATTACGCAACAAGTATCGCAAGAAGAATACGCCCTTTTTCAAGAAAAAAACTGGAAGTACCCTGGTTTCTATTTGCAAAAAAAATCCATACGAGATTATCACATCCAATCGATGGCAAATGTACTTGGATACATAAGTGAAGTAAATTCTAATGAACTAAGAAATAGACCAAGTTATGAGTTGGGAGAACAAATTGGTAGGCAAGGCATAGAAAGAACCTATGAAAATTTTTTAAGAGGTAAAAAAGGGGTAGCCTATTTTCAAAAAGACCGTTTCAATAGAATTATTGGCCCCTACGAAGAAGGCATCTATGACCAACAACCCACTGCTTCATCTAATTTATTTCTAACTATAGATCACGAATTGCAAAATTATGGTGCTGACCTTCTCCAAAATAAGCGTGGCGGGATTGTTGCCATCGAACCTGAAACTGGAGAAATTTTAGCCTTAATTACAGCACCAACCTATGAACCTAAAAACTTAGAAGGTAGAAAACGTTCTAATTATTTTAATCTTCTACGAAAAGATACTATTTCAAGACCTCTTTTTGACAGAGCGCTTCAAGCAGAATATGCACCTGGATCGCCATTCAAACTTTTGAATGGTTTAATTGGACTCGAGGAGAAAGTAATCAATCCAACTACCTCTTTCATTTGCCAAGGCGGTCATTATTATGCCCGAAATGCCTTTATGGAATGTCACTCTTCTCCTGGAACTGTAAACCATTTGGTAGAAGGTATATATAGGTCATGCAATACCTATTTTGCCCAAACATACAAAGGAATAATAAACTCAAGCACTTCCGTTCAAGAAGGTATCGATAAATGGAATAACCATTTGAAAAGCTTTGGTTTAGGTGACTATTTAGGCTATGACCTCCCCACTGGACGCCCCGGTTTTATTCCAACCAGCCAATACTATGATCGTTTGTATCCAAACAAAAGCTGGAGCGCACCTACCGTAATTTCAAATGCTATTGGGCAAGGTGAAATTTTGACAACCCCCATCCAAATGGCAAATTTTACGGCTGCCATTGCGAATAGAGGATATTTTATAAAACCACATTTCACTAAAAATACCATAGACTCTATGGACCTCATCAAGAAGAAAACATCTATTTCCCCTGAAAACTTTGAACCAATAATAGAAGGTATGCATCAAGTTGTTGAAACGGGTACTGCAAGAATTGCAAAAATAAAAGGCATTGAAATCTGTGGTAAAACAGGAACTGTAGAAAATTTTATTAAACTTGATGGCAAAAAAACACAACTGACAGATCATTCCATTTTTGTAGCATTTGCACCCAAAGAGAATCCAAAAATTGCTATTGCAGTTTTTATAGAACACGGCTACTGGGGAAGTCGTTGGGCTGCTCCCATCGCAAGTTTGATGATTGAAAAATACCTCAATAAAAAAATACAACGGAAATGGCTGGAAAATCGAATGCTAAATGGAAGTTTAGAAGCTGAATATGCAAAACCTTATTCAGGAAAATCA
Organism: Flavobacteriaceae bacterium; assembly: GCA_016779985.1. Lineage (GTDB taxonomy): Bacteria > Bacteroidota > Bacteroidia > Flavobacteriales > Flavobacteriaceae > JADHMP01. The sequence goes on from JADHMP010000006.1 coordinate 78,425, forward strand.
TTTGTAATCAATGAATAATCAACTTCTTTTGCGGGTTGATTGGTGGGCTGTTTTATGTTATTTTATTCTGGTTACATTTGGTCTCGTCAACATCTATTCAAACATTTATAATGGTGTTACCCTATCACTTTTTGATTTTTCTAATATCATTGGAAAACAGGTTTGGTTTTTTATCATTTGTTTGATTATTTGGATTCCTGTTTTATACATCAATTCAGCCCTTTTTGAACACCTAGCCTTCATCTTTTACAGCATCATGATAATTTTACTTTTAGGTCTTTTTGTTTTTGGAATAACTATATCGGGTGCCACTTCTTGGTATGATTTTGGAGGAATACGTTTGCAGCCTTCTGAGTTTTCAAAAATTGCTGTGAGCTTATTGATTGCTTTTATTTTAAGTGGTATTGATGCGCATTTAAATAAGAGGCAAACTTTTTTGAAGTTTTGGATTATTATTTTACTCCCCGCACTACTCATTATCGCTCAGCCAGACCCTGGAAGTGCATTAGTTTTTATGAGTTTAATCTTTGTTTTTATTAGAGAAGGGGGCAGTTTTTATGTATTGATATTGAGTGTAGCTTCCCTGTTCATTTTTATACTTACCATCTTATTAAACCCCATCAATACTTCAATCGGAATCGCTTTAGTTTTAATTTTAATAATCTACTATGTCAGGAGGCAATCAAAAAAAAATAGGCTTTGGTCCTACTTTTTGATCCTTTTTGGGTGCATTGGTTTTTCCTTCTCCGTAAATTTTATTTTTAATGAAGTTTTTGAACAGCACCACCGAGATCGAATAAATTTAACATTGGGGTTGATTGAGGATGTAAAAGGCATAGGCTATAATGTCAATCAGTCTAAAATTGCTATCGGTTCTGGAGCTTTCAATGGTAAGGGATTTCTAAATGGGTCACAAACTAAAGGTGGGTTTGTGCCTGAACAACATACTGACTTTATTTTCAGTACTATTGGAGAAGAATGGGGGTTTGTAGGTAGTTTCGGATTAGTGTTGCTCTACACTTTTTTTATTTCAAGAATCATTATTCGTGCTGAAAAACACACCCATTCCTTCCCACGCATTTTTTCTTATTGTTTTGCTAGCATATTGTTTGTTCATTTTGCCGTAAACATTGGAATGACAATTGGATTGTTTCCCATCATTGGAATTCCACTCCCTTTTATAAGTTATGGAGGATCGAGTTTGCTTGCCTTTAGTTTGTTCTTTTTTATCTATTTAAATCTAGACGCTAATCGATTATCTTAGATCAGTTTCTGACGTCTAGGTGATCTCTTAAGTTATTGCCTAATAGCATAAATGAAAGGACTAATAACATAATTGCAGCACCAGGCAGAAGGGCTAGATATGCTTTTCCTAAAAGCAAATAGCGAAAATGATCTTTGACCATTCCTCCCCAGCTAGGCACTGGAGGTTGGGCGCCAATTCCCAAAAAGCTAAGCCCACTTTCCATCAAAATGGCACTTGCAAAATTAGCTGCAGATATTACAATTAGTGAGCTAATAACGGTTGGAAGGATGTGTTTTACCAATATTCTAAAATCAGAAAACCCTAAAACTTTTACTGCTTGTATATACAGCTTTTCTTTTGTGGCTTTAACTTGTCCACGCACCACACGAGCTACTTCAACCCACATACTCAAACCAACAGCTAAAAAAACTTGCCAAAAACCACGCCCAAGGGCTAGAACAATGGCAATAACCAATAATAAAGTGGGGATGGCCCAAACCACATTGATCAATGCCATAATCAAGCGATCAATCCTACCCCCAAAATAGCCAGCTATTGCTCCAAACAAAACCCCAACCAATAATGAAATAAATACGGCTATCAAACCTATTCCAAGTGAAATTCTAGCGCCTAAGATGAGTCGACTAAGCAAATCGCGTCCATATAAATCTGTCCCTAAATAGTATTTTTTCTTGACAAGAAAATTTTCCTCTATATGCTTTGGATCAGAGGTTGGAAAATTGTGCAGCGGAATAGAATCTTTTTTACTACTTGACCCAAAAGGATAAAAGAATAAAGTCTCTTCCTGAAAATAATATTCTTTAATCGGAAGTAATTCATACCCAATTTCTTTTAATTTATTATCTGTTGATAAAGAATTTTGAATAAGCGGTTTGTTTAAAATCCAAGTCTTAAAACCAGGTGGCTGTGAATGCACAGCCAATAGCATTTGGTTTGCATTTTCAGTCTTATCAGGAATGATATAACTAGCGAAAATGGCAAGAAAGCTTACCAGTAAGATATAGGAAGCACTAAATATGGATGAAAAATCAATTCCCTTTTTTCTGAAGAAATAATTCATTTTTCCTCTAAAAAATCGTCTTTATTCAAACGTAGAGGCCGTTTTGATGGGTTTTGGTTTTGCTAAATTATGACTAAGATCGCTCAAAATATGAACAGCTTCATAGATATAGAGATCCTTTTTTAGGCTTTTTTGCCACCGCTCTCTTTTCTCTTTAAAATCTTCAGTTATAGCACCTTTGTGGCTCGCATCAGGAAGCCATTGAAATTGATATTCTGACTCAAATGAGTTTATTTTTTCAAATTTCTCAGAAAGAGACTTGTTCTTCGAGCGCTCTGTTTTAAAGTCATCAAAGGTTAAAGAGTATTCTGATTTATTTTGTTGTTTTTTAACCCACTGAGCTTGTTCATCTATCAAATCAACCAAAGGGTTGTTTTTTAATCGATTTTGGCTATTCGCTATGGCCTCGTCATAATTGAGTTGAAATTTCCATGGCTCATAATTTGCAGGCGTAATTCTGTCCCACGGCAAGGGGTTGTCTTGATCTTTTTCACCCATCTCTACATAAGCATATCGATCTGGAAAAACAATGTCAGACTGGACGCCTTCTAATTGAGTTGATCTCCCGTTGATTCTATAAAATTTATCAGTAGTTACTTTTAAAGCGCCTAAATCACCATAGGTACTGTTTGATATAATACTATTGAGATCTACCATATTTTGGACAGTTCCTTTGCCATAGGTCTGTTTACTTCCCAATACAATCGCACGTTTATAGTCTTGAAGTGCACCCGCAATAATTTCTGAAGCAGATGCAGAAAATTCATTTACTAATACTACTAAAGGTCCATCCCAAACAATGCTGCGATCTGTATCACTCAAAACTTCTTTTCTTCCTCCTGTACTTTTTACTTGCACAACAGGCCCTTGCTCAATAAAATAACCTGTCATATCAACCACCGTTTTAAGTGAGCCACCTCCGTTATTTCTCAAATCCAATATAATTCCAGAAACCCCTTTGGCTTTTAATTGTTCTAATTCTTTTCTCACATCTGTAGCCGCGTTTCGTTGGCCATAATCATTAAAACTGACATAAAATTTAGGGAGTTCAATAAGACCAAATTTCTTATTTTCTATTTCAATTAAGGAAGAACGGGCAAAGGTTTCATCCAATTCGACAATATCTCGAACCACAGGCACCACCTCAATTTTTCCATCCACTCGTTTAACTTTTAAGTAGACCGTTGTTCCTTTGGGCCCTTTGATCAATTTTATAGCATCTTCTAAGCGCATACCAGAAATAGAAATACCTGTTTCGTTTTCTTGTGCAACTTCTAGAATAAGATCTCCTACTTCCAATAGCTCTCCTCTCCATACGGGACCCCCAGAAATGACTTCTACAATTTTGACTTCTCCATTTCGTTTTTCAAGTCGAGCACCAATTCCTTCAAACTTACCAGAAATGCTCATGTCAAAACGTTCTTTATCATTAGGGGCAAAATAAAATGTATGCGGGTCAAATTGGGTTACAATGGCATTGATGTAGAATTCAAACCAGTCTTTTCTTTCAAGTTCATTATAGCTTTCAAAAAAGGCTTTCATGTTGTCAAGAGTTGTTTCTCTAGCCTCTTGCTCTAAAATTGAGTCAGCTTTCATTTCATATTCTGGATCTTGCTCTTTTTTCTGCACCTCATTTTCTTTCAAAGTGGTGAATCGCTCCAAAATATCTAACTTAAACCTTTTACGCCATCTGTCTTCTAACTCTTTGTTCGATTTTGCATAGGGCAAATTTTCATAATCGAGATTTATTTTTTCAACAACAGTAAACTCAAAAGGCTGCTCTAACAAAGAATTGTATAAAAGTTCTACTTGACTCATTCTCTCCATCAAAAGGTCATAAGCTCTATCAAAAAAATCTAAAGAAGTTTGTTTGAACTGATCATCAATTTCAAATTTGAATCGTTCCAATGAGCGGATATCGGCATTTAAAAAGAACCGACGTTGCCCATCTACCGATTTCAAAAAATCAAAGAAAACATTTTCAGAAAATTTGTCATCTAGTGTTTTAGGATCATAATGACCCCTTTCTAACACATAAGATATAATTTCCATTAAAAATTTATCTTTTTCAGGATTCTTTTCATTTACAGTGAAACCATAAACTACTGTGGTGATCAGCAAAGAAATTCCAACGGTATACAGATAAAATCGCTTTTTCATAGTCTTTTTAGATTTTATAGGAACGCTAAAGATATGGATTCTGCTAAAAAGTTGATGTTAATAATGATATAAATAAACTCACTGGTTATTTCATACCTTTGTCTTTTAATTAGATGCAAAAAAAACCACTCATATTAGTCACCAATGACGACGGAATTACTGCTCCAGGATTAAGAGCCTTAATTTCAGTTATGAATCACTTAGGAGAGGTTGTCGTTGTAGCCCCTGACAGTCCTCAATCAGGCATGGGCCATGCCATAACAATTAATTCAACGCTTCAATGTAGCCAGATCAAACTCGATGAAGGACCACAAAAGGAATATAGCTGTTCAGGAACACCTGCCGATTGTGTGAAATTGGGTATCAATGAATTACTTTATCGCAAACCTGATTTGTGTGTTTCTGGAATCAATCATGGCTCTAACTCTTCTATCAATGTTATTTATTCTGGAACGATGAGTGCGGCTGTTGAAGCTGGAATTGAAGGCATCCCTGCTATAGGTTTTTCATTGTTGGATTTTCGTTGGGCCGCAGATTTTGAACCAGTGATGCCCTTTGTCAAAAAAATCACTCAACAAGCCTTAGAAAATTTGATTCCAAAGGGTGTTGTACTAAACGTCAACTTTCCTGTTCCAAAAGAGCAAAAAATTAAAGGAATTAAAATTTGTCGGCAGGCAAATGCCTATTGGGTTGAGAAATTTGATAAAAGAACCAATCCTCAAGGAAAAGAATATTATTGGCTCACTGGAGATTTTATCAATGAAGATAAAGGAGAAGACACAGACGAATGGGCATTGAAAAATGGGTATATATCAATAGTGCCTACACAATTTGATTTGACAGCCCACCACAGCATTCAGCAGTTGAACACATGGAATTTTTAAAAGACAAAACATTTTATTGGGGTATCTTCACTGGGTTTTTGTGGACCCTGTTTGGGGTCTTCATTTTCACTTATTTTTTATCTCAACACTCTATTGAACGAAGCCTGAAATACCTGTATCAAAAAAATCAGCTTGGTGGTTTAATTTCACTGGGTGCACTAATAAATTTACCTATTTTCTTTTTGGCCCTTCGTAAAAATAAAATCCCTTTTGCTGCTGGAATTGTGTGTATTTCACTTTTGGTTGTTGTTGTGGTTGCCTTATTAAAAATTAATTAGCTTAAATTTTATAATTGGTGAAATACTATATTATTGCTGGTGAAGCCTCAGGAGATTTACACGGCTCTAACCTTATTCATGCGCTTCGAAAAAAAGACCCAAAAGCTGAAATCCGCTGCTGGGGCGGAGAGTTAATGAAAAATGCGGGGGCCACCCTTGTCAAAGACTACAAAGAATTAGCTTTTATGGGTTTTTGGGAAGTTTTAATCAACCTCAACACGATTTTAAAAAACCTGCGTTTCTGTAAAGAGGACATAGATAAATTTAACCCCGATCGAATTGTCTACATTGATTATCCTGGATTTAATTTAAGAATAGCCCGATGGGCTCATGAGAAAGGATTTAAAAATCACTATTATATTAGCCCACAAGTTTGGGCGTGGAAAGAAAATAGAGTGGCTGATATGAAAAAAAATCTTGATGCTCTTTATGTAATTCTTCCCTTCGAATCCGCCTATTTTAAAAACCGACATAATTTTAAAACCCATTTTGTAGGTCATCCCCTTAGAGATGCACTACATTTTCTCAAGCCAGATGTCAATTTTTTAGAGCGCAATGCTATTGAAAAAAAACTTCCACTTGTGGCGCTTTTACCAGGAAGTCGTAAACAAGAAGTAAAAAAAATGCTGCCTCTTTTCTTAAAAATTGCATACCATTTTCCAAAGTACCAATTTGTGGTTGCAGGAGCTCCTGGTCTTTCCTCCACTTTTTATGAATCATTGCTTCAAGACTCTTCTTTGAAAGTAGTATATAATCAGACCTATTCCCTGTTGAGCTTCGCCAAAGCAGCCCTTGTGACCAGTGGAACAGCAACACTAGAAACAGCTCTTTTTAACGTACCTCAAATGGTGTGTTATAAGAGTAGTTTTTTTACCTATTTCATTGGAAAACAATTAGTAAGGTTGAATTATATCTCACTGGTAAATTTAATTTTAGACAAAGAAGCTGTGAGAGAACTAATTCAACACGAATGCAATGAAAAAAATATAATAAAAGTTCTGCAAGAAATATTAAGCAAAACGGGGCAACAAAATATAAAGTCAGATTATAAAATATTAGAGGAAAAATTAGGCCCCCCTGGTGCGAGTGAAAGAGTTGCCAACTTACTTTTAGAACACTCCTAAATATTTGAATTTGAAACCTAAATAAGTATCTTTAGGTTTGTGAGAGTCCCCAAAAACCCAATATATATTATCACCTTTCTGTTTTCGTTAGGAATGCTATTGTGTGCTTCTTTCAGCATTTCTATAACATTACTATGGAAGGTTTTTGTATTGTATTTATTGGTTACTATTTTTTGTCTTTTTATCATTTCTAAACGGTTTCATGCATTAAAATGTCTCATTCTTTATTGCAGTTTTATGTTGCTTGGAGCTTTAAACTATAAAAACTTTTATAGTCCCAACAAAAATCACTTTGAACATCACCTCCCTAAAGAGCAACTTATAACCCTCCAATTAGAGATTATTCAATACAACGGAGCCAATTCATTTTCGCATAGCTACAAGGCCAAAGTAGAAGCGTTTAAAAACAACTCTTTGAATGGCAAAGTTTTAGTTTATCAAAAAAAAGACAGCCTTACCCCTCCATTCAAAAAAGGAACCTTTCTCTTCGCACAAGGAATACTCAAAGAAATTGCACCCCCTAAAAATCCAGGTACATTCAATTATAAGAAATTCTTATCCCAACAATCGATAAATTATCAATTTTCTCTACAGGAGGCAATACCACTAAATGCTAAAAAGGGTCCAATAAAATCACTCCAAAATGCATTCTTAAAAGGGAAGGTTTTTGTCTTAAATAAAATTCAAAAAAGTGGATTGAAAACGCAAAGCAAGCAAATGATTCAAACGCTTATGCTGGGTGATCGGAATGCTATTGATGAATCAATAAGAGAAGCCTACGCCAATGCTGGTGTGATTCATCTTTTAGCCATCTCTGGATTGCATCTGGGTATTTTAGCATTCTTTTTCTCCCTTTTATTGAGCCCTTTAAAAAAGGTTCCTATGGGCAACAACCTTAGAGGGGTTTTGGTATTGGTCTTATTGTGGAGCTTTGCATTTTTTTCGGGAGCAAGTCCTTCAGCAGTTTTTGCGGCCACTATGTTTTCTTTTTTAGTCTTCGCACAGATGGCAAATCGAAGTGGAAACAGTATTCATTTTCTGACTCTTTCATTCTTATTGCTTCTCATTATTCACCCTCCCTATTTGCATAAAATTGGTTTTCAAATGAGTTACGCTGCTGTTTTTGGTATTCTTTGGATTTATCCTCTTTTGCATAAATTTTTTATTCCCAAATACTATTTACCTAAAATTTTTGTGCAAGCATTCTATATTAGTTTGGCAGCTCAACTGATAGTAACTCCTTTGAGTATTTTTTACTTCAATCAATTTCCGGGGCTATTTTTCATATCTAATTTAGTCATTGTTCCCTTTTTTAGTTTGTTTTTAATTCTCACTCTATGCACCCTTCTTTTTAGTTTATTTTTTAAGCTACCTCCATTTTGGCAATGGCTTTATGATAAAATAATTGAATTATTAAATGGTTTTATCAACCTTATTGCAAATCAAGATCAATTTTTGCTCAAAGAGCTGACTATTGATCAATTTGAATTGAGTATAACATATATAGTACTACTTTCACTATTGTTGTTTTTTAAAAGCGTTAAGGCAAATTATCTTCTACTCTTTTTTATTGGAATCCTTAGTCTAAATCTATATGACGTTTACGAAGAAATAAAAGTGCAAAAAGAAAATTCTTTATGGATCCTACATCAGAATAACGCAGAGATTATTGCTATTCTAAAGGGGGAAAAGGTATTTGTTGTTAGAGATCTTGAAAATAAAAAATCTACAACCATTCTGAATGACTTTAAAATAGCTTTGCATATTAAAGAAGTAGCCCCAATGCTGCCGCTCAACTTTTACTCTCTCGGCAAAATAAAACTGCTCCGAATAGGAGAAGAGGCAGAAACAATTGTGTTTCCACATACTCCAACTCATTTGCTATTGACCAAAAATTCAAGAATCAATTTAGAACGATGGCTTTCACTCTATCGATTTGAACTAGTCATTGCTGATGGGAGCAATGCATCTTGGAATATTGAACGTTGGGAAAAAACTTGTAAACAGCTAAATGTTCCTTTTCATAACACGTTAAAAAAAGGAGCACTAAAAATCACCCTCTAAATTTAGGAATAAAGTTTTTCTGATAGTTTAAAAAGTCTTCAGAGGTTTTAAATATTTGATAATCTCCTTGCTTTATCATTTTTAAAAACAATTCGAGTTGTTGAGGGGTTTTATAGCCTACCAAAGGCATAATTGGATCACCTTGTTCACTAAGAAAAATCATGGTCGGATACCCTTTAATACCCAAAAATTGAGTGAATTGATGTGTGGTGTTTCGCCCTCTACGATTTGGGTCGTGATTGGGGTTTGAGAAGGTTTGCTCAAAGAATTTTATAGTTTCGGTGCCCTCACCGTTAAATTTAACAGGATAATAAAATTCACTAATATAACGAGCTACATCTGGGTTTTGAAATGTTTTATTATCAAGGAGTTTACAGGGGCCACACCACACTGTATAAACGTCAATAAATATTTTTTTAGGTTCTTTTTTTTGAGCTTCTAGGGCTTCGTTTAAAGACATCCATTGGATTTCTTGGGCACTCATAGAAGTATATCCAAACAATAAAAAAACAAACAAAAAAGTTCTCATCATATTTCGCCTTAGTGAACCCCTCCCATCAATCGTTTTAAAAGGGGAGCACACAAAATTACAATAATTCCTGCTCCTAATGAATATTTTGCGATTAATTCAAATCCTTCGATATAGATATCTAATGACTCAAACCCGCCTATTTCATTGGAATCACTCTCAATGGCAAGTTGTTTTCCAATAAACCCAACAAGTTGAAAAGCATAGGATGAGGATAAAAACCAAACTCCCATCATAAAGGCCACTATTCGTTGAGGTGAAAGGTCTGTTATTTTAGAAAGACCCACTGGGGACATACAAAGTTCACCAATGGAGATCAAGAAATAGAGCCATAATAAATAAGAAAAAGGAACCATTCCATTAGCATCAGCCACATTCCCACTAAGGGATAAAACATAAAAACTTAATCCCGCAAAAACTAAACCTAGTCCAAACTTGTAAGGGGTTCTAGGGTTTCTTTTTTTCTTGTTGAGGTAGGTCCAAAACCAGGAGATTGGCAAAGCCAACAAGATGATGAACATTGAATTAAGAGAATTGGTCTGGGCAGCATCCATAAAAGTGAGGTTCACATTTCTTGCCGCAAAAAGGGTTATAACACTTCCTGATAGCTCATGAAATCCCCAAAATAATGTCATGAAAAGAGTGATACACAGTGCTACAATAAGCTTTTTTCGTTCTTCTGTGGTAGCATGATAAAGAATATAACTCATATAAACGATAATAATAGCACCTATCAATTTAAAAATAACATTCACAATGTTTTGATCACCAAGCCAAGATTCTCCTCCTCCAATACTCTTATAGCTATAGAGCAGAAATGCAATAAGTGGGGCTGTTAAAAAAGCTAAAATGATGATTAGGGTCTCTCTTTTAATAAGAAAAAAGGATTCGTTAAGTTTATTGTTTTCTGGTGGTAATCCTCGATCTTCAAAAACGCCTGAACGGACACCGCTGTAAAAAAATAATAGTCCTGAAAGCATTCCTATACCTGCCAAACCAAAACCATAATGCCAACCGTATTGTGCTCCTAAATAACCGCAAAACAACGGTGCAATCCAACCCCCAATATTGATCCCCATATAAAAAATGGTAAATCCAGAGTCTTTTCTTGGATCGTCTTGTTCATATAGCGAGCCTACAAATGCGGAAATATTGGGTTTAAAAAAACCATTTCCTACCACAATAAATCCAAGAGCAAGATAAAAAGCTAAATTATTTTCAATGGCTAAAACAAAATGGCCTAAAGCCATTAGAATACCACCCAAGTATATTGATTTTCTAAACCCTAAGAAAACGTCAGAAATTTTTCCTCCTACTACAGTTGAGGCATAAACTAAAGACCCGTAGGAAGCATAAACGGCAGCGGCTGCAAAATCTCTAGTGGCCAAGGCCTCAAAAATGACATTAACCATGTAGAGGGTGAGTAATGCCCTCATGCCATAGAAGCTAAATCTTTCCCACAACTCAGCAAAAAATAAGTACAATAGTCCTTTGGGATGCCCAAAGAAGCCTTTGTCTAGAGCATCACTTTGCAGTTTTGACATATTTGTATTTTAGAGATTTTCAATAATAAAATTAGTCATTTTTGTGTAAAGGTGGTTTTGAGTGTTACCTCCATAAATACCATGATTTTTATCAGGATAAATCATCCATTCAAATTGCTTATTTGCTTGAACAAGGGCTTCTACCATTCGTAAGGTATTTTGAACATGAACGTTGTCATCTCCCGATCCGTGAATAATTAAGTATTTCCCTTTGAGTTGTTCTGCATAATTTAGGGGAGAATTTAAATCATATCCCGATGGGTTTTCTTGAGGGGTTCTCATGAAACGTTCAGTATAAATAGTATCATAAAAACGCCAGTTTGTGACGGGAGCCACGGCTACAGCCATAGCAAAGGTGTCATTTGCTGTGAGCAAACAATGAGAGGCCATATGCCCACCAAAGCTCCATCCCCAAATGCCTATTCTTTTAGAGTCAATAAAGGGCATTTCAGCTAATTTCTTGGCAAAGGCAATTTGATCTAACGTTTCATATTTTACTAAATTCAAGTAGGTGGCTTTTTTAAAGGCTGCCCCTTTGAAGCCAGTACCTCGTCCATCAACACAAGCAACAATGAACCCTTTTTGTGTTAACATTTTGTGCCAAAGATCTCTTGTATCTCCCCAACGATTGCTGACTTCTTGCGAACCAGGACCAGAATATTGATACAATAAAACAGGGTATTTTTTTGAAGGGTCAAAATCTGCTGGCTTGAGGAGATAACCATTCAATGATTCTCCATTTATATTGATTGTTGAGAATTCTCTCCAAGGTAGTTTTTTGTTTAAATATTTTGTTTTTAATGTTTCATTATTTAATAAATCTCGAATCTTTTTTCCCTTTTTACTATCATATACAGCATATTTTGGTGGTGTTTGTTCGTCTGAATAAGAATGAATAAAATAGCTCTTGTCTGCACTAAAAGTGGCTCCGTTGAAACCTGATTTAAAAGCTAGAACGCGTTTCTTTTTTCCTTTTAGTGCAAGGGAAAATATAACTCTATTAGTACTACCAAATTCAACTGATTGATAGTATATCTCTTTATTTTTTTCATTCATCCCATAAATTGCAGTAACCTCCCATTCTCCCTTTGTGAGTTGTTCTATTCGTTTGCCCTCATTGTCATAATGATAAATATGGTAATATCCATCTCGTTCACTCAACCATAAAAAAGTACCATCATTCAAAAATTTATGATGATCCTGAATGCTCACATAGGCTGTATCTTTTTCCTCTAGAAGGAGACTTGAAGTATTTTTTAATGGATCTACTCTCCATAATTTTAAGTGATTTTGATGTCTATTGAGCGTTTGAACAAGCAAGCCATGCTTATTGCCCACATACTTAATTCTAGGGATATAATAGGGATTTTCTGATCCTATTGATATTTCTCTGTTGGTCTCAGTGTTTAGCTCATAGACAAACAGTTGCACTTTAGAATTGTTCTCCCCAGCTTTAGGGTAACGAAAGGCATAGGGAAAAGGATAAGTGTCAAAACCATAAATATCCATTGAAAAAATAGGAACAGTAGATTCATCAAAACGCATATAGACAATATGGCTGCTATCAGGACTCCAATCAAACGCACGAACAAAACCAAATTCTTCTTCATACACCCAATCGGTTATACCATTAATTATTTGAAAACTACCATCATTGGTTATTTTTTTTGTTGTTTCTTTTTTGAGGTCCTTTATGTAAAGGTTTCGCTGATAGACAAAGGCCACAAATTCTCCGTTAGGAGACAACAAAGGTTCTTGAATTTTATGAGGAAAAAGTTTTTCTATAGCCTTATTCTCTATATCGTATACCCAATATATAGCTTGCTTTGATCGCCTATAAATGGGGTTCATTTCCGTTTCAAGCAAAAGCTTAGTTTCATTTTTAGAAAATGTATAATCAGTAAAAAATGGAATTCCTTTATTAGAATCATTTTCCACTAAAATTGCTTTGCGCTTTTTCCCAGAATAATAATGCTGATAGATTATTGATTTTTTTTCTTCATAGGAAACAGATAGCGTCGTATACTGATCTCCATTTTTCAATGAACGAATAGATTCTAAGCGTTCTGGTTGAAAATCAACACTTAATACGTCTTCAATCTTTAAACCGGTTTCCTGTCCAATTAAAAGATAGCAATTTAGGATTAAGATTGTGTATAGTGTAGTTTTTAACATGTCCATTCCGGTTTACCTCTCTAATATATAAAAAAGAGACAAAGTGCTTACTAGAGAAAAGCATTAGCTCAACAAAAACCCTATTTTTACACCATCATTAGAAAAGGATTTTTGGTCTTAAAATCAAAGGTTCAAATGGTTAGAAAAAATTTCAGGGTTGAAAACACTATTTCATAGTAACGGAAAACTTCTTATCACAGCAGAGTATTATGTCCTAGCAGGGGCAAAAGCCCTAGCAGTTCCAAGTCGATATGGACAATCACTTCAATATAAAAGAGAGGACCAAAATTGTTTACTGTGGAAGAGCTTTGATCAACAAGGAGAAATATGGTATGAAGGTAAATTTGAATTAGAAAACCTATTAGAAAAAGGAGCTCAAAAAACAAAAATTGGCACAAAACTAACTCAAATATTACAGGCAACACGTGCTCTAAATCCCACCTTTTTAAGTCACGGAGGACAGGTTGATACCCATTTAGAATTTGACCGCCATTGGGGTCTTGGAAGCTCGTCAACGCTTATTTCAAATATTGCGCAGTGGGCGCAAGTGAATCCCTTCAGCTTATTAGATATGACATTTGGTGGTAGTGGCTATGATATTTCTTGTGCTTCTGCAAAGAGTGCCATTCATTATACCAAAAATAAACTAACTCCAGAAGTAGTTCCAGTGCCTTTTAATCCACCATTTGCAAGCAATTTATTTTTTGTTTATCAAAATTCAAAACAAAATAGCCAAGCTGAGATTGAAAGAACTAAAAGTGTGCCCTTTCATGACATTGAACGAATGAATCAACTGACGGAGACAATAACCTTATGTAACAATCAAGCGGAATTCAATCAATTGCTTCTCGAACATGAAACCTTAGTAAGTCGATACCTTAATCGAGAACCTCTACAAAAAAGTCAATTTAGAGATTTTGGTGGGCAAATTAAGAGTCTAGGTGCTTGGGGAGGAGATTTTATGTTGGTTTCAGGAAACCCAGAATCTCCTTCATATTTCAAGTCAAAGGGCTATACTACTATATTTAAGTTTATAGAGATACTGAAAAACTAGTATTAAGGCACTTTGTGAAAAACCATTACACTTCCATCGACAAAAGCAAGTAGGGTATCTTTAGCCTTAACCGCTTTAAAACTATCTTCTTGTCGTTCAAAAATAATATGCTCGTCTTCGATAATGAAGGTAGCACTGAACATTTGTTCCACTTGATTTTCACCAGATTCTTTAGACCACCCTTCCACTTGAGTTGAGGAAATAAATCTCAATTCATGGTATTCTATGCCCTCCTCTGTTTGCCCTAAACAACGCCATTGAGTTCCAGATAAGCGATTGCTTTTTGTTGAAGGAATTTTAGTAGGTGATAAATCGTGCATTTTATTGTAATATAAACCACACTTATCAACAATCGTGCCTAAGTCTATAAAATGCTTATTCTATTGGGGTTAGAGCTAGTAGTAAAGGGCTCTATTATCCTCTATAGAAGCCGCGGATTTTAAAGCTTCAAAAATTATTTCGTCGAGTTGTTTATTGGCTTCATCACGAAGGTTTTTAGCATAATTATCATAATTTCCAATATCCTGTGCAATGTTTTTTTGTGTCACTTCTATTTTGTAAACACCCTCTTCACCTGTCATTAATACAGAAGGCGCATTGAGAGGAAGTGAAAAGGCTGCTCCTAGAATATAGGGCTCTTCTCCAGAACCTACCAAAGTAGCATTACTTTGATTGATTGCTGAAGCTGTTTCAACAGATTGTTCAGTTTTTTCAGCTAATTCTTCAAGTGTGGTTACTGCTTCAAACTGCTCAACAATCAACTCTGCTTTTTTCTTTTTAATTAGAATTGCTCTAATCTCACTTTCAACTTCATCTAATTCTGCCAATCCTTCTTTTTGTTTAGCTGTTAATTGAACCACCGCATAACTGCCATCTGAAAGAGTAAAACGTCGAATAGCTCCTAACTTTGTGTCGGAATCGAATGCCCATTTTACAATGTTACGTTGTTGAAATAATCCAGGTAAATTTTCTTCCAGTTCAGCTATATTGTTTACTGGCTGAACTTCATAATTTGTATTTTCTGCTGTCGTTAAAAAATCATCTGATTCAAGGGCATCCATCTCAAATTGAGTGGCATTTCTGAAAATTTCATTTGATGTTTTATCAGAGGGAACAATTGCGGCTATGACGTCTGCAATCAAAGCTAAATCATTTTTATCCGTCACCTTTATAACGTGAAATCCAAATTCTGTTTCAACCACACCTATTGCTCCCACTCTAGCTGCATCGCAAAATTCAAAAAAGGGCGCTGCCATTTCACCTTCTTGAAAAAATCCTAAATCACCCCCTGAAGACTTTGAAGGGCCTTCTGAAAATTCTCTTGCTAAGTCTTCAAAATTAGCGTTCCTTCTGCGGGCAAGACGATAAATCCTGTTGGCTTCTTTTTTAGCTTCTGCTGCTGTTCTGGTTACATCTTCAGATACTCTGGAAGCGCCATCATAAGGGATTAATATATGGCTTGCTCGAATAGAGGCGTTCTTCTTTTTATCAAGCATACGAGAAATTTTATAAAAATTACCGTCTTGGTAGGGCCCAAAAACTTCACCCGGGTTTAACCCGAAAATTATATCCGCATATTCATTGTTCAAAATTCCCTTGGGTTTATAAACAGAATCAAAGGGCTGTTCTGAAAATTCATCTACAAAATCAGCCACTTGCTTAGTCGTTTTTAAGCCTTCTAAAGTGTCTGTTAATTTAGACACATTATTATAAGCAATACGCTGGTCAATAAGTCCTTCTAGTCGAAGACGAATGGAAGAAATATCTTCTTCTGTGGCAGCATTTTCAAACTTCACATATTGAATATTTCTATACGAATCGCGTTGATATTGGTCTTTATTCTCATCTCTATAGGCTTTAATTTCGCTTTGAGAAAAACTTACTAGGCTGTCATCTACAAAATCGAAAGGCACACGAACATATTTTAAATTCAAATTGTCGTTTTCAAGATGAAAAGCTGCTTTTGCTTCTGCCTCGGTCAAACCACTGCTGGCTTTTATTAAGTCGTAATATATATTTTGTTTAGCTATTTCAATAATGCTTCTTTCTTGTGATTTCCATTGTTCGTAGGCTGTGGGGTTTTGAGTTTTCAATTGAGCAATGAAATTTGTAAAAATTCCAAAATCAAAAAAACCTGCTTCATTTTGAAACCGAGCATCTTGAACAAAAGATTGATTGCCTGAAACAATTTGTTCTATTTGCTCTCTCCCAGCATCAATTCCCAATGCATTGAGTTCTTGTTCAAAAATCTTACTTCTTATAGCCTGATCCCAAACCACATTGACTGCTTGAATGGTAGAAAAATTGTAGTTTCTTTCTGCCTGATCAACCATGGCTCGAAATTGCTCTATATCAATTTCATCGTCATTAATAACAGCTACAGGATCTGTTGCATTGCCTCCTTGGTTGCCGTTTCCAAAAACACCTGAAATAACAAAGGCGAATAGGGCTAGCCCAATAACTAAAATTAAAAAAACGGATCGTTGTCTAATTTTTCCTAAAATGGCCATGCTGCATATATTTTAAACGTCTGCGAAATTAAGTTATTCCTATGAATAAATAAAACTAGATGCTTTGAAATCTTTAGAGGGTTTTAAGATATCAATCTATTTTATTCAATCTTATGCGTTCAATTTTAGTTGAGCTTGCTTTTGTAATTTTTACTTTGAAGGATTGAAGCTCAATTCTTTCTTTTAACTTAGGTATTTCTCCCATATGATAGGCTACCCAGCCGCCCAAGGTTTCATAATGTTCACTTTCTGGTAAATCAAGAGAATATTTTTGGTTGATATAGTCAACTTCAAGACGAGCTGAAAATTCATAATCTTTTTCTCCCCATTCTTTTTCGAAATGGGCAATAACGTCGTGTTCGTCTTCTATTTCACCAAAAAGCTCTTCTACAATATCTTCAATAGTCACTATTCCGGAAGTACCACCATACTCATCCACAACTACCGCCATACTTTTTCGCTGTCTTGTTAGCATTTTAAGCACTTCTTGAACAGGCATAGCTTCAGGAACAAAAGCTACTGGCATAAGACATTTTTTTAACGATTGTGGTTTTTTGAACATTTCGAAGGTATGGATATAGCCTTTTATCTCGTCAATATTATCTTCATAGACAGGGATTTTAGAAAAACCTGTATTATCGAAAAGCATTCTAAGTTCATCTACAGAATTATTAATTTCAACACTGATGACATCAGCACGAGGCACCATTGCGTCACGAGCTTTTACCCCTGAAAATTCTAATGCATTTTGAAATATTTGAATTTCAGAATCTAGATTTTCTTTATCGTCAGTAGACTCTAATTGTTCTTCTATATAGTTGCCTAACTCAACTTTTGAAAAAGAAAGTTGCATTTGTTGGGGCTTAGCTTCAAAAAAATACTTAAGCATGAAGTTGGTCAAGCCCATTATCAAAAAAGTTATTGGTGCAAAAAAGAAATAAAAGAAAGCTACTGGAAGTGCAAATATTTTCAAAAAGGTGTTCGCGTATAATTGAAAAAAAACTTTGGGTAAAAATTCAGCGGTGAGCAAGATGATTGCAGTAGAAATAAGGGTTTGGTAAAAAACAATTCGCAAACCTGGGTCAGTTACTAGCAAGGCTTCAGGAAAAAAGAGATTCAAAACGCGTTCACCCATAAAAATTCCATAAACCACAAGAGCGATATTGTTGCCTAACAGAAGTGTTGTAATCAATCGGGAAGGGTCTTTTGTGATGCGCTTAAGGATTTTTGAAGTGAATCCCTCTTGTCTTTTTTCTATTTCCAAGAAAATACGATTTGAAGAAACAAAAGCAATTTCCATTCCTGAGAAAAATGCGGAAAGCAATAAGCAAATTAAAATGATACTATCAGCGACTATCATTTTTTTGGTTTGGCACGTTGATCAAATTTTTTCCTAAAATGCCGCCTAAAAAATGCCATGAAAATGGATACAATTGCGAAGCCTAAAAAAAGGTATGATTTTGAAGTATTAGTGTTCCATAGGGTGTAGGCTTCAAAACATGAAATAATGGCTATAATCCAATATATTACCTCTGAAATTCGATAACTTTTCATTCTACAAGACTATCAGTAGGTTCTTCTGAAACCTTAATGGTACCTAATAATTTACCTGTTTGAAATTTAGTGAATTCTTTATCAGCATCCAATCGAATGGCTTCAAAATCATAATCGTCGTCTTGAAAAGTAAAAGGTTCTTCTGTGAACATCCATTCTGCATCAGCATCCCAAAAAAGTTGATTTGTTTTCAGAATGCCTCCACCACTGGAGAGTAATTCTACATTTCCTTTCAAATCAATTAATTTTGTAGCATTGTATAGTGTTCCATAGTCTGCTCTAAGTTCACTTTCATTTCCCTCGAGATCATAAAAAACCACTTTTAATCCTTCAGGAAAAAGAGAGTATTGGAAACTCAAATTAGTATAATCAATATGCTTTGGAGCAGTAAGAATTGCTTGAATTCTTGCTGAATCTGTATAAACCATTCGAATGTTATTGGCTGTTCCTACTGGTTGTTGTCTATCTTCAACGATCTTTTTGGCTGTGCTAGAAGTGTCTACACAAGCAGTAGTTAAAATTAAGAAAAAAACAACTAAGAAATAGTTTAGTTGACTACTTTGAAGTTCCATTTACAAACTAGGCACAGTAACACTTCCGTTGATCCAACAATTAAATTTGATCACTTGCCCCTGATTCCCTTCAGTGAAAATATCTGTTTTGCTAGGAGCCCGACCTTCATAGCTTACTGCTGTTTTGTTTGCAATATTTTTGAGAGATGGATCTACACGTGCAGCTTTTCTAGCCATTTCTGCTGCTAACCAATAAACGGCTCGCTTATTAAATTGAGTATCGCCACAATTGTTAGCACTGCTGGCATACATATTTGAAATTAAAAGATAGGCCCGCCCAAGTGAAGGCTGAAAACTCAATGCTTTGTTTGCATAACTTCTAGCTTTCGATTTACGGCCTGCTACTTTAAATTTATTTGCTATTTTCAATAAAATCTTTGCTTTTTTATAGACATCCGTTTGCAACGCAATTGACTCTTCATAATATTTTAAAGCTTCTTCACTGTTTCCTCCTTTATCATTTAAGATCCCCAAATAGTAGGCTGAATCAGCAGAGGGCTCAAGATTATGAAGCGCTTCAACCAGAGTCACAAAGAAAGGATCATCTGAACATTCTTTACTGTCCATTCTACTTGCAGCTCGCTTTAACCAAATTGCATCTCCCTTGTTTTCGTCAAAGTTTTCTTTGTAAAGAGGGACTAAATTTTCACATGTTGCTTCTTTGGCAATAATGGCATCTAAATTGGATAAAAATGTACCTATGGCATTTGAATTTACCGCATACACTTGTTTATTTCTTGCTTCTCGACTGCTTAGTGGTGTGCCTGCCTCTTCTTTTTTCAAAATTATATCCGATTTCTTGGCTAAAGCAACACTCTCCGCTTCAAACTTTTCAGAGATTTCCTCATACTTATTAAATAACAACTCGGTTGTTACTTCAGGATCATTTTGCTTGTAGCGATCATAGAAAGTTTTGAAATAGTTGTAAAGGTGTTTTGGATTGGAAAAACTACTTGGGTCTTTTGTAAACGCCTCGTCAAAAGTATTGTATACTGTTTTTAGATCACCCAGTTGATAGTCCAACATGGCTTGGGCTTTTTTACTAATCACATCGCCTAATTGAGATTTCTTTTTATAGACTGGGAAGTTTGTAGCCCACTGATCGTAAAAAACTAAAATGTCTTCTTTAGCAGAAGCTTTTACTTCATCACTACCATTCTTAATACGATCCTTTAAAATACGTTCTCCATAAGAATAGATTGCCCTATTTAATTGTGGACATTCATTGCGCACGGCCATCCAAGGGGCGTAGGCTTCGTCATAGTTTTTTACTTTTGCGAACTCAGCAAAAATGGATAAGTTCTGAATACACTCTTGATTATCTTGTCCAAATACTTTATTTCCTTTTATTACAAATAATACAACGACTGATAAAAGAATACTTTTTTTCATTTTTCTTTCAATTAATTATACTTTGGTTTGATAAACCACAATGCGTTAAGAGAGAGCCCCACTCGAAGTGCAAAATAGGTTTCTCTTACCAAACCATTATTTTTTTCTCCACGTCTACCCATTTCTATTCCAACATTTGCATTTGAATAGCCTGACATAGGTAAACCTATTCCAAAAGATATGCCAGTTTCTGTTAAAGGTATGTTATTTACCAACACGCCTAACTCCTCCTTTCGAAAACCAAACCGATAAACAGCCCTGCTAAAATAACTAGTTAAAGAGGTATAATTCGGAATAAAAAAACCACCTACTGTAAACTGAGAAGCATCTTCATAAGTGATATTTTCTCTCAACACGAAAGAATTTTTAAAGGTTGAATAAGAACTCATATTCCTTTGAACACCCAAAAACCATTTTTTAGGTTTTCCAAATCCAATACCAAATTTTTGTGACAAAGGGAATTTCATTGTTGTATTCTGTAATCCGTTTGCAGATAAATCTATTTCTTCAAAATCGATTATTGTGTTATTCGATATAGAGCGCGTAAAGATAATTTGTTCATTTGAGGAATCAAAATCTGCCATTGGCTGATAAGTGTACATGGCTTTCATTTCATGTTTGGCACCAATTGGCACCGTCACATTTGCAGCAACTTGATAGCTCCAACCAGAAACAGATGATTTTCTATTGAGTTGGGTTGCAAAGTCAACCCCTTGTTTAAATTGTTCTGTTTGATATTCTAAATTTCCAAAATTATAATTGAGGGTTGCCCCCAAATGAAGAAATTTAAACAAAGGAAAACCTACAGAAAAAAATGTTTGGTTAATTCCTCCACTTCCTTGAAATTGATCAATTAGAGCTGGTTCTACAGTTTCGTTTAAGCTATTTATTTTATAGCCTACGGAGGTCAGCGGTATAATTCCAAAACCAAAACCAAACTTACCTGTAGGGATTCCAACAGCCAAATAATCTAAAGTAGCGGTTTGACCATTTTTTGAAAAGGTTTCGTCAGCCATTAGATTGGACTTATAATGAATACCCAAAGAATAAGTTGTTAGCTTGAGTTCTCCATAACTAGCTGGGTTAGTTAAGTTAGCATGTATGGAATCAGTGTAGACATCTAAACCTCCCATAAATCGATTTACATGGGTCCCTCTAAAATTCAACTCTCCCAAACCTGCAAAGGAATAGGGTGAGGCTGATGCATTTTGTCCTTTCAGGAAAGGGGCAAAAAAAAGAAATAAACCTAAAACAATCTTACGAATCATCTTCAGATATTGAGTTCTAGAATGTGGCGTAAACCATCTGCTGAAAAATTGTTAGGAGCAAATATGCCATTTTTATATGGCATGGGCAACCTTTGACTGTCTCCACCTACAAAAATTACTGTTAAATTTTTAAATCGAGCCTTGTAAAATTCAATTTGACCTTCAATTTCATGCAATATACCAAAGTAAATTCCAGAATGTATACCACTCTCAGTATCTATACCAATAAGGGAGTTTGGCTTTTTTGGAGATAATTCTGGAAGCTGACCGGTAAAATGATGAACACTTTTGTAACGCATTTCGAATCCTGGTGAAATACTTCCTCCATAATGCTTCGCATTTTTATCAATAAAATCGAAAGTAATACACGTTCCTAAATCAATCCCAAGTACATTTTGCTTTGGATAGGCTAAACAAATTGCCGACAATAGCGCTATTCGGTCTGCACCAAAAGATGTTGGGCTTTCATAGCATGTTGTAAATGGCATGTTGAGATTTAAATTGCAAATAATAATTTTTTGACTCGAAAATATTTCTGAAACTATTGTTTTCGCTTTACCCCAAACATCAGCTATTAAAATGGCTGTAATTTTAGGAAATTCTTGCTTTGTCTTATGAAGTGATTCTGAAAGGTCTGAAAAGACACTTACTTTTGAGGCTACCAATGCTTTTTCACGATAAACAAAGTGCTTAATTCTAGTGTTTCCAAAATCTAAAATGAGATACATGCAAGTTTAAAGGCACTAAAATAAGAAGAATTGAATGGAATTATTTTGTGAGGAAACAAAAACCCGATTATATTTGCCCTTGCTCCAACAAAGGTACCTTAGCTCAGTTGGTAGAGCAAAGGACTGAAAATCCTTGTGTCCCTGGTTCGATTCCTGGAGGTACCACTTTTTAACCCTTTAAACAATTGTTTTAGAGGGTTTTATTTTATCTGTTAAAAATTGAAATTAAATCAAACTGTAACTCACCTCAAATCTATTTGATTCACTTATGGGATTAAACTCTTTAAGGTTCTCATCAATTTCCCTATTTTTTTATGAGGAGTTTTTTATTTTAATATTCCATATTCTTGATTAAGTTTGTATTTTAAAATGTTGCTGAAGCACATACTTATGTGCAATGAAGAATGATGGATTTTTTAGAAGTTTTTTTAAATGCATTTATGGGTTCATTAAATTGGACAGTTCGATCAATGCTGTTCGACGTCCCCTTTTATGAAAATTACTTCTGGGGGCTGATATTAATTTCTCTTTTGGTGTGGGTACTTGAGATTTTATTTCCTTGGAGAAAGAACCAAGCTGTTTTAAGAAAAGACTTTGCCTTGGACGTCTTTTACATGTTTTTTAATTTTTTTATTTTTTCAATTGCAATCAGTGGATTTTATCAAACAGTTGGTCTATTGGTTTCAAAAATAGGATTAGCACCCAGTAGCTTAGAAATTATACATTTAGATGCATTACCACCCCTAGCACAACTTCTCATTTTTTTTGTAGTACTCGATTTTGTTCAATGGTTTACTCACATTCTATTGCATAAATATTCATTTTTGTGGGCGTTTCATAAAATTCATCACAGCGTTAAGGAAATGGGGTTTGCAGCACACCTGCGTTATCACTGGATGGAAAACATTTTATACAAACCCCTAAAAACGGTTGGCTTAATGCTTTTGGGGGGCTTTGAGCCACAACAGGCTTTTATTGTTCACTTTGTAGCCATCACAATTGGACATATTAATCACGCAAACCTAAAAATTACTTGGGGCCCTTTGAAATATGTTTTCAATAATCCTGTGATGCATCTGTATCATCACGCTCACGCTCAACCTGATGGAAAAGTAGGTGTTAATTTTGCCATAAGCCTGAGTTTTTGGGATTATCTTTTTAAAACCTATCATGTCCCCAAACCAGACGCTCATTTAACTCTTGGGTTTCCAGGAGATCAACAAATTCCCTCTACTTTTTGGGGTCAGCTTCGCTATGGGTTTAAGAAAAATTCTTAGCCTTGTTTGATCCCAATAAAAAAGAAATACTCAGTTTTGACTGTAGGTACCCAAAGGCTGTTTAGGTTGATAACTTTCAAAAGGATATTGATCTGGTTTAATCGTTGTTCCGGTGGTTAATATAAGTGGAGTTGGTGAGGACGGATTAAAAATAACTTCTACTAAAGAGGCTGTAAATCCTTTTTCTTGAATAGGAATTTTAATTGCATATTGCCCTGCAGGATTAATGGGAAGAGTCTTTTTCTGCCATGATTTGCCGACAGCCCAAATTCTAAAATCCCTTGTCATAGGGTTATTGGCTTGCCATAGCGCAATTTCATAGGGCATATTTGATTTCACTTCTACAACTATTTGGTCTTCTTCTATTCTCCATTCCATTTCTGGTAGCTGCTTTTGATGAATAAGTGTATCATAAAAAGAAAATATATTTTGTGTGCTGTAGCGTCCAGCCAAACCGTGGTTTCCGTTTGGAACATATTGTAAATATTTTTTTTCTGGTAAATCATCCCAATAATATTTCCAAGAGTCTGTGACAAAAAATTCGTCAATAGTTCCATTGACAATTAATTTTGGCATGGTGAAAAGCGCTTTAAATTGATACGGTTCTATAAAATCCATCATCCGATTAAATTCTTGAGAACCCATCCAGTCCATAATAGCATTGTTTGTGTAATCTTGAACGGCTGGAGACCAGTCGCCATATACTTTATAATGGTGATCAAAAGATGGATTTATATTTAACATATCTATCACCAGTGGAGCAATACCCATCACCCGATCATCTACTGCTGCCGTAGTCCATGTGGTCCATCCTCTTTTAGAGGCTCCTGAAACAAAAAAAGAAGACACCGAGGCACCAACATTTTGTGAGACTTCTTCCACCACATCCATCGCGCGAACTACTGCTCTTGTCATAGGATAGTGTGCCAACCATTCTACATCTTCCTCTTTTGCTCCTCCTTTCAAAAATTTATCCCAACCATAAGCAATTATATTATCTTCATAACGCTGAATGGAATCTGTCCCTTTGAAAGAAAGGGGTTGAAATGGAACATTACTAATGTGAGCAATGATTGATTTCGTATTGATGGCCTGAGCTATTGTAGTACTATCTAAAAAAACCTGGTTATCATAGAGTGAACCTCCTCCAATAAACATTAACGCAGTTTGAGTATCCGTTGTTTCAGGCACAACAATGTCAACCCAATGCCACCATAAAGGGTTATTCACCTCTTTTTCTGAAAGCCATCGGCCAGAATTCATTTTTATGTGAAATACTTTTGCCTTAGGATGACTTATGGTATCTTTTATTTCAAATGAAAAATCAGTACTACTTTCATTCACATAGGTTTTAAGAGCACTTACGGGCAGCGTTTCAACTTTTTCAGAGGTTTGATTTTGACAAGCTTGAAGAGAAATTAAAAGTATTAGAGTGGCGACAATCTTGATTGTCCCTACACTTTTGAATTGAATCTTAATAATCATTGGATTTTGGGTTTTGTTTTTCTTTTAATGTACAAAATTTTAATTTTCTTGTTTTTTGGGATTTGTATCAATTTGAAAAAATAAATTACCTTTCCTCAACAAATCACTCTAAATAAATGAAACATTCTCTTTTTTTTATTCTGCTCTTAGGTTTTATTAGCATCGAATGTTCTTCTCCTAAAACGTCAAGTCAAAAGATTCATTTTGATTTTACCATAAAAGCGTTTGATTTTGAAAAAGATCAAATGGAAATAGAATATTTGTTAACGAATAATTCTAACAAAAACCTAAAGGGAGGACAATGGTCTTTGCATTGGAACCAAATTCTAGGAACTCCTATAGAAGAAAGTTTACCTGAGGGTATTTCCTCGGAATGGGTCAATGGTCAACAATATTTAATTTTAAAATTTGATGAAAATTGGAACTTTGATGCAGGAACTTCCCTACGATTTCTAGGCATTCAAAAGGGAGTGATC
This sequence comes from Flavobacteriaceae bacterium, assembly GCA_016779985.1. Classification (GTDB taxonomy): domain Bacteria; phylum Bacteroidota; class Bacteroidia; order Flavobacteriales; family Flavobacteriaceae; genus JADHMP01. The sequence goes on from JADHMP010000006.1 coordinate 103,826, forward strand.
AATAGGGAAGTGATGGGACCCATGGGTGCTTTTATTGTCAATAACGAAAATGAAATGTTAGAACTTACAACTAAGCTACATTGGAAGGAAGCAAAAGGAATAGAAGGATTAAAAATCCCCTCAGCCGAAGAACGCTACGCCGATTATGCTGCTATCAGTAAACTCCCTAAAAAACAACTTTCTTGGGTGGTACCTACTCCAAAGAAAATGGAACAATTAAGTGGCTCTAGAAAAACTGACTCATCTTGGACTATCTTTATTGATAAGAAACTCCAAACCGAAAAAGGAGCTATTGAATTGGTGCTAAAGGATCAATTTGAAAAACCTATACAATGGATGTCAAATCAACAAGAGGCTAACTTTAGCATAAAACAAAATCAAAATCTTTCTAATGAAGCCTATACACTAACAATAGACAAAGAGCAAATAGAGATTTCTTCGCCAAATGGGCTAGGTGTTTTTTACGGTTTACAATCTTTAGATCAAATAATCCAAATTGCCGCATTAGAGCGATCTAATTGGCCTTTGTTGCATATTGAAGATGCACCACGTTTTGGGTATAGAGGTTTTATGCTAGACATTTCAAGAAACTTTTACGGTCTAAAAAAAATCAAACAGGTCATTGATGCCATGGCCTTCTATAAACTAAACTATCTCGATTTAAGACTTTCTGACGATGAAGGGTGGCGTATTGAAATTGATGGGCTGCCTGAATTGACAGAAATTGGCAGTCAACGAGGATATACCATTGATGAAGCGGAACGATTGATTCCCTTCTATGGCTCTGGTGCAAAAGGAGGAAAAAGAGGCAATGGCTTTTTAAGTAAAGAAGATTTTATCAACCTTCTCAACTATGCCAATCAGAAAAAGATTACGGTCATGCCTCAAATTAGTTTTCCATCTCATGCAAGAGCAGCCATTCTATCTATGGAAGCACGTTTCAAAAAGAAGGAAGGAAATTCAAACTATCGTCTAATTGATCCTGATGATGAAAGTGACTATCGTTCTGCTCAGCTATTTGATGATAATGTGGCTTGCATTTGCAGAGAAAGTGCCTTCGCTTTTTATGAAAAAGTAGTCCTTGAGTTTAAGAAAATGTATGAAACTGCTGGACTCAAATTGAAACAGTTTAGTATAGGGGCAGATGAGTTACCCTACGGGGTTTGGACAGCTTCTCCCCTTTGTAACTCCTACATGAAAAAACATCAACTAGAAAACACCCTTGAACTATATAATCATGCCTTAAAAAGAATTAAAAATATTTTTGATCAACAGCACATTATTATGGCAGGTTGGGAAGATTTTTTGTTAGCTCACTCTGAAAAAAGCCAAGAAGAAACTCAAATAAAAGAAGAGCAATTTGACAAAGAGGTGATTCCCTATGTGTGGAATAATATTTGGGGAGAGGGAAGAGAAGATATGATATACAAATTCGCAAACAGTGGCTTTAAAACTGTGATGAGCAACTCAGCCGCTTTTTATTTTGATATGACAGATGATCGTGATTTTGAAAACTACGGTCTGAATTGGTCTGGCTATGTCAACTATAAAGACAGTTGGGCTACAGATCCTGAAGATGTTTTTAACAATGCTTATTTGAACAAAAAAAATAACATTTCACAAACCTACATATCACAAAAAACGAAATTGAATCCAAAAAATACTGATAATTTTTTGGGAATCCAAAGTCAACTGTGGACAGAAACTGTGCGGAATGAAATGATTTTTGACGCCTTGTTTTTTCCTAATCTAATTATTTTTTCTGAACGTTCATGGGCACCACGCCCCGACTGGAGAACCCTCAAAGGAGAAGAACAGATAGCTGCAATGGACGTTGACTGGAATCAATTTTCTAACACCATAGGACAGCGTCAACTCCCCTTGATTGACCAAAGACTCAAACCATGGGCTTATGATCTTCCAAAAGCTGGAGCCATTATCAAACAAAATAAACTTTACATCAGGCAGGCATTCCCGGGAATGGAAATTCGCTATACCCTTGATGGAAGTCTACCAACTGATCAAGATGCGCTGTATCAAAAGCCTGTAGAAATTAATCCAGAAGCTAAAGTGAAAATTCGTGTTTTCAATGCAAATAGAAGAGGTGGAAAAACTATTGAAATAAACTAAAACAGAAAAATGAACAACCAGAGAATAATAGCCGTAGATATCTTGAGAGGTCTAACCATTATTTTTATGATCATTGTAAATGATCCAGGGTCATGGTCTCATGTTTATAGTCCATTGCTTCATGCAGATTGGAATGGTCTCACCCCAACAGACTATATATTTCCAACTTTTTTGTTCATAATGGGTACTTCTATTGTTTTATCATTGGGCAGAAAAGCTCAATCCCAACCTAAAAAAGAATTGATCAAGAAAATTATTTGGCGAAGTATTAAAATATATATAGTAGGACTTATTTTGTGGCTATGGCCCACATTTGATTTTGAAAGAATTCGCTGGGTTGGCGTATTACCTCGAATTGCATTTGTTTATTTTTTCACTGCGTTACTTTTTGTTTATACCAGCAGAAAAACTCAGCTCTACACAGCCACAGGTCTTGTTGTTGGTTATTTGATTTTGATGTGTTTTGTTCCAGTTCCAGGCATTGGAATTCCTGATTTGAGTGTGCCAGAAAAAAATTGGGCTCACTATATAGACCGTCTTTATTTACCGGGGGTGCTTTGGCAAAAAACCTGGGATCCTGAAGGCATTCTTAGTACACTCCCAGCCATTGCAACAGGTATTTTTGGGATGCTTGCAGGCTACATTATTAAATCTCAAAAGCAACTTTCTGAAAAATTGATCGAACTCTTTATTATGGGCTCTGTGCTGCTTTTTTTTGGAGATATTCTTCAATACATATTCCCCCTAAATAAAAATTTATGGAGTAGTTCTTTCACCCTTTTTCTGGCAGGAATTTCATCTCTTGCTCTTGGCTTTTTTGTTTTTATCTGCGATCTAAAACAATGGGGAAAACACCTAACTTTTGCTCAAATATTTGGGGTCAATTCGATCTTTACCTATGCTCTGGCTGGTATTCTTACTACCATTTTTTATAGTGATCGAATATGGGGTTTTAAATTTAATGACATTTTTATGGAAGGTTTAACCGCCGTGGGTATTGCTCCAAAACTTGCTTCACTCTTGTATGCATTGCTTTATGCAGGAATCATTTGGCTTCCAGCAAAATATCTATACAACAAAAAAATATATATCAAACTTTAGATAATGAATACATTATTTAATTGTAAGAGTCAAAAATGTAACATTAGAGGTTTTCTGCTCTCTATAAGAAGTATATTAAATTAAAACTTTAAATCTTATGAAATTTACTTACTTAATTCTACTCTTATTATTTATTACTTCTTGTGTTTCCGTTCGATTTCCTGAGGAGGTAAAAGTCAATGTAACATTTCCAGAAAACATGTCGGAAGAGTCAATTAGTGAATTAATTGATAAAATTCCATCTTCATTAAATAATCGAAACGTCAAAACAAACATTGAAGTAGTAACCAACCGAAGTGCTAAAAAAACACAAGAATAAAAGAAGAGAACTACAAAAAACAATTAGCTGGGGGATTCTTCTTCAAGATCGATAAGTTTTGATGGTTCTTCTTTGGGAGCTTCAAGCTGCTCAACATTTTTTAGTTTAGATTGCATCATACGAGTTCTTGTTCCAACTAAAGTTTCAATTTCGTTGTTGGCTTCATTGATTTTTCGTTGAGCCTTTTCAAGAACCCCACCAAATGTGTTGAATTCTTTTTTTACAGCCGCCAAAACATTCCATACCTCGCTACTTCGTTTTTGGATGGCCAATGTTTTGAATCCCATTTGAAGACTATTGAGCATCGCGGCTAAAGTGGTTGGTCCAGTCACAACAATTTTATAGTCTCTCTGTAAGACCGCAATTAAGTCGGGGTGACGAACTACTTCGGCAAACAAACCTTCAAAAGGCAAAAACATAATGCCAAAATCTGTGGTGTGAGGAGGGTCTATGTATTTAGAAGCAATATCTCTGGCAAATTTTTTAATTGACTGCAACAAAGCTTTGATAGAGACTTCTATGGCCACCGTATCTCCCGCTTCATAAGCTGATTGTAAACGCACATAATCTTCCTGTGGAAACTTTGCGTCTATTGGCAAGAAGACAGGAGTTTCGAGATTTGTTTTACCAGGCATTTTGACTGCAAATTCAACAATAGCATCAGAGCCTTTTTTTGTTTTTACATTAGCTTGATATTGATCTGGTGCTAAAATTTGCTCCAAAATATTTCCCAATTGTATTTCTCCTAAAACACCTCTTGTTTTTACATTGCTCAACACTTTCTTCAAATCGCCCACTCCTGATGCAAGATGTTGCATTTCTCCAAGGCCTTTTTGCACTTTTAATAGTTGCTGAGTAACCAATTCAAATGATTTTCCTAGTCTTTCCTCTAAAGTCTTGTGTAATTTTTCATCCACTGTCTCACGCATTTTTTCTAAACGTATTTCAGTCGTTTTGATCATTTCTTCTTGTTGCCTTTTCATTTCAGCAAATTTTTCCTTCTGGAGCTCATTAAAGGTGTTGACATTTTTGGTAAAAATCTCCTGAAAGTCTCTCAAGGTTTGTCGTAACTCTAGTCGATCTTCTTTGGCGTTTTTAATAATAGTCTCTGTAAGTCTGTGGATACTTTGAGTCAATTCTATTCGGTTTTCCTTAAAGTTTTTTGAAACCTCTTCGCGCTGATTTGAAAAGGCTTGTTGCATTTGACTACTCAGCTTTTCTTCATTGCTTTTTTCAGATTTTTTTAAAATAAGAAATAAAAGACCTAAGAAGTTCAGTGCCCCTAAGACAAGCAATACATTTTCCATGCTGAGTGATTAGATCCGCTTATAAAGGTAAAGAATCCGTGTTTAATCACAAGGGACATCAGCATTTGATTGGAATAAACAGTGCAACTGCTAGTGGGTAATCCATTTGATTTTTATTCAGCAGCAAAATGCGCAAGCCCCCTATCTAGACTAACAAGTTTGCCTACTCCTAAGGGTTCTCCTATATTTGTAGCTGTCAAATGTATTTAAATTTATATTTCCACACCTTATTTCAGCTACTGCTTGTCCTTTATTTAAATTCTCAATTCGTTCTAGCGCAAGAGCGGTTTGAGCCCATAAAAGTTTCGGAAGACAACTTTATAATTGATGGTTTGCTTGACGAAGAAGCATGGCAAAATGCAACCCTAGTCACAATAGAAAATGAAATTTCGCCTGGAAATAATACCGCTGCAAGAGTAGTAACGCGAGGGTTAATAACCTATACAGATACGCATTTGTTTATTGGCTTTCATGCGCTAGACAACCCTAAAAATATTAGAGCCTCTATTCGCCCAAGAGACAATTTTAGCTTATGGAGTGATGATGTTGTGCTTGTTCGACTAGACCCGTATGCTGATGGGAGAAACAACTACATCATTGTGGTCAATCCGCTGGGGAGTCATTTTGATGTTCGTTCAGTCAATGCTATCGAAGAAGACGATCGATATGATATTAGTTTTAATATGGAGTTTGAAACTGCAGGACAACTTGTTTCAGATGGCTACCAAGTAGAAATTAAAATTCCTTTTTCCTCCTTGCCATTTCCAAATGGAAAAGACCAATTATGGCATTTTAATTTCTTTCGAAAATACTTTGACAATGGCAATGAAATAGAATTGAGTAGTCAAACTTTTGATCGAGACAATTCCTGTGAAGTCTGTCAAACCACAGATCAATTGGTGTTGAAAGATATCGTTATTGAGAAAAGGTTTGAGTTGCTTCCTTATATTGCAGGAAATTTTTCAGGAAAAAGAGCTCAGGCTCAGGCTCCCTTTGATTTTGATAAATTGAACCCTAACGCAGGATTGGGGGTCAACTTAGATTTAAATAAAACAAGTACGCTAGAAATAACCATGAACCCAGACTTTTCTCAAGTCGAAGCCGATGTAACTCAAATTGATATCAATTCTTCTTACGCCCTTGAGTATCCTGAGCGAAGACCTTTTTTTAATAGAGGAACCGATGTGGTTGATTTTATTGATGGTGCTTTCTATTCTCGTTCAATCAATAATCCCTTAGTTTCTTCCAAGCTCTTAACTCAAGGTCAAAAATCACGTATCTACTTTTTAACTGCTTTAGATCAAAATTCACCCTACACTGTTGCCGCAGAAGATCGATCTTATTTTGGAGAAGGTGGTCAGTCTTTTGTGAATGTCTTGCGCTACCAACGCCTGTTTTCAAAGAATACCAGAATGGGCGTGGTCACCACCAATCGGTATTACCAAAATGGAGGTTTTAGCAATTTATTTGGGACAGATGGAAGGTTTATACTATCTAAAAATTGGCAGTTGAATTATGAGGTTTTTACCAATAAAAATTTAGAGCCAACCTCTAATTGGATTGATTCAGAAGATGTTCTTATTGGTAAAACTGCTGCTCTGGATGGAGAAACATTTTCCGGAACAGCACTCTATTTACAACTCTTTCACAATACAGAACATTGGAAATCCTCTTTGGCATTGAGTAGCCTATCACCTCACTATCAGGCCAATGTTGGATTTGTAGTGAAAAATAATAGAAGATGGGTCTCACTAAAGCAGCAATATCAAAACTTTATTAATAAAAAAGGATTACAATTTTTCAGTGTTGGTTATAAGGGTGATTTACAATACACTCCTCAAGGAGAATTCAAAACACTTAGTATAGACGGTATTGTGGAATTGCGAACTTTTTTTAATACCTCAATTGGATATACCTATGACTTTGATGTGAAAAAGGATTATTTAGATCGTCTTTACTACAATCTTGGAATCCATCAAATTGATATGCGAAGTACCCCCTCAGAAGCGGTCACCATTGTGGCCTCCTTTATGATGGGTAAAGACATTGCCTACAATGAGGATATTCCCGATGTGGGCAGGCAATTTAATGCTTTCATTCAACCCTCTTTTCAATTGAATAACAATTTTGGAGTCCTTCCCTCGCTACGCTATGCACAATTAAAAAATTTACAAGAAGGAGGGTATTATTTCAAGGGCTATATTGGACGATTCACACTACGCTATCAATTCAATAATTTTTTAAGTGTGCGCCTTGTTTCTGAATATAACCATTTCAACGAAACCTTTTTTTTACAACCACTCATTCAATGGAATCCTAATCCGTCTACGGTGTTTTATGTTGGAGGAAATCAAAATTCACTTGATGAATTTAATAGTGAATTTTATTCTCCATTTAGAGTAGATGAAACCCAGTTTTTTCTGAAATTTCAATATTTATTTAGTTTATAAAGGCAGTATTATTCTAAGGTTATTTTAAAAAGTCGCGGATGACCTCCGCCCTCGTCTTCTGAAGTAATCCAAAAATGGTTTTTATCAATAATTTTTATGGCTTCAACTTGTGCTTTTTCTAGAGGTAGCAGATATTTTTTTGGTTGTATATTTCTAACCTGATCTAGAATAAAATTAGGGATTAAATAAAAAAACTGTTGCCAATCAGTATCATAACCAGTTAAAACTAATAATTGATTTTCTTGATCATAATCAGCTGCTGTGATCAAAGCTCCAACAGCCCATTCAGCAATGGGAACTAGAGTATAATTACCTCCAAGTTTTGGTATCGTATAGAGTTGTGTATTGAACTGTTTGCGATCTTTTGAAAATAGCAATAAAGAATCTCCAACAACAGTCAATGCCTCAGCATCAAATCTGTGTTTTTTTCTCTTTTCAAAATTGGTCTGTGCCTTATAATCATAATGAATACTATCCTCTAAGATAAGTTTCGCATTCAAAATATAAATCGTAAGATCTTTTCGTTTCCCTTTATTATTTCCAATATCGGCTATGAAATAATGAGACCCATCAGATGCAAGGTCTTCCCAATCACGATTGATTGTACCATGAATTCTTGACTCTAATACCAATTTCCCTTCTAAATTTGTTACATATAGCTTAGGGGCATTGCCAGAATCATTATGAGTGATTAAATAATCATCGTAGTATTCCAGCCCAGAGGTCTCATTTATTTTTTGGGGTAATAAAATCGAATCCAATTGTATTTGAGCACTACTCAAAAGTGAAAAAGAAAAAAAAAGTTTTATTAAAAAATTTCTACATCCCATCCTATTGTATTATGCCTCAAATTTATGGTTTTAGATTTTTGTTTTCTTTAAATTTGCATGATACTTGAACCTTAAATATAGTAACATGAGATCAGGAAACCCAGTTTTAACCCAAAAAGCATTTTCAACCCCCATTATCCGTGGTGATAAAATGACCTTAAATGGTACAGTAAATAAAACATTTATGAGCCTATTGCTATTAGTTGGTTGTGCGTATTTTACCTATGATGAAATGAATTTTACTCTTTTAATTGGTGGTGCAATTGTAGGTTTTGTTGTGGCCCTGATAACTGTTTTTAAAAAAAGTTGGGCCCCTATTACTGTTCCCATTTATGCTATTGCAGAGGGTTTTGTTCTGGGCGGCATTTCCTTTCTCTACAATGCACAATATGAAGGAATAGTTTCTAATGCTATTTTTTTGACTCTTGGTATTCTCATCTCCCTTTTGATGCTCTATAAATCTGGCTATATAAAAGCTACAGAAAATTTCAAATTAGGGGTGTTTGCCGCCACTGGAGGTATTGCTCTAGTTTATTTAGCCAATTTTATAATGGGTTTTTTTGGTTCAAGCATAGGTGTTTTAAACCCTATGAACAGCTCTCTTCTCAGTATTGGTTTTAGTTTGTTTGTGGTGGTTATAGCTGCTCTAAACCTTGTTCTAGATTTTGATTTTATTGAAAAAGGAGTAGAAAATGGTGCTCCCAAGTATATGGAATGGTTTGGCGCTTTTGGTTTGTTGGTCACCCTCATTTGGCTTTATTTAGAAATTTTAAGATTATTGGCTAAACTGAACAATAGAAGATGAATTAACAAAAACTCATTTTTTTTTTTATATTTAAGAACCAAAACCAATACATCATGAGAATTTTGATCTTATTTTTTCTTTTGTTTTCTACATCCAGCTGGTCGCAATTTAGTGAATACAGCCCGTTAGCAATTTCCTATTCTGAAGAGCAGCCCAAAGTATACCAACAAGTCAAAAAATTTTGTCTACAAAAGTGGATGGCTTCAAGTTATACACCTCGCCGTTTAGATGATGCTCAAGCAGTTTTGGTAATCTATGATATCCATGCACAATTAACTGCACTAACCCAAATAATGAAAGATCCCACTTTAGACATGACATTATTAAAAGAAATAATGAGTGAAACTATTGATTCAAAGGATAAATATATCTTTGACAAATTAATAGCAACTAAGCAAGAAAATCTTCTTTTGGAAAATTGCATGTTTGACTGGTCTAAAACCAACCAAATCTATCAGTCAAGAAAAAAACAATCTAATCTCTAAGTTTTCTTCTCTACATAAGAAAAATTTATAGCATACATAACAAAAACAATGCTATACTTTATTTTTTAATAGTATTACTTTCATATATTTGCGCATGCAAAAATTGCCCGTACTTCTTGATCTCGATGAACATTTGTATAGCAAAAACCCAGAGTCAACTGCTTTGGGAAAAAAGATTGTTGAACAAAGCATTGTAATGATTGATAGTTTAGGCTTTGAAGCATTCACTTTTAAAAAGTTGGGAGATAATATTGGATCTAATGAAAGTTCAATCTATCGATATTTTAAAAGTAAACATGCCCTTTTGCTTTATTTGTTCAATTGGTATTGGAGTTGGATAGAATGTAATCTTGTTTTCACCACCAACAATATCAATAACGCTGAAGAAAAACTGAGTCGATCCATTCAACTTCTTTGTAAAGGAATACAGAATGAAAATAATATTCCCAATAACAATAAAGTTTTACTCAACCGCATCATTGTCTGCGAATCAGTTAAAGTGTATTTGACAAAAGACATCGATTCTGAAAATGAAAAAGGTTATTTCAAAACATACAAGAGGGTAGTGCAACGTTTGAGTGAGTTTTTATTGGATATTAATCCTGATTTTAAATACCCTCATATGCTAGTCTCCACTGTGATAGAAGGAATTCATCATCAACAGTTTTTTTCTGAGCATCTTCCTGCCCTCACAGACGTTGAAGAAGGGCAGAATAGTATACTGAAGTTTTATACTAACTTAGTTTTTAAAGCCATTCAAGATGAAGACTAACAGTTGTAAAAGCATAGGTTTATTTTCAACCGTATTTTTGATTTTATTTGGTCTCTTGATAAAGCCTATAGCCAGTTCTTTTACAGTGGTGGAAGAAAATTTTACTGTTGCGCTTGAAATAGATTGGAATAATGATGCAGATGAAAAAGAAGATATAGAAGAAAAAGATAAAATCAATACTAGCCTTGTGTTTGGTGAATCAAAAAATAAAATTCATAACTCTTTTTCAAACTTTGACTATCAAGAGAGAATCTCTTTTTCTATTTATCTTCAAATTATTAAACCTCCTCCTGAGCAGGCATAATGCGCCTCAAATTCAGACACAAATAAAAAAATTAATGGTGTTAGCCCAAACATCATTGATAATTACAACGGGTAAAAAAATTTATAATGAATCAAAAATCAATATTTAAAAATCTTAAATCTGACCTCCCAGCAAGTGTTGTTGTCTTTTTTGTAGCTCTCCCTCTTTGCTTAGGTATTGCACTAGCTAGTGGAGCTCCCTTATTTTCAGGTCTAATTTCCGGAATTATTGGGGGAATTGTTGTAGGCTTTTTAAGTGGCTCTCAAGTTGGGGTCAGTGGTCCTGCAGCTGGTCTTGCAGCAATAGTTCTTACAGCTATAGGCACTTTAGGCGGATTTGAAAATTTCCTCTTAGCAGTTGTGTTGGGAGGAATAATCCAGCTTGTTTTTGGACTGCTAAAAGCAGGTATAATCGGATATTATTTTCCATCTTCAGTCATCAAAGGCATGTTAACAGGAATCGGAATCATCATTATATTGAAGCAAATTCCTCATTTTTTTGGATACAATGCTGCCTCCCAAGGTGATTTTTCATTTGTACAAGGGGAGGGAGAAAACAGTTTCTCTGGTATTTTTTCAATGTTAAATAATATCAGCCCTGGAGCCACTTTTATCGCTATAATTTCATTGTTAATTCTACTTCTTTGGGAGAATGTTTTGGTTAAAAAAGCAAGAATTTTCCAACTCATCCAAGGGCCATTAGTTGCTGTTGTAGTTGGAGTTATTTTTAGCGTACTTAGTATTGGAAGTGCTATTTGGGAAATCGACAAGGCCCTTTTGGTCAGTGTTCCTGTGGCAGAAGATTTTAGTTCTTTTATCTCAAAGTTTACTTTTCCAAACTTTGGTGCTATTGGTGATTCTCAAATTTGGATCACGGCTTTTACAATCGCTTTAGTAGCTAGTTTAGAAACCCTGTTATGTGTGGAAGCTACAGATTCTATTGATCCTCAGAAAAGAGTTACTCCTACAAACCGTGAATTAATTGCGCAGGGTACTGGAAATATCCTTTCTGGACTCATTGGAGGCTTACCAATTACACAAGTAATTGTTAGAAGTTCAGCTAATATTCATTCTGGTGGAAAAACAAAACTGTCTGCTATCATCCATGGTTTCTTTTTGTTGATTTCAGTTTTAACTATACCTGTTTTGCTGAATAAAATTCCTTTATCTGTGTTAGCAGCTATCCTATTTATAGTGGGTTATAAACTAGCTAAACCAAAATTATTCATAACAATGTATCAATTAGGATGGAAACAATTTGTTCCCTTTGTAGTCACCATAACTGGAATTGTTTTTACAGACTTGCTCATTGGAATTGGATTGGGACTAGTGGTAGGTATCACGATTATCTTGTTAAAGAGTTATCAAAATTCTCATTTTCTTCACATAAAAGAGCAGTCCGGAGGAAAAAATAAAATTGTTATGCGACTTGCTGAAGAGGTGACGTTTATCAATAAGGGAGCCATCTTAAAGGAATTAGAGCTTTTACCTAATGACACTTCACTTGAATTAGATGTCACAAAAACAGTTTATTTGGATAACGATGTGATAGAAATTTTAGATAATTTTTTAGAAAAGGCGAAGACAAAAAATATAGAAATCATTGTTTTATCTCAGCAAGGAGAATTTGTTCAACCGGAGCGTTTTGCAACACTGTTTAATCAAATAAAGAAAACCGCATAAAATAAAATCTTAGGCAAAATCAAGTTTTGTCAAATTATATATATTAAAATTTAAAAATTATGAAAGCACATACAAAAGAAACCCAACTCGAAATGAGCCCTGAAAAAGCATTGGCAACCCTCAAAGAGGGTAATGTCCGATTCCAAAAAAATGAAAAAGCTCCACGTGATCTTATGGAACAAGTCAAAGATACTAGCACAGGTCAGTATCCATTTGCTACTATTTTGAGTTGTATTGATTCTCGTGTTTCCGCTGAACTTGTTTTTGATCAAGGTGTTGGTGACATTTTTAGTGTCCGTATTGCAGGGAACTTTGTCAACGAAGACATCCTTGGCAGCATGGAGTTTGCCTGTAAACTGGCGGGGACCAAATTGGTGGTAGTTCTAGGACACACTGCCTGTGGTGCCGTCAAAGGAGCCTGCGATCATGCTCGTTTAGGCAACCTTTCGGCACTCATTCAAAAAATTGAACCTGCTGTAGAAGCAGTCACAGAACCTACTGACGCTTCTCAAAGAAATTCTGGGAATATTCAATTTGTCAATGACGTTGCTGTAAAAAATATTCACATGACTATAGACAATATTAGAGAAGAAAGCCCTGTTCTTGCAGAACTTGAGGCCGAAGGGGCTATAAAAATTGTGGGAGCAATGTATGATATAAATAACGGTTCTGTTACCTTTTTATAAATCACAGCAATAGGTTTATGGAATAATTCCACTTTATGGTAATAGATGTAAACTTGATAAAGAATATTCTTGTTATATATAAAGGCTAAAAAAAGACTTATCCGCCCTAATCAATACAACTATTTAGGGTGGATATACTTGAAGCGTTTTTTTGTATAAAAATTTACTTTTAAGCATGCAGTATTATTGCAGTATATATTGCTGTTTGTTAAAATAGTTATGTTTTATATTTAATATATTTATAAAGCATGAAGTATAGTTATTTGTTTGATTCCGATTTTCCGCCTGGAATTGCTTCGGTGTTTGTAGATGGTAAAAAAATATCTAAAGAAGAGTTTTTAAAGCTCAAAAAAAAGTATCTAAAAAAGAAAACGTTAAGATGAATCTTAGGGAATTTATTCAGATTTTTCTGGTTATAGTCCTAAGCATTATTTTATTCCTATTTTTAAAAAAATAACCATAGATGAGAAGGGTTTTTCTCCTTTTTCTTATTTGCTCCTATTTAGCTTCAGCCCAGAGCAGTAAACAGCTGAGGGACTCTGTTTTAAAATACAAAACTACAAATCCTACTCTGGCTGTAAAATTCGGTCTTGAATATGATATAATTACTGCAAATCGTAAACAAGATAAAGAGAAGCAAAATACGTATGCACTTTTAGGAGAAATCCTTATTGAAATGGGGTTATATGCAAGTGCATTAAACTATCTAAATAATTCGATTCAAATTTATACTACGCTTCCCAAGAGTGACAAAAACTTTCCGGAAATAGATCAACCACCTTGGGTAATTCTCAATATTGGTAGTATTTATTTTATAAATAGAGATTACAAAAAAGCTGCTGAAAAATATCAACAGGCCATAAGTTTATTTGAAAAGATAGAAGACAAAAATGCTAAATTTTATGGTCTAAACACCGCCAATTCAAACCTTGGATTGATTGAAGAAAAGAAAGGGAACTATAAAAAAGCCGAAGAAATTTATTATCAAATTTACCAAAGAAGGCTTGAAAAAGATAAGAAGGAAGACATACTATATTCTTTATCGCAAATTATAAGTGTCAAATTATTACAAGGAGATGAATTAGCTGCTCAAAATAAATTAAAAGAGGCTGAAAGCATTTATCAAACAGTTGATGAGAAGCAGGACAATTCCCTATTGATTAGAAATTGGGGTTATGTACAACTGGTTTACGGTGCTTATAACCAATCTTTAAAAAAATATGATTTGGCACTTACCTATCTTTTCAAGGCAAAAGAAATTTTAAAGGCATTCCCATCTGAGATTCATGCTTTAGGGTCAAGAATAGCAGAATGTTATTTGGGATTAGACAATTTTGAAGAGGCGGAGCGAGTCGCTAACGAAAATCTTAAAATCAAAAATTTAAACGATACTGAGAAAAAATACAATTTCAAAGTATTAGAGAAAATTTACAAGTATAAAGGGCAAGATTCGAAGCTTTTAAACATAAAAGATTCATTAATTTTAATTTCTTCAGGACCATCTAATTCT
>JADHMP010000015.1:0-33190 GCA_016779985.1 Flavobacteriaceae bacterium
TATTTGTGTCTATAATGCAGAATCAGAAGACATAATTAAAGAGCACGCTGAACGTGCAGGAGTTCCTGCCAACGAAATAACTTTAATTTCAAGCATATTAAAGCATAATACTAGTAATGACTAAATCATCGGCATATCCTCTTCCGTAAGCTCTGGCACTTCTAACACCCATACTCATCATCCGCAAAGCCAGTTGCCAATCCCTAATGGGTAGCGTTCTGATTTATTTACATTAGTGAAATAAAACAATTGTTATAGGTTTATGGAATGAAGACGATAAAAGTCCAAGACACGATGACTTTCCTATTTACGAAATGACAACTAAATCCATCTTCTAGTCCTAGTTTTATATAATAAATACTCTTCTCCAAACTTTTCTGTGAGAAATTTTTCTTCTCTTTTTATTTGAAATCTATTTATCCAAAAGTAAAAAACAAAAGGGGTGAATATCGAGTAAATATTTAAGTAAAAAACTGTTGATGATAAAATAATTATAATCATCCCCAAATACATCGGATTTCTTGAGATTTTAAAAATTCCTGATGTAACAAGTCTATTTACATTTTTAAATTTAATTGGATTAACTGTAGTTTTTGATTTTATGAAGTTAATAACAGGATTTAGAATTACAAGGAATCCAATCGACAGTAAAATAGTTGAAATTAAATATCTGTATGGTAAGTGAATTAATTCTAATTTCTTTGACGAAATATATACAGAAATGGTTAAGATTATTACTAAAATTGGAGGGGGTATTTTTATCAATTTACAAATTACTAAAAGTTAAAAAAAACAAAATTATTAAATATGTTTTAACGAACATTTAATATATTAAAAATTATTGGGGAATGAAAAAATAACTCCTGTAGAATTTTAATTTATCCAATAAGCCACATACCAAACAATAAAAGTCCAATTATAGTAGCCAAAACCCAAGTTATATTTTCAATTGTTTTCATTAACAATGATACACTTATTCAAATGATACCTTACTACAAAAGCAAGAAAATCACCCCCTATACTTCGCATTAACAAATTCAATAGATATCCATTTGGTTCTGTGCTTAATATATTAAGCCGTTCTTTTATTTAAATCAATGACTTTTCCTTTTTTCTGAATATCGTTCTTGACTGCCTCTATTTGGCTTAATTTTTTGTATATCCTTTCAGTTATTTTCTTGTTGGTTTGACCGTCTATATAATCATCTAAATCCTCCCAATAGTCTTCTTCCATAGATTGGTCATTAAAGAATCTATGATATTTCTTATCTACCTCAACCCAATATCTTCTTTTATCCCTGAAAGCAACCGATACTTTCTTTTTATCTAAATCTGTATGGACACCCGATACCATCATTAACCATTCAGGATAGCCTTTTTGTTCAATTAGAAATTTTAGGCGATAGACAGCAAACTCAACCAACTTATCAAACTTAAATTCATCAAGTACCTTTTGGTGGTTAGTGTCAGTCTTTTCTATTATCTTTTTGCGTCTGTAATCGCTGTAACTCCTTGTAGATAGTTGGTCAATGTCGTGTCCCACAAGCCATTTAGCTTCTAACTTATCAAGTTCGTCTTCCGCTGTTTGGAAGAAAGTCTTTCTTGCCTGTTTGAATGTGATGTTCTTTAACCCCATCCTTGCAAACTTATCGTTAAAAGTATCCCACATATCTTTATGTTTATTGGGATGCTGTCTGTTGTCGTATTCAAACAAACTGATTTTATTGTCAATGCCTGTTGTAATATATTTCCCACCAATCTTCTTTTCAGAATGTGTATAGATAATTGAATATTTTAACCGCTCCCAAATAATTCTAATTGGCTTAAATAATCGGATATATAAAAAAGCGGTTTCCTCCTTTGACCTGTCGTAATCAAGATATAAGTCGTCAGTTATCCAAGCATTAAAATTCTTTGCAACAGGTTTAATATTCTTGTTTTTGAGTCTTGCATCCGTAAAACGAACCAAGTCAGCAGGATACATACCTCGCATTCCAAACATAACAAGCCATAATGCACAGGATTGCCATCTTTGAATAGTATTAGCCTTTGTTAGAGCCTCAAATAACTCCTCTGTTGTGTTAGCCCTATTTACACCCTTTGTTCCTGTGCGTCCTTTTATTCGGTGTTTCTTGTTAGGCTTCACTCTATCGGCTACAAATCCATTATCAACTGCATCATTAATTAAAGCCATCACCCCATTTTTATATGTAGTGAATGTCTTTGCAGAATTATCGCCATTCCTTACTTTTTCTGTAGCTATCCTTTTATACTTCATCAATAAAGCGTTGTCAACATCTTCAAAAGCAAGCCTTCCTTTTATGTGTAGGTGCATCTTAAAATATTTAAGACAACGACTGTAATGTTCTACATTAAGGTTAGTGTTGTTTGATTTGTATGAAGTTTCAAGATAATCGTCAATGGTTTTGACATTGGCTTTATTCATCACGTAATCAATTGCAGAGTAGTATGATAATTTACCTGTTTGCATTTTAGTTTCAGCATCTTTCATTTTCGCCTCCCATTCGTTTAAGTGGAGGTTTATGTCTTCAAATCCCTCGTGTTGCTCTGTAACACGTTTTTTAATGCTATCCCAATGCATAGGAGCAATTTTAAGCCCCTTTATTCCTCTTTTGGTCTGTTGTTCCCTTGAGGCTGTAAATTGGATTAAAACATCTGTTTTTAGTGTTTTTTTACTTCGCAGGGTAAAGGAAATTGTAGCCATTTGTTCTTACTGCTGTAATTATGTTCTTACGCTTGTTCTTACAAAGATATGTATATATATAATGACAACACATCTGTAATTACTGGAGTTTTACAATAATAACTAACAGGAAAAAGGGGGTACCGATTAAGCCGTAATCAAGTGCACTATTCAGTTATGCTACGAGGCCAATAACACCGTTTGTAGGTAGTTATGAGTTAAATTTTATATTGGTTGAAAAAGTTATTTCTTACAATAAACTTCTTACTACCTATTTCAAAAGACAAATATAGAAATACTATCTTTATGTTTGATCAAGAAATTATATTTGCTTGAAAACATCAAACTCATCTCCTTTTGATGGTATACATCAAGTTACCCTTTTTACCATCTTGACTTTTTGGGGTTGCATACCTTTGTTGAGGTTGATCTAAAGTATTAAAAGCAGTTACTATTGCTAGAAACTTACTAGCTTCAAGCTTTTAAATTGGAATGGTTATTTGTTTTAGATTATAACACTGCTGATGCTACGCCAAAATCAGATCATTTGTATTTTGATTATACCATGCTTCGAAATGTTCCAAAAGAAAATTATCAGTTTACCATTCACAAAACGGAAGATATTGGCCTAAACGCAGTAATTTTCAAGTCATAGATTGGTTCGTTCCTATTGAATCAAACAATTATACACCAAAAAAAACAATCTTATTTTTATACATCGTTGAAAACGGTTTATTGTTTATGAAGTTTCATTTTCATTAGTTCAGCAATAGTTTATCGATAACCCTTTGAGTTGCAGAATCTCCTTTTAATATTTTATGATCAAGCATTTAATATTTAGAAATTAATATATTCAAATCTGGTTTTTTATTCTTTAAAGTATTTGCCAAAGAAAGCAGTAACAACTTTGGTAACTTATATATTATTTTTAGCTTTATTTAAAATTAATTCCAAACTAAAATTCATGCCAAAATGTGTTTGTAATGGTGCAAAAATTAAATGTTCTTTTGGTTCTGGTCCAAAATCGATGGTTGTTCTTCCCCTGAGTAGAACAACAACTCAAATGGCTAAACCTCTTGCCAATCAGTTAGATATGATTCCTTTTCTCAATATACCTGCTTTTGGTCAATGTAAGTCACCACTAAATCCAATGAACTGGAAAATGGCAGGTCCTGTTCCTGTTTTTGTTCCCTCTTCCTGTATACCTGTTCCAGTAATGCCTTGGAGTCCAGTAGCCACAAAAACTAAAATTGGAAAACAACCTGCATTATTGGAGACCAGTAAAACAATGTGTGTTTGGGCTGGTTCAATTCAATTTGATGATCCTGGTACTAAAAAAATTCAGATGAAGTAATTATTAATATTTAGGCCCTCAAGACACCCTCTTAGTCAATTCTAAGGGGTTTTTTTATTCAAAAAACACACTATTTTGTGAAACTTTTGTGGTCGCTGGGGGGTAAAAAAAAGGTCTACTTTGCATAAGCCCTTTGTTTATAAGTGACCTTGAAGATTCAAATCTACTCCCTGTTGAGCCGTTATCAAGTGTGCTTTTTAGATATGCTATGAGGCCGAACTAGAAAATATGATTTTTTTAGAAATCAAATAAAAAGTTATTGTTTTAATTCTTAGTGTTATCTTCACCAGCACTATTTTGATCATATGGAATACATTGCAATTTTTGTTGGCTTGATTCTTCTTTTAAAAGGCGGTGACTGGTTGATGAAGACTTCGGTAGCACTCTCGCTCTATTTGAAGATTCCTAAAATTGTGATTGGAATGACAGTAGTTTCTTTTGCTACTTCAGCCCCAGAACTAATTGTAAGTATTCAAGCAGCTCTGGGGGGCTATCCTGATCTCGCCTTGGGCAATGTCTTAGGTTCAAACGTAGCCAACTTAGCCTTTGTGTTGGGTATTGTAATCATTATTGCCCCAATCAAAGTGGCTAATGGTTTTGTGAAAACGGATTGGAGTTTGATGTTTGTTTTTTCGATCATCTTTTATTTTCTCCTCACCCAAGACGCTCAATTATCTAGAAACGAAGGAGTGTTTCTATTTATATCTTTAATTCTATTTCTTATTTTTTTAATCAAATTCCAAAAGAAAGCCATTATTGAAGAATCAGAAAATTCGCTTGAGCTTCTCTCAGTAAAACAGATTTTTTTTTTACTACCCTTAGGAGGCCTCGCGCTTTGGTTAGGGTCAGAGACTTTAGTGAAAGGGGCAGTAGGTTTAGCTCAAGAATTAGGTGTAAGTGAAAGAATTATTAGTATATCAATCGTATCAGTTGGCACTAGCATTCCTGAGCTCTCTGCCTCATTAATCGCTATCATAAATAAAGAAAAAGCCATTTCTTTGGGAAATTTAATTGGCTCAAATATTTTTAATCTTTTAGCAGTTTTAGGGATAACCTCCATTATTCAGCCTCTTCAAGTAGAAGATTTGTCTCTTATTGACCGTGATATTTTTTGGATGCTCGCCATTTCATTTTTGATATTACCATTGGTTTATTTTCCAAAGAAAAACACTCTAGGTAGATGGGAGGGCTTTATACTCTTTGGTACTTATATTTTATTTTTATATCCATTAATTTTTGGTTAGGGCATAAAAAAAACCTCCTAAAAGGGAGGTTTTAAGATAGAAATCTATTGTTGTTATACGCTAACAGATTTTACGGTTTTAATGATCCTAGCAGCAATTTTGTAGGGATCCCCATTTGAAGCAGGTCTTCTATCTTCAAGCCACCCTTTCCAGCCTTTTTCAACTGTCATAATAGGAATTCTAATAGAAGCTCCTCGGTCAGAAACACCAAAGCTAAATTGGTCAATTGACTGTGTTTCATGTTCTCCAGTCAACCTCATATCATTATCAGCACCATATACTTCGATATGTTCTTTGACTACTGGACGAAATGCTTCACAAATCGTTTCATAAGTTTCTTGTGAACCGCAAGTTCTCAAAGTGGTATTTGAAAAATTAGCGTGCATACCAGAACCATTCCAGTCGGTTGCCCCAAGGGGCTTAGGATGCCAATTAACAGCTAAACCATATTTTTCACCAAGACGCTCTAATAAATAGCGAGCCACCCACATCTGATCTCCAGCATCAGCAGCTCCTTTTGAAAACCCTTGGTATTCCCACTGTCCTGCAGCAACTTCGGCATTAATACCTTCAATATTTAAACCCGCTTCTAAGCATTGATCGAGATGTTCTTCAACCATTTCACGCCCATAAGCATTTTTGGCTCCAGCAGAACAATAAAACTGCCCTTGTGGAGTCTGATCTCTTGGAAATCCTAACGGAAGGTTTGTTTCTGGATCCCAAAGGAAGTATTCTTGCTCAAATCCAAACCAAAAGTCATTGTCATCATCGTCTATAGATGCTCTAGCATTTGATTCGTGAGCGCTTCCGTCAGCGTTTAAAACTTCTGTCATAACTAACCATCCATTTTTTCTATCGGGGTCTGGATACAGTGCAACAGGCTTCAATAAACAGTCAGAAGAACCTCCTTCAGCTTGTCGCGTAGAAGAACCGTCAAATGACCATAGCGGGCAACCCTTTAAAGTGCCACTAAAGTCCTCAACAATTTTTGTTTTGCTTCTTAGGTTGGCAGTTGGTGTGTAACCGTCCAACCAAATGTACTCGAGTTTGGATTTATTCATAATTCTTGATTTTTTCGATAAACAAAAATAAAATTTTATGTTACTTCCATTCAATATATTCAGGGAGATTGAGGTTTGACTCTAAATTTTTATTAATCCCTTATTTTTTTTGGGGTAAAATTTAATATTTGATAACAAAAGTGAATTTCCACCCTGGAACTTTAAAGTTTGTTCATTTTGCTTTTTTTAAAAAGGAGCCTCTGAAGAAGAAAATAAATTGTAGAAACGATTCTCAACTAAATTATAACTAATGATTTTTCAGAAGTTTTTTTGATCAAATCGCATTCTTTTTGACTAATTATTTTTGAAAGAGGAATAGTAAATACGTTAATAAATATCATCCTAATCTTCTAATACTCTTCATAAAATGGGCTATTTTTGGACAAGCATATAGAGCATGAATTCAGAACGCTATTTATTGAGAGGAGTTTCTGCCCAAAAACAGGAAGTTCACGATGCCATAAAAAATATAGACAAAGGGATTTATGAAAAGTCATTTTGTAAAATAGTGCCCGATGTTTTGTCGCACAGTCCTGACCATGCGCTCGTAATGCACGCAGATGGTGCAGGCACCAAATCTTCCCTAGCTTACATGTATTGGAAAGAAACCAATGACCTTTCAGTTTGGAAAGGAATAGCCCAGGATGCAGTTGTAATGAATCTTGATGATCTCTTGTGTGTGGGGGTTACCCAAAATATTTTACTTTCTTCAACTATTGGGAGAAATAAAAATAATATTCCAGGAGAGGTAATTACATCAATTATTAAAGGCACTGAAGAATTTCTTGAAAAAATGAGAGCTTTTGGAATTGAGATTACTAGTTCTGGCGGTGAGACAGCAGACGTAGGTGATTTAGTTCGCACCGTAATTGTTGATTCAACAGTAACAGCCAGAATAAAACGCTCTGAAGTTATTGATAACAATAATATTCAGCCGGGAGACGTTATTGTAGGGTTGGCTTCATTTGGTCAAGCTACCTACGAAGAAGAATACAATGCAGGCATGGGTAGCAATGGTCTCACATCTGCTCGTCATGACGTTTTTTCTAAAAAATGGGCAGAAAAATATCCTGAAAGTTTTGATCCAGACGTACCCGAAAATTTGGTCTACTCGGGTTCCAAAGAATTGATTTCAAAACCCTCTTCTATTCCTTTAACGATTGGAAAAATGGTCCTATCTCCCACTCGAACCTATGCGCCAATTATGCATAAAATATTTGAAGAAATTGGTCGAAAAAATATACATGGGATGATACATTGTAGTGGTGGAGCTCAAACAAAAATATTACATTTTGTAGATCGACTTCATATCATTAAGGATAATCTTTTTGAACCCCCTCCCTTGTTCAAAATGATTCAGGATGAATCTGGTACAGCAAATCGTGAAATGTACCAGGTTTTCAATATGGGTCATCGTATGGAGTGCTACGTTTCAAAAGAATTTGCACAGCCACTAATCGCAATTGCCAAGGAGTTTAATGTTGAGGGACAGATTGTAGGTAGAGTTGAAGAAGCCAACAAAAAGAAACTTTCCATTATTCTTCCTTCTGAACAACTTGAATACTAACACAAAATTTTGAGATTCGATGAATGGTAATTTGTTTTTATTATTTCTATTAGTATTCGTTCACCACTCATTTTGGGCACAAGAAGATTTGTTTGCTGAGTTGGAAAGTGAAGCACCTCAAGAAGAACTCTTATTGCCTTCAAGAATGGTATTTACACAAAAATTTCTTTGGGGGGAGAAAGGTTTGTTTCGAAAAACAGGTATATCGCCTCTTAATATTGAACAACGTGAAAAAGAACTGAAATTAAGGCGTTCAATGTTGAAATGGCATCAAATAATTGGTTATCTCACTCTAGCTGGAATGGTTACACAGGGATTTTTAGGAGGTAAGCTTTATAATAACTGGGAGAGAGGCCTTTATAGGACACATAAAACTGTTGGAAATATTACTACGCTGAGCTATTTTACTGGCGCGGGTTTATCTTTATTTTCACCCCCTCCATTAACTAATAAAAAATATAAAGGACTTAATTCAATTAAGGCACATAAATATTTAGCTTCAATACATTTCTCGGCTATGGTAGCAACTGGTATTTATAAGAATCGAAATAAAAAAATTCATAAATATTCTGCCTATACAGCTGTTGGAAGTTTTGCAGCAGCAGTGTTAGTATTTAAATTTTAATATAATGAGACTTACGATCATGTTTTTTTTGAGTTTTTTAAGTGTTGGCCTCGTAGCACAATCTACATCATGGAAAACCGCAAAGGAAAGCTCTGTTATTTCATATAGTGCTGCTCATATTTTACATCCATGGAAAGGAATCAATAAAAATATTTTAGGCATTGCAGTAGTCGATTCATCAAATGAGAGCATTGAGAAAATGGCAATTTTGGTTTATGTGAAAGACTTTGATAGCAATAATTCAAATCGAGATGCTCACGCTTTAGAGGTTTTAGAAGCCCTCCTATTTCCTCAGGTAAAGTTTTTCAGTGAAAAAATTAGTATCAATAATGAACAAGTTAATCTTGAAGGTACACTTGATTTTCATGGAGAAAAAGCACCCTTAGAAATTGTTGGAAAGGCAAATTGGTTTGAGAATAAGTTAAAATTAAGTGGTAATTTTGTCATACAACCAACTAAATTCAAAGTTGAGCTTCCCACTTTTATGATGATTCCTATTAATGATAAGTTAGAATTTGATTTTGAATTAACCTTTGAAGATGAAAAGAAATGAGCTTTGAGGCTTTATAATATGAGTTTAATATGATAGAGAAATTAAAAGTCATTCAGCAGCGTTTCGATGAAGTATCAGATTTGATTATTCAGCCACAAATTATTGCTGATCAGAAAAGATACATTCAACTGAATAAAGAATATAAAGATTTGTCAGAGTTGGTTTCTAAAATGAATCAGTACCAAAATTTGCTCTCTAATATTGAGGAAGCTGAACTAATGCTGAAGCAAGAAACTGATCAAGAAATGCTTGAAATGGCTCGTTTTGAGCTTGATCAGTCTAAAGAAGAATTGCCCAAAATAGAAGAGCAAATTAAAATGATGCTCATTCCAAAAAATCCAGAGGATGCCAAAAACGTTGTTATAGAGATTCGAGCGGGAACAGGTGGTGATGAGGCAAGTATTTTTGCGGGTGACTTATACCGAATGTATTCCAAATTTTGTCAATCAAAAGGGTGGTCTTCAAGTCTTGTAGATGCTAATGAAGGGGCAGCAGGAGGGTTCAAAGAAATTATATTTGAAGTAAATGGAGAAGACGTTTATGGAACTCTAAAATATGAGTCTGGTGTCCATCGAGTGCAACGAGTACCCCAAACTGAAACACAAGGGCGAGTGCATACATCAGCAGCAACAGTAATGATCTTGCCTGAGGCAGAGGAATTTGATATAGAAATTGATATGAACGAGGTGCGTATTGACTATTTTTGTTCCTCGGGTCCAGGTGGTCAATCTGTAAACACCACTTACTCTGCCGTTCGCTTGACCCACGAACCCACAGGTATTGTAGCTCAATGCCAAGATCAAAAATCACAACATAAAAACAAAGACAAAGCCTTAAAAGTTTTACGTTCACGCCTATATGAACTTGAACTTCAAAAAAAACTAGCTTCAGATGCTGCTAAGAGAAATGCATTGGTTTCGTCTGGTGACCGCTCTGCCAAAATAAGGACCTACAATTATCCACAGGGTAGGGTGACAGATCATAGAATTGGTCTCACCCTGTATGACCTTCCAAACATCATAAATGGCGATATTCAGAAACTAATAGATGAATTATTACTCTATCAAAATACGCAAAAAATGAAAGAAGCAGGAGAGGAGGTTCTATGAAACGCAGTGCATTGATTGATCAAATTAAACAAAAAAGTTCATTTTTATGTGTTGGCTTAGATATTGATCTGGAAAAAATTCCAACACATCTTTTAAAAGTAGAAGATCCACTTTTTTCTTTCAGTAAAGCTATTGTTGATGCAACAGCACCTTTTGCTGTTGCATTTAAACCTAATATTGCATTTTTTGAAGCTTATGGATCTAAAGGTTGGATTTCTTTAGAAAAACTTATTTCCTACATTAATACCATTTATCCCGAAATTTTCACAATCGCAGATGCTAAAAGAGGTGACATTGGCAACACGGCAGCACGATATGCTAAAGCTTTTTTCGAAACCTTAGGGTTTGATGCCGTCACTGTAGCTCCCTATATGGGGAGAGATGCAGTAGAACCTTTTTTAGAGTTTACAGAAAAACAGACCGTTTTGTTGGGCTTAACTTCTAACCCAAGCGCTGCTGATTTTCAATATCATCCCAATACTGAAATACCCCTATATAAAAAAGTTTTGAAGGCCAGTCAGCAATGGAAAAATTCCTCACAACTAATGTATGTTGTTGGAGCCACAAAATCAGATGCCTTAAAAGAAATTAGGCGCCTCTTACCCGACTCCTTTTTACTAGTTCCAGGTCTAGGTGCACAGGGCGGAAGCTTGCAGGAGGTTGCTGAAGCTGGACTGAATCAAGACTGTGGACTTTTGGTCAATTCCTCTCGTAGCATTCTATATGCCAGTCAGGATGAGCATTTTGCTCAAGCTGCAGCAGAACAAGCCCAATCTTACCAAAAAGAAATGCAACACTATCTATCTAAAATTAACCTACTCTAATGCTTCACTATTTATGCTTTAAAAATCCAAATAAAGACGTTTCTTGGCTAACTTTTATTCATGGAGCAGGAGGAAACTCATCTATTTGGTCTCAGCAAATTCGTTTTTTTAAACAATTTTATCATCTTCTTCTCATTGATTTAAGAGGACATGGAAAGTCAATTTCACATGAATTTGATGAAGTTTACACTTTTGAAAACGTAACTGAAGATATTATTCAAGTTTTAGATAAAGAAGTCATTAAAAAGTCCCATTTTGTGGGTATTTCATTAGGAAGCATTTTAATTAGAAAAATTGCTGATAGCCACCCAGAACGCATGTCCAAATTAGTTCTCGCAGGGGCTATTTTAAATCTCAATCTACGGTCTAAAATATTAATGTATTTAGGAAAAATGACTCAGTCAATCCTACCATTTATTTGGATTTACACATTTTTTGCGCATGTCATCTTGCCCTATAGAAATCATCGAAAGTCAAGACGACTTTTTATTAGAGAAGCAAAAAAATTGTCTCATCAGGAGTTTTTAAGATGGTATCGCCTTACTAATGATTTGATGCCCTATCTAAAAGACTTTCGTAAAAAAAAGATCCTTATACCAACGCTATACATTATGGGTAGTCAGGATTATATGTTTTTGCCTTTTGTTAAAAAAAATGTAGCTAAAGATAAAAGCACATCGTTGTTGGTTTTAAATAAATGTGGTCATGTTGTAAACATTGAAAAGCCAAATGAATTTAATGAAGGCATGTTACACTTTCTTGAATTGGATTAAGTAAACACAACTGTTTTATTGTTGTAAACCATTACTTTTCTTTCGGTATGAAGTTTTAATGCTCTCAGAAGAACAAGACGTTCCAAATCTCTCCCCTTATCAATAAAATCTGAAACATTATGGGCGTGAGAAACACGAGTAATATCTTGTTCAATGATGGGCCCTGCATCAAGTTCTTCTGTGACGTAGTGGCTTGTGGCACCAATAATTTTCACACCTCTTTCAAATGCAGAATGATATGGTTTTGCTCCCGGAAATGCAGGTAAAAAGGAATGATGAATGTTTATTATTTTATCACGATATTGATTGATTATCTTACTTGAAACAATTTGCATATAACGTGCTAGAACCACACAATCTATGTTGTGTTCTTTTAATAGTGCCACTTGCTTATCCTCCGCTTCAGGTTTGTTTTCTTTAGTCACAATAATATGGTGAAAGGGTAAGTTGAATTGATTGGCTATAGGTTCTAAATCTTTGTGATTACTGATGATAAAGGGTATTTCACAATGCAATTTACCTGCTTGTTGTTGTGCTAAAATATCATAGAGACAGTGTTCATATTTAGATACAAAAACTGCCAGTTTTGGTCTCTTTTCTTCTAAATAAAAAGTACAATTAAGCTCAAATAATTTCCCCAACTCTTGATTAAAGGCATCTTGAAATTCTGAAAAAGCATCAGTATCAAAATTCCCCTCTAAAACAACTCGCATAAAAAAAGCGCTATGAATTCTATCTACATATTGGTCAATGTAAACGATATTGCCCTGTCGTTGGTGAATAAAATCCGTTACTCCAGCAATAATTCCTTTTTTATCATGACAATGCATTAACAAAATCAATCTTTTCATATAGTCAAATTAAATTTGTGCAAATTACTAAAAACACTTGTTTCAAAGTGTAGCTTCTAAATTGAATTCTTTAGAATAAAAAAACCTCTCCGAAAAGGAGAGGTTTTTACTTTGAAATATTTTCAACGAGTAAATAATATTTTAATGTTGATTTAATCTAAAATCAGCATAGGCATCCATACCGTGTTCTGAAATATCAAGTCCTCTTACTTCTTCTTCTGCATCTACTCTAAGACCAATTGTTGCTTTGATAAGATATAAAAACAGGAATGCTGTGACACAAGAAAATGCACCAATAACCCCAATTCCGATGAGTTGAGCTATAAGTTGTTCTACCCCAGCCAAAGCGCCAAAAAGACCAACGGCGAGAGTACCCCAAATACCACAAATAAGATGCACTGCAATAGCTCCTACAGGATCATCTAATTTCAAACGATCGATAAGAGCCACACCAAGAACAATTATAACACCAGCAATTAATCCGATGAGAATAGCGTCGGTAGGACTCATTTGATCTGCGCCAGCTGTTATTCCAACGAGCCCTCCCAAGACGCCATTCATAAACATCGTGATATCAAAGTTTTTATATAAGATATTCGAAAAAATAGCAGCTGAAACGCCCCCAGCAGCAGCAGCTAAACATGTGGTGACCAAAGTCAACGAAGTTAGTTCAGGGTCGGCAGATAAAACAGAACCTCCGTTAAATCCAAACCAGCCTAACCAGAGAATAAGAACTCCTGCGGCAGCCAGAGGAATATTATGACCCATAATAGCTTGAGCTTTTCCCTCAGCATTAAATTTACCAATTCGCGCTCCAAGAAGAAAAACAGCAATTAAGGCTGCCCATCCTCCTACAGAATGCACTAGTGTAGAACCTGCAAAATCGTAAAATCCAAGTTGATCTAAAAATCCACCTCCCCATTTCCAAGAGCCAACAATAGGGTAGGTGATGCCTACATAAAGAACAGTAAAAAGCATAAAGCTTTGCAATTTGATTCGTTCAGCAACTGCACCAGAAACTATTGTTGCTGCAGTGGCAGCGAACATTCCTTGAAAGAGAAAGTCTGTCCACCAGGTATAACCTCCATCTGCATATGCCGTAGTCATTCCTCCTTCTGGCGCACCAATACCAAAGCCAGCAAATTTTAATATTCCGGAGGACCCTTCTTCAAATCCTGGATACATTAGGTTGAATCCTCCTAGGCAATAGATTAATAAGCCTATGGTGATCACAAAAAAGTTTTTAAATAAAATATTGACTGTATTTTTTTGTCTTGTTAGTCCAATCTCTAATAAAGAAAATCCAAGATGCATAAAAAATACTAGTGCTGTACAGATCATCATCCATACGTTGTTAGCTGTAAATAAAGCAGCGCTTTCCATAAAATTTAGTTTTGATTTGTTTTTAGTTTAATGATTTCCCCCCTTTTTCTCCTGTTCTTATTCGATAGGCTTCTTCAATGGTATATACGAAAATTTTACCATCACCTACTTTGTCCGTAGCTGCCGATTTTAAAATGGCATCAATGGTGGGATTTAAGAAGTCATCGTTGACTACTATTGAAATATATCTTCTTTGGATTTCAGAAGTGCTATAGCTTATGCCTCTGTAAACATGCCCTTCTTTTTCATTCCCAACACCAGTGACATCCCAATAGCTAAAGAAGTTTACTTCAACATTGTGAAGTGCTTCTTTGACTTCGTCAAATTTTGATTTTCGAATAATTGCTTCAATTTTTTTCATAATGTATCTGTTTTAAAAAAGTATTGTGGGGTCAAATAAAATGAAATTATTATGAATATTTTTCTTTAAAAGAAAAAACTTCCCTTATGAAAATAAGGGAAGTGATATACTTGTTAAAATAATAAAGTTAAATATTATTCTCTGACTCTTTTTCCAGCGTAAGCAATTGATCCGTGCTCAGAAAGGTCAAGTCCACCCATTTCTTCTTCTTCAGTAACGCGAAGACCAATAGTACTTTTAAGGATAAGGAAGACCACAAATGAAGTTACAAGTGCCCATACCATGTAGGCTACAGCGCCAATGAGTTGAGCAACAAACTGAGTGCCGCCACCTCCATTGAAGAGACCAATACCAGTGTCACCATCAACACCCCATAGACCTATGACGATAGTTCCCCAAAAACCAGCTACTCCGTGAACAGATACTGCTCCAATAGCGTCATCAATTTTGAGTTTCTTCTCGATCAATTCTATTGAGAATACTACTATAATTCCTCCAATTAGACCTGCCATTACAGCACCTTGAGGAGTCATGTTACCACATCCAGCTGTAATACTTACTAAACCCGCTAGCGTACCATTTAAGGAGTGAGCCAAGTTAGGTTTTCCAAGATAGAACCATGTGGTAAACAATGCACCTAAGGCTCCTGCAGCAGCAGCTAAGTTAGTTACTAAAACAACATTAGAGGCACCCACAGCATCGTCACCTCCCCATGCTAACTGTGATCCACCATTAAAGCCGAACCATCCTAACCATAAGATGAATACTCCCATGGTGGCTAATATTTGGTTGTGCCCTGGAATAGGGTTTACTTTTCCGTCTTCATATTTTCCAATTCTAGGACCGACCATGTAGGCAGCAACAAGAGCGGCAAAACCACCTACTCCGTGTACAATAGACGAACCAGCAAAATCAATAAAACCTAATTCTGTTAGCCATCCAGATCCTTGCCACTGCCATCCACCAGAAATAGGATAGATAACTGCTGTCATAACAAGAGTAAAAATTACATAGGTTTGAAATTTTGTTCTACCTGCAATGGCACCTGAAACGATTGTTGCTGCAGTTGCGGCGAACATGGTTTGGAAAAATAAATCAGCTCCTTCACCTTGAAACAATCCGCTCCAAAAAAGCCATCCGTTAGAAGTATCACCATACATAAGTGAGTATCCAATTAACCAATAAGTGATTGAACCTACACAAATGTCAAGCAAGTTTTTCATTGCGATGTTAACCGCATTTTTTGCTCTAGTCATCCCTGCTTCCACAAGTGTGAATCCAGCCTGCATAAAGAATACTAAAATTCCTGAGAGAAGCATCCAAAGCATGCCCATGTCTCCTTCAATAGCAGCTGTATCTTGTATGAAAAGAGGCAAATTTAAAAGTAATGAGTTCATAATTTTTTACGTTTTAAATTAAAATGAATAGATTGCAGCCAAAACAAATGAACTTAAGCTGTCAGCTGTTTTTGTTGGTGAAACAGCGAAGATTTCTGAAGAACAAGTGTCAATTCTAAATTCTGGTTTGAAAATAAAATTACCTGCTGAGTAGCTTCCTGTAAGTGTTAAAGAGAAGTTATCTGCATCCCCAGAGTCAACTAATGCACCAAAACCGTCTGTTTCTGAGAAAAATTCGCCTCTTAGACCAATTGCAAAGCTATCGCTTGTTGTAATTTGTGGATAAAGAGCTACTCCAGCAAATCCAGTGTCTCCAGCAAGAGAAGCAGTTGTGGCATTTATTCCTAAAAAGAAACTATCGCTTAGGTTAAATCCACCTGTGTAGTCAATTTGTGCATAATCTTCTCCGCCCAAGAAATTAATATATTGTCCATAAAGACCAAGCTGGGCACCAAAAGCAGTGTATCGAGAATAATTAGCTTCTGTCTCATCAGTTTGGTTAAAAACACCTAACATAAGTGAAATGTCATCTGAGAGTGCAAAATCTGCTTTCACACCAGTGTGTGAGAAAGGACCGTAAGAAAACATGTATGAAGTTGAATAATTAAAATTAGCAACTGGCGAAATAACTTCATACCCTAAAAAGGTGTTAAAATTTCCAAGTGTAATTGTGACCCCATCTGATAAGTTATAATACACATATAGCTGGTTAACTAATTCGGAAGAATTTCCGACAGATCCGAATACTGCGTTTGAACCTCTTGGTCCAAATACGACATCGGCAACAAAACCTGATTTTTCTCCTTCATAGGAAACAATAAAGTTTGCCATACCTAATGCAAAACCATTAAGATCGGCAAATGACGTCCCTGGCGCTACGGGATCTTCTGAAAAGCTGGCTCTAAAATAGGAATCAACACTACCACTAAAATTAAATGTGGGTGCTGGTTCTTCTGATGTTTCTTCATCTTGAGCGTGCAAGAAAGAATAGTTTAGACATACAATTGTTAGTCCTAAAATTAAATACGTTTTAATGTTTTTCATAGTTATAAATTTTATTAATGAACCAAAAGTATTTCTTATTGTGTTTAACTTTCTAAGTTTCCAGTTTGAAGATTATACTTTTATTAATATTCAAAAAAATGATAAAAAAAAATGGGGTTCTGATAAATTCTGAGTATTGATTTTACGAAAATATCAGAAAATGTGGTGTTCTACAAAATGCCTAAAACTTGACAAGGAAGTTGCCTACAACCACGGCAGATAGTCCACTAATTATGCTTAAGGCTGTATAAATAAAGAAACTCAAGAGGTTTCCAGATTTGATTAAGTGCAAACTTTCTGCACTAAAAGTGGAGAAAGTTGTGAGTCCACCGCAAAAACCAACAACAGCAAATAAATATAATTCAGATCGAGCACTGTCATTTCTAATTGCTAATCCTAACAAAATACCAATGATAAAACAACCTAGAAAATTGGCCACCAAAGTGGGCCATGGGAAACTATATTTTGGGTGTGCAAAAGTTTGACTAATAATATAACGAATTATGCTACCTACTCCTCCTCCAAGAAAAACAATTAATAAATTTTTCATTTCTGGGTGAGTACTTTTATACTTAGTAGCACAAAAAAAGCTATTAAAAAACCAATTAAAATTTTATAGCTCCCTTTAAAATATTCTTTCTGTTTTTGTTTATCACTTTTATAAGCAAAAATTACGGCCAAAGTAAAGCCAATGAAAAAAAGGGCAGCAAACACAAGTTGGCCTTTGGTGAACATGATTGTTTTTTTTTCTAAATTAGAAATTAATTTAATCAAATTAGAAAAACCGAATGATTAAAAAACCTGTCGAAGCAGTGACTGCATTTCATCAAGCTTTTGGGTTAAATGTTTCCACAAACCCAACTGTTGATTTGCCTGAAGAGATAAAAAAATTACGCTACAATTTGATGAAAGAAGAAAATGAGGAATATTTAGAAGCCATTAAAAATGATGATCTTGTTGAGGTTGCAGATGCACTTGGTGACATGCTCTACATATTATGTGGCACAATAATTAGCCATGGACTACAAGACAAAATGGAATCTATTTTTGACGAAATTCAAAGAAGCAATATGAGTAAATTAGATTCCAACGGAAAACCTATCTACAGGGAAGATGGAAAAGTAATGAAAGGCCCACACTATTTTAAACCCAATATAGCCGCTATTTTGAAAGAGCCATAGTAGGCACAGCCCTTCGCCATCCAAATGGATCTTCGCTCTGATTGTATTGTATGGAAGTGATTTTGGTTTTGAGCAACTCGGCTACAGAATCATCTATTTTATCAAGTTCGTAGCGTTTATCTTTATATCCAAAACTATTTATTGGGCTGATGACAACCGCTGTGCCTGAACCAAAAATTTCTTTCAAAGAGTGGTCGTTATTGGCAGAAAGTAATTCATCAACTGAAATTTGACGTTCTTCAACCCTAATAGCTAAACTTTTAGCAATATCAATCACACTTTTTCTAGTGATACCATCTAAAATTCTATCGCTTATAGGAGCGGTAACAAGGGTGTCATTAATTCTAAAAAAGATATTCATTGTTCCTGCTTCTTCAAGATATTGGTGAGATTTAGCATCGGTCCAAATAATCTGCTGATATCCTTTTTCAAGTGCGAGAGCTGTAGGATAAAATTGAGCTGCATAATTTCCAGCTGCTTTAGCAAAACCAACACCTCCACTGGCTGCTCTACTGTAATGTTCTGCAATCAATACGTTTAACTCACCACTATAATAAGCCCTAACCGGAGCACAAATGATAATGAAGGTATACTCTTTTGAGGCTGAAGCCTGAACACCTGCCTGACTAGCATAACAAAAAGGTCTTACATATAAGGAGTTCCCTATTCCTGGTTTGATCCATTCTTGATCCAAATTGAGTAAGGTTTCCAATCCATTAAAAAAATAGTCTTCTGGAAACTCAGGTATGCAAAGGCGTTTGGCAGATTTATTTATACGATGAAAATTTTCTTCAGGTCTAAACAACCAAACACCTCCTTGATTATCCTTAAAAGCCTTCATTCCCTCAAAAACCGCTTGCCCATAGTGCAATGCACTCATCGAAGGGCTAATTGTTAAAGGACCATAGGGCAAAATTTCAGGGGTTTGCCATGCGCCCTCACGATAGTGACAAATCATCATATGATCTGTAAACTGTTCTCCAAAATTCAAATTGTTGAAATCAACTTGATGAATTCTAGATTCTGAAACTTGTCTAATGTGCATCCTTAAACCTTTATACTTACGAAATTAAATATTAATTTCAACAAATAATGAAATCTAGTTAGAATAGTTTTATAAGTAATGCTATCTATAGTCATAAAACCAATTTAAATTTTTGGAATATCAACTTTTTATTACAGCCGATGGGAGCCCCACTTTGTATCTTCCGCAATGGGATGAATATTATCATTCTAAACATGGCGCGATGCAAGAGTCAACCTATGTGTTTATTCAACAAGGTCTTGATTTTTGGCATCAAAACCACCCAAAAAAAACACAATGTGATGTATTTGAAATGGGGTTTGGAACAGGTTTAAATGCTTATTTAACAGGCTTGGAAGCTGAAAAAATAAAGGTGAATATAAACTACTACACTATTGAACCTCACCCCTTGCCGGTTGATAGTATAAAACTCGAACAGGGTAAAAAAGAAAAAATATTTTTTGAAGCATTGCATCAAACTCCATGGGAAACATGGGAAACAATAAGCCCTTTTTTCAGTCTTTTTAAGGCCAATAATAAAATAGAGGATTTTATACCTCAGCAAACCTATGACTTAATATATTATGATGCCTTTGGATCACGCGTGCAACCGGAATTATGGTCTCCAAAAATTTTAACACCTTTGCTTCAATGTCTTAAGCCCGGGGGTGTTTTTGTCACCTATGCAGCTCTTGGTCATTTAAAAAGAACCTTACAATCCCTTGGTCTTGAGGTTCACAAACTACCGGGAGCTCCAGGGAAAAGGCATATGATAAGAGCAATATTATGCTAAATTTATACTTTTAAAATGCTATGAAAATACTAATCACCGGTGCCACTGGAATCGTAGGGAAACCCTTAGTTGAGAAGCTTAGGAGTCAAAATATTCCAATCCATTTTCTCACTACAAAAAAATCAAAACAAAATGATTTTTCAGAAGCTAGAGGGTTTCATTGGAACCCTAAAAAAAATCAAATAGAGGAGTCTTGTTTTGAGGGGGTAACTCACCTCATCCATTTAGCGGGTGCTTCTATCTCCAAGCGTTGGACTGTTAAACATAAAAGAGAAATTAGAGAAAGCAGGGTGCTAGGGACACGACTATTATTGGATACTTTGAAAAAATTAAATAAAAAACATACTGTTAAACATGTTGTTGCAGCTTCAGCTATAGGTTGCTACCCTTCAAATTTTGACCACTTTCAAGACGAGTCCGCTGACGTACATGATGATAGCTTTTTATCTTCGGTGGTTTTGGACTGGGAAAATACGATCGATGATTTTGAATCATTAAATATTACAGTAACCAAATTGAGAATAGGATTAGTATTGTCAACTTCTGGAGGTGTTATTCCTGCCTTAAAATGGCCAACTAAACTAGGAGTATTGGCCGCGATTGGAAACGGAAAACAGGGGCAATCTTGGATTCATGTTTCTGATTTAGTGAATTTATTTGTTATAGCATCACAAGAAGGTTGGAAAGGAACATACAACGCCGTGGCACCCAATCCTGTTACTCAGAATGAGTTTATGAAGCAATTGGCTAGTGCCTTTGGCCGTTTTGTTTGGCTGCCACCAATACCAAAATTTGTTATTCGAATGCTATATGGGTCAATGAGCATTGTTCTGTTTAATAGTCATTGGATAAAGGCTGATAAAGTCTTGGCTAAAGGATTTGAATTTAGATATGTTGAATTGAACAAAGCCCTAACAAATTTAATCTGACATTTTGGCAAAATAATAGTTTTGGCAATACATTTGCCCTCAGTAAATTTTAAACAGCGATTATGGCAAAGAAAAATACAACGACGACCACGAAAGCATCGTCAAAAAAAAAACCTGTGAGAAAGTCTTCTAGCGCTTCTAAACCCAACAAAACAAAGCAATTAGAAGAAGCTTTAAGTGCAGAAAAAGAGAAGTATTTACGTCTTTTTGCTGAATTTGAAAATTATAAAAAGCGAACTTCAAAAGAACGCTTAGAATTGTTTAAAACAGCTAACCAAGAAGTCTTAACAGCATTGATTCCTGTGCTAGATGATTTTGATCGAGCCAAAGAGCAAGCCCAAAAGATGGATACTACCGCCGAAGTGGATGGGTTTATTTTGATTCACAACAAGTTTGTTGAAATATTGAAAAGCCAAGGCTTAGAAGCTTCAGTGGTTGAAAAAGGAACTACGTTCGACGCGGACCTCCATGAGGCAATAACACAAATTCCTGTCCCCACAGAAGCAGAAAAAGGAAAAATAATTGATGTCATAGAAAAAGGATATCAACTTGGAGAAAAAATCATTCGCTACCCTAAAGTGGTAGTTGGGCAATAAAATCATGAAGGAAGATTATTACGACATATTAGGAATTTCTAAAGGAGCATCAGAGGCAGAAATTAAAAAAGCTTACCGAAAGAAAGCAATAGAATTTCATCCTGATAAAAATCCTGGCGACACTAATGCTGAAGCAAAATTTAAAAAAGCAGCGGAAGCCTATGAGGTATTGAGTGATTCTCAAAAAAGAGCGCAATACGATCAATTTGGACATGCAGCCTTTGAAGGAGGGCAAGGTTTTGGTGGAAGTATGAATATGGATGACATATTTAGTCAATTTGGAGATATTTTCGGTAGTGCTTTTGGTGGTGGCTTTTCTAGCGGTGGTCAGCGCAGACGAAAGGGGACTGATATGCGCATCAGAGTAAAACTTACACTTGAAGAGATTGCTAAAGGGGTAGAAAAAAAACTTAAGGTTCCAAGAAAAGTTCAAGCCGATGGCGTTCGTTATGGGAATTGTTCTACCTGCAAAGGAACTGGTCAAATTACTAAAATTGCTAACACAATTTTAGGAAGAATGCAAACTGCCACAACCTGTACAACATGCGGGGGGGCTGGTCAAACTCTTTTAAATAAGCCCTCTGGTGCTGACGCAAATGGTATGATCAAAAAGGAGGAAACGGTTTCAGTAAAGATACCTGCAGGGGTAGAGGAGGGAATGCAATTGAAAGTAAGTGGCAAAGGAAATGAAGCACCTGCAAATGGTATTTCTGGAGATCTTTTGGTTGTTATTGAAGAATTAGAACATGAGAACTTTGTGAGAGAAAACCAGCACTTGCATTATGATCTTTATATCAGTTTTTCAGAGGCTGCTTTGGGAATTTCTAAAGATATTAATCTGTTAGAAGGAAAAGTGCGAATCAAACTTGATTCTGGAATTCAATCAGGTAAAACCCTCAGACTACGCAATAAAGGATTGCCTAGTCTTAATCGATATGGAAATGGGGATCTTCTTGTTCATGTGAATGTATGGACACCCAAAGAGCTTAACAGAGAACAAAAACAATTTTTTCAAAAGATGATGGAGGATGAAAATTTCCAGCCAAATCCTGAAAAATTTGAAAAATCATTCTTTGAAAAAGTTAAAGATATGTTTGCTTGATTTTTTTTGTATTAAAAATTTGTGATATATTTGAACTGACACTAACAACTTTAGTGTTAATTTTTCTTTTTCATAGCAATTTTTTCCCATCCTTTAACGAGGATGGGTTTTGTTTTTAATAGTAAATTGTATCCAAATTAGTTCCCATGGAAAAAATCTCCTCATTTCTTAACAGAAGTATTTCGATTAGTGAAAGTTTTTCATTGACTCCAAAAGCGTTACTTCTTCTGATTGCTATTTTTTTATTGACCTATCTCTCACTTAAGGTATTCAAAAAAATAATTTATAGAACATTGGCTACTGATGCTAAAGTGAAATTTAAAAGCATTTTCACATTTATAAATTATTTCATTTATGTTGTCGTCATCCTAATAGCGTTAGACAATATTGGTGTAAACGTGACCGCTATATTTGCCGCATCTGCCGCCTTATTGGTGGGTGTAGGTTTAGCCCTTCAAACCTTTATTCAAGATATTATTTCTGGAATTTTTATAATTGCAGATCAGGCGGTTCATGTAGGAGATATTATAGAAGTAGACGGACAAGTGGGGAAAGTTGAAAATATTACCCTCCGAACAACCCGAGCAGTTACCCGAGAAAATAAAGTGTTAATCATACCCAACCATAAATTTTTAACTTCAATATTGTTCAATTGGACTGAAAATGGTGTGGTAACAAAAGAATTTATTAG
Organism: Flavobacteriaceae bacterium; assembly: GCA_016779985.1. Lineage (GTDB taxonomy): Bacteria > Bacteroidota > Bacteroidia > Flavobacteriales > Flavobacteriaceae > JADHMP01. Next base: position 23,167 of record JADHMP010000015.1, read on the forward strand.
TGTCGGTGTGGCCTATGGAAGCAACGTTATGGAAGTTAAACAACTATTATTAGATTGTGCCGCTAGCCATTCGGCAGTGCTAAAACAGCCAGCACCATTTGTTCTTTTTGATGACTATGGAGACAGTGCTTTGATGTTTAAAATTTATTTTTCAATCAAAGAGAGTTTTGTATCCAATATGGTTAAAAGTGACATTCGATATACTATTTTTGAATCTTTCAATGAAAATAACATTAATATTCCTTTTCCACAGAGAACAATTAGCTATCTGAATCCACAAAACTCTAAGGCATGATAAAAATTCTAATTATTGAAGACGAAGAACCAATCCGACGGGTTTTGACAAGGATTATAAATGAAGAAAGTGATCAATATAAAGTCACTGAAGCTGAAAACGGATCAGATGGTTTGGCGTTGATTGAGAAAAATAGTTTTGATTTAGTGCTCTGTGACATTAAAATGCCTAAAATGGATGGCAACGAAGTATTAGAAAAAAGCAAGTCTTCAAAGCCTGGGTTACCCTTTATCATGCTCACTGGTCATGGAAATATTGAAACAGCAGTGGAATCAATGAAATTAGGAGCCTATGATTTTATATCCAAACCGCCTGATTTAAATCGTTTGTTGACTGCCATGCGTCATGCTCTTGAAAACAAGTCTTTACGAACAGAAAATCAAAAACTTAAACGTAAAGTAGCAAAAAAATATACTATAATTGGAGAATCTCCAGCTATTGTAGAAATAAAAAATATGATTGAGAAGGTTGCTCAAACAGAAGCAAGAGTGCTGATTACTGGAGGAAATGGTACAGGAAAAGAATTAGTAGCCCATCAACTTCATCAACAAAGTGATCGTTCTAAAGCGCCCTTTGTAGAAGTAAATTGTGCTGCTATTCCAAATGAACTTATTGAGAGTGAATTGTTTGGACACGTGAAGGGAGCTTTTACCTCAGCCATAAAAGACCGGTCTGGAAAATTTGAGGCCGCCAATGGAGGCACCCTTTTCCTTGATGAAATTGCTGATATGAGTTTAGCAGCACAAGCGAAAGTTTTGCGCGCTCTTCAGGAAAATAAAATTCAAAAAGTTGGCAATGCAAAAGACATTCATGTCAATGTTCGAGTGATTGCAGCTACAAACAAAAATTTAAAGAAAGAAATTGAAGAAGGAAATTTTAGAGAAGATCTCTATCATCGTCTGGCCGTCATCTTGATTCCGGTTCCAGATTTAAAAGACCGAAAAAAGGATATTCCTCTTTTGGTGGATTATTTCATTGCTCAAATTGGTAAAGAACAAAATATGGAAACTAAAAACTTTACCCCTAAAGCGCTTTCTCATCTCAATAACTATCAATGGACTGGAAATATCAGAGAACTTAGAAATGTAGTAGAACGTCTTCAAATTTTAGGAGACAATCCTATAACAGTAGAAAACATCAATCAATTTGCGTCCAAATAAAAACTATGAAAAAAATATACTTATTTCTCTTCTTTTGTTCTATTACATTGGTGTTGGGACAGTCAGAAGATTTTCATAAAAAACAAATTGCTGCCTTTTATAATGAAGCCCTCACCCAAGGCAAGGCCTATGATTGGCTCGATCATCTTTCGAATCAAATTGGAGGTCGTTTGTCAGGGTCATTAAATGCTGCACGGGCTGTGGAGTGGGGAAAAGAAAGTTTAGAAGCCTTACCTCTTGATAAAGTGTGGCTTCAGGATATTATGGTGCCAAAGTGGGTGCGAGGTACGTTTGAATATGCAAGTATTGAAACTAGCCCAGGCAACAGCATCAATGTGCCCATTTGCGCCTTGGGAGGCTCTGTTGCTACTCCTGCCTATGGGCTTCGAGCAAAAGTAATAGAGGTGAAATCCTTTGAAGAGTTAGAAAAACTTGGCGAGGAAAAAGTGAAAGGAAAAATTGTTTTTTTTAATCGACCTATGGAGGCAGACTTAATTAGCACTTTTGATGCCTATTCTAAAAGTGTATCTCAACGAACTGAAGGCGCTTTCAGAGCTGCCAAGCTTGGCGCTATTGGTGCAATTGTTCGTTCAATGAATTTGCGATTGGATGACTACCCTCATACAGGAAGTATGTATTACTATGATCTACCCAATAAAAAAAGAATACCAGCTGCTGCCATTAGCACTAAGGGGGCTGAATTGCTTCATACCATGTTAGCTCTTAACCCCAACTTATATTTTTATTTCAAGCAGGATTGTAAAAATTATCCAGAGGTTCCATCACATAATGTTATTGCAGAAATCAAAGGATCCAAATATCCAAATCAAATCATTCTCATTGGAGGACATTTAGATTCTTGGGATTTAGGTGATGGTGCTCACGATGATGGGGCAGGTATTGTGCAGTCTATGGAGGTTTTACATTTATTTAAAAAAGTAAACTATCAACCAAAACACACCATCAGGGTGGTGCTTTTTATGAATGAAGAAAATGGTTTAAATGGGGGTAAAGCCTATGCTAAATGGGCTTCTACAAACAACGAAAAACATCTTTTTGCTCTTGAATCTGATGCAGGAGGATTCACTCCAAGAGGTTTTACTTTTGAAGCAACTTCTTCCCAATTCAAAAAAATCAAATCTTGGGCTTCTTATTTTGAACCTTATTTGACAAATTATTTTATTCAAAATGGAAGTGGTGCTGATATAGGACCACTGAAAAACGGAACAACTGTTTTAGCAGGTTTAGTACCCGATTCACAACGTTATTTTGATTATCATCATGCCGCTAACGATACATTTGATGCCATAAATAAAAGAGAATTAGAACTCGGTGCAGCTGCAATGACAAGTTTAGTTTATTTGGTCGATCAATTTGGTTTTTAGGCCAATGAGCATTGTTCTACAAGATTACTTTAAAGAATTTCGCTATAATTTAACGTTAGCTTACCCAGTTATCATTGGCTTATTAGGGCATACTTTTGTTCAGCTTATTGACAATGTAATGGTGGGTCAATTGGGAACTGCCCCTCTTGCCGCTGTTTCTCTTGGAAACAGCTTTGTGTTTGTAGGAATGTCTCTGGGAATTGGTTTTTCTACAGCTATCACACCTCTTATTGCTGAGTCTGACGGAGCCAGTGATTTTGCGCAAGTGAGGAAGGTCTTTATCCATGGTTTTTTGCAATGTCTTATTTTGGGTCTTTTTTTAGCTTTTTCAGTTTGGTTTTGCAGGCCTCTTCTTTATAATATGGGGCAACCAGCAGAAGTAGTTGAATTAGCATATCCCTACCTTCAATGGGTAGCCTTTTCCTTGATCCCTCTTGTGATCTTTCAAGCCTTTAAGCAATTTTGTGATGGTCTCTCTCAAACACGCCCGTCAATGTATGCAACCTTATTAGGTAATCTTGTTAATATCATCATTAACTATTTTTTGATTTTTGGCTATTGGATTTTTCCTAAAATGGGTATAGAAGGGGCTGCTATTGGCACATTGATAGCGCGTATTTTTATGTTATTATTTATTGTCATTTACGTGCGAAAAGATCTTCGTTTTAAACGTTTTACAACACAAATACAATGGTTTTTACCCGATATGAATTTGATGAAGAAAATTTTTAGCCTTGGACTCCCGTCGGCTTTACAAATGTTTTTTGAGGTTATTTTCTTTACCGCAGCTATTTGGCTTTCTGGACTCTTAGGAAAAAATGCACAGGCGGCAAATCAAATAGCTTTGAATCTATCGTCTATAACTTTTATGTTTGCCTTAGGGTTAGGAGTCACGGCAATGATACGCGTTGGCAATCAAAAGGGAAGAAAAGATTTTATTAATCTCAAAAGGATAGCCCATTCAATTTTTTTATTGATTTTAACGCTTGATTTAGTCTTTGCTTTATTTTTTCTGAGTACCAATCAATATTTACCCTGGATTTATTTAGATCAAAATAATATTATAGAAGTTGCAGATAATCAAGAAGTAGTCTTTTTAGCTGCTCAGTTATTAATTGTAGCTGCATTTTTTCAACTCTTTGATGGCATGCAAGCAGCAGTTTTGGGCGCCTTAAGAGGTCTTCAAGATGTCAATATTCCTGCTTGGATTACTTTTTTCTCTTATGGACTCTTTGGTTTTCCTATCGCCTATTTTTTAGGATTGCATACTCCATTGGGTGTTTTAGGCATTTGGATTGGGTTGCTTTCAGGCCTATTTGCATCAGCAATATTATTATTTTTAAGGTTTAAATCACAGATTAACAGTTTAATATATAACAATCATAATAATGGAATTGCCTAAGTTTTTGTTAGCAGACAACGCTCAGCATGATACTGATCTATTTGTTGTTCATACAGAGTATCCACGTTTTATTTTAAATATTGCTACTGATGAAGTGCATTGGATGGAAGAATTTTCAAAAGATGACGAAATTACTTTAAAAGAAAATACTACTACTTTGATTGAAGAAGCTTTTGCCTTCTATGATGCTGAAATGGATACTCTTGAAGATTAATGGATATTTTTCTGACATGGGATCGTGATCTTTTTTTGTTGCTCAATAATTGGGGAAACGCCTCATATGATAGTTTTTGGTTATTACTTTCTAATAAACTTACCAATGTGGTAGTCTATTTGTTGGCTTGGTTCTATTTGTTGACTAAAGTGAAATTGAAACCAGCTCTCTTTCTTTTTATTGCCACCCTAATTTTGGTTTTAATTACAGATCAGTTTACCAATTTAGCTAAATATTCTTTCGCTCGTCTTCGTCCTTGTTATGACCCAGAGCTTCTAGACGTAGTTCGCTTAGTTAAGGCAAGCTGTGGTGGGCAATATGGATTTTTTTCTGGCCATTCCTCAAACTCATTTGCACTAGCGACATTCTTTAGTGCTTTATATCGACAGAAAAGTAGCTATTTACCCCTATTCTTTTATATGTTGGCTGCCTTGATTGCCTTGAGTAGAGTGTATCTTGGAGTTCATTTCCCCTTAGATATATTAGTTGGAGCTATTGTTGGAATTTTAATAGGAAAAGGATGTTTCAGAGTTTTTAATAAGTTTATTTCAGTTGAATACCGCTAAATTGAAAGCGAGTAATTTGTGAATAAGTTTCGTTGGGGTCAACTCGTGTTGTAGGAAAATGGCATAGGTTAGGGCTATTTGAAAATTTTTGTGTTTCAAAGCAAATAGCTTCAAAATGTGGGGGCGTAAAAACAACCACTCCTGGTTGATCCGTTATGGTTTGCATGCCTATTCCAGTTTCCGCAGAATATAGAGATGCAGCTGTTGTAAACTGTTTGTCTAACACAAAATAATCATCTAGTCGTTGGTTGCCAATAGCACGTGTTTGTCGAAAATCCATCGGTGTTTGATTGGTGTCGATGAGGGTTCCTGTGGGTACAAGATTTTCTGCTAATTCTAAGTATTTAGAAGCATTGATTTGTAATTCATGACCGTCAATTTTCCCAGTAGGATTTAAATTAAAATATGCATGATTGGTGAGGTTAATATGGGTAGAAGAATTGGTAGTTGCTTTATATTCTAAATGCAGTTCATTTCCTTTAAGCTTGTAAGTTATTTGGCCTTTTACTGTTCCTGGAAAACCGCTGTTTCTAGCTTGACAAATATGACTGAAGGTAAGCTCTTTTTGAGTATGATGTTCTAGCTTCCAAAACTGTTTCCCCCAGCCCGAATCACCACTATGTAGCAAAACCCCATCTGTGTGGTATAAAGGAAAAACAGTACCATCAATAGAATAGCTTTCGGTCAGTCGTCCAGCAAACCTTCCTATTAATGCTCCTCGACACCATTCGTCCTCTCGATAGTCTTCGGGGTTGGCTAAACCTTGTATCACATTTATGGTTTGACCACTTTCTGAAGTGACCCAAAGCTCATGTAATATGGCTCCATAGTCAAGAAAAACGGCTTTTATAAAATTATTCTGGATGACTAAGATTTGCATCTCAATGCACTTCTTTTAATAATTCAGGATAGAGCCTTTGAAATTTCTTTAAGCGGGGTATTGAAACATTCCGGACATATGGATTATTAGGATTGCGTTTTTCATAGTCTTGATGATATTCTTCAGCATAGTAGAATTTTTCAAGTTCTTTTACTTCAGTAACAATTTCTGCTTTGAAGACTTCTTGTTCTGTAAGCAGTTTTATGTATTGTTGTATTTGTTCCCGTTCACTTTCTGAGCTGTAAAAGGCTATAGAACGATATTGGCTACCATAATCTGGTCCTTGACGATTTGGAGTGGTCGGGTCGTGAGAGCCAAAAAAGACTTGAAGCAAGGTATTGAAAGAAACAACTTCAGGATCATAGAGCACTTCGACAGCTTCAGCGTGTCCTGTTTTTCCTGTCCCAATTTGATTGTAGTTCGGGTTTTTTGTGAAGCCCCCTGCATATCCAGAATAAGCTTCAGAAACGCCCTTGACACTTTCAAAAATAGCCTCAACACACCAAAAACAACCTGAGGCGAAATAAGCTTTTTTAAGGTTTTGAGATGCTGGATTGGAGGGTTGCCAAATGGGGGCTACATGATCTACAGGCCGACTATCTGAAAAACAAGTGTTGAGGGTAAGAAGACTGATTGTTAGCGCAATTATTTTCATTTTTCTTTTTCATTGTGGTATTCAATTCAACATATCAAACACCAACTAGTTCGTCTCCAAAGGTAGTATTCCCAATTGGGTTTTGCAATGACCGAAATTAGATTTTAAAAATACTTTTTCTCAATCTTATTTTTTTAGTGTTGTATTTTATGAATCCTTTTAAGTCAACTTTGTTTTCAGCCATTAAGGCTCGAATACTAATAAGACTTATAAAAATAAATAGCGCAAAAGGGAAAATGTATTTCTAAGGTAAGGGAGGTTTTGGGCGACTAATCTCAATAAAAAATGAAAATTTCTTTTATTAACTAGTATGTGAATTACGAATAATAATCGCAAAAACAATGCTTAGGGACGAAAGGGAATGATTTGTGTCCATCGGCTCTACCTTAGAGTAAATAGAAAAGTTAGATCAATCTATTGTAATCTCTTCTATGGGATAATTTCTTGATACGGGAATTTTAAAATAAAGGTAATTGAAGTGTAAATTATAATTTCTCGAATTGCCTGTGATCTTTTTTAGATGATGGGTATTTATTATATAAGAGCGATGACATTGTTTTATTTGTACAAACTTCTTAAGTTGTTCTTTTATATCCTTCAGCGCACAACGAACTAAATACTTTTGAATACCATCATTAACAACTCTGTAGATTTCAACATAATTGCCCTCAGCCTTCACGCAAATTAATTCAGATAGCTCCAATAACAACTTTTGTTTTTGTTCTCCAATTATAATTATTTGTTTTTGAGGGATCTTAGTTTTTTTGGAAAGTGAGTCAGTCAAATTGGTAGCAATGATTCCTTTTTGATGACTTAAGATTCGCTCGATCAATAAAATCAAAAAAAGTGTGGGAATGATGCCTACCGAAAATGTTAAGAATACGAACTTAACTAATGAATGTTGTTGATTGATAATGGCGCTCCCTAATGAAACAGTATAACTCCAATTGCAAATGGCAATTAATAAAAATTGAAACAGGATAAAGACAAACATTTTTTTTACTGTCCATATCTCTCTATCCAATCGGGTATTTAGTATTGGATAAATATGAAAACTCAATAACATGATAAAAAAAGTGATGCCTCCGTATCCCAAAACAAATAATGTTTTGTAAAATTGAATTTGAGCAATACCAAAAGGCTGGAAAAGCAATAGAAAACAAAAAATAAAAAGACCAAACGCTACTGAGACAAAAAATTTATCTCGATTTTGATTTAAAAAGGGGAAGGGGAGGTTCAAAATTTTTTGCACACTTAATAAAAATCCATACACAAAATTAGATTCAGATGGGATGGTCTTATCACTAGCCAGAAGAGGATTGTTTCCTTTTTGCTGTACTCTACTTTTTTCTTTTATATCCATTACATGAAAATAATACGGTGAAAAAGAAGGAAGAGCAAACAGCGGTTTGAAAGGAGAAAAAGGCATTAAAAAGTATGCAATAAATATTTTTTTTAAAATAAAAGGGGTACAAACAGCTAGAGTTGAACATAAGTATTGGAGAAAAAGGGTTTTCCAACAAATTACGAAAAAAACTCTTTATCAAAAGTTTTTTTGACCCTTTAAATACCTCAACTAAAATCAACAGGGTATCCTTTTTTTGAAACATTTAATCCTCAAATAAATGATAAAAATATTAAGTAAAGGATGTAGCTTAGGAAATCCCTTTGCGAAGGTTATCAGGGGCAAATAGTGGTTGTAAATTAATTTTTACTAATTAAATTCAATTATTTAGCTAATAGTTCGATGAATTCTTTTTTCGAATATCTATCTAAAGAGCCAACAATACTCTTGCGAATCGTTTTGTTTTCGTCCAAAATAAAGGTCGTAGGAAAAACTTTTATGACTGAAATTAAATCTTTTTTAGTTAACAAAAATTCAAAGTCATATTGATTTTTATTAATAAATTTTTTCACTTTTTCTGGACTTTCATCCGAAATAAGAATAAAAACATGATTTTCTTTAATTTCGTCATAAACCTCTTGAAGAAAAGGCATTTCTTTAATGCAGGGGGCGCACCATGTGCCCCAAATATTAACTAAAATTTTCTTTTCTCTGAATTGATCCAAGAGGATGTCTTTTCCCTCTAAATCAGTGAGAGAAATATTTAATTCCTCAAAGTTCTTACTTACTACTGTTTCCTGATTTTTCTTTATCGAAGTGTAGGATACATAATAAACATATCCAAGCCCTAAGAAAGCAAGAACGGCTCCTGCTATCAAACCCATTTTTAATCCTTTTTTAAACATCATCTATTTAGTTTGAATGGAAAAATAACCTGTTAAAATAGCTATGCCAATAATCAATGTGAAACTTAAAATTAGGCCAGTAATTAAACCCGCCGCAACTATCATTTTTTCTTTGGTAATCATACTTATCAATAAAACAGGGGATTTGTTGTGTTTAGTCCCTCTAAAAAAAGAGGGACTAGATTTAGTTAACTCCTTAGAACCATGAAGAACGGTCTATTTTATCAGTTGCAGACGAAGCTTCTGTGCCAACATTCACATAGTCTGGAGAACCCCCTGGAAGTATTTCTTGTGTACCAAAACCTGTGAAGCCTACCATTCCTGCAGCAGTGCCAAATGGATCTCCAGGGTTTCCAATTTCAGAAAGACCACCCTCCAATATGGATGTGCCAGCAGTTACAGACTCCAAAGTCACCACAGGCAGAGTGCCTAGCAAAGTGTCGTCTTGTGTCGTAGCCTTGTTTATTGTAACATTACCCCATCCTAATGCTGGTGATACGGTTACTTTTATTCCTCTTCCATGAAGGGCAGGACTAAAATCCTCAGCGGAAAGTTGAAAGGTTGCGCTAGCAGGAGCAGTCCTAAAACTCCCTCCATAGTTACTACTACCAACAAATGCTACAGTTGCAAACTGGTCTAAAACATCATTAATACGAGTTTGAGAAGAAGGACTTCTCTGAAATTGGTCTACAAAAACATTACTATCAGCAGTAATCCTCGAAGGTGTTAAATCCGTGATAGTCTCTAAAGACAAATAAAGGGTGTATGTATATTCCGCCTCCGATGAGTCTTTTTTGTTAACCTGTATAGAAACGGATTGTGCCTCGGCAACTGTGGTGGCAGAGGTAACACCACTAATCGAAACAGTAGTAGAAGGAGCTGCATCAAAAGTAATTGAAGCTTCTGGTCCCCCATATGCAGAAACACTAAGTGCGGCTCCATAGATCTTGGCTTCTGCTTTTGTGTCGGCAGCATTAAATTCAGCTACGACACCAATAGTAGATTTGTTTGTAAAAACTAAATCTATGTCATTACCATTAATAGACAAAGGACCATTCACTATGAATCCTGGATCATCAATCACAAAGGATCTTTTAGATTTTTCAGCACCAGTAGATACATCTCTATTCATCACTGTCAAATGGTCAACATGAGCTGGGGTAGTAATTTTTAAATTGGTCAACTCGGTTGTACCATCAGTAAAATCGTCAGCGGTG
>JADHMP010000001.1:0-340482 GCA_016779985.1 Flavobacteriaceae bacterium
ATAGCAGTAGGGCTCACCTCTTCCCATCCCGAACAGAGAAGTTAAGCCTACTAGCGCAGATGGTACTGCCACACGGTGGGAGAGTATGTCGCCGCCTTCTTCGAGACCCTTCAAGTTTGCTTGAAGGGTCTTTTTTTGTTCAAAAGGAATTTTTTTCAACAAGGATGTTACTTCATTAAATAGCAATCTAGAGCATCGGTAAGCATATGAAAAAGAAGACCTATACCAATAAGGTTAAATGGTTTTTTAAAAAAGACTAATAGTGCATAAAACCCAATAGCAATATTTGTGTGAAAAGTATGGAATCCAATGCTGCAGCGGTGTGGGTCATAAATGGGAGAAGCCCACAGGTGGTCTATATCAATTACCAGTGTTGCCAAAAACAAAAGGGCAATTTTTTTCCATTCTGTTTTAAAAAGGAAAAAAGCCACTAAAACAGGGATGCCTAAATGTAAAAAGTAATGAATAAAAAAACGCAAGAGATATTTAAAGGGCCTTTAAGCGAATTTTACGAAAAGCTATTTTCCCCTCATTGGCCACCTGTAGACCAATAACTCCCTGTTTTGATGGATTGCCCGTGTGTATAGCTGTTATTTGACCATTGAGACGAACTGTGGTGGTTTCGCCTTCACAACGAATTTCGTAAGTATTCCATTTGCCAATGGTTTCGATCTTAACCTTAGGATTTTGTTTGGTCACTATGGCGCCTGTTCTATTGTCTTGATTGGGGTGTAAATCCCAAATATTAATTTCATGGCAGTCTGTGGCACTCATTTCTTTCTCTTTACAAAGCACAAATACGCCAGAGTTCACTTGTTTATCGGGTTTAAATTGTAAGCTTAGCACAAAGTTTTGATAGGTATTTTTAGTAATCACAAAACCCTCCCCTTTGGAAGCGTCTCCATGAAGTGCTCCCTTTTTGAATTGCCATTGTACATCACCAGTGATTTCCCAATCGGATGCCTCTTTTTCAAATAGTATTGTTTTTTGTTGGGCTTGAATGGCTTGGGGTAAGATGAGCAATAGTAAAAAGGTAACAGTAATTTTCATAGTTGTGAGGATTTTAAATGGAGGTGTAATCAAATTTCAAGTGTATTTAAATCGGTTCCAAACACTTTTTTAGCAATAGTATTTAATACCTCTGGGCTACCTTCGAAATGATAAGTACGGTGAATGTGTTTAATAGATTCGTATGCCTTTAAGGCTCTCGCAGGAGAAGACGTTTCTAATTCATAAAATGGACCCAACTGCCCCCCATTGTCTAGTGGGCCATCGTTATAAGAATTGACCACATCACCACCATAGGGGTCTTCTTGTGTCTCCCAAAGTGAGTTGACATAGGAAGCGTTTTCATCAAGAGTGTATTGAATAACGGTGAGTATATTTTGATTAAGGTCATAACTGCCTAAAGTGGGAAGTGCATTTTGAGGTGGAATTCCAATTTTAGATCTGTATTTTCCGTCACCTTTAAATAGAATAGTATTTTCCTTCACTTTGAGTCGGTCTGCTTCTATGGCACCAAAATAACTAGTGTTCAAAGCTAATGAATCCTTAAAGGGAATAACCACAGCCGTTTGATCGGACGGTGTAAACATACCTAATATCCAGATGGAGAGCAAACCACTGTCACGATTCCAATCAATAGAACTCATGTTGGTCATCACATTGTCAGACTGATAGCCTACAAAGGCGAGCGTTTCATTCAGATCAATGGCTAAATTTTGTTCAATCTCCTCTTTTTGAAGAAGTGATATTTTTCTATTCACGTTGATTTGAAATTCAAAATTTTGATAGTTTTTAAGGGTAATGTCTTGATCAAAAATAGCATGTGTTGGTCCTTGATCCACTAGGTTAAAAGGTTCAGTATCAATTACTTTAGGGGTGTTCCAATGATCTAAAGTAAAGGGCGTGCCATTTTCAAAAAAAATGGCATATTGCCCGCCTTCTGGACCTAGCCAAAACCGGTCTTCGCCGCCATAGGCATTGATATGTTCTTGAATGGTATTCGAGCTAATGAGATCATAATTGATCCAACCATAACTTTTGCCTTGCCGTCCTTTTGAAGTGCTTGTCATTACGCGGCCTTGAAAGGCTGGAACAATGGCTATCTGACATTGCTCATTATTATTTTTGAGGACGATGGTTTTGGTATTTTGGGATAAAAAATCAAGGTCATAACCAAAATTTATTTGTTTTTTAGGTTCTGTACAACTTTGACAAATTAGAAGTAGAAGGGCTATTTGAACAAATTTTTTAGGTGTCGTTTTCATATTATTTTGCAAAAATTTCAAGATAAGAAAATTAACCTACATTATTTTAAGGCAACAATTAATAGCCTCTCTTTGAGCTCAACTAAAAAACTGAATTTCAATTTATTTAATAATGACCTCATTTTCTAAAAGTTCGCCAATTGCATACGCCGCTGTACTAATGATTTTATTCATATTATCAATATCCAATTTCTCTGGATGATCTTGAACTTTATGATAATAGTCATAATTTTTAAAATCAAAGGCGCTGAGGGTCTGCGCAACAGAACCTAACACTTGGTGAAAAGCAAAGTTATCAGAGCGTTGAAATAAATTAAATTTTTGGGCTTCTGGAGAAAATTGAACAAAATTAGGTGCAATATTATTTATGGTTTCAGCAAGATTAGAGCGATTGAAGCCTGTGATAAATACTTGATTAGGACCAGAAGTAAGTTTAGCTCCGATCATTTCAAAATTGATCATATAGTTTACAGATACCCCCTCTTTTTTAAATCGTTCTGCCAAATGATACGCTCCCAAAAGGCCTTTTTCTTCATCTGCAAAAAGAGCCAGTAATACATTTTGATTCCATTGTCGTTGAGCTAAAAAACGCCCAATTTGAAGAACTGCTGTTGCCCCAGATGCATTGTCATTGGCCCCATTAAAAATTGAGTCTGCAGCAGCCTCACTCACTCCAATATGATCTAAATGAGCCCCAATCAAAATGGTTTTCTGATTGGAATTATATTTTCCTAGTTGACCAACCAAATTATAGGTCATTAACCCGTTTGTAGTGAGAGTGTCTCTGTAGGCAGGATAAAATGGTTTGATCTTATGTTTTTTAAAATAAGAAGCCACAAATGCAGCCGCTTTGGCATATCCTCCACTTTTGTTATCTCGACCCATCATACTATCTGCAGCCAAAGTATATAAAACGGATTTTGTTTCTGCCATTGAAATTTGTTGGTTTGCCTGCTCTAAAGTGAGTTTAGTGCCTTTCTGTTTTATTTGATTTTGGCAACCAATAGAGAATAAAAGAAGTAAATGCAAATAAAAATGATTCATTATGGTTGCTGATTTTTCTGATGTTATTGAGGAGTCAAATATAAGATTGTATTTTAGCTTAATGAAAAAAACCTTATTTCTCTTTCTGTTCTCTTTTTCAGTTTTACTTGGACAAAATAACAAGGTTGAAAAATCCACACTTATAATCCCACCCAAACAAATTATTCGGATAGACTATCCTCTATACCAGGGGTTTAATGTCAAGCTTTGGAATCGATCAAAATTTGATTTGGGTATATCGGCTCGAGATCGAAAAACAGATTCGTTGCGAAAAGGTTTTGGTCTAGCCAAAGGGGGCAATGCTATTTTAGAAGTTAATAAGCAACTTTATTTGCAATTAGAAAACCGTTTTTTGGCTCCCCTCAAAGTAGAATTTGTTTTGGTGAAGGGAACTTCAAGAAAAAAGAAAATAACAGCACCTCTCACACCACAGCGTGCTTTTTATTTAGAAAACAATACTGCACAAAAGCTGCCATTACGAATTCCAGGGGTGATGAACCCAACGTTGGATCCTTTTTCTAGGAGCGGAGTGGACTTACCAAACGGTCAAAAAATATATTTAGATCTTAGCGGGAAAAGAATTTTAATCCTCACCGTTTCTGATAGTATTTCTCAAGGAGATCGCATTGATGTTGCCTCGCTGATCAATAAGGCTCTGAACAAGGATAAGGAATAAATCAGTTTTGCAACTAAAGCTCACGTCTTGGCTTTAAATAATAATTTATAATTGGATTTGTAGATTCCGTTTTTATGTATTGCCTTGCGTACGAGCCTAAGCCCCGCGATTGCGTATTCATCGGCATTGTTATGCTGTGCTATTGTAGCCTTCTGAAAAAAAGGTTCTAGAGGTTGTTTTTTAATAAGCGTTAGTAAAGCGTCTTGGTCTAAACCAGAAAACCATCTAATAATTCGATTTAAAAAGGAAAAGAATGCATTATACTGCAGCCAGATCTCCTGCTATATTTTTTTGAGGTAATGTAGAGCTTCCCATCAAGTAGGTATCAATTTGATGTGCCGCTTCTCTACCCTCAGAAATAGCCCAAACGATTAGAGATTGCCCCCTACGAGCATCTCCAGCCGTGAAAATATGGTCTTTTTCAGTTTGATACTGATTTTCACCTTTCACGTTACCTCGTTCATCAAAAGATACTCCAAATTGCTCAGGAAGACTTTTTTCAGGGCCTGTAAATCCAAGTGCTAACAAAGCAAGGTCGCAGGGCCATTCTTTTTCACTCCCTTTCTTTTCAATAAGTTTTGGTCTTTCTCCTGGAATTTTCTTCCAGTTTACTTCAACAGTTTTTAGCCCTTTAAGTTTTCCGTTTTTATCTCCAACAAATTCTTTGGTCAAAATACTCCATTCTCTATGAATTCCTTCTTCATGCGAAGAACTGGTTTTCAACACAAAAGGCCAATAGGGCCAAGGATGATCTTCTGTTCTTGATTCGGCTGGTTTAGGCATAATTTCAAAATTGGTAACACTTTTGGCTCCGTGTCTATTAGAAGTGCCAATGCAGTCAGAACCCGTGTCGCCACCACCAATCACAATTACGTCTCTATTTTTAGCAAATAGTTTTGGGTCTCTTTGGTGTTGTCCGTCAACCGCTTTGTTATTGTGAGGCAGGAAGTCCATTGCTTGTACTACGCCATCTAAATCTGCCCCAGGGATAGGGAGCTCTCTTTTTATGGTAGCGCCAGTTGCAATTAAGACAATATCAAATTCTTCTTCCAAGGTTTCAGCGGTTATAGTTTTACCTACCTCTACGTTACATTTGAAAGTGATGCCTTCCGCTTCTAAAATTTCCAATCGGCGATCGATGATCTTTTTTTCCATTTTAAAATCAGGAATGCCATAGCGTAGTAGCCCCCCAATTTTATTGTCACGTTCAAAAACTGTCACAAGGTGTCCAGCTCGATTGAGTTGCTGAGCTGCTGCGAGACCAGCGGGTCCAGAGCCTATAACAGCTACTGTTTTATCCGTTCTGTTGGTCGGAGGTTGTGGTTTTATCCATCCTTCAGCAAACCCCCGCTCAACAATATATTTTTCGATTAACTCAATAGAAACAGGAGGATTGATAATGCCCAAAACACAAGCAGCTTCACAAGGAGCAGGGCACAAACGACCAGTAAATTCTGGGAAGTTGTTTGTTGAATGTAAAATGCCTAGGGCTCGTTCCCATTCGTTTTTATACACTGCATCATTAAAATCTGGAATGAGATTGCCAAGTGGACAGCCACTATGGCAGAATGGTACGCCACAGTCCATGCAGCGACCTCCCTGTTCTTGAAGTTTTTCATTTTCAGGCTCGAGGGTAAATTCATTATAATTTTTAACACGTTCTTTAGGATCAACTGTAGATTCTTTGATCCTATCATATTCCATAAAACCTCTTAATTTTCCCATAACTATACTTTTTCTGTTTCAGATTTCGCCATCATTTCCAAGGCTTTTTTATAATCGGTAGGCATAACTTTAATAAACTTTTTACTGGATTCAGGCCACCCAGAAAGAATACGCTCGGCTTTAGCACTCTTTGCATAATCGATATGGTTTTGTAACAAATGGGCTACATGCTCCCGATCTTGGTCTGTAAGGTCTTCTAACTCTACCATTTCCAAATTAAACTTCTTTTCGTCAAATTGACCATCGTCACTAAAAATATAAGCAATTCCACCACTCATTCCTGCAGCAAAATTACGTCCAAAGGCACCAAGAATCACAGCCACTCCTCCAGTCATATATTCACAGCCATGGTCACCAATACCCTCCACAACGGCTGTTGCTCCTGAATTACGAACACAAAAACGTTCACCAGCGATTCCATTGATATAGGCTTCACCAGCAGTTGCTCCATAGAGAGCCACATTGCCAATAATGATGTTTTCTTCGGGCACAAAGCTTGCTTTTTCAGGCACCTGTGCAATAATTTTTGCTCCTGATAATCCTTTGCCAAAGTAGTCGTTGGCAGTACCGACCACTTTCATGTAAAGACCACGGGTAGCAAATGCGCCAAAACTTTGACCTGCGGTACCTGTAAACTTAATACTCAGCGTGTCTTCTGGAAGGCCCGCAGCGCCATGAATTTTTGAAATTTCATTGCTCACTATTGCGCCTACGGTACGATCTGTATTCTTGATATTAAAATCAAGGTGCTGAGTTTCTTTTCTATAAAGGGCTGGATGAGCTTGTTTTAAGATCTGAAAATCCAACACATGTTTCAACCCATGATCTTGCTCGCGGGTGTTGTAGACTTGAACAAAATCTGGCACGTCAGGTTTATATAAGATTTTCGAAAGATCTATGCCCTGTGCTTTATAATGATCGATTGCTGTTTTCATGTTTAGTTTTTGAGATTGACCGACCATTTCATCTACAGTGCGGAACCCTAAGTCAGCCATAATTTGTCGTAATTCTTCAGCAACAAAATACATATAGTTGATGACGTGTTCAGGTTTCCCCTTAAAATTTTTCCTTAGTTCAGGGTCTTGGGTTGCGATCCCAACTGGGCAAGTGTTGAGATGACAGGCTCTCATCATAATACAACCAGAAGCTATAAGGGGTGCAGTTGAAAAACCAAATTCTTCTGCTCCTAGTAAACAGGCTATGGCCACATCTCTACCTGTTTTCATTTGACCGTCACATTCGAGAACAATTCTACTTCTTAAATCATTGAGCACTAAAGTTTGCTGAGCTTCAGCAATACCAAGTTCCCAAGGTAATCCGGCATGTTTAAGAGAGGTGAGGGGAGACGCTCCTGTTCCACCGTCATAGCCCGAAATGAGAATAACATCAGCTTTGGCTTTTGCCACTCCTGCGGCAATGGTTCCAACGCCTACTTCAGAAACGAGTTTTACATTAACGCGCGCTTCTCTATTTGCATTTTTAAGATCAAAAATTAACTGTGCTAAATCTTCGATAGAATAAATATCGTGATGGGGGGGTGGTGAAATCAAACCGACATAGGGTGTGGAGTTTCTCACAGAGGCAATGTATGGGTTTACTTTTGGACCAGGTAATTGTCCTCCTTCACCAGGTTTTGCTCCCTGTGCCATTTTGATTTGTATTTCTTTAGCAGAACTCAAGTAGTGGCTTGAAACGCCAAACCGACCAGAAGCCACTTGCTTGATAGCACTATTTCTCCAGTTTCCATCTATATCAGGTTGGAACCTTTTTGGATCTTCTCCTCCTTCGCCAGAATTACTTTTCCCTCCAATTCTATTCATGGCTACGGCCAAATTTTCATGTGCTTCTTGGCTAATAGAGCCTAAAGACATGGCCCCCGTTTTGAAACGTTTAACTATTGCTGTCCAAGGTTCGACTTGATCTAGGGGGATAGGATCATAACTTGAAAATTCAAAAAGACCTCTCAGGGTCATCAATTTTTTGTTCTGTTCATTCACCAATTTGGCAAAGGTTTCATATTCCTCAACTTTATTTTGTCTCACTGCTTGTTGCAAATGAGCCACGGTGTGTGGGTTAACAGCATGTGCCTCACCATCTCTTCTCCAACGATAGTCACCTCCAATTTCCAGAGACATGCCAATGTTGGATTCATGTAAATACGCTTTGCTATGTCTCTGCGCAATTTCTTTTTCGATTTCATAAAGACCAATTCCCTCAATTCTGGTGGCTGTGTCACAAAAAAAGCGATCTATAAATTTTTGCGAAAGCCCTAATGCTTCAAAAATTTGAGCCCCTCTGTAGGAATGCAAAGTGGAGATTCCAATTTTATTCATCACTTTAACGATTCCTTTAGCTATGGCTTTATTGAAGTTGCTAATAGCCTTGTCTGTTTCTAAAGCAATACCTTCATTTTCGGTTTGATGCTGGATGACTTCATTAACTAGGTAGGGGTTAATAGCACTTGCACCATAACCAAACAACAAGGCAAAGTGATGTGGCTCTCTCGGTTCTGCGGATTCTAAAATAATTCCAAATCGAGAGCGTTTTCCTTTTCTTTTCAAGGCGTTGTGAGTATGTGCACATGCTAGAAGCATTGGTATTGGTGCTAGAGAAGAAGATACTCCTCTGTCAGAAAGAATAATGATATTGGCTCCATTTGAGAGTGCTTTTTCAACTTGATGGACCATTTCCTCTAAAGCATTTTCTAGTCCATTCAACCCACTTTGAGTTTCATAAAGTGTGCTTATGCATACCGATTTGAAATCGGGATTTTCTATGTTTTTAATTTTGTCTAAATCCTCATTGGAAATAACAGGATTTTGGATATGTAGCTTTTTGGCATGATTGGCCGTAACGTCAAATATATTATAATCACTTCCTACTGAAAGGCTAGTGTCGGTGACTATCTCTTCTCTAATTCCATCCAAGGGTGGATTGGTGACTTGTGCAAAAAGTTGTTTAAAATAATTGTAAAGCAATTGTGGCTTGTCTGACAACACAGCAAGAGGAGTATCAGTTCCCATAGAACCAATAGCTTCTTTTGCACTAATTACCATTGGTTTTATGATTGTTTTTAAATCTTCTTGGGTGTAGCCAAAAATACGAAGCCGTGTTTCAAAATCTTCTTTTTCGTCAGGGGTCTTGTTACCAGTGTAGGGCACCTCTTTTAAACGCAAAAGATTTTTTTGAAGCCACTCCCGATAGGGTCTTTCAGAGGTGATCTCTTTTTTGATCTCTTCATCTTCAACAATCCTACCTTCATTCATATTTACTAAAAACATTTTGCCTGGTTCAAGCCGTCCATGTCGTTCAATGTTATCAGGAGCAATGTCTAAAACACCAGTTTCTGAAGACATGACCACATAGCCGTCTTTAGTAACTGAATAGCGTGAAGGTCTTAAACCGTTTCGGTCGAGGAGCGCACCAATGTATTTACCATCTGTAAATGGAATAGATGCAGGGCCGTCCCAAGGTTCCATAATACAAGAATTGTACTCATAGAATGCTTTTTTATCTTCATCCATGGCTTGATGTTTTTCCCATGCTTCTGGGACCATCATCATCATCACTTCAGGCAGCGATCGCCCCGAGGCTAATAAAAGTTCCACGACCATATCCATTGATGCTGAATCAGACTTACCAGGCAGAATGACAGGTAAAATCTTTTTAATGTCCTCCCCAAAAAGATCACTTTTCAATAATTCTTCTCTGGCTTGCATTCGACTGTAATTTCCTCTAAATGTGTTGATTTCTCCATTATGGCACATGTATCGGAAAGGCTGAGCCAAATCCCATGTTGGGAAAGTGTTGGTTGAAAAACGCTGGTGTACTAATGCCAATCGAGTAACTACAGCAGGATTTGAAAGATCTAAATAATAATTTTTTATATCCTCAGGAATGAGTAAGCCCTTGTAGATGAGAGTATGAGTTGATAAACTTGGTAAATAAAAATATGAAGCTTCAGAAAGTTTTGAAGAGGAAATGGTATGCTCACTAATTTTTCTAGCAATGAAGAGTTTCACATTAAATTCATGCTCCGACAATTCCTCATTTTTTCCAATAAATACTTGCATTATGTGAGGCTCGGTTTGAGCAGCAATGCTTCCTACATGGCTAGGATCAACCGGAACAGTTCTCCAACCTAAAACCTTTAGATCTTGATTTTTAATCTCATTTTCTAAAACACCTATGCAATAATTTCTTTGGTTTTCTTTTTTAGGAAGAAACACCATTCCAACAGCATATTCGTGTAATTTTGGCAACTGAAAATGGCATTCAGAAACAAGAAAATCATGTGGGATTTCAATAAGAATACCTGCGCCATCCCCGGTTTTTCCATCTGCACTCACCGCCCCTCGATGTTCTAATTTATCTAAAATATCTAGAGCTTTGTGGATGATATCGTTGGTTTTTTTACCTTGAAGGCTGCATATAAAACCTGCCCCACAATTGTCGTGTTCGAAGTTAGGGTCATAA
The DNA here is from genome assembly GCA_016779985.1 of Flavobacteriaceae bacterium. GTDB lineage: Bacteria > Bacteroidota > Bacteroidia > Flavobacteriales > Flavobacteriaceae > JADHMP01. Next base: position 10,192 of record JADHMP010000001.1, read on the forward strand.
AGACCTTGTTTTGCTGGCAACATAGAATTTTTTTTTAAAGGACACCCAAATTACGAATTGTTTAGAAGATAGACTTTGCGTTTGTATTTTAAAGCAATAATTTTAGAGAAAAATCAAATTATTTTAAAATTTTTAAAAAAATCAAAAATAAAGACTAGAATAATTACGATTTTGATAATGAATTAATTTTATAATGATAGGGCAAAAAAAGAGAAAAAAGACTGTGCAATTTCACGTGTTAGGAGTTATGTCAGGGACTTCTCTGGATGGATTAGATCTAGCTTCTGCCCAATTTAGAAAAGACAAAAAGGGGCAATGGCATTTTGACTTTACTTTAACTGAGACAATCCCCTATCCAAAAGCTTGGCAAGGGCGACTAGCTAAAGCCCATACACTACATAAAAAAGAACTTGAAGAGTTAGATTTTGAGTATACAAAGTGGCTATCAAAAACATTATATCAAACGATAAAAAAATATGATTTAGAGGATTTAAAGGCGATATGTTCTCACGGACATACGGTGTTGCATCAACCCGAAAAAGGAATTACTTTACAGATAGGCAATCTTCCATTTATTTCAAATAACCTGCATTGTCCAGTGGTTTGTGATTTTAGAACCCAAGATGTGGCCCTTGGTGGCCAGGGGGCTCCGTTGGTGCCTGTCGGTGATCATTTGTTATTTCCAAAATACACGGGTTGTCTGAATTTAGGAGGAATAGCCAATCTTTCAAAAATTTTGATCAACCCCCCCAAAGCGTATGATGTTTGTGCTTTTAATCAAGTCTTTAATTATCTTTCGAATAAACTAGGTTTGACGTTTGACGAATCTGGACATTTAGCATCTAAAGGAAAAATAATAGAACCGTTGCTTGAGCAACTCAATGCACTCTCCTATTATTCTCTATCTGGGCCAAAATCATTAGGTAGAGAATGGGTTGAAGAAAACATTATCTCCAAAGTAAATAAATATGAACATTCTTTAATCCAAGACGTGATGCATACTTATGCCCATCATTGTGCGCTCCAAATTGGTAATCAATGGAACAAAGGAGATCTAGTCTTAGTCACTGGCGGAGGGGCTCACAATCATTATTTTATGGAAACTCTAACCCGCTATTCTGAAGCTCAATTTGAAATTCCAGAGCATACTTTAGTAAACTTCAAAGAAGCATTGATATTTGGTCTGTTAGGTGTGTTGAAACTGCTAGAGGAAGTGAATTGTTATGCTGCTGTTACTGGGGCAAAAAGAGACCATGTGGCGGGGAATATATTTTTTCCTTAAAAAAGCAACCCTCTTTTTGGAATTTTAATAAATTTGGTATCTACACAACATAAAATCAAAACACAAACTATAATTTAAGCTTCCATGGAAACCATTCTAATTGGCATTTTTATCATCGGATATCTCGCAATTACCCTTGAACATACCCTTAAAGTAGATAAACTCATTCCTGCTTTGGCTATGATGGCTTTTCTATGGGCCTTAATCTCATTGTTTCATCTTCCTGTATTTGAGGTTAATACAGAACTAAAAGAATTAGAACCTACACACCTAGAAGAGATTTTATTGCATCACTTAGGTAAAACGGCAGAAATAATTATCTTTTTGCTAGGTGCGATGACTATTGTGGAAATCATTGATTATTTCAATGGATTTTTTACTATAAAAAGCTTTATAAAGACGAAAAGTAAAAAAGGGCTTTTGTGGATTTTTGCCATTCTAGCATTTATCCTTTCTGCTATCATAGATAATTTAACAGCCACCATAGTGCTAATCACCATTTTGCAAAAAGTGATTCCTAGTAGAGAAACACGATTATGGTTTGCAGGGTTAATCATTATTGCTGCAAATGCAGGAGGAGCATGGTCTCCTATTGGAGATGTGACTACTACAATGTTGTGGATTGCGAACAAAGTTACTACAGGAAAATTAATAGGGTACGTACTCATACCTTCCGTAGTTTGTTTGGTAGTCCCTACTTTTTTAGCCTCAACCCTTCCCGCCTTCAAGGGAGAAATTGAACTCCCTGAGGAAGAAGAAAAAGTAGCCACACATCGTCGAGGTGCTGCCATGTTATACTTAGGCCTCTCTGCCATTGTGTTTGTGCCTATATTCAAGACATTAACTCATCTCCCTCCCTATGTAGGAATGATGTTGTCTTTGGCTATTGTGGCCACCTTTGCTGAAATTTTTAGTAAAGCTAAAATTAGTATTAGTTCCGTTGACCTAGAAAGTGATGCACATGCTACTGCCAGCCCAGTCCATAAATCTCTCTCTAAAATCGAATTGCCAAGTATTCTTTTTTTCTTAGGGATCCTCCTAGCTGTTGCTGCATTAGAATCTTTAGGTATGTTGTTTCATTTTGCAGAGGGTCTCAATAGCACAATTCCTAACACAGATTTTGTCATTGCTCTTCTTGGGGCAGGCTCAGCTGTTATTGATAATGTGCCACTTGTAGCTGCTAGTATTGGAATGTTTTCTCAAGAACTAGACAATCCTCTTTGGCATCTAATTGCCTATGCTGCGGGGACAGGAGGAAGCATGTTAATCATAGGCTCTGCAGCAGGAGTTGTTGCAATGGGCATGGAAAAAATTGATTTCTTTTGGTATTTGAAAAAAATTGCTTGGTTAGCATTAGTAGGTTTCTTGGCTGGCTTTTTTACTTTTCTTCTCTTACGCGATTTTATCACCTCTTAATCACAATATTTTTGATATCTTCATCGTTGAGAGTTATATAACTTAATCGATGAAAACACACTTTTTTCTCATCCAAGAAAGCCCTCCACTACAAACAGAAAAAACTTTATCTCTGATCGAGTTGATTCAGAACGGTGGTTTGGGAGGCCAAATCATTATTGGTCTTTTAGTAGTTCTTCTTTTGGTGGTGGTATACATTTATTTTGAGCGATTATTTGCCATTAGAGATGCGGTTAAAATTTCTTCAAATTTTATGTCTCAAATAAGAACCTATGTTCTCAATGGTAAAATCGATAACGCCCAGCAAATTTGTCTTTCAGAAAACAAGCCAGTAGCTAGGCTTATTTCTAAGGGACTTAGCCGCATTGGTCGACCCTTAGAGGACATTAATACTACCATTGAAAATGCTGGCCGATTAGAAGTGTATAAACTAGAAAAAAATGTAAGTATATTAGCCACAATTGCAGGTGCTGCTCCCATGCTAGGGTTTTTAGGAACTGTTATTGGAATGATCCTTTCGATTTTTGAAATCTCTAATGCTGGAGGAAATATTGATATGCAATTGTTAGCCGATGGTCTTTATACAGCAATGACTACAACAGTTGCTGGTCTTATAGTAGGGATCATTGGGTATATAACCTACAATCATTTAGTTGTCAAAACCAATAAAGTTGTCTATCAAATGGAAGCGTCGAGCCTTGAATTTTTGGACCTCTTGAACGAACCCACCTAATTGATGAAATTAAGCGGCAGAAATAAAATCAAACCAGAATTTAACATGTCTTCAATGACAGACGTCGTGTTTTTGTTGTTGATTTTTTTTATGATCGCTTCAACCCTTGCTAAACAACTCAATACCATTGAAGTAAAGTTGCCCCAAGCTGAGGGGAAATCAGAAAACCGCAACACAGTGGCCGTTACAATTAGAACATCAAATCGGTTTTATATTGACGAGCAAGCGGTCTCCAAAAGAAACCTAGAGAATAGATTAATTGGCCAAATGAAATCACTTTCTTCTCCTTCAGTAATCTTAAGAGCAGATAAAAAAGTGCCTCTAGATGATGTGGTATATGTCATGAATATTGCTAATAGAAATGGAATAAAAATTGTATTGGCAGTAGACTCACAGTGAAGATTTGAACATGAAATTTTTAGATACAGCACACAAAAAAAAGGCAGCGGTACTTACCACAATCACTGCGCTACTTTTGTTACTCGTTTTTTTTGTTCTTGGGCTTAGCTATTTAGACCCCCCTATCGCTTATGGAATGGAAGTAAATTTTGGAATGCATTCAACTGGAAAAGGTCAAATTCAATCACAAAATCCTCCTGTGTCAAAACCTAACCCAGTTGAAGAAGCTCAAGAAGAGCAAATAGAAAAATCAACCCCTCCATCTCCAAAAACAACAACAATCCCCATGAGTGAAAAAGTGTTGACAGAAAAAAAAAGTGAGATACCTATTGCTCAGGAAGAAAAGCAACCAGAAGCTAAACAAAAGGTAGAGAAAGAAACCCCTGTGGAAGAAAAACAACCCCCCAAACCAAAAGTCTCCGTAGCTACTAAAAATTTAGTGTCAAACCTCATTCAGAAGGAACCATCTGAGGGCGAAGAATTGCCCAGCGAGGGCATTGAAGGAACATCAGGAGATCAAGGCCAACCCAAAGGGAATCCATATTCCAATAGCTACTATAGTGAAGAAGGACAAGGAGGAGAGGGGACTCGATTCGGACTTAATGGACGAAGCCTACGATTGGAAGGCAAAGTGGTGCAAGATTGCAATCAAGAAGGAACGGTTGTAGTGCGGATCACGGTAGATCAAAATGGAGATGTAGTTAAGGCAACACCGGGAGTAAAAGGAAGTACTAACACACATCCTTGTCTATTGGAACCAGCAGAAAAAACAGCACAGTTGCACAAATGGCATTCAGATGCCAACGCACCAAATAAACAAATTGGATTTGTTGTAATTCAATTTAAACTAGGGGAATAAAGATTGAAAACCTATAATGAAACCGTTGAATGGCTCTACCATAAATTGCCAATCTATCAGCGAATAGGGGCCAGTGCCTACCGACCAGGATTGGAACGGATCCATAAAATAGTTGATTATTTAGGCAATCCACACAACAAATTTCAAAGTATACACATCGCTGGAACCAATGGGAAAGGGTCTACAGCGCATTTAATCGCCTCTGTTTTTCAACAAGCAGGGTATAAGGTCGGTTTATATACTTCTCCACATTTAAAGGATTTTAATGAACGAGTTCGTGTAAACGGAACAGCTGTTGAAAGAAAAGAAATTGTAGATTTCGTTGCCCAACATAAAACCTATTTTGATACCCATAAAAGCTCATTCTTTGAAATGACCGTTGGATTGGCTTTTGATCGATTTGCCTTTCATCAAGTTGATATTGCTATTGTTGAAGTAGGCTTAGGAGGTAGATTGGATGCAACCAATATTATCACTCCAGTTTTGAGTATAATTACAAACATCGGATTGGATCATACTCAATTTTTAGGAGATTCACGATCTGCTATTGCAAGAGAGAAAGCTGGAATTATAAAAAATAAAATTCCAATTTTAATTGGGGAAAAAGATGCTGAAACACAACCTGTTTTTGAGGAGGTCGCAAAAAAGTGTGGAGCAGCAATTCATTGGGCTAATGACTTAGTTGAAAGGGTTTATGAAAGTGATTTGGTTGGAGAGTATCAAAAGGAAAATATTCGATTAGCACAAGCTACTGTTCAGCTTTTACCCCAATTCAAAATCAGTCAGAAAAATTGTAAAGAAGGATTTTTAAGTGTTGTTAAAAACACTGGAATAAAGGGTAGATGGGAATGCATCGGCACAGCCCCAATGATTGTAGCAGATGTGGCCCATAACAAAGAGGGGATCTCACAGGTTGTTTCTCAAATTCGTAAACAACGCTATCAGACTCTTCATTTAGTTTTGGGCTTTGTTCAGGACAAAGAAATTATGCCCATTGTTTCTTTATTACCAGATGAAGCTAAATTGTACCTTTGTGCGGCTAATAACCCTAGGTCCCTTCAGTTAAATAACCTAGAGAAATATGTTAGTAATAAAACTTCTCACTATTCAACCTACAGTAGTGTAGCAGCAGCTTTTTCTGCCGCTAAAAACAATGCTAAATCGTCTGATTTTATCTATGTTGGTGGCAGCACTTTTGTGGTTGCTGAAGTTTTATGAATTGCCTCTAAATTAATTTGCAAATAGAAAAAACGCCATTATATTTGCAACCACTTTAGGGGCGCGTAGCTCAGTTGGTTCAGAGCACTTGGTTTACACCCAAGGGGTCAGGGGTTCGAATCCCTTCGCGCCCACATCTTCAACCCTACTTAAGTAGTGGGGGTTTTAGAGTATCGCTCCTCACTTTAACAATAATTTATAAACTCCAAATGTAACTTAATGGAAATAATCTCGTCTAAAATGTAGATTAGGTTTGTGATAGTAAACCTGCCTCCTGTATTTTTCATTTTGATAATCTATTGTTAATCTTGAACTTTATGATTTGGAGGTGGGTTTTCTTTTTTCCATATCAAGCTAATAGAATTATCTTATTTTTATGCTATATAACTTTCTCTTATGAGCAACTTAGCTGACAAAATCGCCTTAGTAATTATTACGATAATATATGCATTCATAATAACCATAGGCTATTTCTTTTATGAAAGAAAACCAATCGGTGCAGGTGCTTTGCAACAAAATCCTCCCGCTTTGCAACACATTGTTCTAATCAAATACAAATCAGAAACCTCAAATAAAATATTGTATGACATAGAAAATGCAGCAAATGCATTAGCTCAAATACCAGGGGTATATGAACTAACCTATGGGAATAATGTTTCTCAAGAAGGCTTTGATCAAGGCTTTACACACAGTCTAACGATGGCTTTTCAAACGGCTAAAGATAGAGATAGCATTTATCTACCTCATCCAATCCACACAGAGTTTGGTGCTGTTTTTGCTCCCAATGTAGAGAACTTTGTTGTTTATGATTATTGGAAATGAAGTCGTTGATTATGCTTCAATTAGCGCTTTAATTTTTTTTGTTTCTTCTTCAGCTAATGAAGCGTCAACTAAAATTCTTCCGCTATGTTCGTCAGTGATTATTTTATTACGAGAAGCAATTTCAAGTTGAACTTGTGGTGGGATAGTAAAATAGGATCCTCCTGATGCACCACGCTCAATGGGTACTATCGCAAGTCCATTTTTAACATTTTGTCGAATGCGTTTGTAGGCTCTTAATAAATGATCTTCTATTTGGCTTTCAAATTCTCCTGACTTACTTAAAAGAATATCTTCTTCCTTTTGGGTTTCTTTTAAAATGGCGTCTAACTCACTTTTTTTAGTGTCTAGGTGTTGATTCCTTTCAGACAATTTCTCATTGAGCTGATAGATTGCCTCTTGTTTATGTTCAGAGGCTGCTTTAAATTCTTTTATTTTCTTTTCAGCAAGTTGGATTTCTAAATCCTGGTATTCTTGCTCTTTGATGATAGAATTATACTCTCTATTGTTTCGAACATTTTTTAGTTTCTCTTCATATTTCTTATGAAGATCATTGCTTTTTTCTATTTTATTTTTCTGATCAGAAATAGAAGCATTATTTTGTTCGATTTCGTCTTTCATTTTTTCTAACCTTTTGTTGAGGCCTGCAATCTCATTTTCTAGGTCTTCAACCTCGAGAGGTAATTCTCCTCTCAACCCTCTTATTTCATCTATTCTAGAATCAATTAATTGCAGGTCAAATAGAGCTCTCAATTTGGCTTCAACGGTCAGTTCTTTTTTATTAGCCATGGTCAAAAATAATTAACAGGGTTGGTGATGGTGTTCGATAAAATGATTGCGAAATTAGGTAATTTTTTTTTAAGATAAGAATAGATTAGGTTTTTAGTAAATTGTTCACTTTCAAAATGGCCAATGTCAACCAACAAGAGCTGATCTTCTGCTTGAAAAAAATCATGGTATTTCAGGTCAGCTGTCACTAAAGCATCAGCATTAGACCGTTTGGCTTCAGAAATAACAAAGCTCCCAGAACCCCCTAAAACAGCAACCTTTTGAATTGGTTTTGAATTTAGTCTGCTATGCCGAATCATGGGTGTTTGCATTTGTTTTTTGACAAAGCTTAAAAATTCTTGACCTGACATTGGTTTTTTTAAGGTACCCACTTTTCCCATTCCAATATCTGGATTTTCATTATCTGTACTTATTATTTCATAGGCTACTGTTTCATAAGGATGAGCACTCCTCAAACTATTTAGTATTTGTTTTTCTTGGTGTGCTAAGAAGATCACTTGAATTTGTTTTTCTTCCACTATGGTTTTTTCCATCTGTTGGCCAAGACTAGGGTTGCTTTTTTCATTGCCTCTAAAACTTCCAAAACCTTCAGTAACAAAACTGCACTGATCATAATTTCCTAAAGCACCAGCCCCTGCTTCATAAAGTGCTTCTAAAACTTTTTTTTCGTTTTCTTTCGGCACATACGTAACTAGCTTTTTTATGGTTCCTTTTTTAGGGACTAAGATTTTGGTTGATTGCAATTGAAGCCTTTCCGCTATTGCTGCATTGACTCCATTTTGGTGATTGTCTAGCGCTGTATGGATAGCAAAAATGGCAATGTCGTGCTTGATGGCTTTCAAAATTGTTCTTTGTACATAATCATCTCCAGTAATTTTTTTTAATCCTTTAAAAAGAATAGGATGAAAACTCACAATCAAATTACAGCCAGAAGCAATTGCTTCATCAACTACAGGTTCTAGTGTATCAAGTGTAATTAAAACCCCCTTACAGGGATGATTTGCTGAGCCAGTTAATAATCCCACATTGTCAAAATCTTCAGCATAACAAAGAGGAGCCCACTGTGTCAAAATGTCAATAATTGCTCTAATGGTCATGGAAAGCTCGTGTCAGATTTAACAAAGATAATAGTTTGTGATTGGATTCTTAAATTCAATTATAGATCCACTAAAAAAAAATCGATATATTTCTCTCTCTATGAGAAAATTACTCTTTCCATTAGCCTGGATCTATGGGCTATTGCTTTTGATTAGACATACTTTGTTTGATCTCAAATTGTTATCACAAAAAAGAGTTGCTATAAAAACCTTAGGCGTAGGTAACCTGGCCCTAGGAGGAACTGGAAAATCGGTTGTAGTTGACTATCTCTTGGAGCAATTCAAAAAGACTACCCACCTAGCGGTTTTAAGTAGGGGTTATAAAAGGAAAACGAAGGGATATATTCAAGCTCAGCAAAATGCTACTGCAGCTCTAATTGGTGATGAACCTTTTCAATTTCACAAAAAACACCCAGAGGTTATTGTGGCAGTGTGTGAGAAAAGGGTAGTAGGTATTCAACATTTGATGGCACTTGAAAAAGGCCCTTCAGTGGTTATCCTAGATGATGTGATGCAACACAGATGGTTAGTCATTGATAAATTAATAATGACCACTACTTATGACAATCTTTATAGTAGCGATGCTCTTTTCCCAGTGGGGGCTCTTCGGGATAGAAAAAAAGAAGCTCAACGTGCAGCTATACTCTTAATAACAAAATGTCCTCAACAGATGACCCTTGAGCAAACTGAACAGATAAAAAAAAGTATCAAGTCAAAACAAAATCAAGCTGTTTTTTTTACTTCAATAGAGTATGCTTCAAAAATAATAGGTTGGTCAAAAACAATAAATTTGAAAGAGTTAAAAGGGGTCACTATTTTAGTGGTCACAGGGATTGCTGATCCAAAACCTTTGTATACTTTTTTAGAGGAAACCCAAGTGCAATTTGACCACTTAGCATTTCCAGATCACCATTCTTTTTCTGATCATGACGTAAAAAAAATTGAAAATCATCAGGCTGAATTGATTCTCACTACTGAAAAGGATTTTGGAAGATTATCTCCTAAGTTGCCAAATGCCCCCCTCTTTTATTTGCCAATAAAATTATCTTTCTTATTTAAAAAGGAAGAAGAATTATTTAATCAAAAAATTAAGGCGTTTCTTGAGGATTAGTTGATATGCTTATGGGCTTTATATGAAGAGCGTACTAATGGACCACTTTCTACATGGATGAACCCTTTTTCTGTTGCATATTGAGCGTAGACCTCAAATTGCTCAGGAGTAATAAAACTTTGAACAGGCAAATGTTTTTTGGAGGGTTGTAAATATTGGCCAATGGTCACAACATCTACATCAACTTGACGAAGATGATCTAGAGTTTCGAAAACTTCTTCTTGTGTTTCTCCAAGACCTAGCATAATTCCTGATTTAGTGCGACGAATGCCTTGTTTTTTAAGATATTCTAAGACTTCTAAACTAACGTCATATTTAGCTTGCACACGGACCTTTCTCGTCAATCTACGAACTGTTTCGACATTATGTGACACCACCTCTGGCGCTACTGCTATGATGCGGTCAATGTTTCTTTTATTGCCTTGAAAATCTGGAATTAAGGTTTCTAGGGTAGTGTGGGGATTCATTCTTCGTACTGCATTAACAGTTTCTGCCCAAATGATAGAGCCCATATCTTTTAGATCATCTCTGTCAACAGATGTTAAAACAGCATGTTTGATTTGCATCGTTTTAATTGACTGAGCCACTTTTTCGGGCTCTTCCCAATCAACGGCTCCAGGGCGTCCAGTTTGAACACCGCAAAAACCACAAGAGCGTGTGCAGATGTTGCCTAAAATCATAAAAGTTGCTGTCCCCTCAGCCCAACATTCGCCCATGTTAGGACAACTTCCAGATGTGCAAATCGTGTTGAGCTTATAGCGATCGACTAACCCTCTAAGTTCTGTGTATTTTTTTCCCGTTGGGAGTTTTACCCGAATCCAGTTCGGTTTTTTTTGAATCGTAGTTTTTTCTTCCACCAGCGCCATAAATCAACAATTTTTACAAAGATAAGAAACTAAGCTAGCAGTCCCAAAAGATAATATAATGTGAATCCAACTAAAAAAATTAAACCTAACTGCGCAATGATTCTAATCTGTAGGCTAGGTTGAAAACTTTTTGGCATTTGAGGTCCAAAACACAGTTTGTAATTTAAAAAAGCGTAAAGGGGTGAGGTGACAAAGGACAAAATTGTAGCAATCTGGACCAAAAGATACATTTCTGACAGAAGAAAGATAAAGATTAGACCCGTGCCGACCGCTAAAATTAATAGCCAAAAAACATACTCGTTTGATTGTTTTTTATGAAATAATAAAGCATAGGTTTGAGCCATACTTCGAGGTGAGGCATCTAATGTGGTAATTGACGTACTTAACATAGTAGTAAATGCGGCAATTGCAATGATCCAATAGAGGCCTTGCCCAAAATTTGAAGTGTAAAGACCGATTAGTTGCCCTGCAAAGGCTGTCCCATTATTTGAGAATTCTGTTCCCGAGGAAAACATCACAAGAGCTCCTAATCCCAAAAAGCAAAAAGCTAAAACAAAGGTTCCTATGTAGCCCACATTAAAATCAAAAAGGCTTTCTTTAATATTAATTTTCTTTTTGTTGGTTTTATTTTTTTCAATCGTCCATATCGAATGCCAAATTGAAATGTCAAGAGGGGCAGGCATCCAGCCAATAAATGCGATAAGAAATAATAATTCCCTTCCTTGAGGAAAGGTTTGTGTCCAAGAAAGGGAAGTGTCAGAATAAAAGAGTGCAAAGAAAAAGGCTGCAATGGAGCAAATAGCCATTATAGCCATAATTATTTTAATGAATCGATCGAGCAATTTGTAGCGACCAATGAACAAAATTAAGGTACAAGCAAAAGTGACAATTAGACTCCAAGCAACTATATTTTCCGTAATTCCAAAAAGTTGTGAAGCTAGGCCTGCAGTGACAATTGTGACAGCTGTTTGAATGGTAAACATAGTCACAAAGTTTAGAATAAAGTACACCCAAAGATACCCCTTGCCTAAATTAAAATAGCCTTCCAATAGAGATTTTCCAGTGGCAATTGCAAACCGTGGACCTGCTTGAAAAAAGGGATATTTAAATAAATTTGTGAGCACTAAGGCCCAAAGAAGTCCCCAACCAAAATCTGCACCTGCTCGCGTAGATTGAACCAAATGCGAAACCCCTATGGCCGCTCCAGCAAATAGCAGACCTGGACCAAGTTTTGATAAATTAAAACGTTTCATTTGATAATGCAAGTGCAAGCATTTTCTTGGCTCTAAATAGCCTTACTTTCACTAGGTTAGACGATAAATTTAGTTTTTTTTCAATTTGAAAATAGTTCATTCCTTCAAAGTAGCGCATTTTAAGTATCGTTCTGTAGGTAATGGGTAAATCCTTTATACAAGTCAAAATACGTTCAGATTGCTGAGATTGAATCAATATATCTTCTGGGGAAGGAGAGGTATTTTCAATACTATTAGAAGTTAATTCTGGGTTTTGAAAAGTAGTGACGGGGTGTTTTTCTGCCTGGCGGTGTTGATCGATAAGATTGTTTTTAGCAATAGTAATAACCCAAGTTTTAAAGGTATAGTTTGAGTTGAAATTTTTAATGTTGTCAAATGCTTTTGCAAACGATTCAATAGCAATTTCTTCAGCTAATTGATCATTTTGAATCCGCTGTACTAAAAAACGATAAACATACTCCCAGTGGGTATCAAACAAACTATTAAAAGCTCTTTGATTTCCTTTTTTTGCTTGCGCAAGAAGTGCTTCAATTTCACCCTGCTCCATAATTAGGGGTTGAGATTAATTGTGAGAAGGGTTTGGAACACAATTTTGTTCATCAGGTTTTTTGCCACAGAGGCTGCAAGGCTCCCCCTCTTTGTTCAAAAAGGGACTTTGACTAGCACAGGTGCCAGAAAATTCACCCTGTTTTTTGGTCAAAATTTTTATGGCAATTCCAGCAAAGGAGAGTGCTAGCAGACCGAATGTGAGAAGGAATAATTTCATAGTGTAAAAATAAACATTTTTCTGATCATTTTGGTTTGATTTGCTTGAGAGGAAACCGTAAGAAAAAGCCTACAAAAATCTTTTAGCAAATAGCACCACTGATTCTTTAAAAGAACCAATTATAACTCCAAAAAAGTAGGTTAATTACTTTTTCTATTTACTATAAATAATTTTCTATCAACTTTAACCTATTAATCGAATGGAACTAATCCATTTTCCTAAATTAAACGAACTAGATTTTAAAACCTACTATAATGAGTACTAATCTAAATATTTCTTTGTGTCCAAACGAGATAGTGATTCTGAAATCAATGGCTCTAGGTATGAGTTGCCAATTGATCCAGCGACTTTTAGAAATGAATAGTTTGGACTATCAAAAAATTTGTTCTAGCATTTTTGCTAAACTTAATGTAAACAATTCTTATGCTGCCGTAAGGATTGCGTATAGAAAAAATATTATTTCTGAGAAGGATTATTGTTTAGAATCTGTAAAATCTTTAGCTCTAGAATTTGCAACCAAAAGAATGTCTGAATTCCCCAACGTTTTACATGATCAAAAACAATTACTTTGGGTGTTTTATGACCTACTATTAGAATTTCAACTACAAGTTGAAAATCAATTTATGTCAAATCAAGTATTTGTGAGAAAATAAAAAATCCCACCGAGGCGGGATTTAAGATTATTATCTACGGCATATAGCCTTATTGTGATAAGATTGTATGCAAATATATAAAAAATATGCCAAATCTACTAGGACTTACATTAGAACCCAATGTTATTGGTTGGAGTCTGCTAGACGCAAAGAGCAAAAAAATTAAAGCAATGGGGTCTCATGTGTTTCCCATCGGTAATGTGAATTTTGGATCTGGTAGAAAGGAACTTTCAAAGCAATCTTTCCGTCGTACCAAACGTATTGCGAGGGTTGCATTGGCTAGAAATAGAAAGAGAAAAATTAAGGTTCTCCAAATTCTTATCAAAAATAAAATGTGCCCCCTTGGGATGGAGGAGTTAAAGCTCTGGCAACAAACTAAGGAATTTCCCACAGCTACCCTTAAGAGTTGGTTTCAAATGAATCCATATGCATTACGAAAAAAAGCTCTTGAAACCCCCCTTTCATTAGAAGAATTAGGTAGAATTATTTATCAAATTTCTATTCATAGAGGTTTTCCTACCAAAGATCGATTTGGTTCTACTGCTGACAATGCAATTTATGTTGGGATACCAGCATCCCAAAAACCAGGTATTTTACACACTCAAAATCAGATAGCTAATTGTACACTAGGAGTATATCTTGAGGGCTTGCTACCTGAAGAAGGAAATACTTATAGGAAACAAAATGAAAGGGTAAGAAACCGGTTTTTATCGAGAGATATGTTTCAAAATGAATTGCACATTATTTGGAATTTTCAAGCTCAATTTCATTCCACCCTAACAGAAGAATTAAAAATTCAAATTATTGGTCAAAAATCTGCCAATAAACATCAACAAGGTGCTGTTTTTTATCAGCGCCCTCTGAAGTCTCAAAAATTCAGAGTGGGTAAGTGTGAGTTCGAAAAAACAAAAACAAAATGCAGTATTTCTGATTTGACCTATCAGGAAATGTTGGCCTATCAATGGGCTAATCAACTAAAGAAAAATGGTGCTTATCTCGATGAGATTGAAAGACATAAAGCTGCTCATTACTTTATGACAAAAAAGCGATTTTCTTTTAAAAGGTTCAGATTTTATCTTGAAGAAGTAGATAGTATTTTTAATTATAAAGATGATGAAATAATAAAAGGATCTTTTATTCATGCAACTCTTTCAGATTCTGAAATTTTCGGCAACGGTTGGTTTTCCTTTTCTGATTCAGAAAAGGAAATTCTTTGGCATAAACTTCATTTTTTTGATAATAAAGATAAACTAAAGGAGAATTTAATTCTTACTCATCAGCTTGGATATAGACAAGCCAGTAAAATAGCTCAGATCAATTTGGATCGTCGATATGCTCCTTTAAGCAAAAAGGCCTCCAAAAATATTTTATTTTTCTTAAAGAAAGGTCTAGTATACAACATGGCTGTAATTTTAGCAGGTGTAAAAAGTTCTTTAGGTGCTTCTTGGGAAAACATAGCTTCAAAAGATGTTGACTACATCATAAGAACTGTGTTGAATTTGTATAAATCTAACAAGGGAATGCAATTTGCCCATGCTTTAAATACTTTTTTAACTGAAGAAATGGAGCTAACCTCAATCCAGTATGCCAAACTTTATGGTGTCTACAGGTCAGACAATACCTTAATGTTAAAATCCAAATATGAAGTTAGTCCTAATGCTGATCGTGAAATAAATAATTTAAGGGTACCCCTCTTGAAGACGGTTGTATTTCAAATGCGCAAATTATTAAACCTTTTGATTGATACTTATGGGCCCATTGATGAAATAAAAGCCAGTTTATCAATTGATCTTAAAATCAATAAATACCAGCGTTATTTATATCGACTGGACCAAAAAAGATTGGAAGGACTGAGAGAAACCTACATGCAGAAGCTTGGTGCTATGGCTGAGAATTTAACTCCTTTAAATCTGACAAAATATGAATTGTGGAAGGAATGTAAAAATACCTGTCCTTATACAGGAAAATATATACCCCTAGAAGAACTTTTTTCTGACCGTATAAAGGTTGTCTATATACATCCATGGGAATGGTCTCTAAACGATAGTATTTTAAATAAGACATTATGTGATGCATCATTAATAAATCAAATTAAGTCAAAAACTCCTATAGAATATTTTCAGGAGAATGCACCTGAGCATTGGGAGGGTGTTGTTAAAAGAGCAGCCCGTTTGTTTTCTAACACTAAAGAATTCCCTTCGAGCTATAAAAAATTTAAAAGATTTGTAAAGCGTTATAACAAAAGAAATGTATTTAAACATTTGATGGATGATCCAAATGCGATTAGTAGAAAAATTCAGCATTATCTTGAACGAGTTGTTCCTAAAGTTGGCGTTTCTGCTGGACATACTAATGCTCTTTTTATAGAAAAGTGGCAACTAAAAAAAGTCTTTGAGCCGTCTGTTTATGAACGATATGATTTAGATTGGAGGTTCGCCGCTTTTGATGCCTATATTAATGCTAACAGAGAATTACATTATTTTGAAATTTTAGTCGAGCAAAATAAATACCTCCCCCGATCTAAAAAAATTAATTTTCCTATACCCTATGATGATTTTCGAGAAGATTTAAATTACCATCTGCATTCTATTTTGGTATCGCATAAAAAAGATAGTAGAATTCTTAGCACAAGACATAAAATGGTTTCTATCGATAAAACGGCAACCATAAATAAAGAAGTCTCAGTGCGCGGATCGCTTCATAAAGAATCAATTTATGGACTTCGACAACAGCCTCACTCAGAACTTAAAAGTTTTCATATTAGAAAACCTATAGAATCTTTCACAACTCTAAAGCAAGTTGAAAAGGTAGTTGATCCTGTTGTGAAATCTATCATGTTGAAGACAATTCTTGATCATAATGGATTTAATGGAGATATTATTCCTAGGAATGCTTTTTCAGATTTTTCACAAAGTGGTAAAAAATTTCATAAAGTCTTTATGCCAAATGCAAAAGGAGATCCAGTACCAATCAAAAAAGTAAGAATAAGAGAAAATCTTACAGGTACAGCTAAGTTGAAACAAAATTTAAACCAGCATGTAAACCTAAGAAAGAACCATCACGTAGTTATTTATAAAGACAAAACAGGAAAATATCAAGAATATATAACTAGTTTTTGGGAAGCTGTTCAAAGAGCAAGAAAAAAGGAACCGATCTTTCAGATGCCACAAGATGGAGAGGAATTTGTGACCACTTTAGAAATTAATGATTTGTTCATTTTAGGAATAGATGATCTGAGTCATCCAATCAGTGGAGAATCAAAAAGTTTTATTTCTAAGCATTTGTACCGAGTTCAAAAACTTTCTAATTTATTTTATGAATTTCGTTTAGCTTCTGATAATAATTTAAAAAATTTGGATGCTCCTTCGTATATTAGAATTAATAATTTTGGAAACCGAAAAACAGGTTGGTTAACTTATAATCCAATAAAAGTAAAAATAGATTTAACTGGAAATTGGGTTCTTGATCAAGACCCAATTCCTAAACAAATAACAAAATCAATGGATTAAATATGAAACAATTTCTTTTCCACATCAATTTGTATTGCATGACTTTACAAAATTGAAAAGATATAAACACATTCATTAAATAAATATAGTGTTGTGGTTTGATTGAATTTGTGGAAAAGAATTGTTTTGTATTATGAAAAAATAAGGGATTTGTTTTGCCAAGTTAACCGAATAAAAAACAAAAAATAAAGTATACCCAGAAGTAATTTAATAAAGGTGCCTGTAAAGAATCCTATTAATGCACCAACAGCTGATTTAATTGATTTTTTCACATCACGATTGCTCCAAAATCCACCAATAAAAGCACCTAAAAAAGGACCAATCAATAAGCCAAAAGGACCCAGAAAAAGAAGCCCTACAACCAATCCTATAACACTGCCAACTATACTTTTTTTATCACCACCAAATTTTTTTACACCCCAAATGGAAATAAATTGATCCAATACAAAGACGACTAATGCAATAAAAAAGGTGATGCTCAAAAACAAATAGTCCATAGGAATGGCTTCAATACTAAATACTAATAATAACCCTACCCATGCTGTCAAAGGTCCGGGAATAATTGGCAATATACTACCTGCAATGCCCAGTAAAGCAAAAAAAAGACCGAAGGCAAATAATATTGTGTTCAATTGGGATTGTTTTAAAAACAAGATACAAAATGAATAAAAAAATAATTGTATTTTAGAGGATATAAATCTTAAAAATGCACATTTTAAAACACAGTTTGACTTTGTTACTCAGCTTACTGTATCTGTCAGTTTCTGGTTGTTTCTTTTTTGAAGAAACAAAAGTTTCTCTCGCTCAAATTAAAAAATCATCCTCATGGAACTCATCAGATCAGCCACCTAGTTATGAACAATGTGAAGGTATGGATGTCGACGCTCAAAAAGTATGTTTTGAATCTCAATTAAACACTATTTTTACGAGCTATTTTGAAAACAACCCCTTATCAGCAAATCAACCTTTAGAAGAAGAAATTATTCTTACATTGAAAATTGATAAAGAGGGTGTTTTCTCTTTAGAAGAATCTAATGCCTCAGCTTTTCTGCTTGATAACGTCGAAGGATTAGAAAATGAAATTTCCAATGCTATAGCAATGATTCCTCCAGCCCTTCCAGCGATTAAAACAAATGTTGGTGAACAGGTAGCAACGAAACTCCAGTTGCCTTTAATGATTCAGGCTAGCCCTATGGAAGAATGAAATCGGACTCTATCATACTTGGAATTGATCCTGGCACAACAATAATGGGTTTTGGATTAATTAAAGTGATGGATGATCAATTAAAGATGATTCAACTTCACGAATTGATTTTAAAAAAATATGATGATCACTACCTGAAGCTTGAAAAAATTTTTAACCGAACCATTGAAATTATTGAAGAATATTATCCCGACGAGATTGCCATTGAGGCCCCTTTTTATGGCAAAAATGTCCAATCTATGCTTAAATTAGGAAGAGCACAAGGAGTAGCCATGGCGGCAGGGTTATCTAGACAGATTCCTATTACAGAATATTCTCCTAAGAAAATTAAAATGGCCATCACTGGAAATGGTAATGCGAGTAAAGAGCAAGTAGCAAAAATGCTTCAGCAACTTCTATCTATAAAGGAGTTACCAAAAAATCTAGATGCTACAGACGGTCTTGCTGCTGCGGTTTGTCACCACTTTAATGGTGGTCAATCAAATGCAAAAAAAAACTATTCAGGATGGGCTTCCTTTGTGACAAAAAACCCTAAAAAAGTGCACGGCTAAATTGTATGGCTGGAATTTATATTCATTATCCTTTTTGTAAGCAAGCTTGTCATTATTGTAATTTTCATTTCTCTACCCAGCTGAAGCATCAAGAGGCAGTTTTAGAAAGCATGTTTTCTGAGCTCGAAATGCGTTCGTCATTTCTATCTAGCCCAATAGAAAGTATTTATTTTGGGGGTGGTTCACCCTCTTTGCTAAATTCAAAATGGATTGAAAAGTGGCTAGAATTAATTAGCATGTATTTTGAACTGCAACCCAAAGTAGAAATTACATTGGAGGTAAATCCTGATGACGCAACCAAGAGCTATCTAAACTCAATTCGACAAGCTGGTGTTAATAGAATAAGTTTAGGAATTCAAACTTTTGATGCAGTGGCTCTGAAACTCATGAATCGTATTCATACAGTCAAACAATCAAAAACTGCCCTCGAAATTACGGCAAATATGTTTAGCAATTATTCGATTGATTTAATCTATGGAATCCCAGACATTGCAATTGAACAGTGGAATAATGATATTAATAATGCTCTATTTTTCAACCCAGCGCATATTTCGTCCTATGCCTTAACAGTGGAACCTAAAACAGTTTTAGCCCATCAAATTGATAAAGGGCAAATCAAAATGTCAGATGACCAAGAAGTGAAAATTCAATACGATCATTTAGTTGATCGACTTTGCAGTTTAGGATATGATCATTATGAATTATCAAATTTTGGCAAACCCAATTATTATTCAATTAACAATTCAAATTATTGGACTGGAAAACCGTATTTGGGAATTGGTCCAGGGGCACACAGTTTTGATGGGAAAAATACGCGTTGTTGGAATGTCTCTAACAATCAACTTTATGTTAAAAAAATCAAGGACAACGTGTTACCTCTAACTAAAGAAACATTAAAACAAAAAGAGCGGTTTAATGAGTATGTTATGACCCGTTTAAGAACAATGTGGGGTATATCTTTAGAAGAAGTAACAACTCAATTCGGTGTTCATTTTTCAAACTATGTCGAAAAGCAGACCAACAAACATTTATTAACAAACAATGTTTATTGGGATGGGGACTCCCTAAAAATTAAAAAACACGCTCGTTTTCTCACTGATGGTATTGCTTCAGATTTCTTTATACTTTGATTTTTTTAGTTTTTTTGAGTAAGGCAAAATGTTTGTAGAACAAACTAATTGTTTCAATTCCTTTAAAGAAATTAAACAAACCAAAATGTTCATTGGGAGAATGGATAGCATCAGAATCTAAACCAAACCCCATCAGAATCGATTTGATACCCAATTCTTTTTCAAACATTGGTACAATGGGAATGCTTCCTCCACCTCGATGGGGTACAGGAGTAATTCCAAACGATTCTTCATATGCAGCTTTAGCTGCTGCATAGGCAATAGAATTAGTTGGTGTGACATAAGCCATACCACCATGATGAGTAGTCACTGAAACTGAAACGCTTCTTGGAGCAAGTTGCTTAAAATAAGATTCAAAAAGAACACTGATTTTTTCCCATTGTTGGTGGGGAACTAATCGCATTGAAATTTTTGCAAAGGCTTCACTTGGGATAACGGTTTTGGCTCCTTCTCCTGTATATCCTCCCCAAATGCCATTGACGTCTAGTGTGGGTCTTATGGAGCGCCTTTCTTCTGTAGAAAATCCTTTTTCTCCTTGGGTTTTTAATAGGCCAATATCTTTTTTAAAGGCGATTTCATCAAAAGGAGCTTGAGCCAGTTTTTGACGATCTGAATCGGATAGATTGACTACCTCATCGTAGAACCCTGGAATTGTGATTTTACCTTCTTCATTAGTCAGTTTAGCAATCATTTCACAAAGTATGTTGATCGGATTGGGTACAGCTCCACCATAGAGACCTGAATGAAGATCTCGGTTTGGACCAGTCACACAAACCTCCATGTAGCTCAATCCTCTTAAACCAGTTGTGATGGATGGAATATCTTGAGCTATCATGCCTGTGTCTGAAATTAAGATCGCATCTGATGCTAGTTTTTCTTTATTGTTTCTCACAAACTCTTCGAGATGATTGCTTCCCACTTCTTCTTCTCCTTCTATCATGAATTTGATATTGCAGGGAAGTGTTTTTTGAGCTAATAAAATTTCAAGTGCTTTAATATGCATAAATACTTGCCCCTTGTCATCGCAAGCCCCTCGAGCAAAAAGAGCTCCGTCAGGGTGTAGGCTAGTTGATTTAATAACAGGGTCAAAGGGTGGATTTTCCCACAGATCAAGAGGGTCTGGAGGTTGCACATCATAATGACCATAAACCAGCACCGTAGGAAATTGTTCTTCTACTTCAACCTGTCCAAACACAATCGGATGCCCATTAGTTTCTATTATCTCAGCCTTTTGACACCCTGCATTCTCAAGAGCTTCTTTTGTCCATAAGGCCGCCTGTCTCACGCCATCTTTATAGGCTGGATCTGCACTAATTGACGGGATTCTTAAAAAAGATTTTAATTCTTCAATAAATTTTTTCTGTTGACTTGATAGCTCCATTAACCTAAATTTCTGACATTAAAATTACACAATGTATTTTTTATAAGACTCACTATTTTTTGGTAAACTTATTTATATTTGTCCTCCTTTTACTGCGGGTGTGGTGAAATTGGTAGACACGCTAGATTTAGGATCTAGTGCTTCACGGCGTGGGGGTTCGAGTCCCTTCACCCGCACTTGAGATGACTCTTAAACCTCAATATCTATTGGGGTTTTTGCTTTTCAAGACTGTTGTTTTTAGAACATTTCTTCAACAAAGGTAGGATTTATGCACTTGGTTGAGGTGTTTTAGAGGGGTTGTGAGGATACTTGGCAATTAATAAGCTAATTGAACCTCTTATTTTTGTTGAAATACACATCTTATAAGTGAGAGTAATGACCCTTTAAACAACGCTATTTTTGACCCGTTGGCAGAGGCAAAGCAAAGACAGTTAGTCTCAAAGACGTATAAAACTATTAATAGTCAAGAAAGAATGTTAAAAGCTAGAGATAGGAGGTGCATCAGTTGAAATCTAAGTCAGACACACACCTCGTAAATTGCTGCATTTGCTGAATGTGTCAAGACAGAGCAAAATAGTTACCATCAACAAGCATAGGTTTAGGCTACTATACTCACAATTTCTCTATTCTAATTTTCTAGTTCAGGAGAACAACTTTTTCCACTTCGGTCGCTATCAATACAGAAAATTAACCTCTTAAAAATTAACAGCAAATGGGAGGACTTATATGAAAATTTAATTACCCCTTGCTTGGGTAAAGAGATCAAGTTTAATATCATCAAGACCATTATCATCAAAAGGGTATTCCAAATGGTCTTGAATATTATAAAGAGAAACTAAGATGAATTCACTCAAAATTACAATAAAGTATGAAAGCCAAGCAGGATTGTCCAACCCTATTTTATTGATGATTGAGGGAGTATAAATTAATGGAAAGATATATATGAATATCAAGCAATAAGCTTTTAGACTTATAGGGGTTCTATGGTTGTGTACACCAATCAAATTGTCAATGCTTTCAGAAACATCATTGATGAATCTAACAACACGTGGTCGAGCAGATTTCCTAATGTGTTCAGCATTAAAAGAAGCAAAATCATAGATCGCTTGGATTTTTTCATCTAAATTTTTCGAATCTGGATTTTCTGATCGTAAGTAGTCAAATAGTTCATTTTCTAAATCTGAAATTATAGTCTTTCCTTCTTTATCGATTTCTTTCTGTTCTACTAGACTCATTTTGAAAAGATTGGATAATGTTTTTAAAGAAGATCGAAATGAGCTTAAAAACTGCAATGCTTTTTCCCTTCTTCTAAAGGCACCACGAATAGTAAAAACCAATGGAAAAATTATGGCAATACTGATTAGAGTCAAATCAATATTATAAACTACATTAAATTTGTAGGCTGTGAAAGGGACCAGAATAGATATAAAAAGAGTAATGAAAGTTCGAAAATTGATAATCGATAGATATCTTGACATAATAATAACTTATTCAATATATTTAACAAAACTAAAGAAATTGAAAAGAACAACATTAGCTTTAATTTTATTTTTCTTTATATCGTCTTTTTCTAATGGTCAGAGCTATCCTACACCAGATCGTTTGTTTTATGAAATAGAACCCTTAGAACTGAAGCTCACATTTTCATCTAAAGAAGTCAAAATTAACACTAATGATTCAACATATGTGGATATTCCATTATTTGTTTTGGATCAAAAAAAATGGGATACGATAAATGTGAGTCTAAGGGCTAGAGGCAACTTTAGACGTTCCACCTGTTTTTTTCCACCTATACGGATGGAAATAAAAAAGAAAGCGCGAAAGGAGACCCTTTTTGAGCATTATAAAAAAACAAAAATTGTGTTTCCTTGTCTGATTGAAGATGAAATGAATGATAATATTTTAAAAGAATTCATTGCTTATAAGTTATTTGAATTAGTTTCTCCCTATCATTTTAGAACAAGAGCGTTAAAATTAAATTATACAGATAGTTCAGAAAAATTGGCCAAAAAGTTTATGCTGCGTGGATTCTTAATTGAAGATGACAGTCGGATTGCAAAGAGAACACAAGCTAAAGTGTATAAAAAATATATTCATCCTAAATCTCTAGATGCTGAAGGAGCAATAAAGGACGCCATGTTTCAGTATTTTTTAGGAAATACTGATTTTTCTATGGCCTATCAACACAACGGGAAATTGGTTCAAGTTGGGGAATCAGTTATTCCAATACCTTATGATTTTGATATGACAGGTTGGGTAAACCCTAGTTATGCTGTAGCAAACACCTCTTTAGGTCTGAATTCAGTTGAAGAACGTGTTTATAGAGGCTATCAGCGTGAAGTATCAATAATTGAAAAAGTGAGGCAACATTATTTAAAATTAGCACCAGATTTTTTTGATATCATAAGTTGTTATGAAACTGAATTTGATTCTCCAAAAGAATTTGAACACATTGTGAAATTCACACAATCTTTCTTTGAAATATTAGAAAATGACACTTCTTTTCAACAAAATATTATAGATCAGCTAAGAACTCGCTAATCAAAAGCTAAACTTTTTTTGAATTTGTGAAAGATTTGTGTGTTATCGTAGATTCCTTTGAACTCTTCTGAATGAGGACCATAACTAAACACAGGAATCATTATGGCTGTGTGCCCAGTGGTAGAAAAAATGGTTTTTATTTTATTGTTTTCCATTTCCCCACCTGATATGGCAAGTCCTCCTGTTTCATGGTCACCAGTGACAACAATCAAAGTATTTTTATTTTTTTTCGCAAAATCTAAAGCAGCCTGAATGGATTCATTAAAATCTTTAAATTCAGAAAGAACATAATCTATATCATTATCATGTCCGCCCCAATCAATTTGTGACCCCTCCACCATTATAAAGAAAGGAGAGTCTTGTAGGGCTACTTTTTCTAAAGTCGCCAGTAGCATTTTAGATAGCGATGGATTTCTGCCTTCCAAAATTGTTTTAGGGTCGTCATTGGCTGTAAAATAGCCTATCTTTTCAGCTGAGCTTTTTTCAAACTCTCCAATGCTAGAGACATATGTTCTCGTGTTGTCTTCTAATAAGAGATTTCTATTATCTTTTCTAGAAGTAAAATATTTTTTACCACCACCCATAAAATAGTCTACTTCACTCTTCGTTAGTTGAAATGCAATTTCTTCATATTTATAACGAGAGGATACTTTGGCAAAGAAGGACGCAGGAGTTGCATGTAAAATTGTTGAAGTAGCTATCAAAGCTGTTTTATATCCATTTGACTGACATAATTCTAAAATATTGGGGATAGGATTTTTATTTTCATCTAAACCGATCACCCTATTATGCGTTTTCATTCCACTTGACATGGCAGTGCCGCTGGCTGCTGAGTCAGTAACTAAATTGTCATAAGAGTGAGTTTTTGACAAACCAATGTATTGAAAGTCTTCAAATGCAGTATGATTGTCGTTTACATAATTTCCAGCACTAATCTGAGGTAAACCAGTGCCATCACCGATAAAAAAAATGACATTTATGGGTTTTTGTGCCAGCAAATTTGCTATTGAAATAAAGAAAAATAAAAAATAAATTGGGGATTTTGAGTAATACATTTTATTAACGTTTGTCTTGTAAAAATATACTTTTTTATAAAATTAATGCTGTTTTAAAGCCTCAAATGAGGCGCCAAAAAAGAAAGAGTTTTTTTTGTTGCACCACTATGTTGATTTATATAATTTCTGTTGATTGATTGAATTAAGTTATATTTTTCCTCACTTAAAGTTTCATATATTGAAATGAATTCAGCTTCATTTTTTACACTAAAAACGCCTTTCTTTTGAACTAGTTCTTGAGCTTCTTTAAAGTTTTGAAAGTTTTTTCCAACAAAAACAGGCACCCCAAATACAACCGGCTCTAAAATATTGTGAAGCCCTTTGTTGCCCATACCCCCACCTACATATGCCAAGTGGGCATATTGATAAATTTGAGCCAATAGACCCACGCTGTCAATAACCAAAATTCTTTTGTCCTCATCTTGAGCACTATTAAATGTAGACCAAACAGCAATTTCTTTATTAATTATGGTTTTTAGTTTAGAAACCGTATTTGAATTCACTTCATGTGGTGCAATAATTATTTTAGTAGAAGTATAGTCAATCAAATAGTTAAGAAAAAGAGGATAATCTTCTGGCCAAGTACTCCCTGCAACAAAACATTTTTCACCATTCAAAAAAGATTCAATCTCAAAAATGGGTTTTACTTCTTTAGAGTTTGAAAGCACTCTATCCATTCTAAGGTCACCAACACAACTAATGTTCTTAAAGCCATGTTCTACTAATAATTGTTCAGATTGCTGATCGACAACCATAAAACCATCAAGTTTTCGAACTAAATCAAGCACCCATTTTCCATAGGGTTTAAATAGAAATTGTGAAGGATGAAATCGGCCACAGAGCGAAAAAGTTTTAATGCTATTCTCTTTTAATAAATCAAGGGTGTTTGGCCAAAATTCATATTTCACAAAAAGAGTCAGATCTGGTTTTAGGAGGGTTAAAAAATTTTTGATGCTTTTTCTTTCATCAAAAGGCAAATAGCCTAACCAATCAGCTTGTGTATAGTTTTTTTGAACTTCATACCCCGAGGAAGAAAAAAAAGTTATGGCAATAAACCAAGCATTGGAGTTTTCCTTGATTGCCTCAATGAGTGGACGTGCAAGTTCAAATTCACCCAGAGAGGCACAATGAATCCAAACGCATTTTTGTTGTTGATTTCGAGAGATCGTTTTTAATTGACGGAGCGTATGTTTTTGACCTTGGCACTGCAGCTTGATTTTTGCATCAAAAAAACTGCTAAATTTAATTAGGGGTAAGCTAAGAAAAACCAGAATTTGGTACCAAAAAAACAAAATGATGAATTTTAATCAAAAATAGTTTTAAACATTGGGAATGAAAAGACAAAAGCTTTTTTAAATTTAACCCAAAATCTAGCTATGGAAGAAATTAGAATGGTTGATCTTAAAGGTCAATATTCCTTTATCAAAAAAGAAATTGATGTTGCATTAGAACAAATCTTCCAAGACACTGATTTCATCAATGGAAAAGCCGTGTGGGCTTTTCAAAATAAATTACAAGATTATTTAGGGATCAATCATGTGATTCCTTGCGCCAATGGAACAGATGCACTTCAAATTGCATTGATGGCACTAGATTTAAAACAAGGAGATGAAGTAATAACTGCAGATTTTACTTTTGCCGCTACCGTCGAAGTGATTGCCCTTTTAAAGCTCAAGCCCGTGCTCGTGGATGTTGATCCCCATACATTCAATTTAGATCCTCAGGCCGTTGCCAAAGCAATTACTCCCAATACAAAAGCGATCATTCCTGTGCATTTATTTGGTCAAGCTTCATCTATGGAGCCTATTCTTTCTTTGGCAAAGAAACACCAACTATTTGTTGTGGAAGACAACGCGCAAGGCATTGGAGCCACTTATACATTTTCTGATGGCAAAAAAGTAAAAACAGGTGTTTTGGGTGATGTCGGAACTACTTCTTTTTTTCCGTCAAAGAACTTAGGAGCCTATGGTGATGGTGGTGCAATTTTCACTAAAGACAAAGGCCTAGCTGAAAAAATTAGAGGAATTGTCAATCATGGAATGTACACCCGTTATTATCATGATGTTGTAGGGGTAAATTCAAGGCTAGATTCACTACAAGCAGCCATATTAAGTGTTAAGTTGAATAATTTAGATTTTTACAACGAAAGAAGAAAAGCGGCAGCCTTATATTATAATCAACTTTTAAGTGAGAATAAATACATCATTACACCCTATCGAGAAAAAGAGTGTGATTCGCATGTATACCATCAATATACCCTAAAAATATCAAATCAAAAGAGAGATGCTTTGGCCTCTTATTTGCAGGGAAAAAAGATTCCTTTTGGAATTTATTATCCCGTTCCATTACATCAGCAAAAAGCCTACAGCCATTATGGTTTTCAAGAGCATGATTTTCCTTCCACCAATCAATTGGTTAAAGAAGTTATTTCACTACCCATGCACACAGAACTTACGACTCAACAAATAGAATACATTTGCAACCACATCTTAAATTTTTTAAATAATGAGTAACCTATTAGTTCCAAAAAAATATTTTTTTCTTGCCCTTATTTTTTGTCTCCAATCCATTTCAGCGCAAACCATTTATTTGCATTGTGGGAATCTTTTTGACAGCACCTCTGGCAGGATGCTAAAAAAACAAACAGTAATTGTTGATGGAAACGAAATCAAACAAGTTGAAACGGGGTATACATATCCTACTGATTCAGCAATAGAAGTAATTGATTTATCAGAAAAAACAGTTTATCCAGGGTTTATTGACTTACATGTTCATGTAGAAAGTGAGACAACTAAAAAAAGTTATTTAGATACATATGAAAAGAATCCTGAAGATATTGCTCTAGATGGAGTGGTATATGCTGAAAAAACATTGATGGCTGGCTTCACTACAGTACGTGATTTAGGAGGAAGTGGTGTTAATATTGCTCTTTCAAAAGCGATAAACGCAGGCAAAATTGCAGGGCCAAGAATTTTTACAGCAGGAAAATCTTTAGCTACTACTGGTGGACATGCAGATCCGACCAATGGGTATAGAAGAGATTTAAGAGGAGATCCAGGGCCCCTTCAAGGTGTTGTCAATTCCATCGCTGATGCAAAAGAAGCTGTTCGGCACCGCTATAAAAATGGTGCTCATTGGATAAAAATTACCGCAACAGGAGGGGTCTTGAGCGTGGCAAAAAGTGGGCAAAACCCTCAATTTACTGAAGAAGAAATAGAGGCCATAACCAAAACAGCAAAAGATTATGGATTGGATGTTGCTGCTCACGCTCATGGAGATGAAGGCATGCAACGTGCTGTTAAAATGGGTGTAAAAACAATTGAACATGGTACTTTGATGAGTGAAAAGACTATGGATTTAATGAAGGAAAAGGGAGTTTATTTAGTACCCACCATCACCGCTGGAAAAGAGGTCGCTGAAAAAGCTTCAATCCCTGGATACTATCCTGAAATTATTGTGCCTAAAGCACTCAAAATAGGGGCACAAATTCAAAACACCTTTGCTAAGGCTTTTAAAAGAGGTGTTCCTATTGCTTTTGGAACTGATGCGGGTGTCTTCCCTCATGGCAAAAATGCACTAGAGTTTGGCTATATGGAAGAGGCTGGAATGCCTATGGCAGAGGTGTTGCAATCGGCTACTATTGTTAATGCCAAAATTTTGGACCAAGCATCTGAATTGGGTCAAATAGCCCCAGGCTTCAAAGCTGACATGGTGGCTACTCATGAAAATGCACTGCTTGATAGTGGGACCCTTAACGATATTTTTTTCGTAATGAAAGAAGGTAAAATTTATAAAAACAAAATGGATTAAAGGGCTTCAAAACTTAACGTTTGAACCTCTCTATTGATCTTTCTAATCAATCCTTGTAAAACTTTCCCAGGGCCTACTTCAACAAATTCTTCTGCCCCGTTTTCAATCATTTGAGAAACGCTTTGGGTCCATTTTACAGGAGCGGTTAATTGAGCAATCAATTGTTTTTTAATAAGGGCAGGATCTTTTGTTGGCTGGGCAGACACGTTTTGATAAACAGGGCACTCAGGGGTATAAAACCTAGTGCTTTCAATAGCTTCTGCTAGCTTATTTTGAGCATGTTCCATCAAGGGGGAATGAAAAGCACCGCTCACGGATAAGGGAACCACTCTTTTGGCTCCAGCCTCCTTAAGGGCATCACTGACTTTATTGACTCCATCTATACTTCCTGATATCACTAATTGTCCTGGACAATTGAAATTTGCTGGAATCACAACTGCATCAGTTTGATTGCAGTGTTGAACAACAACTTCATCATCTAAGCCTAAAACAGCAGCCATGCTTCCTTGGGTTATTTCACATGCCTCTTGCATGGCTAAGGCTCTCTTATACACAAGTTGCAAGCCTTCTTCAAAAGACAGCACTTTGGCGGCTACTAAAGCTGAGAACTCACCTAATGAATGACCTGCAACCATGTCAGGCATCCATTTTTTATTGGCTGTTTCGAATAGGATTGTTGAATGTAAAAAAATGGCTGGCTGGGTCACTTTAGTATGTTGCAAAGCTTCAGCGTCTTCTCCAAACATGATATCTGTAATAGAAAAACCTAATAGTTTATTGGCTGTTTCAAAATGACTTTTGGCTTTTGGATTTGTGTTGTATAGATGTTTTCCCATACCCGGAAATTGGGCTCCTTGCCCTGGAAAAATAGCTGCTTTCATTTGTTTGCTTTACGATAGGTTAGAAAAGAATAATTATAGGGTTGCTCGGCCTGTCTAAAATGATCTTCTTTTGATAGTAATTCCCAAACGGAGAAATCTATTAATGGGAAAAAGGCATCTCCTTCAAATTCATGATGAATTTGAGTTAATTCAATTTTGTGTGCTAAGGGTAGGAAAAGAGTATAAATTTCGCCTCCTCCCAAAATAAAGGGCTGCAAATCTTCATCGGTGTTGGCAAGGGCTTCTGCAACACTGTGAACAACTAGAGCCCCTTTTGCGGTATAGTTTCTATTTCTTGTCAAAACAATATTTGTTCTTTTGGGCAAGGCATAGGGAAGGGACTCAAATGTTTTTCTACCCATAATCACGCAGTGACCTGAGGTTAATCTTTTAAACCGCTTAAGATCAGCTGATATATGCCAAATAAGTTTGTTGTCCTTTCCAAGAACATTATTGCTAGAAATGGCAGCGATTAGCGTAATTTCTTTTTCAATAGCATCAAATTTGTTCATTAATAGTGTTACTTTTGAAGGCAAAAATACACTTTCTTTGGAAGTTGTTATGCTTGAAGAGTTTCCTCCCATAAAACACTCTATTTATTTTAATACAGCTTATGTTGGATTAATGCCTATGCCGCTCTACGAATTTAGGCAAGCCCATGACCAAGATTATTTTTTAAATGGGGATCTTTATAAACTTGATGCTTACGCAACCATTGAAAAAAAAGGAGAGTCAGTGGCTTCTTTTTTTGGTGCGTCCAAAAACCAAACAATTTTAGTTTCAAATTTTTCTGAAAGTATTCGATTTGCATTGTCCATGTTGCCAAAATCCATGCGGTTTTTATTACTTAAAGAGGATTATCCGTCTTTGACGTTAGCTGTTAAAGAGGCAGGATTTGAATCTACAGAAATTCCAGTTTCATACACTTTAGAGACTGATATTGAAACGATTATAGAAAGTAAAAAAATAGATGTATTAGCTCTAAGTGTTGTACAATATATTTCGGGTATTGAAATTGATCAAGATTTTCTACTTGAATTAAAAAAGAAATATCCTGACTTATTAATAATTGGTGATGGCACACAATTTTTAGGTACAGCACCATTTAACTTTACAAACAGCCCTTTTGACGTCCTTGCAGCAAGTGGTTATAAATGGCTCATGGCTGGGTTTGGAAATGGAGTTCTTTTTTTTTCAGACTATTTTAAGGCCTTAATAAATAAAAGCCATGACCAAATTATTGAAAAATATTATGTAGGCCATTTTAATATTTTAGCTATCGCCTCTTTAGCCAAAGCAATAGAGCTGATCCAAGCCAGAGGCTTTTCTCAAATGTTAGACAGAAAAAAGCATTTAACAACGCTATTGAATAATGGCTTGCTGGACTTAAAACTTATATCCCCCTTAATTTCAAACAGAAAAAAACACAGCAGTATTTTTGCAATTCCAGATAAAAAAAACCTCTTCGAAAAGCTAATCGAAAAAAATATAAGATGTGCTCAACGAGGAGGGTTCATTCGGATTTCTCTCCACTTTTATAATTCAGAAAAAGACGTTGAGATTTTACTTTCGTTTCTAAAAGATCACGCTATTTAAATAGCCACCTTTCCCTTAATATGAGGATGAGGATCATAATTAAGTAAGGTGAAATCTTCAATAGTAAAATCAAAAATTGAGTTTATATTAGGATTCAAGCGCATGGTTGGAAGTGGCCTAGGCTTACGTGAATATTGTTCTTCTAGTTGTTCTCTGTGATTTGAATAAATATGAACATCTCCAAAAGTATGAACAAAATCACCAGGAGATAAGTGGCAAACTTGAGCAACCATAAGTGTCAATAAAGCATAAGAAGCTATATTGAAAGGAACGCCTAAAAATAGATCTGCACTTCGCTGATAGAGTTGACAAGACAACTTTCCATCGGCTACATAAAATTGGAAAAAGGCATGGCAGGGGGGTAAAGCGGCTTTTTTGTTGGCGACGTTTTCACTAAAACTTTGTTGTGTGTTGGGTAACACGCTTGGATTCCATGCAGATACAATCATTCTTCGACTATCTGGATTGGTTTTTATCGTGTTAATTACTTCTTTGATTTGATCAATCCCTTCACTATTCCAGTTACGCCATTGATGCCCATAGACAGGTCCTAAATCTCCATTTTGATCTGCCCATTCATTCCAAATACGCACCCCATTTTCTTGTAAATAGCCAATGTTAGTGTCTCCTTTGAGAAACCATAGTAACTCATGAATAATCGATTTTATATGAACTTTTTTGGTAGTAACCAAAGGAAAGCCTTCTGCTAAATCAAAACGCATTTGATAGCCAAAAATACTAGTTGTGCCTGTTCCTGTGCGGTCTGTTTTAGTGGTTCCGTGTTTGAAAATGTGGTCAACTAGATCCAAATATTGCTTCATGAAATTACTTTTTTCAAAAATAAAAGCAATCACTCAAAATCTCACTATTAAAATAGAGGTGTTTATTAAATAAAGATTAACAATTATAGATCTATTTGTCTTTGCGTTTAGAAAGTTCGTCTCGAACGCGTACGGCCTGCTCATAATCTTCAAGAGCCACTAATTTATTGAGTAAATCTTTAAGTTTATCAACAGACATTTTCTTAAGATTCTTTGGAATTGCATTTTTCTTAGTTTGCTCAGTAACAAAATTTTGAATCCAATTATCTTCTGAGAGTTTTTTGTTTTCTTTAGCACTAAGAGCTGCAGTGAATCCTGCTTTTTTAAGAATTGAATCATAGGTATATATGGGTGCGCTAAAACGTAAAGCTAAAGCAATAGCATCAGAAGTACGAGCATCAAAAATTTCTTCTATTTTATCCCTTTCACAAATCAGACTTGCATAAAAAACACCATCCACTAGCTTGTGAATGATAACCTGCTTTACGTGAACAGTGAAACGTTCGGCAAAATTTTTAAATAAATCGTGAGTTAGCGGTCTAGCAGGTTTAATATCTTGTTCCAAAGCAACAGCAATTGCCTGCGCTTCAAAACCACCAATAATTATAGGTAGTTTGCGGTCTCCTTCTACTTCGCCTAATAACAAGGCGTAAGCACCAGTTTGAGTTTCACTGTATGAAATTCCTTTAACTTGTAATTTTATTAGCTTCATCAATTAAGATCTAAAAAATAGATAGAACATTGCACTTCTTTCCAGTTTATAACGATTCAATTCTTCTTTTATTGAGTAGTATTTAATTTATAATTAATTGGTTAAATTTGCCCTTGATCAGAAAACCAAATGAAAACAATTCAATTTAGAGAGGCAATACTTCAAGCCATGACCGAAGAGATGCGTCGTGACGAGACCATTTATCTAATGGGAGAAGAAGTAGCAGAATATAATGGAGCCTATAAAGCTTCCAAAGGAATGCTAGACGAATTTGGCCCCGAGCGAGTTATAGATACGCCCATTTCCGAATTGGGTTTTGCAGGGATTGGTGTCGGTTCAACAATGACAGGCAACAGACCTATCATTGAGTTTATGACCTTCAATTTCGCTTTAGTGGGGATTGATCAAATTATCAATAATGCTGCTAAAATCAGGCAAATGTCTGGAGGACAATTTCCTTGTCCAATTGTTTTTCGTGGACCTACTGGTTCTGCTGGGCAACTAGCGGCAACCCATTCACAGGCTTTTGAAAGTTGGTATGCGAATTGTCCTGGATTGAAAGTAATTGTTCCCTCTAACCCTTATGATGCTAAGGGCTTGCTAAAGGCTTCTATAAGAGACGATGATCCAGTAATTTTTATGGAATCTGAACAAATGTATGGGGACAAAGGGGAGGTGCCAGAAGGTGAATATATTTTACCAATTGGTGTGGCTGAGATAAAAGAAAAAGGCACAGATGTTACCATAGTGTCTTTTGGAAAAATAATTAAAGAAGCTTATAAAGCTTCTAAAATACTTCAAGAAGAGGGCATCTCTTGTGAAATAATTGACCTTAGAACTGTTCGCCCTTTAGATTTTGATACGGTTTTCGAATCGGTAAAAAAGACAAATCGATTAGTGATTTTGGAAGAAGCATGGCCTTTTGGAAATGTGGCTACAGAAATTACATATCAAGTGCAGAGCCAACTATTTGATTATCTCGACGCTCCTGTCATTAAAATAAATACCGCCGATACGCCAGCACCTTATTCACCTGTATTATTACAGGAATGGCTCCCCAACGCAAATGATGTTGTGGCAGCTGTAAAAAAGGTGATGTATCAAGACTGACAATCATCACCAAAACACAGATTTTTCTAATCGAACACGAATCCTTACATTTGCGTGCCAAAACAAGGATGAAAAACAATTTTTGAAGTGAACACAATCTATATACCAATTGCCCTAGCCATATCAGGTTTAATTTTTATGTTTTTTAAAGCCCTTTGGGTTAGGAAGCAAGATGCTGGAAATGAAAAAATGCAAACTATCTCAACTAACATTAAAGAAGGAGCCTTAGCTTTTTTAAATGCAGAATATAAAATTTTAGCCATTTTTGTTGTTGCAGCCTCAATAGCTCTTTTTTTTATTTCCAGAGCCGTTGAAACAACGAGTATTCTAATCATTCCTGCTTTTGTTATGGGGGCTATTTTCTCAGGGCTTGCAGGCAATATAGGAATGAGGATTGCTACTGAATCAAACGCCAGAACCACTCAAGCTGCACGCGAAAGTTTACCCAAAGCCCTCCAAATTTCTTTTGGGGGAGGAACTGTTATGGGTCTAGGAGTTGCAGGACTTGCAGTGCTTGGATTGTCTCTTTTCTTCCTTTATTTTGTTCATTATTTTATTAAAGGAGAAGCTTCTTTTTATCAAGAAATGACCATCGTTTTGGAAGCGCTCGCTGGGTTTTCCCTTGGAGCAGAATCCATTGCCTTATTTGCTCGCGTTGGTGGTGGAATATATACAAAAGCAGCAGATGTTGGTGCTGATCTTGTTGGGAAAGTAGAAGCTGGAATACCAGAGGATGACCCCCGTAATCCTGCTACAATTGCAGACAATGTTGGAGATAACGTTGGTGATGTTGCAGGAATGGGTGCTGATCTTTTTGGGAGTTATGTGGCTACTGTTTTAGCCTCTATGGTACTCGGAAATTACATAATAAAAGACATGGCTGCCGCAAATGGAGGTATCTTTGAAGATGCTTTTAGTGGTATGGGTCCAATTCTTTTACCACTAATGATTGCTGGGATAGGTATTTTAGCCTCAATAATTGGAACATTTTTTATTAGAATCTCGAATAATAATGCTAAAGAAGCTCAGGTTCAACGTGCATTAAATACTGGAAATTTAACTGCTATTGGTATCACAGCAATTACCACCTATTTTTTGGTTGATAATATGCTTCCAGAAACAATGAGAGGTATTGAATTTTTTGGTGAGGGTACCAAAGACATTCCCAGTCTAAACGTTTTTTATGCAACTGTGGTCGGCCTTGGAGTTGGCTATTTGATCTCTTATTTTACAGAATACTACACTGCCCTTGGTAAAAAGCCCGTTATGGATATTGTCCAGAATTCATCAACTGGAGCCGCCACAAATATTATTGCAGGCTTAGCCACAGGAATGATATCTACATTTAGTTCAATATTACTTTTTGCTGTTGCTATTTGGGGGTCATATTATTTAGCTGGCTTCTATGGTGTAGCCATAGCAGCATCGGCTATGATGGCCACAACAGCAATGCAGTTGGCCATTGACGCATTCGGCCCTATTGCTGATAATGCTGGTGGCGTGGCTGAAATGAGTGAATTGCCAAGTGAAGTTAGAGAAAGAACAGATATTTTAGACTCAGTAGGAAACACAACAGCAGCCGTTGGAAAAGGTTTTGCTATTGCCTCAGCGGCTCTAACAGCCCTTGCACTATTTGCTGCCTATGTTACTTTCACAGGAATTGATGGCATTAACATTTTTAAGGCAGATGTTTTAGCGGCATTGTTTATTGGAGGGATGATTCCAGTGGTTTTCTCTGCCCTTGCAATGAAAGCCGTTGGCCGAGCCGCCATGGAGATGGTTGAAGAGGTGAGACGGCAATTTCGAGAAATCCCCGGTATACTTGAAGGAAAAGGAACACCAGAATATGGGAAATGTGTTGATATATCAACCAAAGCTGCTCTACGAGAAATGTTGTTGCCCGGTGTTCTCACAATAGTAACTCCAGTAGTTATTGGATTTCTTATAGGAGCCGAAGCTCTTGGAAGTTATATGGCTGGAGTAACTGTCTCAGGTGTTTTGTGGGCGATATTTCAAAATAATGCTGGCGGTGCATGGGATAATGCAAAAAAATCATTTGAAGCAGGTGTAGAAATCAATGGGAAAATGACTTTTAAAGGGTCAGAATCTCACAAAGCGGCGGTAACTGGAGATACAGTAGGCGACCCATTTAAAGATACTTCAGGCCCCTCAATGAATATATTAATTAAACTCACTTGTTTGATTGGGTTAGTTATAGCTCCTATTCTTGGAAACCACGATAGCGAATCGATGGAAAGTCTTAGCCCTTCTGTCCAAAAGGAGATTGTATTAGAAAAAGAGCAAGTTAGTTTAACTGAAAAACTAGATTCTGAGGCTGAAATTAAAGGAAATAAATAATCTCTTATTCAAGAAGACCATTAATCTTTCTGTCTACCATTTCGGTTACTTTTCCTAAGTCTTCTTTATTTTCGACAAAATCTAAATCATCAACATCAACAATAAGCATATTCCCACTATAATTGCTTACCCATGCCTCGTAGCGCTCGTTTAGCCGACTGAGATAATCGATACTAATTGAATTTTCGTAATGCCGTCCCCTTTTGTGAATCTTATGGACCAAATTCGGAATAGAACTTCTTAAATAGATAAGAAGGTCTGGCCCTTTTATTAAAGATTCCATCAATTGAAAAATACCAATATAATTTTCAAAATCTCTCTGATTTAGTAACCCCATTGCATTTAAGTTGGGTGCAAAAATATGTGCATCCTCATAAATTGTACGGTCTTGAATTACCACTCTTTTATTTTGTTTGAATTGGAGTAACTGTTGAAAACGACGACGTAAGAAATAGATTTGAAGATTGAATGACCATCTTTCCATTTGATCATAAAAATCATCTAAATAAGGATTGTCAATCACATCTTCATAATGTGCTTCCCACTTATAGTGCTTAGCTAATAACTCAGTAAGGCTCGTTTTTCCAGCACCAATATTTCCAGCAATAGCAATGTGCATTGAAAGGGTTTTATTAAAATGCAAAATAGGGTTTTGTGCTTTAAATTGATAATGTTTTAAATATAAATTTTAATTGGAGCTAAAGAAAAATGAGTTAAATTTTTAAATAATAAAAAAAAATGTACTTTTGTTCTCACTAACGAGGAAGGATTTGACTGATTGCAACCTCGATAAAAAATTGCTAAAGCAGTGTTGCTTTAAATGAATCCTTCCTGTAAAAGCAACTTTTAAATGTCATATTTTTTTACCTCTGAATCAGTGAGCGAAGGTCACCCTGATAAGGTCGCTGATCAAATAAGTGATGCCCTTTTAGATAACTTTTTAGCTTTTGATTCAGAAAGCAAGGTGGCCTGCGAAACGTTGGTCACAACTGGGCAAGTCATTCTCGCGGGAGAAGTCAAAAGCAACACTTATTTAGATGTTCAACAGATTGCTAGAGATACAATTAATAGAATAGGCTACACCAAAGGGGCATATCAGTTTAGTGGAGATTCCTGCGGTGTGATGTCACTAATTCACGAACAATCTCAAGATATTAATCAAGGCGTTGATCGAGCTAAAAAAGAGGCGCAGGGGGCAGGTGATCAAGGGATTATGTTTGGCTATGCCACTAACGAGACAGACAATTATATTCCTCTGGCCTTAGAGCTATCACACAAAATTTTGATCGAACTTGCTGCTTTACGGCGTGAAAATAAAGTGGTCAACTATTTACGTCCAGATGCTAAATCTCAGGTTACTATAGAATATGATGAGCATCATAAACCTAAACGGATTGATACCATTGTAGTATCAACACAACATGATCCTTTTGACAAAGAGGATGAAAAAATGTTGTCTAAAATTAAAGCCGACATCATAAACATACTTATTCCCCGGGTAATTAATCAATTACCTGAATCGATTCAAAAACTATTTGGTGATGATATTGTCTATCATGTCAATCCAACAGGAAAGTTTGTAATTGGCGGGCCCCACGGAGATACTGGTCTTACAGGAAGAAAAATTATTGTCGACACCTATGGAGGAAAAGGTGCTCACGGAGGTGGCGCTTTTAGTGGAAAAGATCCTAGTAAAGTAGACCGAAGTGCCGCCTACGCTGCACGGCATATGGCAAAAAATTTAGTTGCGGCTGGTGTTGCAGATGAAGTGCTTTTACAACTAAGTTATGCTATTGGAGTTGTTGAACCCACTTCTATTTTGCTCAATACTTTTGGAACATCAAAATTGTCATTAACTGATGGAGAAATTGCTAAACAAGTGGCACCTCTCTTTGATATGCGCCCCTATGCCATTGAACAACGGTTAAAATTAAGAAACCCAATTTATGAAGAAACTGCTGCCTATGGGCATATGGGTAGAACCCCTAAAACCTTAACAAAGGTTTTTGAATCTCCCTATAATGGGAAAATAGAAAAACAAGTGGAATTGTTCACTTGGGAAAAATTAGATCACATTTCATTAATTAAAAAAACTTTAAAATTATGAGCCAACAATTAGAAACAGCTGCCCTACATGCAGGGCACAACACTAAACAAACGCAGGGGACTAGAGCAGTTCCGATTTATCAATCAACCTCTTTTGTATTCAACGATTCTGATCATGCAGCAAATTTGTTTTCATTAGCAGAACCAGGATACATTTACACACGTCTAAATAATCCTACTAATGATGTGCTAGAACAACGATTAGCAGCTCTAGAAGGAGGAGTAGCTGCGGTAGCAACAGCCTCAGGAACAGCAGCTATAGCAACAACCCTAATGATGTTTTTAAAAACGGGTGATCACATAGTTGCATCAAACAGTCTATATGGGGGGACCTATAATTTATTAAGCAACACACTGCCCCGTTTTGGCATTACAACAACTTTCATTGATCCAGATGATCCAGAAAACTTTTCTAAAGCAGTGCAAGAAAATACAAGAGCTTTTTTTGCAGAGTCTCTAGGGAATCCAAAATTGGATGTGTTAGACCTCAAAGCGATATCAGCCAATGCCAAAAAAGCAAAAGTACCTTTTGTGGTTGATAATACTGTTGCCACTCCCGCCTTATTGAATCCCATTGCACATGGAGCAAATATTGTCATTCATTCGTTGACAAAATACATTTCAGGAAATGGAACAAGCATGGGAGGTATAATAATAGACGCGGGAACTTTTGATTGGGGTAATGGACAGTTTCCAGAGTTCACAACTCCTTCACCTAGTTATCATGGATTGAATTATCATGAAGCACTGGGTGCTATTGCATTTATTGCTAGAGTCCGCGTGGAGGGTCTTAGAGACTTAGGAAGTGCGCCTAGTCCATTTAACAGTTTTCAGGTTTTGCAGGGGCTAGAGACCCTACAGGTTAGAATGGCTCAACACTCTTCTAATGCTCAAGAACTTGCCGAATGGCTTGTAGAGCGTGAAGAAGTAGCATGGGTAAACTATCCTGGATTAAAATCATCAAAATATAATGCTTTAGCCAATGAGTATTTACCAAAAGGGAAAAGCGGTATCTTGACTTTTGGATTGAAAAAAGGGTTTGAAGCAGCTAAAAAAGTAGCTGATAACACAAAGATTTTCTCTCTTTTAGCCAATATTGGTGACACAAAATCCTTAATCATTCATCCTGCCAGCACAACTCACCAACAATTAAATGAAGAAGAGCAAGCTAGCACTGGTGTGACAAAAGATTTAGTGCGACTTTCTGTTGGAATTGAAGCTCTTGAAGATTTAAAAGCTGATTTAGAGCAGGCTTTTGCAACGCTTTAAATTGCTTAATGGCCAATCTAAAGACCCTTACCCTAACAAACTTTACTACTCATTCGGGTACGTTTTATAGTCAATTTCCTTTACACTACGAACATTTTGGAGCTGACTATAAAACTGCCCCAGTAGTATTAGTTAATCATTCACTCACGGGAGACTCCAGTGTTTGTGGAGAGAAGGGGTGGTGGTCTGAAATGGTGGGACCTAGATTATCAATTGATACAGACAAATATGCTATTATAGCTTTCAATATTCCTGGAAATGGAGTGGCGAATAGTCTTTATGACAATTACGAAGATTTTCACACGGGTGATATTGCCAAATTATTTTTTTTGGGATTAGACCATCTAGGAATCACTTCGCTTTTTGCAAATATTGGAGGTTCTATTGGGGGTGGAATTGCGTGGGAAATGGCGGCTCTTTATCCTGATTTAGCCCAATACTTAATTCCAGTTGCAGCTGATTGGAAAGCATCAGACTGGATTATAGCAAATACTTTTTTGCAAAGAAGAATTTTAGAAAATTCATCTAAGCCCCTCGAAGACGCTAGAATTCATGCCATGTTAACCTACAGAACACCTCATTCTTTGGATTTTCGCTTTTCGAGAAGTATGAATCAAGAATTGAATATTTATAATGTAGAAAGCTGGCTATTGCATCATGGGTTAAAATTGGCTAACCGGTTTGACTTAAAGGCCTACATAATGATGAATCATTTATTGTCATCAATTAATATAACCCGTGATAATGCAAGCTTTAAAAAAATAGTATCTAAAATTTCAGCTTCTATTCATTTGATATCCATTGATACTGATCTTTTTTTTACCCCTCATGAGGATCAAAAAACTTACAACAAAGTGAAAGCCTTCAAAAACAATATTTCGTTTCACGAAATTGATTCCATTCATGGGCATGATGCATTTCTTATTGAAAACCAAAAAATGTCTCAAATTTTAAAACAAATTTTTTAACCCAACTAAAAAAGCCATAATGAAAATTAACCTAAAAAGAATTAATGACGATTATCTTTTTAAAGCTACCAATGATAGAGGTCATGAAATAGTGATGGATAACAAGACCAAAGAAGAAGGTTTTGTTCAAGGTGTTAGTCCGATGGAAACGCTTTTGATGGGACTCGCAGGGTGCAGTAGCATCGACATTATCTATATTTTGAAAAAGCAAAAACTGAATCCAGAAGTGTTGAAAATGGAGGTGGAAGGTTTTCGAAAATCAGATGAGGTTCCAGCACTTTTTCATACCATAACAATAGTGATTTATATAGAAGGAAATTTGCCAGCTGAAAAAGTTCAACGTGCAGCTGACCTTTCTTTTGAAAAATATTGTTCAGTCTCAAAGACCCTTGAGGCTACCGCCTCTATCACCCATAAAGTTGTATTAAATGGAAAACCGATATGAAAAGAAAAGTTGAGACGCAAGCCATTCATACCCAAATGGATCGCTCAGATTTTTTAGAACATTCTACTCCAATGCATCTCACCTCCAGTTTTGTTTTTGAAGATGCAGAAGACATGCGTGCCTCTTTTGCTGAAGAAAAACAACGCAATATTTATAGTCGGTTCACCAATCCTAATAATGATGAGTTTATTGAAAAAGTTTGCTTGATGGAAGGTGCTCAAAGGGGAGTTGCCTTTGCATCAGGAATGGCTGCAGTATATTCCACATTTGCGGCTTTGCTGAAGGCAGGAGATCATATTCTTTCTTCACGTTCCATTTTTGGTTCTACCTATGCTCTGTTCAACAAATATTTCCCTAAGTGGGACATTAATACATCTTATTTTGAATGGGATCAGATCAATAAAATTGGCGATCTAATACAACCAACTACAAAAATACTTTATGTAGAATCACCAACCAATCCTGGTGTTGACATCATTGATTTACAACTTCTTGGCGATTTGGCTAAAAAACATAATTTAATTTATGTTGTGGACAATTGTTTTGCCACACCCTATTTGCAGCAACCTATTCGTTTTGGAGCAGATTTAGTTATCCATTCGGCCACTAAGTTGATTGATGGGCAAGGCCGTGTTTTGGGAGGAGTTACGGTTGGTTCTGTTTCTTTAGTCCAAGAAATCTATTTATTTGCGAGAAATACTGGGCCCTCATTGTCTCCCTTTAATTCTTGGATTTTATCTAAAAGTCTAGAAACCTTGGCAGTACGTATTGATCGACATTGCTCTAATGCACTTTCAATTGCAGAACGATTAGAAAAACACACTAAGATTAATTATGTCAAATACCCTTTTTTAAAATCCCATCCACAATTTAAAATTGCAAAAAAGCAAATGCGACAGGGTGGCAACGTAATTGCTTTTGAAATTTTAGGAGGAGAAGAAAAAGCGATCCAGTTTATTGACAACTTAAAAATGTGCTCAATCACCTCAAATCTTGGAGATTCTAGGAGTATTGTCACCCACCCGGCTTCATCAACACATAGTAAATTATCCGTTGAGGAACGACTTCTTGTTGGGATTACTCCAGGGTTAATAAGGCTTTCAGTGGGGTTAGAACATATTGATGATTTGTGGCATGATGTAGAACAAGCATTAAATGTGTAATGAACAAAATAAGGGAAATAATAAAAGAAAGAATTCTTGTTTTAGATGGGGCCATGGGTACTATGATCCAAAGTCACAAACTAAAGGAAGAAGACTACAGGGGTTTAGAATTAAAAGATCATCCTATGCCTCTGCTTGGCAACAATGATTTATTGTCAGTAACTCAACCTGAGATTATTAAAGGAGTTCATAGAGCCTATTTAGAAGTAGGAGCAGATATTATAGAAACCAATACATTTTCATCAACCAGTATTGGGATGTCTGATTATGGACTTGAGGAATGGGTTCATAAAATAAATTATGAAAGTGCTAAAATTGCTAAAGAAGTAGCCAATGAATACAATATACTAAATCCAAAAAAGCCTCGGTTTGTAGCTGGATCTATAGGGCCAACCAATAAGACTGCAAGCATGTCGCCAGATGTTAATCAACCTGGTTTTAGGGCTGTAGATTTTGATGAATTGGTTTTAGCTTATTCAGAACAAATTGTAGGCTTGAAAGAAGGAGGTGTTGATCTTCTTTTAATCGAAACCGTGTTTGACACCCTTAATGCGAAAGCAGCCTTGTTTGCTGTTTCACAAATTAAAGAGCAACAACAATGGGAAGTGCCTGTTATGCTCAGTGGTACCATCACTGATGCAAGTGGTAGAACACTTTCAGGCCAAACGGTGGGCGCATTTTATATTTCATTACAACATATGGATTTATTAAGCATTGGTTTTAATTGCGCCCTTGGCGCTGATCAATTGTTGCCCTATGTGAAAGAACTTTCAATGATTTCAAATTCTTTTATCTCTGCTCATCCCAATGCAGGGCTTCCTAATGCTTTTGGAGAATATGATCAAAGCCCAGATGAAATGCAAAATCAGATCCAACGCTATTTAGATCAGAATTTGGTCAATATTATTGGTGGTTGTTGTGGCACCACCCCTGAACATATTGCTAAAATTGTTGCAATAACTGCTAATTCTAGCCCAAGAAAAATAAATCTAACTGTTGATGCTTCCTAAAAAAAAACCTTTGTGTCTGTCAGGTTTAGAACCTCTCATCATAACAAATGAAACCAATTTTGTCAATGTGGGGGAGCGCACTAATGTCACAGGTTCAAGAAAGTTTTTAAGATTAATTGAGAACAATGAATATGATCAAGCGCTAGAAATTGCAAGAGAACAAGTTGAAGGAGGTGCTCAAATCATTGACATCAACATGGATGAAGGGATGATTGATGGAGTGGAGGCGATGACCACTTTTCTCAATCTAATAGCCGCAGAGCCTGATATTGCTCGTGTGCCGGTGATGATAGATAGCTCAAAATGGGAAATCTTAGAGGCTGGTCTTAAAACCATTCAAGGAAAAGGGATAGTTAATTCGATTAGTTTAAAAGAAGGGGAAGAAGTATTTCTAAACCAAGCTCGAAAAATTAAACAATACGGAGCTGCTCTAATCATTATGGCTTTTGATGAAGAGGGTCAGGCTGACAATCTAGATCGACGGATTGAAATTTGTAAACGATCCTATGATTTATTGGTGGATCAAGTGCATTTTCCACCTGAAGATATCATCTTTGATCCTAATGTTTTTCCTGTGGCAACAGGAATGGAAGAACACAAAAGAAACGCACTTGATTTTTTTGAAGCAACTCGTTGGATTCGAGAAAACCTACCCCATGCAAGTGTGAGTGGTGGTGTGAGCAATGTTTCTTTCTCTTTCCGTGGAAACAACAAAGTTCGTGAGGCCATGCATGCTTCTTTCCTCTATCATGCAATTCAATTTGGAATGAATATGGGCATTGTCAATCCAGAACAACTAGAAGTTTATGATGAAATCCCCAAGAACTTATTAACACATGTAGAGGATGTATTACTCGACAGAAAACCCAATGCCACCGAAATTCTATTGACCTATGCTGAACAACTCAAAGGGAAAAATACAAATACTAAGAAAAACGAAAATAAATGGCGAGAAAAGCCATTAAAAGACCGCATAACTCATGCCCTTGTTAAAGGCATAGACGCCTTTATTATCGAAGACACAGAAGCGGCTAGATTAGAAGTTGCTCGCCCTTTAGAGGTAATTGAAGGCCCTTTAATGGCTGGTATGAACGTTGTGGGTGATCTGTTTGGTAATGGCAAAATGTTTCTGCCTCAAGTTATTAAATCTGCCCG
Organism: Flavobacteriaceae bacterium; assembly: GCA_016779985.1. Taxonomy (GTDB): domain Bacteria; phylum Bacteroidota; class Bacteroidia; order Flavobacteriales; family Flavobacteriaceae; genus JADHMP01. The sequence continues at coordinate 54,228 of JADHMP010000001.1, forward strand.
AGTGATGAAAAAAGCAGTAGCCTATCTTCAACCTTTTATTGAAGAGGAAAAGAATCAAGAAAATAAAGCTGCAGGAAAAGTATTAATGGCGACCGTTAAAGGAGATGTTCATGATATTGGGAAAAATATTGTCAGTGTTGTTTTAGCTTGTAATAATTATGAAATTATTGATCTTGGGGTAATGGTGCCTGCAGATAAAATATTAAAACAAGCTATTGATAATCAAGTTGATGTGATCGGACTTTCTGGATTAATTACTCCTTCACTTGATGAAATGGTTCATGTGGCAAAAGAACTTAAAAGACAAAAAATAAATATTCCATTGCTAATTGGAGGAGCTACCACTTCAAAAGCCCATACCGCGGTAAAAATTGCTCCTGTGACAGAAACAGTTATTCATGTCAATGATGCTTCAAGGGCAGTTAATGTTGTAAGCAATTTGTTGCATCCAAAAAAAGCTAGGACATACAAAGAGCAAATTCGAAGTGAATATGAATCCTTTAGAGAAAGGTTTTTAGAAAGAAGAACGATGAAAACTTTTTTGCCCTATGAGCAAGCCCAACAAAATAGCTTGAAAATTGATTGGAAAAAATCAGATATCTACAAGCCAAACCTAACTGGAGCTAGATCACTTTTAAATTTTCCACTCGAAGAACTGGTACCTTATATTGATTGGAGCCCTTTTTTCAGATCTTGGGATTTGCATGGAAAATATCCTGAAATTTTAGTAGATGATATAGTTGGATCACAAGCCACTTCTCTCTTTGAGGATGCCCAAGCGATGTTAGATCAAATTGTGAATGAAAATTGGTTAGAAGCGAGAGCACGTTTTGGTATTTTTCCTGCTAATAGTGTTGGAGATGATATTGAAGTCTATTCAGATGAAAATCGAAATGCCATTGATGTAAAATGCCTGACCCTAAGACAACAACTCAAAAAGAAAGCCGGAGAGCCGAATTTAGCGTTAGCTGATTTCATAGCTCCAAAAGCACTTGGTTTCCAAGACTATATAGGGTTTTTTTGTGTTAGTACAGGTTTTGGCACAGAACAAAAAGCTAAGCAATTTGAAGCTGAACAAGATGACTATAATTCTATTTTAGTCAAAGCTCTGTCGGACCGGTTGGCAGAAGCATTTGCTGAAAAGCTACATCAAATCGTACGTACAGAAATTTGGGGATATTCCACTACAGAAAAATTAAATAATGAGGCTTTAATTGCAGAAAAATATCAAGGGATTAGACCTGCTCCCGGCTATCCAGCTTGCCCAGATCACCTTGAGAAAGAAACCCTGTGGAAACTCTTGGCTGTTGAAGAAACAATTGGTGTAAAATTGACAGAAAGTTTAGCCATGTGGCCAGCTGCTTCAGTGTCAGGCTACTATTTTGCACACCCTCAAGCACGCTATTTTGGACTCGGAAAAATTAAAGAAGATCAACTTCAATCGTATAGTCAACGAAGAGCTATTTCAATAGATAAAGCTCGCAAATGGCTAAACCCAAACCTTATAGAATAAGTTATGAAAGTGATAGACCATATAGCTAAGGCTAACGGTAAAACTCAATTTACTTTTGAGATTTTACCACCCCTAAAAGGACAAAGCATCAATAGCCTTCTAGAATCTATTGATGATTTAATGGAGTTTGCCCCACCTTTTATTGATGTTACTTATCACCGAGAAGAACATCTATATAAAGAACTAGAAAATGGTTTATTAGAAAAGAAGGTTATTCGAAAAAGACCTGGAACGGTTGGTATCTGCGCCGCCATTCAAAGCAAATACAAAGTGGATGCAATACCTCATATTTTATGTGGTGGTTTTACTAAAGAGGACACAGAAAATTTCTTGATTGATTTAGATTTTTTAAACATAGAGAATGTCGTCGCACTTCGGGGTGATGCAGTAAAATCTGAAGTCTATTTTAAACCCAATGTAGATGGACATCAATATGCCAATGAATTAGTAGCTCAAATTAATGATATGAATAGCGGGGTTTATTTAGAAGAGGAGCTATTGAATACTCATCCTACAGATTTTTGTGTGGGCGTTTCTGGCTATCCTGAAAAACACATGGAAGCACCTAGCTTAGATAGTGATATTCATTTTGTAAAGGAAAAGATAAAAGCAGGTGCTCATTATATCATTACACAAATGTTTTTTGACAATGAAAAATATTTTGAATTTGTTGACAAATGTAGAGCTGCTCAAATAACAGTGCCGATTATTCCTGGCTTGAAACCACTCGCAATAAAAAAACAACTAAATACTATTCCACATCGTTTTCATGTAGACCTGCCTGAAGACTTGATTCAAGCCGTGGTTGCTTGTAAAGACAATAAAGCTGTTAGAGAGGTAGGAATCGAATGGTGTATAAGTCAAAGTAAGGAGCTAATGAAATATGGTGTACCTTTTTTACATTATTATTCTATGGGAAAATCTGACAATATTAAAGCTATCGCAAAAGCTGTTTTTTGAAAAAGCTATGGGGTGGTTAGCTCTTTAAAAAGCGATTCAAGAGATTTATTTCTTTTTTCCAACTTTTGAATTTTCAGTCCATTGTCATGTGCAAAATCAAATATTGCGGTACTTAGATCAATATCCCTTTTTGCAGTTATGGTATATTCAAAATCATGAATATTGGAGACATGAGCTACGTTTTCAATTTTAGCTAGAGCCACTGTTTCCACCCTATAATCAAAGCTTACATGATATAGTGTTTCATCCTTATTTTGAATACTTTCTATCGTTTGATCCAAAACTAATTCTCCTTGATTTAGAAGCAATACACGTTGACACATGGCGTCTACTTCTGGTAAAATATGAGTAGAAAATAAAATTGTTTTTTCTTTTCCTAATTCTTTAATAAGAGTCCTAATTTCGATCAACTGGTTTGGATCAAGACCTGTAGTGGGTTCATCTAAAATGAGTAATTCTGGGTCGTGAATTAAGGCAGCTGCTAAACCTACCCGCTGCTGGTAGCCTTTAGAAAGCGTGCTAATTTTATTTGCATCCTTTTTTTCTAAGCCAGTTTGCTCCATTACTTCAAAAAGGGGAGGCTTTTTCAGTCCATACAGCCCTGCTGTAAAGCTTAGATAGTCAGCAACAGTCATATCGAGGTAGAGTGGGTTGCTTTCAGGTAAATACCCTATTTTTTGTTGAATAGCACTGCGTTTTTCTTTTAGATTTAAGCCTTCAAAAAAAATCTTCCCTTCCCAATTAATATAATAGCCTGTTAATATTTTCATCAAAGTTGATTTCCCTGCTCCATTTGGGCCTAGTAACCCTACAATTTCTCCTTTGTGAAGGGTAAAAGAAACGTTTTTTAATGCCTCAAGGTTTCCATACTTTTTAGTGACCTTTTCTAATTCAACTCTCATACAGCATTAAAGATAAAATATATTGATCAACCTAAGTAGTGCTTTTTCGACTTTCAATAATAACAGTTAGTAAAATTAATACTCCACCAATGATACTTCGTTCATTTGGAATTTCTGAGAGGAATATGACACCTAATGCTATTCCCAAAAGGGGTTGAATACTGCTAAGAATGCTCACTGTGCTGATATTGAAATAACGAAAGCTATTAATAAATAACGTATGGCCTATGGTGGTTAAAATGGCTAATGCACCAATATAGGGTAACTGAGGCGTAACATCTTCCTTTCCATAAACAATAAAGGCGGGGATGAGCAAAACAAAAGTGATTACCATTTGATAGAACATAAGCATTGATCCTTTGAACGTATCAATTTTTTTCTTTAAAAGAATATTGCGCAAAGAATAAGTAAAAGCAGAAAATAATCCCATCAAAAGGCCTTGAGTGCTAACATTTTTGATATCTAGACTGGGCGCAAGGAAATAGATGCCAATTATGATAAGCAAACTCATCATGAGATGTCTCCACTGCCATTTTATGTTGAAAAATAAAGGTTCCAAGAGACTGGTAAATACTGGATAAGTAAAAAGCGAAAGCATACCAATAGCAACACTGCCCCACCTAAGCGCATAAAAATAGAGCACCCAGTGCAAGGCCATCAAAATTCCACTCAAAAACACAATGAGTCCGTGTTGCTTGAGATCAAATTGAAAACGATGTCTTTGTATCAATCCATATAGCGCTAAGAGGACCAATGCTATAAAGGCACGATAGCCAATGGTTAGGGGGGGAGACAAATCTATGTATCGTCCAAAGGCCCCAGAGCTACTTGAAAATAGCATGCCCATATTGAGCAGAAGTAATGGATACCATTTAGAATTTTGGTTCATAGGAAATGACAAGCAATATAGGAAAAGCTAAAAAAATTGACGAAATATTTGTTTTTGAAAAAAGCTATGTTACTTTTGTGGCTTCAATTAAAAACATGAAAAATACGTTTTTTTATTATAACACTTATTACTACTTCTTATCACAAGAGGCAGGATCTTTATAATCTAAAAACGCAGATAATAGTAAAAGTCCTGATTTATTCGGGACTTTTTTTTTGATATGCTATTGAACAAAAAAATAGGAATTCAGGGAGTCAGAGGTTCATTTCATCATGAAGTAGCCACTGCTTATTTTTCATCCAATGCTCCATTAAATGAATATTTAAGTTTTGACTCATTGGCAGAAGGGCTTCAAAAAGAGGAGATTGCTTACGCCATAATGGCTATAGAAAATTCAATAGCTGGGTCGATCATTCCTAATTATGCTTTGATAGATCAATGCAATTTGCAAATTATTGGTGAGCACTATCTAAGTATTCATCACAATTTGATGGCTCTTAAAGAGCAATCAATTGATCAGATCAAAGAAGTGCGCTCTCACCCTATGGCTCTTCTACAATGCAAGCAGTTTTTTATGCAGCACCCACACATCCGATTAGTAGAAACGGCAGATACTGCCCAGGAAGCTCAAAAAATTGCAGAAAATAAAACCTATGGAATTGCAGCCATCGCAAGTCAGCAAGCTGCAGAACTCTATTCATTGTCTATAGTGGCTCCCTCTATTCAAACGATTCAAAATAATGTGACTCGATTTGTTGTAATCCAAAAAGAGAAAAGCCAAATTCTTGAAGAGAAAATAAATAAGGCAGCTTTAAAATTTATTTTAGATCATCAACGTGGAAGCCTTGCGGCAGTATTAAATATGATGAGTGATTGTCTTTTAAATTTAACTAAAATACAGTCGTTACCAGTGATTGAAACTCCAGGTAAATACGCCTTTTTTGTTGATGTTACTTTTGATTCTTATGCCCAATATGATAAAGCGAAATCCATATTAAAAATTATGGCTAGTGAATTTAAAATATTGGGAGAATACACAAAACAGGACCAATGACAGCAACTGCACAACGTTTAGAGAGTGTTCAAGAATACTATTTTTCACGTAAATTACGTGAAGTAGCTGAATTGATTAAGGCAGGACATCCAATTATTAATATGGGTATTGGTAGTCCAGATCTTGCTCCCCCAAAAGAGGTTTCGGAGGCCCTAAAAAAGGGGCTGCAACATCCTAAAGCTCATATGTATCAAAGCTATCAGGGAATCCCTGAGCTACGTCAAGCCATAAGTCATTTTTACAAAAAACAGTATCATGTTTCACTAGACGCTCAATCTGAAGTTTTGCCTTTGATGGGATCTAAAGAAGGAATTATGCATATTTCAATGGCTTTTCTAAATAAAGGAGATCAAGTATTGATTCCCAATCCGGGATACCCTACCTATGCTGCAGTCACTAAACTTGTTGAAGCAGAACCTATTTTTTATAATCTGAATGCAGAAATGAAATGGCAACCAGATTTTAAAGCACTTGAAGCGCTAGATACTTCTAAGATTAAAATTTGCTGGCTGAATTATCCTCATATGCCAACAGGAACTCCAGCTGATTTAGCCACCTTTGACCGTTTTGTAGGCTGGGCTGCAGAACGAAATATTTTGTTGGTACATGATAATCCCTATAGTTTTATTTCAAACAAGAACCCCCAAAGTCTATTAGCTCACGATGGGGCAAAAAAAGTTGCACTAGAATTGAACTCTATGAGCAAATCGTTTAATATGGCTGGCTGGCGTGTCGGAATGCTATGTGGGAATTCAGAAAAAATTCAAGCTGTACTAAAAGTGAAAAGTAATATGGATTCAGGGATGTTTTATGGTATTCAGCAGGGTGCTATTGCTGCTTTGAATCAATCGTCAGAATGGTTTGCAGGACTCGATAAAATCTATAGAAAACGCCGTCTTTTAGTCGAACAACTAGCCAAAAAATTAGCATTAGAAATTGCACCTAATCAAGCAGGGATGTTTGTTTGGGCCAAACTTCCAAAAGCCACAATGAATGCCACTGATTTTACTGATGAGTTATTAAAAAACCATCATTTGTTTATTGCTCCAGGAACCATTTTTGGTTCTCAAGGGGAAGGATATGTTCGTTTTTCATTATGTATTAAAGAAGAACAAATTCAAACAGCAATTAAAAGAATTGGCTCATGAACATAGGGATTATAGGTTTAGGGTTAATAGGTGGTTCTTATGGTTTAGCTGCTAAGAGATCATTGCCAAGGGTAACTCTTTTTGGTACCGATCTTGACCCTGAACATCTCAAAGAAGCCCTTGCTTTGGGTCTTGTCCAAAAAACCCTTTTAGAAGATCAACTATCAAAAATGGATTTAATAATTGTGGCTGTTCCCGTTGATCAAACGGAACAATTATTTCTGGATTTATTAGATCAAATAAACGATAATTGTTTGGTCATGGATGTAGGCTCAACAAAAACCACCCTTTGTCAAGCCCTTGAATTACATCCTAAACGCAACCAATTTTTAGCCACACACCCCATAGCTGGCACAGAATTTTCTGGTCCAAAGGCAGCATTTGCCTCATTGTTTGAAAATCAAATTCAAATTATATGTGATAGCCATAAAACACGTCCTGATTTATTGGAATGGGCCCAACAGTGGTTTCTAAAAATGAAAATGGAAATTAGAGAAATGGACCCTCAAGAACATGACAAGCATCTTGCCTATGTGTCGCATTTATCTCACATTTCATCTTTTATGTTAGGGAAAACTGTTTTGGAAAAAGAAAAGGATGAACAAACAATATTTGAAATGGCAGGTAGTGGTTTTGCCTCCACTGTTCGTTTAGCAAAAAGTTCTCCTGAGATGTGGACCCCAATTTTCAAACACAACAAATCAAATATTTTAGAGGTCTTGAAGCATTATATTGAAAATTTAGAGCTCTTTAGAACACTTTTAATACAAGAGGAGTACGAAGAATTATTAAATCAATTAAAACAAACCAATAGTATTACCCCAATTTTGAATGGAATATTAAATAAACAATACAATAAATCATAACATGGAAAACAAGAAAGAAATGCGCGAATGGCTGAACGCCTTTGATCTACCCCACCCGTTGGTTATTGCTGGACCCTGTAGTGCGGAAACGGAAGAACAAGTTTTAAAAATTGCTCATGAACTAAAAGATAGTGATGCGACAATTTATCGTGCGGGGATATGGAAACCAAGAACCCGACCTGGAAACTTTGAAGGCGTGGGTGCTATCGGATTAAAATGGCTTCAAAAAGTAAAAGAAGAAACAGGAATGCTTACGGCCACTGAAGTAGCAAACAAAGATCATGTCAAACTAGCTTTGGAACACGATATTGACGTGCTATGGATTGGAGCCCGCTCAACAGTTAGCCCTTTTATAGTTCAAGAAATTGCAGATGCGCTAGAAGGGACTGACAAAATTGTATTGGTAAAAAATCCAGTTAACCCCGATCTTTCACTCTGGCTAGGGGGTGTAGAAAGACTTTACACAGCCAATATCAAAAAATTAGGTTTGATCCACAGAGGATTTTCAACCTATGAAAAAACAAAATATCGAAACATTCCAGAATGGCAAATTGCTGTTGAGGTGCAAAATAAGTTTCCTGATTTACCTCTAATTTGTGACCCTTCACATATTGCTGGAAGAAGGGATTTAATTTTTGATCTTTCGCAAACAGCACTAGATTTAAATTTTGATGGATTGATGATAGAAAGCCATTGGGATCCTGACAATGCTTGGAGTGATGCTAAACAACAAGTTACTCCAACTCGTTTAGTTGAAATTATGAAAGACCTAACCATTAGAAAAATAACAGATCACGAAAAAGCTTTCCAACAAAGTTTACAACAGCTCAGAACACAAATAGATATGTTAGATCAATCGCTTCTTGATAGTTTAGGGAAACGGATGAAAATCTCCGATGAAATTGGAAAACTTAAAAAAGATAATAATGTAGCCGTTCTTCAAAATAAACGATGGAACGAAATTTTAGGTAGAATGATTTTGGAGGGTGAAGATCGTAACCTCGGGAAAGAGTTTGTGATTAAATTATTTAAAGCCATTCACCAAGAGTCTATCAATCATCAAGAAAAGATATTGAATGCATAAAAAGGCGCATTAGAAGCTTTTTGTTAATTTTAAGAAAAATAATTTTATCATGGATTCACCCAATCTGACCCTTATGCGACGAGCACGCCAACAATTATCTCCCCTTTGGGGCTTGGCTGCAGGCATAACTATAGTTTATGTTTTGATAACAGGTATCCCTCCTCAATTTGACGAAAGCTTGATTCTTTTAGTCTTACTAATTTCAGGCCCTATGCAGCTGGGTTATGCCATTTTTTGTTTAAATGTGGTTCGCAATAATAACCCACGATTTGAAAATTTATTTGAAGGGTTCCAGTCTTTCGGTAATGTGTTCTTGTCATATCTTCTTGTTGGTTTTGCCACAGCAGTTGGTTTGGTGCTGCTTATTATTCCTGGAATCATTGTAGCCCTTGGATTGTCAATGACTTTTTATGTTCTCGCAGAGGATCGAAGTTTATCAGCCGTTGAAGCGGTCAAAAAAAGTTGGGCACTTATGGATGGTCATAAAACGCAACTTTTTGGGCTGATTTTGCGATTCATACCTTGGTATTTACTCACCTTTTTAACCCTGTTTATTGGAGCAATTTTTGTAATACCATGGCAAAACGTAGCCATAGCAAATTTTTATGAAAAAGTCAAAGTAGAACAAAACACAGCTTATACCAACTAGACTGAGAGTGTACCACTAGAAAGCAGCATTATTGATGTGACGAATCTATTTCGAATTCTTCACTACTGTTCATCATACTGGCTTGGTTATTTAGTTGAGCCGAGGCATCAATCACAAAAGCACCATTGATGACTACTTCTGCTCCTCTTTTTAAACCCTGTTTAATTTCATATTCAGAATCATTCATTTCTCCTAATTCAACGGCTCTAAAGGCAAAAGTTGGAACTGTACGATTGGGAACCTTAACGTAGACAACAGACCTTTTACCTGTCCACAATACTGCAGATTTTGGAACCCAAAGACGTGTAGAATCCTTTCGTTCTAGATCCACAGTTCCATTGATAAACATTTCAGGCTTAAGCATCCCTTTTTTATTTTTTATTTCCACTCGAATTTGAGCTACACGTGTTTTTGGGTTGATTGAGGGATCAATAAATATAATTTTACCATTAAATTTTTGATCTCGAAAAGCAGGAGTTTCAAAAGTTACTTTTTGCCCTAATTTAATCTTAGAAAGATCCCTTTCATACACATCAAATACTGCCCAAAGATGTTGCAGATTTTGTAATTCAAAAAGAACTTCTCCTTCATTTACGTGGTCTCCTACAGTCACATTTTTTTTCATTACGATGCCACTATACTCTGAAACAAGAGGAAAAGTACTTTTTATTTTTTCAGAACTTAAAACTTCTTTTATGAAAGCATCACTTATTTTCCAGTATTTCAATTTACTTATGGCTGCACTCACTAGATCGGGACTTAAAGTCTCAATTTTTTTGGCTTCAAGAAGTTCTTTTTGTGCAGACACTATTTTAGGAGCATAAATGGTAGCGACTACCTCACCTTTTTTAATTCTAGCTCCTGAAAAGGATACTTCAAGCGTTTCAATCCGCCCAGATATGTGACTCACTAAATGAGAGGATTTATTTTCATCTGCTTCTAATCGGCCACTGAAATTTAATGTGCTTGCATTGTTCATTGCATAGCCTACTTCAGTGGTTTGAATTTTAGCCAATTCTATGGCTTCTTCAGTCATTTCTAATTCCTTTAAATTTATTTCCTTATCAATAGAAACTGGGATTAATTCCATATTACAAATTGGGCAAAATCCTGGTTTCTCTTGATCCACTTGAGGATGCATAGAACAGGTCCAATGTTGCTCTTCAGTCATCATCTCATGATCATGATCTGGCATTGCATGATTTGAATTATTTTGTGAATTAGGGAAGAAAAAGCTCCCAATTAAAGTGCCTATTATAAGAGCACTAACAATCAAAATGTAGGTGGTGTTTTTTTTCATTTTATTTTTTTAAAAATTCGTTATTCGTTCAATTCCAATTTTTGCTAAATGAGATTCGATCAATGCATCTAGTTGATTTAATTCATATTGATTTAAAGTAGTTTGTAGGGCAAGTAATTCCTCAAAACGATTTCCCTCACTGCTATAGGCTGTCAACAATATTCGGTAAGCACTCTGAGCAATGGTTAATTTTTTTTCATACAATTCGTGGCGTAACAAAGCATTTTCATAGGCGGTGATGTGTTTTTTTAAATTGGTTAATAGACGATTGCGCATCTGTTCCTTTTGAAGATTAAAGCTTTTTTGTTTCAATTCTTCCTCCTGTTTTTTTGCCCTAATTTTTTTTCTGTAGAGGGGTATAGAAAACGTCAATTTTGGTATTAAGATATCTCTGCCATTATACGTTGGAAGAGCATCTGTTCGAGGACTGATTATGCTATAGTCAAGACCCAGTCCAAATTGAGGTTTACCTTCAAGGGTATTCAAATAAATATTGGCACTAGAGGTCTTTATTTGCCAATCTAGCTGATTGAGTAGAGGATGTGTATTTACTTTTTCAGTAAGTAAATACCAATTTGTGACGGGTTTTATCACTTCCAATTTGAAAGAATCAATTTCTATTGGTGTATCCAGAGGGACATTAATTTTAGCATTTAAATGGGCTTCAAATACTTTTTTCTCCTGCTCAAGAATTTCAATTTCTTTAGACAAAGTTTCTAACTCCAACTGAATTCTCAAAGCATCAGAAGCTAAAGAAGTTCCGTTGGCCACCCTGTCCAGCACTATTTTTTCTAACGCATTTAGAAGCGTACTATTTTTTTTGATTAAGGCTTGTTTTTGATTCATATGATAAATAGTATAGTAGGCTTTTTTCACCTCAAAATCAAGATTCAATCTAGCCATTGTTATCTGTTCATATTTTGATTTTGCTTGATTCAGAACCACCTCTTTTTTAGCTTTTTGGGTTCCAAACCATGGAAATAATTGTTGAGCTGAAAGGGTAAGAATCTGTGCGCCTAGTCTTGTCTCTGGAGCAAGAAGAGGCACCCCTATGCCAAGAGTTGGGTTGACAAGTTGTTCTACTTGTGGGACTTTTTCTAGTGCAGCGCTGTAGTCTACTTGTACAGCTTGTAACTCTGGATTTTGCTCTCTTGCCTTTTTTACAAAAAAGCCTAATGATTGACTCATACACAAGCTACTTACTAAGAATGCTAAACATGAAAGGGCGATTATTTTTTTATTGGTTGGACTCCTGTAGATCATTTTATTTCATTTTTTAGTTGAGATTCTTTCCATAGTGCATAAAGTATAGGAACAATAAAAAGGGTAACCACTTGAAATGCCATTCCACCAAAAGTGGGAAGTGCCATGGGAACCATCAAATCAGCACCGCGCCCTGTAGAGGTTAGTATGGGCAAAAGCGCAAGAAGAGTGGTTGTGGTGGTCATCATAGCTGCCTTAACCCTTCGTTTACCACCTTGAATAACAGCTGTTCTAATTTCATTAATTGTTTGAGGTTTTCTTTGCTGAAAACTGTCTTTTAAAAAAGTGCCAACTAAAACACCATCATCGGTAGCAATGCCAAAAAGGGCTAAAAAGCCAACCCAAACAGCAACACTTAGATTGATGGTCTTGATCTGGAAAAGGTCTCTAATTGCTATCCCAAAAAAATCAAAATTCAGAAACCAAGGTTGGCCATAAAGCCAAATCAGAATAAACCCTCCAGAAAAGGAAACTAAAATTCCGAAAAATACCATCAGGGAAGTAACAACGGATCGAAATTGAAAATAGAGGAGTAAAAAAATGATTGCCAATGCTAATGGAATAATCAAACTCAAACTATTATTAGCCCGAACTTGTTGTTCATAAGTCCCTGTAAAAGAATAATTTAATCCCTCAGGCAGTACTAAATTGCCAACCTCAATTTGCTTTTTTAAATGTGTTTGAACATTTCTAACCACTTCCATTTCTGAAAAATTTTCTTCTTTGTCATAAACGACATAACCTACCAAAAAGCCATCTTCACTTTTTATTGCTTGTGGCCCCTTTTCATATTTTATAGTCACCAAATCGCCTAGTGGAATTTTGAGGTCATGTGGCGTAGAGACTAGTATCTTGTTAAGATCATTTGGACTTGTGATCCATTCTCGTGGATAGCGTAAACGAATGTTATATCGTTCTCGACCCTCGATAGTAGAAGACAATTTAGAACCACCAATAGCAGCTTGAAGTTGATTTTGAACTGATGCCACACTAAGACCATACTGATTTAGTTTGTCTCTTTCCAACTCGATAAGTAAGTAGGGTTTTCCAATATTTTTTTCTGCAAAGACAGTAGTGCTTCTTACCCCCTCTATATTTTTAATTTGTTGCTCTAAACTGAGACCAAACTGCTCTATGGATTGTAAATCTGCCCCTTTCACTTTAATTCCAAAGGGACTTCTCAGCCCTGTTTGAAGCATCAAAAGGCGAGTTTGAATGGGCTGAAGTTTTGGTGCTGAAGTAAGGCCTGGAATGGTGGTACTTTTTACAATTTCATCCCAAATATCATCTGCAGATTTGATATGATCTCGCCACTGTCTAAAGTAGCTTCCTTTTGGATCAATGATTAAATCCTTTTCTGAAAGCCCTTTTTCTACCGCTTCTTCAGGCGAAATAAAACCACCTATCGCCAATAAAAAATTTCCATTTGAATCTTTTTTAAAACGTAAACGCTTTCCTTTTTCATCTGTTTTATATTCTGTTTTATACTGAATTATATTTTCATACATAGACATTGGGGCAGGGTCTAATGCACTATCAACGCGGCCTGCTTTTCCCACAACTCCATCAATTTCAGGTAGTGCGGCCACTGCCTTGTCTAGCATACGCAAATTGTTCACATTTTGTTGCATACCAGCATGGGGCGTAGTGGTGGGCATGAGCAAGAAAGAGCCTTCATCCAGCGAGGGCATAAATTCTTGCCCAATGTGTCTAAAGGACTGAAAGCCTAACAATAGCACAACACCAATTAAACCTAAAAATAGAAATCTGAGGTCTAAAAGAAAGCCAAGAATTAATTCATAGTACTCAATAATTAGTGAAACAAGTCCGTATAAAAAACTTACAATAATCACCACAAAAAAGAAATTGCTAAAAAGAGAGTGATTAACGCCAAGGGGCATCCAAATTCGGGCTAGGAGAAAACCTAAAATTAAGACATAACAATAATTTTGAATTTTATCATATAATGTGAGATAACCTTGATGTATTATTGATTTACCTAGATTAAAAATCCCAACAATAATACCAATAAAAGCAAGAATGGGATATTCATAAAACAATAAAAGGCTACTAAATAGTATAAGAGATACACTGTAAAAAATTGATTTCTGCTTGTTTTTTGAATCTATACTGAAGAGTTGTACTGCAATTGAGGGAAGAATAAGAATTGATACCACTAGGGAGGCAATGAGGGCAAAGGTTTTGGTAAAAGCCAACGGGCGAAAGAGTTTTCCTTCTTCAGCCACCATTGTGAAAACGGGCAAGAAACTCACTATTGTAGTAGCTAAAGCGGTTATTATTGCAGGAGCAACTTCTTTTGTGGCTTTAGTGATTGATGTAGAAATGGTCTCTTTATTTGGGGCCTTCTTTAGGTGTGTCAACATATTCTCTGTCAACACAATTCCCATGTCAACCATAGTGCCTACAGCAATTACAATTCCCGATAAAGCCAAAATATTGGCCTCAACTTCCCAATAACGCATGGCAATAAAACACATTAATACAGCTACTGGAAGTGAACCTGCGACAAGTACAGAGGCCCTGAGATTGAACAATAACAATAACACTACTAAAATGGTGATCAAAATTTCCAATTGAAGGGCTTCTTTGAGCGTCCCTAACGTTTCTTGAATTAAAATTGAACGGTCATAAAAAGGCACCAATGTAATTTGTGATTGGCGACCATCAGCCAAAGTCTTTTTTGGTAAGCCTGGAGTTATTGCGATAATTTTTTCTTTTACATTTTGGATTACTTCGTTTGGGTTAGCGCCATAACTGCCCACAACAACACCCCCAACCGCTTCTACTCCAGACTTATCTAACACTCCTCGTCGTTCTGCTGGACCTAATGATACGTGAGCAATATCTTTGATTCTAAGGGGAACATTTTGTATCGTTTTAATAACCGTATTTTCAATGTCTTCAATTGATTTTATTGAACCTAAACCTCTAACGAAATATTCAACTAAATTGATTTCCAAAGTTTGAGCACCAACATCTACATTGCTTTGCTTGACCGCTTGCATAATCTCCGGAAGTGATATGTCATATATCCTCATTTTATCAGGTTTAACATCAATTTGATATTCTTGCACAAAGCCTCCAATAGAAGCCACTTCTGCAACACCTCTGGCGGCTGTGAGCCCTTGACGAACATAAAAATCTTGAATAGTTCTTAATTCATGTAAATCCCATCCCCCCGTTGGATTACCATTTACATCTCTACCCTCGAGGGTATACCAAAAGATTTGGCCTAAACCAGTTGCATCTGGCCCAAGAGAGGGCTTTACTCCAGTGGGCAACAGATTTGGAGGGAGTGTATTAAGCTTTTCCAAAATTCTGCTTCTACTCCAATAAAAATCAACTTTTTCATCAAAAATGATATAGATGCTTGAAAAACCAAACATGGAATTACTCCTTACACTTTTTACACCCGCAATGCCTAAAATGCTGGAGGTGAGAGGATAGGTGATTTGATCCTCCACATCTTGAGGCGAACGCCCACTCCATTGGGTAAAAATTATCTGTTGATTCTCTCCTAGATTTGGAATGGCATCAACAGAGACAGGGTCACGAGGTAAGGTGTCGATTCCTATGTCAAAAGGAGATGTAATAATTCCCCAGCAAACAAAAAAAAGCAAAAGGAGCCAGGCAATAAATTTGTTGTCTATAAAAAATTTTATACTATTATTTAACATGATCAATTTTCCATTTTTATTAAAAAACTAGTACATCACCCTAAATTAGAAGGGGGATACTGATAACTTTAATAAAAATGGGAGATCAAATTAAAAAGGTCTGGAAATGGGCCTGAAGGTTACGCCTGAGTTTAGGGGGGGTATAGAGATGAAAGGGATATACTTTTTTATCCAGATCTGATTCCCAAAAAAATACAGCAACAAGAGCATAAGCAAATTCAAATGGTGTTGAATCAAAAATAGTTACCTGAGGAGTGTAAGCCTCAAAAACTTGTTGATCAATGAACACTTTTTGATAATCACAACATTTTTTTTCTGGAGCTTGTTTATTGTCTTTAGTTTTATGGCAAGGAGGAATAGAAACTTCTTTATGGCAACTTTTTTGAACTCCATAGAAGCTTATTCCCTTAAATTTGCCTTGACAGTAATGCGTCTCTATAGCTTGGCCCACACTGGATATCAACAGGGTCAAGGAAAGGGCTATCGCCCACATTTTATTGAGAGTAGTGTACTTCATCGTTATAAAGGTACTGTTTTAACGAACAGACATCAAAATTATTATACTTTTCGGATAAGATAAGAAATACCCTATGCAATCTCAACTAAGAATTTTAAGTCAGTGCTTTAGCAATCCTATCAATAGCCTCTTTGATATTAGCTACAGAAGCAGCATAGGAAATACGAATGCAGTCACTATTTCCAAACGCATCACCTGTGACAGTGGCCACGTGGGCTTGTTCTAATAAATAAATGGCAAAGTCACTGGCATTTTGTATTGTTGTGCCGCGTAAATTTTTACCAAAATAGTACGAAACATCAGGAAATACATAAAAAGCTCCTTTAGGTTGATTTACTTTAAAACCCTCAATTTTAGACAATAAATCAATAATTAATTTTTGTCTTTCTTGAAACTCATCTACCATATATTGAATTTTACTAACAGGAGCACTTACGGCCGTTATGGCAGCTCTTTGGGCAATGCAATTTGTGCCACTCGTTACCTGACCTTGAATCTTATTACACGCTTTTGCAATCCATTCAGGTGCGCCAATATATCCAATACGCCATCCTGTCATGGCAAATGCTTTCGCTAATCCATTTACTGTAATTGTTCGGTCGTATAATTCGGGAATCGCTGCTATACTGAAATGTGAAACGCCATAATTAATATGTTCATAAATCTCATCAGATAGTATATAAATGTTGGGGTGTTTTATCAAAACTTGACCTAATGCCCTATATTCAGCTTCTGTATAAACTGTTCCGCTCGGGTTGTTGGGTGAGTTAAACATGATCAACTTTGTCTTCGGCGTAATTGCTGCTTCAAGTTGTTCTGGGGTGATCTTAAAATCATTTTTTATAGAAGAAGGGATAATGGTCGATGTAGCCTCAGCCAAGGTTGCTATTGCAGAATAGCTGACCCAATAGGGTGCTGGCAATAACACTTCATCGCCTGGGTCGAGAAGCACAAGACATAAATTAGCAATGGACTGTTTGGCTCCAGTTGAAACAACAACTTGGGAGGGTTTATAGTCTAAATTATTATCACGTTTGAATTTTTCGCAAATAGCTTCTTTTAAATCAGCATAACCATCAACTGGAGAATAAGAATTCCAGTTTTCATTTACTGCATTAATGGCAGCTTCTTTTATAAATTCTGGCGTATTAAAATCAGGTTCTCCAAGGCTTAAGCCAATAATATCAATCCCTTTGTTTTTTAACTCTCTGGCTTTGGCAGCCATAGCTAAAGTGGCTGAAGCTGGTAGACTGTTGATTCTTGTTGAAAGTGCGTCCATAGTTTTATGCTGGGTTGATACCCATATTTTTCAAATGCTTGAAATGAGAAAAAATCGCACTTCTTGTTGTTTTGTATTCGTTATAGGGTAAATTAAACTCACTCGCCGTTTCTCTCACAATTTTTCCAATCTTGGTATAGTGTATATGACTGATGTGCGGAAAAATATGGTGTTCAATTTGATGATTCAACCCACCAGTAAACCAATTGATAAATTTATTTTTGGTTGCAAAATTTACAGTTGTTTTAAGCTGATGGATCGCCCATGTATGAGATATATTTTGTGATCCACTTTCTGGTAGTGGCATTTCTGCATCACCAATGACATGTGCCAACTGAAAAACCAAACTCAAAATTAGCCCAGCGGTATAATGCATTACGGCAAACCCGATTAACACTTTCCACCAAGCAATATTTAAAAAGATGATTGGCAGCACCACCCAGATAGAAAAATATAAGAGTTTAGTCAAAATCAACCCAGTCCATTGGAGTGAGGGTTTTTTACTATTGGCATAAGACAATTTCTTTTTTAAATAGCGGCGCATTTGAGAGAAATCTGCAAACAAAGCCCAGTTGAGGGTTAACAAACCGTACAAAAAGACAGAATATAGATGCTGAAATCGATGGTGCGGTGCCCACTGAGCGTGTTTTGAAAAGCGTAAAATTTTACCTGCTTCTAAATCATCATCATGTCCATGAATGTTGGTGTAGGTGTGATGTAGTAAGTTGTGTTGTACTTTCCAGTTGAATACATTTCCAGCTAAAATATAAATACTACTTCCCATTATTTTATTGACCCATGGTCGTTTAGAAAAAGAGCCATGATTTCCGTCATGCATCACATTCATTCCAACCCCTGCCATGCCAATACCCATCACAACTGTTAAGATGAGTTTGATCCATTGATTTAAGTCAGAAAAAAGGACAATAAGGTAAGGGGCTAGAAGTAAAGAAAACATAACTATGGTTTTCGAATAAAGACGCCAATTACCAGTTTTTGGAATATTTTGTTCTCTAAAATATTTGTTAACTCTTAAGTTTAAAGTTTTAAAGAAGTCTTTCGGGTCTCTTCGCGAAAACCGAATAGGTTTGAAGGGTTGCATAAATAAATATTAATTTTACAAAAATAAGAAACACTTTCATTGCAGCAACTTCTAACTTATTTTCCTGAGCTTAATTCTCAACAAATCGAACAATTTCACCAATTAGAGCCACTTTATGGGTATTGGAATGCAAAAATCAACCTAATTTCAAGAAAAGATTTTGGAGATTTCTATTTACATCACGTATTACATTGCTTGGCTATAGCCAGAATCATCACCTTTTCTGATGGGGCTCATGTGCTTGATGTAGGGACAGGTGGTGGATTTCCAGGAATTCCCCTAGCCATTTTGTTTCCTAAAACTCAATTTTATTTGGTTGATAGTATAGGAAAAAAAATAAAAGTTGTAAAAACAGTTGCCGCAGAATTGGGTCTTGATAATATAGAGGCCTTGAATATGCGAATTGAAAATTTCTCCTCTTCAGTTGATTTTGTGGTGAGTAGAGCGGTAGCAAAAATGAATATTTTTTATGAGTGGGTTGCTAAAAAAGGAAAGGCTGAAAACACTCACAATTTTCCCAATGGAATTTTTTATTTGAAAGGGGGAGATGTAAAAGAAGAATTAAGAAGTTTTCCCAAAGCGCAAGAGTTTCCAATTTCTACCTATTTTTCAGAAGGTTATTTTGAGACTAAGAAAATAATCTATGTACCGTTTACAGGCTAATTTAGATTGTTGGTATCATAATATGCGCTCAATAAAATCACCCACAAAATAGGCCACAAATGCAGCACAGGCACCAAGCATAAGAGTTTCAAAAACAGCCCGAAAACGGGAAGTTTGATTCATGGTAGCTTTCAAAAGCCCAATAAAAATAAATCCAAAAGCAGTACACAAGATTGTCCACAAAAAGGGATCTGAATTGATGGGAATCAAATAATCTATCAAATAGACTGAAAGTGGAATTAGACCAACTAGCAAAAAAGCAATATAGGTGACTCCCCCTATTTTAAATGGAGAACGATAATCTTCAATCATTTCTAATTCCTCTTTCATCATCACATCTACCCATCGCTCTTTGTCTTTCACGATAACTGCTACTACTTGTTCTAACAATTCTCCTTCAAACCCTTTAGCACGATAAATTTGACGAATTTCTTCGATTTCCTTTTCAGGAATATTTTCTATTTCCCAATATTCAATTGCTTTGTGTTTTTGATATTGATCTTTTTCGGTTTTGGCTGAAAGATATGCCCCCACAGACATCGCAAAACTATCAGCTAACAGATTAGCAAAGCCTAAAATCAATATTATATTACTATTCAAATTGGCCCCAACGGCACCTGCAACTACGGCAAAGGTGGTCACGCAACCGTCAATGCCCCCATAGACAAATTCCCCTAAATATTTATCGAGCTGAGCAAATCGTTTGTTTTTTTGATGAAGGGCTATTTCATTGTGTTTCATCGCTTATTCTAGATAAGGATAACGATAATTTTTTGCGGGCACAAAGGTTTCTTTGATTAGTCTTGGTGAAATCCAACGCATAAGATTGGCAGCAGCCCCCGCTTTGTCATTCGTGCCAGAAGAACGTGCACCTCCAAAGGGCTGTTGTCCAACAACTGCCCCAGTAGGTTTGTCATTTATATAAAAATTTCCAGCACTATTTTCTAATGCCTCAATGGCTTGCTCTAAGGCATACCGGTCTTGAGAAAAAACGGCACCTGTCAAGGCATAAGGGGAAGTATTGTCAATTAGAGCTAGGGTTTTTTCCCATTGTGTATCTGAATAAATATACACAGTGACGAGGGGTCCAAATAATTCTGTTTCCATTGTAAAATAGAAAGGGTCTTGAGACAGAACCAAAGTAGGTTCTATAAAATAACCTACACTATCATCAAAACCACCACCATAAAGAATTTCTGCCTCAGAATCTTTTTTGATTTGCGCTATCGCATTTCTAAGTCGATTAAAGGCAGTTTGATGAATGACAGCAGTGACAAAATTTTCAAAATTTTCTGGGCTACCCATTTTTAAGGTTTTCATTTCAGCAATAGTTAACCTAAGGATTTCGTCAGCTTTAGATTCTGGCAAATACACTCTAGAAGCCGCAGAACATTTTTGGCCTTGAAATTCAAATCCACCTCGAATAATTGCAGTGGCTACAGCTTGAGAATCTGCTGAAGGATGCGCTAAAATAAAATCTTTACCTCCTGTTTCACCTACTATTCTAGGGTAGGTTTTGTAGGTATGAATTTGATCACCAATCTTTTTCCAAAGTGTTTTAAATATGGAGCTAGAACCAGTATAATGCAATCCAGAAAAATCGGGAGAGTCTAAAATAGTATTGGTGATTTCCTCTGGATTTCCAAAAACTACATTGATTACACCATTAGGTAAGCCTGCTTCACGAAGGATATCAATAATAATTTTAGCAGAAAACACCTGATAATCACTGGGCTTCCAGACTACTACATTCCCCATTAGGGCAGCGCTTGTTGGCAAGTTTCCTGCTATAGCTGTAAAATTGAAAGGACTAATAGCATACACAAAGCCTTCTAAAGGACGATAATGGAGTTGGTTCCAAATTTCAGCGCTGCTATTGGGTTGTTCTTTATAAATTTCTTGCATGTAAAAAACGTTGAATCGAAGAAAATCAGCAAATTCACAGGCAGCGTCTATTTCAGCTTGATGAATTGTTTTTGATTGTGCAATCATGGTTGCTGCATTAATTCTAGCTCGATAAGGGCCTGAAACAAGATTTGCTGCTTTTAAAAAGATGGCCGCTCGTCTTTCCCAAGGCATTTTGCTCCAAAGATTTCGAGCCTCAAGCGCACTTTTGATGGCCAAACGCGTTTCTTTGGGGCTGGCTAAATAAAACTCTCCAAGTTTGTGTTGATGGTCATGTGGGGGTGACATACCTTGTTTTTGTGTTGTTCTAACATCCTTTCCATCAATATAGAGAGGAATTTCAATAGGAGATTCATAAAGTTGTCTATAGGTTTTTAGTAGCTCCTTTTTAGCTGAACTTCCTGGAGCATAATCCAAAACGGATTCATTTTTTGGAAAAGGGACTTTGATGACACTATTTGACATTGAAATCTAAAATTTGGATTGAATTTTGGGTAAAGTTGAACTTTTTCTAATTCAAAATGGAAGGAATATTTAATTTAAACGGTGGAATGTCTACATTAAATTTTTTGGTTGAGGTAAAATTTATCATGATGTATGTGCCAATCATTACGCCTATTGGAGAGGTGATAAGGCATCCAGATTTGTAAACGTGCATTTCTCCAGGTTTCACAACAGGCTTTTTTCCAACCACTCCGTCACCATTGATATACTGCGTGTTATTTGTGGTTTCAATGATTTTCCAGTGCCTTGAGAGCAATTGCACTACATCCTTACTCTGATTTTCAATTGTTATGGTGTAGACAAAACCATGATGCAAGATGTTTTCTTTAGGAAAACTTCCTTCAAATTTTGTTTCAACAGAGACTCTTATGCCTCTTGTAATCTGCTGAATCATAGATGGTTTTGTTACTGGGCCTTTTTGTAAAAATAACAAAAAAATCAATGCAAAAGCCACAACAAATTAAAAGGGAAAGAAAATTAATTTTTTAAGTTGAACGAACTCACTTTTCCGACACCGATTAAGGCATCGTAGAGCGCTCCATTTTCACGATAATACACAAGAATTTGATACTCATTTTCGGTTTGTGCATGAGATCCACTAATTCGATTTTTGAATAATTTGTCTTCTTTTTTAACAACATATTTATAATTGTAAAACCCTTGCTTTAAGAGTAAAAGACCTTCATACAGCTCAAGGGAGGGGTTGTAAAACATTTTATTGGCTTCTTCTAGTGCATAATTATTAAAACTGCCATAAATGTAAATCTCATTATCTAATGGGCTAACGGATGTGGAAAGACTGAAATGAACTAAACTATAGTCAGCCTCAGTATATGGATTTTGATTTCCCATAAGGGTTCTGGGTTCAAAACTTCCGTTGATATCTGGAGCAAAGCTGTAGGGACTATATTGCAAATCGGGATCTGTAAACAGATAGGTCTCGTAGATATTGCTTCTGCTTACATAACTGATATTAGGAGTGGTTATTCTTAAATCTTTAGAATCAAAAAAGAAATATTCATTGCCGCCTTCAAACAGGGTCTGATCATCAAATCTATATTCCAAACCATCAATGGCATAAAATTGAGGTTTTACATTTTGTATGGCATTGTCCCATTGATAATTTTGTAACAATACAACCTTTACATTTTGTTCTGGGTTCTGAAACACAAAATTTTGAGGCATAATTTTAAATCGTAGACTTTGATGAGTTTCAAAAAAAGCTAAATTTTGTGATCGATAGGCAGCAGCAGCAACAGCAGCAGCTTTTTCGTAAACACAAAACTTTCTGCTAAACAACAATTCATCAGCGGCGTTATAAATTTCTAAAAGATAATTTCCTGAGACTAAAAACCTTGTGTTTTCGTTAGGCAACTGAAGTTGATAATGGGTATAGGGCTGTAGGGTATTGAAGGAAGTAACAAAATTTTGAATTCTGATGTTGTCAAAACCTTGGAAAATTTCATTTGAAAATAGAGTGGAGGGAGTCCAGTCAGCATTAAAATGTTTAAGTTTATAGTAGTAGTCATTGACCTGAGTGTCAAGATCATCAAACCTCAATAAAAGACTTCCATCTAATGAAATAATTGGAAATTGGTCGTTTTTTTCTTCTCCCCTAAAAAGAATTGATTTTATATAATCAGGAGGAATTACTTCATACGCCTGTTGTCCATACAAGGGAGTTGAAACCCAAAGGAATATTAAAAGCCCCAGTAGTTTAAAGTTTATTTTCTTGTGCCTTTGCATTATAAAATATCTAACGTATACAATAAGCAATTTTGTATAATTTAAAAAGTTAAACACTTATTTAGAAAGAATATAAATAACTCTTTTTCATCTCAAAATACTTTACTGAAAAGTGGGTTTATTAGTACATTTGTGTGGTTTTAGAATTTTACTGAATGAATCACCATATGGGCATTCGCACCAAACGAGGCGCCAACATAAAAATTAAAGGGCAGGCGGAAAAAATTTTAGCAACAAGCCCTATCACAGAAACTTTTGCACTATATCCAGATGACTTCTTACATCTGATTCCAAAACTTCTTTTGAGAGAAGGTGACGCCGTAAAAAAAGGTACACCCATTTTTTACAGCAAGGCAAATCCTGACATTCAAGTTGTTTCTCCTGTTGGAGGAACAATAGAAAGCATAGTTAGAGGTGCCAAAAGGAAAATTGAAAAAATTATCATCAAAGCATCCCCTAAGCAAGAATCAGTAGTGCATACTTTTGGCGAGCTTGAAGCAATGAGTGTTGAAGAAATAAAGAAAGTTTTATTAAAGAGCGGTGCTTGGCCATTTCTAAAACAAAGACCTTATGGTATTGTGGCCGATCCAACCTGTACTCCAAAAGCTCTTTATGTTTCAACAATTGACACTGCTCCATTGCAGGTTGATTTTGAGTTTTTATTAAAAAACAAGAGTGAAGCATTTCAAACGGGAATCGATGTGCTTGCTAAATTAATTGGTCAACCGATAAAACTTGGAATTTCTCCCCTTGAAGCGGACAATTATAAGGCTTTCGAAAACGTAGATATTTACACAGTTGAGGGGCCTCATCCTGCTGGTAACGTGAGTGTTCATATTCAAAAAATTAGCCCTATCAATCCAAATGAAAAGGTCTGGGTTGTCCAACCAGAAGATGTAGCTAATATTGGAAAGTTATTTCAAGAAAAAACATTTTCTGCAGAAAGGGTTGTCGCTATAGCTGGGAATGCTGTTGAAAAGCCCCATTATATCAATTCATTTATTGGAGCTGAGGTTGAACCTTTGCTAAAACGGGCATCAATAAAATCAGAAAATGTGAGAATAATCAATGGTGATGTATTCTCAGGTAGAGCAACAACACCCACCGGCCATTTAAGTTATTTTAACAATCTGGTTTCGGTTATACCAGAAGGGAACGATTATCGAATGTTTGGTTGGTTGCCTTTTGTTGACAACGCAATTCCTAGTCTTTCAAAAACTTCTTTTTCATGGCTACTCGGTAAAAAAGGATATGATGTGAATACAAATTTAAATGGTGAGGAACGTGCTATTGTTGTGACTGGTGAAATGGAAAAACTATTGCCAATGAACATATATCCTATGCAACTTCTCAAAGCTTGTATGGCTGAGGACATTGAAAAAATGGAAGCATTAGGAATATATGAAGTTATACCAGAGGATTTCGGTTTGATAGATTTTGCAAACACCTCAAAAATTGAAGCACAACAGATAATTCATGAAGCAATCCGTTTAATGATTAATGAAGTAGGATAAAAATTGAATGTATGAATGCAATTAGAAAACAATTTGATAAAATAAAAAGACCTTTCGAAAAGGGTCAAAAATTAGAAAAATTTGCTCCCGCAATAAACGCCTTTGAAACTTTTTTGTTTGTTCCTAACCACACCACACACAAAGGAGCACACATTCGAGATGCAGTAGATTTGAAGCGAACCATGGTCACCGTTATAATGGCCCTTGTTCCTGCTCTGGTTTATGGGATTTACAATACGGGCTATCAACACTTTATCCAAATAGGAACAGAGTTTACTTTTTGGGAGGCTCTTCTGCACGGCGCATGGAAAATAGTTCCCATGATAGTTGTTTCTTATGTAGTAGGTCTTTCGATCGAATTCGCTTTTGCAGTTTATCGTGGCCATGAAGTGAATGAGGGCTATTTAGTCACAGGATTGCTAATTCCAATGATTATGCCCGTAGACATACCACTTTGGATGGTGGCCATATCTGTTGCTTTTGCCGTGCTAATTGCTAAAGAAGCTTTTGGTGGCACTGGAATGAATATTTTAAATCCAGCGCTCACCGCCAGAGCTTTTGCTTTTTTTGCTTATCCAACATACATGTCAGGAAACAAAGTTTGGGTCTCTGAGGCCTCTTCTGTTGATGGTATTTCTGGTGAAACCATTTTAGGCACTTTAGCGGCTGGCGGAGAGGTGAATTATTCCTTTTTTGAAATGTTTGGTGGTGCCATTCCTGGATCAATTGCAGAAACATCGACCCTTTGGATTGCTGTTGGTGCACTGATTCTAATACTTACTGGAATTGGTAGTTGGCGCATTATGGCTGGTGGAATTTTAGGAGCAGCACTTATGGGCTTTTTATTTAACCTTTGGAGTGCCAACGCGCTAATGTCCTTTTCATGGGTCAATCATCTTGTGGTTGGTGGCTTTGCTTTTGGCATTGTTTTTATGGCTACTGACCCTGTATCAGCAGCTCAAACCACAAAAGGGAAATGGATTTATGGAATACTGGTAGGAATCTTTTGTATCATGATTAGAGTCTTTAACCCTGCCTATCCTGAGGGAGTGATGTTAGCCATACTTCTAATGAATGTTTTTGCACCCACAATAGATCACTATGTTGTCAACGCCAATATCAACAAAAGAAGAAAGCGTTGGCTCACTCAACAAGAAAACTTAGAAACAGCTTAAATTATGAATAGAGACAGCAACGTTTACACTTTTATTTTTGCCACCATAATGGTTTTTGTTGTGGCATCTGTCTTGGCCTTTACTGCCACATCATTAAAAGACCTGCAAGCTGAAAATGTCCGTTTAGAAAAAATGCAAAATATATTATCGACCATTGGTATTGAGACCGATAGAGAAAAAGCGGAGGTTCTCTACAACAAGTATGTCACAGAAGAACTCGCTTTAAAAAATGATGGCTCAATTGATGAATCGGTCAATGCCTTTACTATCAAATTAAATACAGAACTAAAGAAAGAGGTGACTGACCAACGTTTTCCTCTCTATGTAGCAAATGTAGAAGAGAACACCTATTACATTGTTCCCCTTCGTGGAGCTGGACTGTGGGATGCCATTTGGGGCTATTTAGCCCTGAAAGAAGACAAAAACACCATCAAAGGAGCTGTCTTTGACCATAAAGGTGAAACAGCTGGTTTAGGTGCAGAAATTACTCAAAAGTGGTTTCAAAATCGTTTCGTTGGAGAGAAAATTTTAGATCAACAAGGCACTTTAAAGGGCATTGCTGTTTCAAAAACAAATAATGATCCAAATGATACAGATAAAGAGGATCACGAGGTTGACGCCATTTCAGGTGCCACAATAACAGGTGACGGGGTGACCGATATGATCATAGAGCGATTGACGCACTATATGCCTTATTTCAAAAACCAACGCCGTTCAATGGCTTTAAATTAATTTTATGAGCGCCAAAAAAGGAAATCAAAAATCTACCCTCTTCTTTCTAAATACGGAAGGAGAACCTTTGTTGTCTAAAAAAAACAGAAAACTATTATCAGACCCCCTAGATGACAATAATCCTATTACAGTTCAAGTTTTAGGGATCTGTTCTGCACTAGCAATCACAGTTCAATTAAAACCTGCTGTGGTGATGAGCATTTCTGTAATGGCTGTGATGGCTGCAAGTAATGTGATTATTTCTATTCTGCGCAATTTAATTCCTAACCGTATTCGAATTATAGTTCAATTAGTTGTTGTTGCTGCCATGGTTATACTGGTAGATCAAATTCTAAGAGCCTACGCCTATGACGTAAGTAAAGAACTTTCAATCTTTATTGGATTGATTATTACCAACTGTATAGTTATGGGAAGGCTAGAGGCCTTTGCGTTAGGCAATGGAGTTTGGAAATCCTTTCTAGATGGAATTGGCAATGCTGCGGGCTATGGTTTTCTTCTCATATTGGTAGCTTTTTTTAGAGAATTATTGGGTTCTGGAAAATTATTTGGATATCAAGTTATTCCAGACTCAATTTATGAAATGGGCTATGAGAATAATGGTTTGATGTTATTATCCCCAATGGCGCTTATTACCGTTGGTCTCATCATTTGGTTCCAACGATCTAGAAATAGAAAATTAATTGAAAAAAATTAAGTTAGCATGGAATCATACGTAAATCTATTTGTTAAAAGCATTTTTATTGAAAACATGATTTTTGCCTATTTCTTAGGGATGTGTTCCTATTTGGCAGTATCTAAAACAGTCAAAACCGCAGTAGGTCTCGGCTTTGCTGTAATTTTTGTTTTGTCAATCACAGTGCCAATTAATTTCTTATTAGATTCTTATCTACTCAGACCAGGAGCCCTGGCATGGTTAGGTGCAGAATATGCAACAATGGATCTAAGCTTTTTAAGTTTTATTATGTTTATTGCTGTTATTGCCTCTATGGTTCAATTGGTAGAGATGATAGTAGAAAAGTTTGCCCCAGCTCTTTACGGCGCACTCGGTATATTTTTGCCTCTTATTGCCGTTAATTGTGCCATACTTGGGGGATCTTTATTCATGCAGCAAAAAGATTTTGCTGGTATCACAGAAGCAGGAGTTTATGGATTTGGCTCTGGAATTGGATGGTTACTGGCTATTTTGGCAATTGCAGCCATTCGAGAAAAAATTACGTATTCAAATGTCCCAGCACCCCTACGAGGGTTGGGAATTACCTTTATTATCACAGGATTGATGGCGATAGGATTTATGAGTTTTATGGGGATTAAATTATAAGTATAGAAATGGATTTGACAGTTATAGTAGCTAGTGTTGTAGTTTTTTTAGTAATTACCTTTTTGCTGGTAGGCATGCTTTTAGGAGCCAAAGCAAAACTTTTGCCTTCTGGGCCAGTAACTCTTTCAATAAACGGAGATAATAATGTTGACGTTTCTTCTGGTGGCACCCTTTTAAATACATTGGGTAACAATAAAATATTTTTGCCCTCTGCTTGCGGTGGTGGAGGAACCTGCATCCAATGTAAATGCCAAGTTATTGAAGGTGGAGGTGAAATATTGCCTACAGAAAAGCCACATTTTTCAAGAAAAGAGATTGCTGAAGGGTGGCGGTTAGGATGCCAAGTAAAAGTCAAAGAAGACATGGTCATAGAGGTACCTGAGGAGGTATTTGGTATTAAAAAATATGAAGCTACTGTGGTTAGAAATTGGAACGTAGCCTCTTTCATCAAAGAATTTGTGGTTGAGATACCGGAAGAAATGGGTTATAAAGCAGGAGGATACATACAAATTGAAATTCCTGAGGTTGAAGTCGATTATAAGGACATTGACATTAGCGCTCACCCAGAGGAACATCCAGAAGAACAAAATAAATTTCAACTCGAGTGGGATAAATTTGGCTTATGGGATCTAAAAATGAAAAACACCGAATTGGTTGAACGAGCCTACTCTATGGCCTCTTACCCTGCAGAAGGAAAGGAAATTATGCTCAATGTACGAATAGCCGCACCCCCATGGGATCGCGCTAAAAATGGCTGGATGGACGTAAATCCAGGGATTGCATCTTCTTATATTTTTTCTAAAAAGGCAGGAGATAAAGTGACTATATCTGGCCCCTTTGGCGAATTTTTCATCAACGAGTCTGAAGCCGAAATGCTCTATGTGGGTGGTGGTGCTGGGATGGCTCCTATGCGGTCTCACTTATATCACCTGTTCCGCACCCTTAAAACGGGTCGAAAGGTTACCTTTTGGTATGGAGGACGTTCTAAAAGGGAGCTGTTTTATACTGACCATTTTAGAGCCTTAGAAAAAGATTTTCCAAACTTTAAATTTTATATCGCACTTTCTGAACCTTTAGAAGAAGACAATTGGAAAGTAAAAGAAGATTTAGAGGCTGAAGGTGATGGATTTACTGGGTTTGTTCATCAAGTAGTGATTGATAACTATTTAAATGACCACGATTCCCCTGAAGACATTGAGGTTTATTTCTGTGGTCCTCCACTAATGAATCAGGCGGTAGAAAAAATGGCTGATGACTTTGGTGTGCCACCAGAAAACATTCGCTTCGATGACTTTGGAGGGTAAATTTTTATTACACCTCCAATGAAATTGCTTTCAGAAGAAGAATTGCATCAATTGGCAATGACTACCGTGGGTAAAAAACTCGAAGAGGAGGGCTTCGAATTTTTAGCCGTTAATAGTGAGCCAAAAAAAGATCCCCAGTTTGTTTGCCTTAAAAACAAATCATTACATTTTGTAGTTGTGCGCGCAGTAAGTTATCCAGAGAACCCTGTTGAGTATGACACAGAGTTGATGGAAAAAATGCGTGCTCACGCGGCTAATTTTGATGCCCAAACCTATTATGCTGGGGTAGGGCTAGCCTCTGCTGAAAATTATGAAGAACCCTTAGCTGTTGGAGTGCCCTACGCAATTAACTTTCAAGGGTTACAAGAGATTCAATTAGATGAATAAATATTTTTTCCTCTTATTTTTCTTTGTTTTTTTTTCTTGTACCAAAAAAACAGAAACAGTTGCTCATAAAGGTATTGCATTAGGCACTTCCTATTCAATACAATATGCTCCCATAAACCTAGAATATGAACAAGTGCAAAAAGGAATAGATTCACTTTTTAAGCTCTTGAATCAATCACTGTCTACTTACATTCCCAATTCAGATATTAGTAAAATCAATCGGGGAGATAGTTTACTAATAGTAGATATGCATTTTGTAAAAGTCTACCAAAAAGCAAAAGAGATATGGAAAAAAACAGAGGGCTATTTTGATCCAACAGTTGGAGCCTTAGTCAATGCCTATGGATTTGGACCAGAAAAACCAATGAAACAACTCTCAAGTTTGCAACGAGACAGTATTATGGAACTAGTGGGTTGGGACAAAACTAAATTGACTACTAGCAATACAATAAAGAAGCAACATCCCAATCTCTACTTTGATTTTAATGCCCTAGCCAAAGGATATGTTGTTGATGTAATTGCTGATTATTTAGAAGCATTGGGGAGTCAAAATCATTTGGTAGAAATTGGAGGAGAGCTTGTAGGGCTAGGCAATAGTCCTCGCACAAAAAAGCCATGGACCATAGCAATAGAAAACCCTATCAGGAACGATAAACAAAAACTTATTAAAATTTTACCGATAAAAAATCAAGCTATAGCTACCTCAGGGAACTATCGTAAATTTAAAATTGATTCCGACACAGGGCAACGATTTGTACATTCAATAAATCCAATCTCAGGACGAGCAGTTCCTTCTCCTGTGTTGAGTGCTACAGTGTTAGCTCCTAACTGCATAGCTGCTGACGCATGGGCTACTGCATTGATGGTGATGCCATTAGAGAAAAGTATGTCCTTAATTAATAGCGAACCAAGCCTTGAAGCTTATTGGGTTGTGGTAAATGAAAACGGTAGTATTGATGAAGTTTTCTCTCAAGGTTTTAATAAACCTTAAAACAGATTTTACTTAAAGATAAAATCTAATATTACTCAAAGAAAGTCTCAAAAATAAGAATTTCATTACAAAATCATTTACTAAAAAAACACTAGAAAGCATGACTGCTATGTTGAAATACAGAAATATTGAATTGGAATATCAAAGATTAATATAAACACAAACTGGAGCCTTTTTCTTATCCATTGTTCACATTACATAGTAAATCAATCAGTTTTTTTTTATCAAATGAATAAGTGATATGTTTGCGTTCTAATCTAAAAATAAAATATTATGATCCCCAAATTTAACATTACTTATCTTTCACTTTTTGTAGCTGTTTTTTTGGCTACCTCTTGCACAAAAGAAAATTTAAACACAAAAGAAGAATTAAACCTAAAAGATGAAAACCAAAGCCTTCTAATAGTAGAAGAAAATGATATTTATGGAAAAAAATATAAATATTTTCATTCAGCTGAACATAAAAAAGATTATGAAGATTTTATGAGTGGTAACTTAACAGTTGATGACATATTACTAAAATATAAAATTGGTGATGTTGGTTTATCTAATGTAGAATGGTCTCAACTTATTTCTGGTGAGTTAAATCCAGTAGAGTTTGATGATAAGATTCAAGAAAATAACAATCTTGTTAAAAAAGGAAGTGTAAATGATATTAGTTTTACTCAGATGCTTAGTGAGAAAGTTAGAAATAGATCAATTCAAAAACCAATTTATACACCAGTAGATTCTCAAAAACTGAATAATACAGCAAAAAGTTCTTATATAGATATGGATCCAATATCACATATTGGTTTTGAGGGTAATGAACTATATTGGTTTAAACTCCAATATTATCTCTTCACTACACGTGGTAGTAATATTCATCTTCACAATTATAAAAAACCTATTGTTATTAAACACGAAAGTTATCCTTTAAACACGCCTTATTCTTTTGGTCATGACATGTCAATGTCACACAAGTGGTTTAATTTGGGCCCTACTTGGGAACTAGAAGCAACGACACCTGATTCTCCTTGGGGTTGGTCAAGTACTAATAAAGCTCATTTTATCTGTGCTGCTTGGTTTAAATTCTTTTGGACAGAGACAAGTATAACTGTAGAAGTAACTGTTCAATAATCTTATAAACATTACGCTCAACAGTTCTATGTTTGGTTTAATCGATAGAATTCCCCGAGGCTCTGCCTCGGGTGTAGCGTAAAGACATGTGCTTTTGTAATTATGAGCGAGCATATTTATAAGAGTCATAATGAAAGTTTGATTTTATACCATTTTGTATGTCCAGTAAAATATAGAAGAACAGTTTTTACATCAGATATTTTAAAGACATTTAAAGATTTATGTTTGAAACTAGAGTTATGATATTCAGCTTTTGGAAATAGGAATTGATGATAACCATGTTCATTTCTTGATTCAAAGTGTTCCGATGAATTCTTCAAATAGTAAAGACTTGGACTATGGATGAATAAATAACGATTTGGCAACAATGTATAAAAATAATAGCGGTTTAAGTGCTGAAACGAGAGTAAGTAAATATAAAAAAGGTCTTTACTAAACCAAAAAGACAGCGTTTCAAAATCCGCTTCTATTCTGAAGTGCATAGTATTTAGCGGGAATAGAATTAAGGTTTTGTAGCTACTGGTATTTTTTCTTTTGGTGGTAAAGCAAATCGTATGATTTCACTTGCTTCTAATTGGTCTTGAATTAAAACGGCTGCTGCCTTAAAACCGACCTTTTCTAAACGGTCAAAAAAATCTAACCCATAAATCCTAACGTGGTCATATTGACCAAACATTACTGCCCTTTCTTGAGGTTTAACAATATTAAAATCTTCAAGCGTCTTTGTGCTGTTTTCATCCATTGGGACTTGGGCAATTAGTGTGCCTCCCCTTTTTAATATTCTAAAAAGCTCTTGCATGGCCTTTAAGTCGTCTTCTATATGTTCTAAAACATGATTGCAAAGAATTAGATCAAACTGTTCTTCTTCAAAAGGGAGATTGCACAAATCAGCTTTGACAGTTGCCAATGGAGAATGTAAGTCGGTGGTAATATAGTCCCAATCTTGAATTTTCTTGAATTTGGAAAAAAATATTTGTTCCGGGGCAACATGTAACACCTTGATTGGTTTTTTTAAAAACGAACTGTGCCTTTTCAAATACAACCAAAGCAGGCGATGTCTTTCAAGTGAAAGTGTTCCTGGACACAATGCGTTAGGGCGTAAATGCTCACCATATCCATAAGGCAAGAACTTTCTATAGCTACTTCCATCAATTGGATCAGTGAATGTATTTCCTCTAAATAACAACCGCAAAAAGGGTTGAAACAACAAGCTCATTTGAATTAAAAAAGGACGAGGAAACCACCGTAATATTTTTTTCATGGTTGAAATGCAAAGGGTTCTTCTTCATCTGAAGAAATGCCAAGTACTTCATGCACGTATTTAAATGTTGAAAGTAAACGAGGTTTCCCATCAACAATTGCAACATTATGTTCAAAATGGGCACTAGGAGCACCGTCAGCGGTCAGAATAGTCCAACCGTCATCAAGCTGTTTTATTTTTCGAGTACCTTGATTGATCATCGGTTCAATAGCAATCACCAACCCCTCTTGAAATTTTTTGCCAAAGCCTCTTCTTCCATAATTTGGAATTTCTGGAGCTTCATGCATTTCTTTTCCTAACCCATGTCCAACTAGTTCTCGTACTACTCCATACCCAAAAGATTCTGTATGTTTTTGAATAGCATTTGCTAAATCACCTATCCGTTTGCCCACTCGAAATTGGGCAATTCCCTTGTAGAGTGATTCCCTTGTAACTTGAAGTAATTGTTGGGTCTCTGATTTGATTTCACCAATAGCAAAAGTATAGGCATGATCACCATAAAATTCATTTTTATAAGCCCCACAATCTACAGAGAGAATATCACCTTCTTGCAACGGAGTGTCATTTGGAATACCATGAACTATTTGTGCATTTGGACTAGCACAAAGCGTATTTGGGAAATCATAGAGCCCCAAAAACCCTGGAAGAGCTCCATGATCTCTGATAAACTCTTCAGCTAGATGATCTAGTTGGAGAGTGGTGACACCAGGTTTAATTTCACCCGCCAACATACCCAGAGTTTTTGAAACAATTTGAGCACTTTCATACATTAAGACAATTTCTTCTGGGGTTTTCAGATTCATGGAGTTGATTTAAACTGTATCGATAATTTTTGTTTCGTAAACTCTATTTGGACAAAAAGCACAATTTTTTTGAAACCAAAAACTAAAGCTAAATGGACATTTTTCTGAAGATATAAAAGAGCATTTAAAAACTTTCTCATGCCGTTTCAAGGAGTGAGTTTTCTGTCATTACTTTTGGTTTGGGAATATCCATTAGGTCTAAAATAGTTGGGGCTACATTGGCTAAGACACCACTTCTAATTGCACGTTTTTGATTATCCACCAATATAATTGGTACTGGATTTGTGGTGTGTGCTGTATTTGGACTACCGTCTGTATTCTTCATGGTTTCACAATTTCCATGGTCCGCAATAATTATACAAACATAATTCTTCTCTAATGCTGTTTTCACAACATGATGGGCACACTGATCTACTGTTTTACAGGCTTTGATAGCGGCTTGAAGGTTACCTGTGTGACCTACCATATCTGGATTGGCAAAATTGAGACAAATGAAATCAGGCGCATTCTGTTCCATTCTATCCACTATGGCTTGCTGAACATCAAGGGCACTCATTTCAGGTTGCAAATCATAGGTGGCCACTTTAGGTGAAGGACATAATATTCGATCTTCACCTTTAAAAGGAATCTCACGACCTCCGTTAAAGAAAAAGGTAACATGAGGGTATTTTTCTGTTTCAGCAATCCTTACTTGAGTTTTGTTTGCGTTGGCTAAAGTTTCTCCCAAAGTTCCAGTAAGATTTTCTTTATCAAAAATGACTTTGATATCTTCAAAGGATGCGTCATAATTGGTTAAGGTCACATAGTGCAATAGAAGTGGCTCCATGTTGAATTCTGGAAACGCTTTTTGGCTGAGAACTTCTGTTAGTTCTCTTCCACGGTCAGTTCGAAAATTAAAAAAAAGAACAACATCACCTGTTTCAATTTTGGCCACAGGGTGCTGATTTTCGTCTGCTAAAAAATGAGGCTCTATAAATTCATCTGTGATCTTTTTCTCATAGCTGTTTTTAAGACTTTCAACTAGATCTGAGCTAGGTGAGCCATCCCCGTTTACAAGCAAATCATATACTTTTTTGATACGCTCCCAACGTTGGTCTCTATCCATTGCATAATAGCGCCCTACAACCGAGGCAAGAGTGCCACCAGTTTTTTTCATTTTTTCTTGAATTCGTTTCACGAAATTAGCCCCAGAATGAGGATCAACATCTCGACCATCTGTAAAGGCATGGACATAAAAATTTGACACACCACTAGCCGCTGTTACTTCAAGTAAATTTTCTAAATGACTAATATGTGAATGCACTCCACCGTCTGAAAGTAATCCCAAAAAATGAACCTTTTTATTGCTGCCTTTGGCATAACTAAAAGCATTTTTCAATACTTTTTCATTTTGTAGAGTATTTTCTTTTACAGCCTTATTTATTTTGGCTAAATCCTGATACACAATGCGTCCAGCACCGAGATTCATATGCCCTACTTCACTATTCCCCATTTGTCCAGAAGGAAGTCCAACGTGTTCACCGTCAGTTCGGAGGGTACTGTGCGAATAGTTTTTATAAAGGCTTTCGATGAAGGGCGTATCTGCCAAATCTACAGCGGATACAGTTGGGTCAGAGGCATTTCCCCAACCATCTAAGATCATTAGAAGTGTTTTTTGGGCCATTAAAAGTTTTTTACAAAGATACAACTTCACCCCCGTTTTGCCCATAGATCGAAATCAATTAAAATGGGAATAGACAAAAAGTAGTTACTTTGTAAAGAATATGAAACAAGGCATTGTCTATCGTTCTACGGGGAGCTGGTATAGCGTCAAAGCAAACAATAATTTTTATGATTGTCGCATTGTAGGAAAATTTAGACTCAAAGGGATAAAAAGTACAAATCCAGTCGCAGTTGGTGATCGAGTTGAATTTGAAATTGATTCAGAAAACAGCGAACCGGTTGGAATTATATATTCAATTTTAGAACGGAAAAATTATTTAGTCAGACGATCAGTAAATCTATCAAAACGAACTCATGTTATTGCTGCAAATATTGATCAGGTATTTTTATTAATTACACTCAAGGAGCCCCCAACCCTCCCAGCATTTATTGATCGGTTTATAGTGGCCGCTGAATCACACCAGATTCCTGTTACTTTGCTTTTCAATAAAATGGATACCTATACCCCCCAAGAAATAGCTCAGGTGGAGACTCTGAAAAATGTATATAATAAAATAGGTTATAAGACCCACACTCTTTCTGCAATTAAAAAAACTGGTGTCCAAAAAGTTGAAAGAATGATGCAGAATAAAGTGAGTATGATTTCAGGTCACAGTGGTGTTGGAAAATCCACTTTGATAAATGCTATAGCCCCTAACTTGGATTTAAAAACAGCCTCTATTTCTGCACAGCACATGCAAGGACAGCACACCACAACGTTTGCACAGATGTATGATTTAGAGGGCACAATTAGTATCATTGATACTCCAGGAATCAAAGGATTTGGTGTTGTCAATATAGAACCAGAAGAGATGGCACACTTTTTTCCCGAACTATTGGCCCATTCTGAAAAATGCAAGTTTCATAATTGCATGCATATCAAAGAGCCTGAGTGTAAAGTCCTTAAAGCTTTAGAAAAAGGTGAAATTGCGGCCTCTAGATATTCAAGCTATATACAGCTCTTAAAAGAAGATTCAACCTATAGAAAGTAAGATGAGAATTGTGATCCAGCGCGTTTCAAAAGCGAGAATTACTATTGATAAAAAAGAACAAAAGGCAATTGGCGAGGGCTTAGTGATTTTGTTGGGCATCACTCCCTCAGACGGTATCGAAGACGTGAACTGGTTGGTTAATAAGGTAGTCAACCTTAGAATTTTTAATGATGAATATGGAGTGATGAATCGTTCAATAAAAGAGATACAAGGGGCACTTCTTGTTGTGAGTCAATTTACTTTGATGGCATCAACTAAAAAAGGCAATAGACCTTCTTATCTTGGGGCTGCGAAACATGACCATGCTATTCCTCTATATGAGTCTTTTTTAAAGATGACATCATCAGCATTAGAAAAAGAAATTCTTTCTGGAAAATTTGGAGCGGATATGCAAATTGAATTTATCAATGACGGACCAGTTACCATAATAATTGACTCTAAAAACAGAGAATAAGTTTAATAAACATTTACCTCTCGTTCTAAAGAAATTCCAAATGTAGAAAACACTTTTTCTTCGATTTCTTTAGCAAGGGATAAGATTGAAATACCAGAGGCATTTCCTAAATTGACTAGAACTAAAGCTTGTTTATGATGTACTCCTGCATCTCCTTTTCGATATCCCTTGAAACCCAGATGTTCTATTAACCAACCAGCAGGAATCTTAATGCCATTGGATTGTATATAATGAGGTATCTTGGGGAGTTGTTTTTGCAATATATTGAATTGTTTATCTGAGACAATAGGATTTTTAAAAAAACTCCCACCGTTACCAATATTTTTAGGATCGGGTAATTTCTCATTACGAATTGAAATTATGGTCTTCGCAACCTCTTGAATAGTTGGCGAAGAGGAGTTCAAAATGGACTTAATAACACCATATTCTAAATTTAATGGGTGAGGTGGTTTGAAGAGCTCTATTTGAACCGACAAAATCACATACATACCTTTCGCCTGCTGTTTAAAGATAGAATTTCGATAGCTCAAGTGACATTCTTCTTTGTGGAGTTCTAGTTCTTTCTTATTTGCTATATCATAAACCCTACAGGAATGAAAAACAGAGTCAAACTCAACGCCATAAGCTCCAATATTCTGAATAGGAGCAGCACCAACATTGCCAGGAATTAGCGCTAGATTTTCTAGACCACCAAGGTTTTCTTCTAAAGTCCATAAAACAAGCTCGTGCCAGTTTTCACCTGCGCCAATCTCTAAACGAATTTTTTTATCATTTTCCCAAACTTTTTTAATCCCCTTTTTATTTATCTGAAGGATGAGACCTTGAAAATCTTTAGTAAATAGGACATTGCTACCACCCCCTAAGACAAGCAATTGATCATAAGGATTATCTCTTATCAGCTCATCAAGCTCAGAAGATGACTCCACTTTTTCAAAACCTCGAGATGTTACATCAATTTGAAATGTGTTGTAGTTTTTTAAAGAAATATCTCTTTGGAAAAGTGTCATGATCTA
Source organism: Flavobacteriaceae bacterium (assembly GCA_016779985.1). Classification (GTDB taxonomy): domain Bacteria; phylum Bacteroidota; class Bacteroidia; order Flavobacteriales; family Flavobacteriaceae; genus JADHMP01. Next base: position 92,034 of record JADHMP010000001.1, read on the forward strand.
AAAAACAAAATGTATCATTGATTGTATACTTCAAGTGCTTTTTCTAGAATTTGAGATGCACGAATAAGTTTTTCCGTTTCTAAGACAAAAGCAATTCGAACCTCATTTTTTCCTAAACCTGGGGTAGAGTAAAACCCTTGCCCAGGAGCTAACATTAGGGTCTGCCCTTGATCTGAAAAATCAGTAAGGAGGAATTTTGAAAAATCTTCGGCATTTTCAACGGGCAGTTTAACCATACAATAAAATGCACCCATTGGATGAGAGACATCTATACCTTCAATTTTTTCAAGTGCTTGAATCATCACATTACGTCGATTCCTATATTCTTCTGCAACCTCTTCTAGATACTTTTCAGGAGCATCGAGGGCAGCTTCACTGGCAATCATAGCATAAGCTGGTGGAGACAATCGCAGCTGCGCATATTTGAGTGCCTGTTTCAATAATTTTTTATTTCGAGAAACCATACATCCTACTCGAGCACCACACATGCTGTATCGTTTTGAAACCGAGTCAATCATGACCGAGTGTTCACTCCAACGGGAATCGCATAATACAGAATAGTGTGGATCACCATTATGAATAAATTCTCGATAAACTTCATCCACTATTAAAAAAATATCTTTTTCAATCACCAGCTTTCCTAGCATTTCAATTTCTTTCTTATTATACACATAACCTGTTGGATTGCTAGGATTGCAAAGAAGGATCGCTTTCGTTTTAGAATTTATTTTTTCAATGACTTTTTCAATAGGAGGTAATTCATATTGATCTGCAAAATCTGAAATTACTGGCACAACATCAACACTGGCAGCACTTGCAAAACCATTATAATTAGCATAAAAGGGTTCTGGAATAATAACTTGATCACCCGCATTACAGATAAGATTTAGACAAAAATAAAGTGCTTCACTTGCCCCTGTTGTAACAAGAATATCTTCTGGAGAGATAGAAATATTATGTTTTTTATAATACTTACAAAGTTTTGTCCTATAACCTAGTGTGCCTTGTGACATACCGTACGGCAGAAGTTTCAAATCAGCCTCTAAGACGGCTTGCATCGCATTTTTAGGAGCCTTTATATCAGGTTGACCAATGTTTAAATGAAGAACTTCTATTCCTTTTTCTTTTGCTGCATCCGCATGAAACACTAGTTTTCTGATGGGGGATGCAGGTAATTCAAGGCCTTTCTTCGATAGTTGTGGCATCTTTTTCAATTAAGATGCAAAGGTGCTAAATTTTTTAGAAATCAGAGAGTAGACAACTTTGTTAATCTTTTTTGGGTAGCACGTTTCCTTTTATTTTAAGGGCAACCATAGGTTGGTTTTCAATGTTTGTAGTCAAGGTGATTGTTTTTCTAAATTGCCCAACTCTATTTTTTGTATCATAACGAACTACAATTTCTCCACTTTCCCCAGGGGCAATAGGTCCCTCAGGTTTTTTTGGGACAGTGCACCCGCAGGAAGATTTAGCATTCTTAATAACTAAAGGAGCGTCTCCCGTATTTGTAAATTTAAAAACTCTCGAACCATCACTATTTTGTGCAACTTCTCCATAATCAATGGTTTCACTTTCAAAAGTGATTTCAGGTCCAGTTTGAGCATACACTTGATACAAGCTTAAAAAGAGGATGGAAAAAATTATTTTTTTCATGGGGAAAAATTTCTGTTTACCATAAAAGTAGGCATTAAAAAATGGATTTACAAACCAATCTTTTTATTATAAGTTTTGGCTCCTTACTTTTGTAGCTTAAAAAAAGCATCAATAGTTCATGCAACTTTCTTCTAAGTTTAATGCAGCAGAGGTAGAATCTAAGTGGTATTCTTACTGGCAAGCACAAGGTTATTTCAATTCAAAACCAGATGAAAGACCACCCTACACCATAGTCATCCCACCACCCAATGTGACAGGAGTGTTGCATATGGGACACATGCTCAACAACACTTTACAAGATATCCTGATTAGAAGAGCGAGAATGAGAGGTTTTAATGCGTGTTGGGTTCCGGGTACAGACCATGCCTCTATTGCTACTGAAGCCAAAGTGGTTGCCAAACTTAAAGCGGAAGGAATTGAAAAAAATAGCTTGACGAGAGAGGCCTTTTTAGATCATGCTTGGGAATGGACCAACCAGTATGGGGGAGTTATTTTAGATCAACTAAAAAAGCTGGGTTGTAGCTGCGATTGGAATCGAACCAAGTTTACATTGGACGATGATATGTCTGAAGCAGTCATTAAAGTTTTTGTAGCACTTTTTGAAAAAGGGTTGATTTATAAAGGGTATAGAATGGTTCATTGGGACCCCGAAGCTCAAACTACTCTTTCAGATGAAGAAGTGATCTATGAAGAAAAACAAGGCATGCTTTATCATATTGCCTATCCAATTGAAGGTTCTGAAGAAAAAGTAATTATAGCAACTACTAGGCCAGAGACCCTACTAGGTGATACTGCCTTGTGCATCCACCCAGACGACCAACGGTACATAAAGTTGCATGGCAAACAGGTTATCGTTCCTATTGTTGACAGAACAGTTCCAATCATTACTGATGCCTATGTAGATCAAGAATTTGGGACAGGCTGTTTGAAAGTGACTCCTGCACATGATCCAAATGATTATAGTTTAGGCAAAAAACACGATCTTGAAATTATAAATATTTTTAACGATGATGCCTCAATAAATTCAAATGGGTTGCATTATGAGGGTAAAGATCGAGTTATAGCCCGCAAACTTATTGTAAAAGAACTTGAAGAGAAAGGGTTGTTAATTAAAAAAGAACCCCATACTCATAAAGTGGGGACCTCAGAACGAACAAAAGTAGCCATTGAGCCACGCTTATCAGACCAGTGGTTTCTTAAAATGGAAACTCTTGCTGAACCTGCAATAAAAGCGGTTCTGAAAGACGAAAGTATTTCTTTAGTACCTGAGAAATTTAAAAACACCTATAGACATTGGATGGAAAATATTAGAGATTGGAATATCTCTAGACAATTGTGGTGGGGACACCAAATACCCGCCTATTATTATGGTTCAGGGAAAGAAGATTTTGTAGTAGCTCAAAATTTGGATGAAGCACTAGAAAAAGCGAGAAAAAAAACAGCTAACGAAAAATTAAGTGCTGCATCTTTAACAAGAGAAAAAGACGTTTTAGACACTTGGTTTTCCTCATGGCTCTGGCCTATCTCAGTTTTTGATGGTATTCGAAATCCGAATAATCATGAGATTACCTATTATTACCCCACACAAGATCTTGTTACTGGACCAGATATTTTATTTTTTTGGGTGGCTCGAATGATTATCTCAGGGTATGAATTTAGAGGTGAAATGCCCTTTTCTAAAGTTTATCTCACGGGCCTAGTTCGTGACAAAAAAGGGCGTAAAATGTCAAAACAATTGGGAAATTCACCAGACGCCTTACATCTTATTGAAACCTTTGGAGCAGATGCAGTTCGAGTTGGATTAATGCTAAGTGCTCCAGCGGGAAACGATTTGCTTTTTGATGAAAGCCTTTGTCAGCAAGGAAAAAACTTTGCCAACAAAATTTGGAATGCTTTTAGACTTCTAGAGGGGTGGGAATTGAATGAAAATAGTTCTGCTGAAGCTGCTGCAGAAGATGCACTTGATTGGTATGAAAATCAATTTCAACACACACTAGCTCAAGTGGATGACCATTTTGAAAAATACCGTATATCAGATGCTTTAATGGCTGTTTATAAATTGATTTGGGATGATTTTTGTTCTTGGCTTTTGGAGCTTGTAAAACCAGAATATGGCCAACCACTTAATTCATCAATTGGACAAAAAGTAAAAAAACTTTTTGAAAATAATTTATGTTTACTGCATCCTTTTATGCCGTTTTTATCAGAAGAATTATGGCATGCAATTGCATCTAGAAATAATAAAGAAGCCTTGATAGTTTCTCAATGGCCCATTTCAACACCCTATGATGAAAAGAAATTAGCAGCTTTTGATACGGCAAAAGAAATTATTGGAGGTATTCGTCACTTCAGAAAAGAAAAACAGATACCATTCAAAAAAGCCATCTCACTACACAGTTCAACAAAACTGGAGGAGATTCCTTATCAAGACAGTATTATAAAACTTGCCTTCATTTCTGAAATTTTAGGCCCAGAAACCTCCGCAAAAGAAGATGGCGGAAGTTTTAGAGTAAAACAATTGGAGTTTTTTGTTCCTCTGACTCAAAAAGTAAATACTGAAGAAGAAAAAGAAAAGCTTGAGGCTGAATTGAAGTATGCAAAAGGATTTCTTGAATCGGTGAAAAAAAAGTTGAATAATGAACGCTTTGTAAACAAGGCTCCAGAACAGGTAATTGCCATAGAAAGAAAAAAAGCCTCAGATGCCCAATCTAAAATTGAACTTTTAGAAAAAAGTTTAAAAACACTTTAATTGATTTGCGCAATAGCATCTATGCCCCCTTTTACTTTTTGATTTAATTGAACATTAAGTTTAGTGTTTGAAGGAAAAAAAAGATCTATCCGGGAACCAAATTTGATAAACCCAGCATCTTCACCTTGTATTGCATCTTTATCAACTTCGGCGTAGTTTACAATCCGCCTAGCCACAGCTCCAGCAATTTGACGATAAAGAATTTTGCCAAATGAATTATTCTGTAACACAATAGAAGTTCGTTCATTTAGTTCGGAAGATTTTGGATGCCAAGCGACAAGATATTGGCCTGTGTGATATTTACTAAATACTATTTTTCCACTTATTGGATATCTTGTGACATGCACGTTTAGTGGGCTCATAAAAATGGATACTTGGAGTCTTTGGTCTTTAAAATATTCTTTTTCGAAAACTTCTTCGATAATAACTATTTTTCCGTCTGCTGGGGCAAGAACTTTGCTTTGATCGAGATGAATGTTACGCTTTGGATTTCTAAAAAACTGTAAGATTAACACCAAGAAGACTAATACTCCAATTTGAAGTAAGCGTTGGAATAGTCCAACTGGAAGAAAATAATCTATTCCTATAACAGCTATACTTGCTAGAAAAAAACTGGTTATTACAATGGTGTGTCCTTCTTTATGAAACATATTTTATAAATAAAAAAAGTGCATAAATTAAAGGAGCACTAAATAGAATACTATCCATTCGATCAAAAAAACCTCCGTGCCCTGGTATTAAAGAACCACTGTCTTTTACAGCTTTTAAACGTTTGAATTTTGACTGAACTAAGTCTCCAAGTGTTGCAAAGACAGAAATAAGGAACCCAACTCCTATAAAAAACCAAATTGAGTAAACAGATTGTCTCATGTAAATCAGATAACTCAAAAGTAGTGTAAAAACCAAACCACCCCAGAAACCTTCCCATGTTTTTTTTGGAGAAATTGATGGGAAAAGAGCTTTTTTGCCAAGCAATCGACCTACTAGATAAGCAAAGGAATTGTTAGTCCAAATGGCGAAGTAAACAAATAAAACGGGCCACACTCCAAATGAAGAATCAATCTGGACCAAAGCTGAAATAAAATAACTACTGCCAACAATATAAAAGAGTGCTGCTAGGAAAGAGAATTTTCTGGAAAATGATTTTAAAGGCAATTGAAAAAGATTGATTCCAAAATAACAATTGATCAAAACAACCAAAACAAGTAATACATTTAATACGGATTGAGGTAAAAACTGAAAAACACATTGCATCCAAAGAAGCAATAAAAATAAATAGGGAATTGGGCTATTGAGTTCTTGCAGGCGTAGAAATTCTAGCAAGGCTAAACCTGAAAAAACAGCAATAACACTGTAAAAAAGAGTTTCTGAGAATAGAGCAGATCCAATAATTAAAAATACATAGAGGAGTCCAGAAAGGCTACGAAGAACAATTTCTTTCATGAAATCAATGGTCTTGTAGTAATAAATATATTGTTTTTGATTGATTTAATTTAGGATCAATTTCTTCTTCATTTCGTTCTATTTTACTGTTTAGAGTACTAATATTCGTGGGGATAGTGTTTTTATATTTATTTTTTAACAAAGTCATGCCTTCGCTGACATCAGAAACCAGTTGGGATGTACTAGCATAAACGATTAGTACTTTTGGTAATTCAGTAATTTTATAATGATGCGTTTGTCGATCACAGAAAAGGATGCTTCCTGTATTACTGATCAAATACTCACACAAAAATAAACCTACTTTAGAAGGCTGATGAGCAATTTTAGGGTCACTCAATGGCAAGTCAAAAACATTGGATAAATTTTTATCAAAACACAAAATATCGTCTCTAAACCAATAGTTTTCTTTTAAAATTTCTTTGAAATTAATGAGAACTTCTTTTTTGTCTTCGCTAAAAAGGAAAAAGCCGCCGTTAGCAGTAAAATTTTCTGCAAAACTAACGTCTTTGGGGGTCTTTTTTTCAGGCAAATAAGGGCTTTTATCTGTTTGTTCAGATTTCTTTTTACCAAAAAAATTACCCCACCAGTTCAACTCATGAATTATTCGTTAGGCTTTTTAGCTGTTGTTTTTTTTGTTTTTTGAGTAGGTTGAGTCTCTTCCGTTTCTTTATCAAAAGGTCTCCTGCCAAGAATGCGTTCTAGATCATCCTTAAAAATAACCTCTTTGTCTAAAAGGCGTTCTGCTAAGGCGTTTAACTTGGTCTTTGATTTTTTCAATATAGAGATAGCTCTTTGATATTGAAGTTCAATAATTTTAGAAATTTCCTCGTCAATTTTTTGGGCGGTTTCTTCTGAATAAGGTTTTGTAAAATTATAATCTGCTTGACCTGTAGAATCATAATAGGTAATGTTTCCCAATTTGTCATTAAGCCCATAAACAGACACCATAGATCTCGCTTGTCGGGTCACTTTTTCTAGATCACTCAATGCTCCAGTAGAAATTTTATCAAAAACCACTTTTTCGGCGGCACGGCCACCTAGAGCGGCACACATTTCATCAAGCATTTGTTCAGTCCGCACAATTTGTCTTTCTTCAGGTAAATACCACGCTGCTCCTAATGATTGCCCTCGAGGCACTATTGTTACTTTCACCAATGGGGCGGCGTGTTCTAATAACCAACTCACTAGCGCATGTCCAGCTTCATGAAAAGCAATAGTTTTCTTTTCCTCAGGGGTAATAATCTTATTTTTCTTTTCGAGACCACCTACAATTCGATCAACTGCATCTAGAAAATCTTGTTTTCCGACAGACTTTTTGTTTTTTCTGGCCGCTATAAGGGCTGCTTCATTACATACGTTGGCAATATCTGCCCCTGAAAAACCAGGAGTTTGCTTAGATAGAAAATCAATATCTAGAGTTTTAGTCACTTTCAAAGGTTTAAGGTGAACTTTGAAAATTTCTTTACGCTCTTTTAGGTCGGGAAGATCTACATAAATTTGTCGATCGAATCTTCCAGCTCTCATCAAGGCCTTATCTAAAACGTCTGCACGGTTGGTGGCTGCTATAACAATAACATTGGTGTTAGTGCCAAAACCATCCATCTCAGTGAGCAATTGATTGAGTGTGTTTTCTCTTTCGTCATTAGACCCTGTAAAATTACTTTTCCCACGAGCACGTCCTATGGCATCAATTTCATCAATAAAAATGATAGCAGGTGATTTGTCTTTAGCTTGTTTGAATAAATCTCTTACTCTTGAAGCCCCAACACCTACAAACATTTCAACAAAATCAGAACCAGAAAGGGAGAAAAAAGGAACCTTAGCTTCTCCGGCAACTGCTTTTGCTAAGAGCGTTTTTCCTGTTCCAGGTAATCCAACCAATAAAGCTCCTTTTGGTATTTTTCCTCCTAAAACAGTATATTTTTTTGGATTTTTTAGGAAATCAACAATTTCTTGGATTTCCTCTTTAGCTCCTTCTAAACCAGCAACATCATCAAATGTAATTTTTACATCAATGTTTTGATCAAAAAGTTTGGCTTTAGATTTACCTATATTGAAAATTTGGCCACCTGGGCCTCCAGCTCCGCCACCAGACATACGGCGCATCAAGAAGATCCATACTCCAATAATGATAATGATGGGTAAAAAACTAATGAATACATCCATCCAACGATTTTCAACCGTTATAAAATCCCATCTAAAATCAATTCCTTGATTGCGAGCCGTTTCTAATTTTTCTTCAAAAAGTTCAAGACTACCCACTTCAAATTGATAATGAGGACCAGCAATATTTTCTTGACCAAGAAAATTAGTGGTTCTCACATTGGCATGTTCTTGCTTTGAAAGCGCTTCTGGTTTTAGGCTGACCCGAACACTACTCTTATTTCTAATAATGAGAACTTCTTTTATATCCCCTGCATTGAGATAATTTTCAAAGTTGGATATATTTATTTTTCCTGCATTTGACAATGAATCTGTTCCTCCAAAAAAGGTGGTACCCAGCAAGATGGCCACAACCAATCCGTAAAACCAGTACATGTTAAATTTAGGGGTATTTGGCTTTTTTTCTTTTTCCATAGTTTTTTTAGTAGTTTGAAGCTATTTGGGTAGTTTTTGCATCTCCCCATAGTGCCTCAAGATTATAATATTCACGGATGTGTTTTTGAAAAACATGAACTACAACATTGACATAATCAATTAATATCCACTCAGCGTTCTCTTGACCTTCAATATGAAAAGGCTTTTCCTTCAAAGCTTTACTTACTGTCTTCTGAACTGATTGAACAATCGCATTTACTTGAGTGTTCGAGTTTCCGTTGCAAACAATAAAATAATCACATGGTGTGTTGTCAATGGCTCTCAAGTCTAACAACTGGATATCTTCTCCTTTCAAATTTTCTACTCCTTCAATAATGTGTGTGATCAAGACATCAGTGCTTGAATTGTTGTTTGCCATTAAATTCTTCTACTTTTATACAAATTTATTAGTTTTTAACTTCTTATTGTTAAACTCAGTGTACAATTTCAATGTAATCAAACTTGATGCCATCTCCTCAACAAGTGATCTTTTAAAAGAAAAATATCATCAAGGGAAAGTGAAAAATAACGATCTCATTCTCGCTGCTTATCAAAACAAGGGAAGAGGTCAACACAATAACCGTTGGGTTGCAGCATCAGGAGAAAACATTACATTTAGCATATTTAGTACCTTTCAGGATTTCTCTTTACCAGAAAAATTTTTATTAAATGCAGCTGTGTGCTCTGCGATTGTCAAAGCACTTTCAGACATTGGACTTTTTGACACTAAGATAAAATGGCCTAACGACATCTTGTCAGAGAATAGGAAAATAGGTGGCATTTTAATAGAAAATATAGTCCGAAAAAATACTATTGTGGCTTCTATTATTGGTGTTGGAATTAATGTCAATCAAATTCAGTTTGAAAACTTACCTAACGCCAGTTCCCTAAGACAAATTCTCAACAAAAAGCTGGATTTGTATCATGTTTTAAAAGTATTGCTATACCACCTTCGTGAAATGCTAGATAACCTTTTGCAAGGAAATAAAAAAAATTATTTAGATCAATACAATACTCTTTTATGGAAAAGAGATGAAACCAGACTATTTGAAGTAAAACAAAATCAAGTTAAGGCAGTGCTTAGAGAAGTAGATGAAAATGGAAAAGCAAAATTAGAGTTTGAAAAGGGAAAAATGATCTCTTTTAACACTACTGAATTAAAAATACCCTATACCATTTAGGGAACCCAAACAGCAGGATCTTTTCGCCAAGATTGAAGTGAAGCAATCTCCTGCTCCGAGACAAACTTTTGATGTAGCGCTTCTAATATCAAATGCTCGTAGTCACAAAGTGTTTTTAATTCAATATTAGCTTGTAAAAAGTTTTCTTTGGCTTGTAAAAAACCATAAGTAAAAAGGGCTAGCATTTGGGTCACTTTTGCACCGTTTTCTCTAAGTGCAGTAACAGCGTTCAAGCTACTTTTTCCGGTGCTAATAAGATCTTCAATTACAATTACATTTTTTCCTGAATCGAGTTGACCTTCTATCTGATTTTTCCTACCGTGTTTTTTGGGTTCAGGGCGCACATAAATAAATGGAGCATTTAGGGTCTGAGCAACTAACATTCCCATGCCTATGGCTCCAGTTGCAACTCCAGCAATGACAAAGTCTGTTGGTGTGTTTTTTTTAATTTCTTGAGCCAGATGATTTCCCATAAATGTTCTAATTTCTGGATGGGAGAGAACCACTCTATTGTCGCAGTAGATAGGAGAAAGCCAACCACTAGCCCAGTGAAAAGGATTTTTGGAATTCAATTTTATTGCCTTAACTTGCAGTAAATAGAAGGCGGTCTTTTGGGCTGTTTTTTGACTAATTATCATATACAAATGTATAAAGTTTTTTTCAATGAAAAGCCCCTACTTCTCACAAGCTCAATAGATCAAAAACCCTCTGAAAAACAGCCTCTTTTATTTATAAAATACGTTGATGCTAAGGGGATTATGAAAGCATTAAAATCTAAAAAAGTGGAATCAATTATTTTATTTCACCCCGATCAAACTAAACTATTGAAGCACTTTCATAAACGCTTTCCAATTGTCGAAGCAGCGGGAGGGCTTGTGCATCATGAAAATGGAAAATATCTCTTTATTTATAGAAACAAAAAATGGGATTTACCAAAAGGAAAAATTAATAAAAAAGAAGATTTGATTTCAGCCGCAATTAGAGAAGTTTATGAAGAAACTAATGTGGGAGATTTACATGTAAAAAAGCCACTTCAAACCACCTACCACCTATTTAAATCCATCGGACGATATAAACTAAAAAAGACTTATTGGTATTTTATGAATACTGGATATGACGGCCTGCTGGTTCCTCAAATAGAGGAAAACATTGAAAAAGCAATTTGGGTCGATAAAAATAAAATACCTTCATTAATGCAAAATGCCTATGCAAATATTAAGTTGATCGTAGAAGAAGGAATTTAAAATTGAACTGCTTTTGGAACTAAAGAAGAATAGTCTCCATTATTTGCAATAATATCTCTAACCATACTACTGCTAATATAGGACGTATTTGCATCCGTCAACAAGAACAAGGTTTCTATTCCTGATAGTTTTCTATTGATTTGGGCAACAGCCTTCTCAAATTCAAAATCAGCAGGATTTCGTAGACCTCTTAAAATTGCATTCGCATCAATTTTTTTACAATAGTCAACGGTTAATCCTTCGTAAGAAGTTATTTTAATCTTTTTGTGGTGTGCAAAGGTTTTTTCTATGAATTGCATTCGCTGCTCTACAGGAAACATATATTTTTTATCAATATTGACCCCTGCTGCAATCACAATTTCATCAAAAAAAGGTAATGCACGTTCAACCACATCTAGGTGTCCTAATGTGATGGGGTCAAAAGAGCCAGGAAAGAGCGCACGTTGCATAATCAAATGTAATTATTTTTTGAGTAGTGCCAATTCTAGCTGGGATTCAAAAAAATTTCCCAAATCAAGCCCTCTGGCAGCTACTTGTTGTGGAATAATGCTCGCCTCTGTCATTCCTGGGACAGTGTTAATTTCTAATAAATGCGGAATCCCACCTACAAAAATAAATTCACTGCGTATTAAGCCACTAAGGTTAAGACTTTTGTAAATAGCTTTCATTTGGCTGATTACCAAAGACGCCCAATCTTTTGGAAGTTGAGCTGGTGTTATTTCCTTTGCTTTCCCTTCATATTTTGCCTCATAATCAAAAAAATCATTTTCAGTGATAATTTCAGTTATGGGCAACACTTGTATCCCCTCTGAATTTCTATAGGCACCAACCGAAACTTCTCTCCCTTCTAGTGCACTTTCTAAAAGAAGTTGTGAATCTTCTTTATAGGCTTTTTGAATGGCTTCTTCAAGTGCCTTTAAGTCATTTACTTTAAATACACCAAAACTGCTTCCAGCTCGATTGGCTTTGACAAAAAGAGGGAATCCAAGTGTTTTGGCAATAAGGTCTTTAGAATAGGGTATTCCTTGATCTAAATAGAGGTGTTTTGCAGTAGAAATTCCTTTCTCTCGTAGCACCGAAAGACAATCTCTTTTGTTATACGTTAATGCAGCAGTATAGCTGTCGCAACTGGTATGTGGTATTTTTAATAACTCCAATAGAGCAGCCAGCTGCCCATTTTCTCCAGGGGCTCCATGTATGGCATTAAAAACTACATCTGCACGGTGTTTTTCCCCTTTTATTTCCCACGAAAAGTCTCCAACAGAAAAAGTAAATTCTTGGCCTGAAGTGTTAATCAATTTCCATTGATTTTTTGAGATTTCAAGCAAATATACATTCCATCTATCGTCAGATAGACATTGCCTCACGGTTTGTCCGCTTTTTAATGAAATGTCACGCTCTGAAGTGAAACCACCACAAGCAATAAGAACATTCTTTTTGAGCATATAATCTTATTTAGACAAAGGTAGGGCATTTAAAACCAATCCAAAAGAGTGGTTTTATTATCTTTGGGCACCAAATGATTTGAATGAGTTTATTCCGATTTCTAATTAGTAAAGCATTTTTTAAGATGCTCCTTTGGGCAACTGGTATTCTGATTCTTCTTTTTTTCGGATTACAGTATGGACTTAAAGAATATACCCATCACAATCAATATTTAAAAGTGCCACAAATTGATCAACTTAGTTTGTCTGATTTCCCCGCTCTTTTAGAGGCCAACCAGTTGCGTTATGAAATTATAGATTCTTCAAAATACACCCCCAATCAACCTCCACTAACGGTAATAAGTTATAGTCCAGAAGTAGGTGAAGAAGTAAAAGTGAATAGAATCATTTATATTACACTCAATCCCTCTGGATACCGAAAAGTGTCTGTTCCAAATTTAATTCAAATCACCCGTCGCAATGCAGAATCTATGTTACAATCAGTAGGGTTTAAAGTAGGGGAATTCACCTATCAAGACAATATTGGAAAAGACATGGTGATTGGAATGACCCATAAGGGAGATACTTTATCACCTGGGACTCTTTTGCCGAAAACGGCAACCATTGATCTGATTTTGGGTAATGGGAAAAGATGAGCTACAAAACGATCTGACAGTTGAAGATGAAAATGGTTTGTATGAACATTTTTCTTTCAAAGCTGATCCTGGCCAATCACCGCTTCGAGTAGATAAATTTTTAATGGATCGGGTTGAAAATGCAACTCGAAATAAAATTCAGCAAGTAGCAAAAGCTTCCTTTATTCACGTCAACGGTGCAGCTGTCAAGGCTAGCTACAAAGTAAAACCTAAAGACATAGTTCAAGTTTTTTTTGAGCATCCGCCCTATGAAAACCTTTTACTGCCAGAGCCCATAGATATTGATATTATTCATGAGGATCCCTCTTTGGTAGTAATCAATAAGCCTGCTGGTTTAGTTGTTCACCCTGGACATGGAAATTATTCAGGCACTTTGCTCAATGGATTACTACATCATTTTGGATCACTACCTAAAAATGAAAATAGTAGACCGGGTCTTGTCCATAGAATAGACAAAGACACAAGTGGGCTTCTTGTTATTGCTAAAACAAGTTCAGCGATGACACACTTGGCTCAACAGTTTTTTGATAAAACAACTAAAAGGAAATATTATGCTTTAGTTTGGGGTGATTTTCTCAAAGAAGAAGGTACTGTAGAAGGTTCCATCGGAAGACATCCAAAAAACAGATTACAAATGACGGTTTATCCTGAAAATGATAAAGGTAAAAATGCAGTTACCCACTACCGTATTTTAGAACGCTTTGGCTATGTCACATTGATTGAATGTGAATTAGAAACGGGTAGAACGCATCAAATTAGGGCGCATATGAAATACTTAGGACATCCACTTTTTAACGACGCACGATATGGCGGAGATAAAATTCTTAAAGGAACCGTATTTAACAAATACAGACAATTTGTTGAGAATTGCTTTGATATTCTTCCTAGACAAGGACTACATGCTAAGACATTAGGTTTTGTGCATCCAGAATCAAAAAAAGAAATGATATTTGAAGAACCCTTGCCCAATGACATGGAATCTGTTATAGAAAAATGGAGAGCCTACGCACAACATAAGAAATTGCAATAGTATTACTTAAATATCCAAATTGATTTTTTTACCGGATTTTTATCCGGCTTATGAACAAAGGCTATTCAATTGTGGTCAATTTGGTTTAACTCCACCTTTAAATATTCTGTATCCTTTGTCTTTCGGGCATAAAACGCCTCTTGATTTTCCTTTTTTGAGTTAAAAGAACGTACCTCGCCCATACACTCTTGGGGTATTTTCCATATTCTCCTCCTTTCTTTGTTTTTTATGCCGCTTCGACGAGCCTGTCAAGCTCTTTCCAATCGGCTTTATAAAAATGGTTTTCATACATTTTAATTTCAGTCTGATGCCCGCTCCTTGTTATTTTTGCAGGTACAGAGATAAACCAGTCAATAAATGTCCGGTGTTCTTGCCGTTTAAACTTGTCTTTCTTTTGGCGCATCATCACTGAGATATTGTAGGCAAAAACGCTTAGCTGCCAAAGGATATCGTTTGCCCAAAAGTCACCAGTAAGTGTGGCACCTGCCATAACATGGCTCTTTACCTGCTCAATCCATGTCTCGCTGGTGGAACGTTGTTTGTAGATTTTATGCAATCCTGCTGCATCAAGTTCATAAGTGCTGATATAACAAGCGTATTGGTAAACAGGGACAATTTTGCTTTCTCCAAAGAAATCCGTTTCAACATACTCTTTTACTGTGCGTATGGCTTTTAGTATCCTTGCCTCTTTCCATGAACCGGCTTTGTATGCAAACTCACATATCGCGATATCTTTTTGCTTATCAATAACTTCCCATTCTTGTTTTTTAAGGAGTACCGTAAGGTTCTTCAATTTTACCTTAACAAGGTAATCCCAGCCGAAAGATTCCAGCAAATCAAATAGTTTCCCGGAAAAGAAACCGCTGTCGGCCCGGAAAAATACTTTCGTGATATTTTCCGGCAAGCTGGCTTCGACCTCCTTTAGGAAATCAACAATCCCGTTGGCTGTATAAGATGAACCTGTCCTGAACCAGGTGTGGTAAAGTAGTTTCATTTCGCTGACAAAAACCAATAGGGGATGGTAGCTTTTCGCTCCTTTTCTAGTTGTGTTAAATCCTTTGGCTGCCCCTTGCTGGTTGCCACAAACTGACTTGACAGTTGAATCCGCATCCAACGTGATACTTTCCAGTCCACTTACTTCTAGCCATCGGGCGTTTTTTGTCAGTAACAACATTTGAAGCTTGCGTGCCCCACCTTGCCCAAGCTTCTTCAATGTGGCAGATATTGCATTCTCATTTATTGCCTTATCCAATTTTAGCAAAGCACGAACCAAACCATCACCTGTAAATGAGGCTATTTTGCAGATGCGATTTATCCCACAAAAAGAGGACATGGCAATTGAAATCAAAATCTGGTTCACCCCAAACTTTGTTGCACTATGC
Source organism: Flavobacteriaceae bacterium (assembly GCA_016779985.1). Classification (GTDB taxonomy): domain Bacteria; phylum Bacteroidota; class Bacteroidia; order Flavobacteriales; family Flavobacteriaceae; genus JADHMP01. The sequence goes on from JADHMP010000001.1 coordinate 107,370, forward strand.
CACTCAGTTGGAAATAAGGTACTAATCGATTTTATAATTCCTTGCTTGTTCATGTATTTTGCTACTGTATTAAGACCTGAATACTTTGTGATGTTATTGCCTGTGAATGAATACTTCACAACTCTTGATTGGCCTTTTAATTTTTTCTTCGTATTTTTCATCCTTAAAGTGATGTTTTTTTGTGAATCTTTCTTTGTGTAACGACTTGAAGATAAACAATTAACATCGCTTTTGCTTGTTTTTAATTTACATTTTTAAGTATTATATTACCTCCTAATAATGAATAGTTGGAACACTATGCTATTCAACTTATATTTGTAAAAAACCTGGAAATATGAAAATGCTTATCTCTCCTGCAAAGTCACTCAATTATGAAAAGGAGATACAAATTGCAGAACACAGCGTTCCGTGTTTTTTAAATGAAGCACAGAAACTCAATGACCTTTTAAAAAATAAGTCACCAAAGAAGTTGGCATCGCTTATGTCCATTTCTGATAAATTGGCTAATCTAAACTGGGAGCGTAATCAAAAGTTTAACCTTCCATTTACTACTTCCAATGCCCAACAAGCAATTTACACTTTTGATGGAGATGTTTATGCTGGACTCGATGCGTACACCATCCCTATTGAGAAAGTAGATAAAATGCAGCAAAATGTAAGAATTCTTTCAGGTCTTTATGGTTTGTTGAAGCCCCTTGATTTGATTCAGCCTTATAGATTAGAAATGGGCACCAAACTAAAGATTGGTTCGAGCAAAGACCTGTATAATTTTTGGCAAAGAAAAATTACAACAGCACTCAACGAGGAACTCAATGAAGAAGAATTGGTGGTTAATTTAGCAAGCAAAGAATACTTCAACGCTCTGGATAGTAAAGTGTTAAAAGGTAAATTAATCAGTCCAATTTTTAAAGATTATAAAAACGGAAAACTTAAAATCATATCCTTTTTTGCCAAGAAGGCAAGGGGTATGATGGTGCGTCATCTTATCGATTCAGAGGATCAAAATGAGGCAGCAATTAGAGCGTTTAATTCAGAAGGATATCAATTCAGTAAAGAGGAAACCAAGCGAGACACAGAACCAGTTTTTGTCCGCTAAGCCTTTTTGTTTTAGCTTTAGGCCTTCGAACACCATAGCTTCCTTTGATAATTTTTCCACGTTTTGTTTTTTTGTCACCTTTTCCCATTGTATTATAATTTTGATTTGGTTTTAACGAACTAGATCGTTTTTCATAAAAGTACTGGGTTTATCCCTTTTATATTTTCCTCAATATATGTTGAAATAAAATCAATATCAAAAACCTCTTTTCCAAGAACTTCAGAGGCTTTTAAAAAAGAAATTAAATCAAGTTTTAAGTAGGCTTTTAGCATTTGAATACTTACTGGAGCATAACTATAATGCCAGGGCTCAAAAGAAAATCCCTTTCTTTTTTTATTGTTTGTGTAGGGTAAATAAAACCCAAATTGAGAAGCATTTTCCTGCATCCATAGAGCAAGCCTTGCATAGGGTCCTTCACCCTGAAACTTTTGGGTTAGTAAAACATCTCCTTCTTCTTTTTGACTACCATCAATTAGATCAACTTCTGTTCCCCAATGGTGTCTTGAAGTTCCGGGAAGAGTAGAAAAAGTTATAATCTTTTTTATGTTATCGATGGGGTCTAATCCAGCCTTTTGATTTCTAGAATATTTTCTATTCCATATCTGTTTTTGTCGTTCAAAAGAGCGATAGCCAGATACAATCTTGAGAGTGATATTCTCTTTTTTAGCAGCTTCAGCCATTTGGTCAAAGGCTTTCTGAACAGGTTTAATTAGGGGTGCTTCACCATTACTTAAATCAGGGTTGCCTTTTCCAAACAATAAGTCATTAGGGTATAGTTCAAAAAAAAGATTTGCATGAACAGAATGACCTGCAAGAGTCAAAAACAGGGCAGTTAAAAATTCTTTTCTAAGCATCATAATTTTTTAAAAAAACGTTGATGGGGACCAATTTTCGGGATGTCAAATAAAGCCCCTGTGGGTTTCATCCCAACATTTAAATATAATAAAATTGCATTGACTCTTGCGTTGAGCCAAACATAATCCCATTGTTTTTTATGTTTAACCCGCTTAAAAAGTTCTTCAATTAGTGCAGTAGCGACGCCCTTTCTTCTGTGATCTTCTACAACAGCCATCCCGCGAAATTGCATTCCCTTCAGTGAAAAAAATTCAGAACTATTATTTGGAATAGCGCTCAAAACGCCAACAAGTTGTTTCTTGTAGAAGGCCCCCAAATGAATGGATTTAGGGTCATTGTCATTTTCGAAAATACAGGTTGAAAAAGGCCGGTTTGGCCTCAGAATGGGATGCCTCACCTGATAAACCTCAGCTATAGAAATCAATTTTAATGTATACTTACTCACCCTGTAATTATTAAAAAATTAACAGCATTGACAGCTGTTTTCTTAGCTTACTAGATTATATTTAAGCAATGAAAAATACTACTTTTTTTGCTCTATTACTTCTTGCAAGTTATACCCTCTTTGCTCAGGAGAGAATTCTTATACCTGGTAAGCTTTTGTATAAAAACACTGACTTAGTAGCCGCTAATGTAATTAATAATACTGCTCAAATAGCTACTATTACTGATGCCTCTGGCGAATTTGAAATTGAGATGAAAGAAGGAGATGAGATTATTTTTTCAGCACTCACCATTCGCATAAAGGTGGTTAAAATAACACCTGAAATCATATCTAAAAAAAGACTTGACATCAATGTTGAGGAGAATATTAATGCCCTAGATGAGGTGATTGTGACTCCTGAAAATGTAGATAAATTTATTGATTTAAAAGAAGAAGAATTTAAAGGGTTTGATTATACACAAGACAAGTCTACTAAAGTGATAAATAAACTTGCAGACGATAGACAGATCACCAATGGAATAGATTTTGTGAACTTAGCTAAACTCATAGCAAAAGCCATTTCAAGTAAAACTGAGGAAGAAAAAATGACACTCAAGCCAAGTGAAATTTTACCTTTTGTTTTTGAAGACTCTTTTTTTAAGGAAGATTTAGATCTTCAAACAGACCAAATCGTTGGCTTTTTGGAATATGTTGACTCTCAGCTAAAATCTGCAGATTTGTTAAAACAAAGTCAGCAATTTCTTCTTATCGATTATTTGATCGAAATGAGTAAAAATTACAAAAAAAATTTAGCCTTATAATATGTTTAAAATAGGGGTTGCCCTTTTGTTTTTATTCTTTTTGGAGGGATCACATAAATTTTATGTTAGTACCTCAGTGATAGAATATAAAGAAGAAGAAAAAACACTTCAAATTACCTCACAAATTTTTATAGATGATTTGGAATTAGTTTTAAAAAAGGACGATCCTAGTTTGCGTCTTGCTCCAGACAATAGAAAAGAATTAATAGATAGTTTAGTGAATCAATATTTTGAAGAGAAGATAAAGATGCAATCAAATTCAAAACCCTTGAAATTGAATTATTTGGGAAGAGAATACAAAAATGATATTGCTGTAAATTATATTGAAATTGATTTGCAAGATACTCTTGAAAAAATTGAAATTGAAAATAAACTTCTGTTAGAGTTCTTTGATGACCAAAAAAATATCATTCACTTTAAACACAAGCAAACAAGAAAAAGTTTTTTGCTGCATAAAAATAACTCTTATATTCGTCTTGATTTATGATAAAGATGACATAAATCAATTGATTTATACAAAATAGCAACCCCCAAAACGTGAAATTATGAAGTTAAACAAAACACTTGTATTCCTCTCCCTTTTTAGTCTTTTGTCTCTTAACGCACAGGAAGCGGAGACGAAAGAAAAAGGACACATTAATGAAAATAAATTTCGTCAACTTTATGACGAATTTGCAACACCTAATAAATATCACAATGCAGCGGGTGCCCCTGGTGTAGAATATTTTCAGCAAAAGGTTGATTATGTGATGGATATCACTTTGAATGATAAAAACCCTAGAATCGACGGCACAGAGACCATTACTTATACCAACAACTCTCCAGATGCATTGTCTTATTTGTGGATGCAATTAGATCAAAACATTCGTAAGAAGGATGCTCCCGCCCTTGAAAAAAATGGAAGTGGAGTGCCCCCCCTAATGCAACCTCAAAATTTTGTCAAAAATTATATAGATTCCCCTTTTGATGGAGGGTTCAATATTGAATCGGTTAAAGATGCCCAAGGAAGGCCTCTTCATCATATGATCAATATGACGATGATGCGAATTGATCTACCAACACCGCTTCAGCCTGGACAACAGTTTGTCTTTAAGGTAGATTGGTGGTATAAGGTAAATAATCATGTTAATGATCGGGCTAGGTCAGGATATGAATATTTTGAAAAAGATGATAATCGCGCCTATGTGATTGCTCAATTTTTTCCAAGAATGTGTGTCTATAACGACGTAGAAGGATGGCAGAATTATCAGTTTTGGGGTAATGGAGAATTTGCCTTAGAATTTGGAGATTATGAAGTCAACATTACAGTGCCTTCAGATCATATAGTTGAGGCTACAGGAACCCTTCAAAACCCAAAAGAAGTGTTAACCAGAGAAGAATATAAACGGTTTAAAGAGGCGCAAACAAGTTATGATAAACCGGTTTTTATAGTAACACAAGAAGAAGCCGAAATAAAAGAAACACAGTTTTCCGAAAAAACGAGTACATGGAAATTTATTGCCAAAAACGTTAGAGATTTTGGTTTTGCCAGTTCACGTAAGTTTATTTGGGAGCGGCAAGCTATAAAGTTAGGTGGAAAAAATATTATTGCAGTATCACTCTACCCTAAGGAGGGCAATCCACTATGGGAAGAATATTCCACCAAAGCGGTCTTACAAACTTTAAAAACCTATTCTAAATTCACTTTTGATTATCCCTATCCTAAGGCTGTTTCTGTTCATGCAAAAAATCAAGGAATGGAATATCCAATGATTTGTTGGAATTATGGGAGACCTGAAGAAGATGGAACCTATTCAGAAAGGACTAAATTTGGAATGATTAGTGTTATCATCCACGAAGTGGGTCACAACTATTTTCCAATGATTGTCAATTCTGATGAACGTCAATGGGGCTGGATGGATGAAGGTTTAGACACTTTTGTTCAATATCTTACAGAACAAGAATTTGGTGAAAAATATCCTGAATCAATCGGAATGCTTGATGCCTATCCTTCAAGGAGAGGAGCTCCATCAAAAATTGTTTCCTATATGGCAGGAGATCAAGATTTTGTTTCTCCAATCATGTCTAACCCTGAAAATGTTTATCAGTTAGGATCAAATGCTTATGCCAAACCGGCCACTGCTCTAAATATTCTAAGAGAAACCGTCATGGGCCGTGAAATATTTGATCACGCTTTTAAGACCTACGCACAACGTTGGATGTTTAAACATCCAACACCTGAAGACTTTTTTAGAACAATGGAAGACGCCTCAGCAGTTGATCTTGATTGGTTTTGGAGGGGATGGTTTTATTCCACAGATTATGTTGATATTGGAGTTAGTGATGTTAAAAAATATTCTTTATCCGATAAACCAGGGCCTAAGGTCAATGAAATGCTCGAAGCTTATGGTATGACACTAGAAGATTTACCTCCGATGGTATTTATGGCAGAAAAAGATAGTCTTCAAGAAAATAATGTGACAATTGAAAATTCGCCTGTACTAAAAGAATATTTGGAAGAAAACCCTTCTAATGAAACAGTAACATTTCCAAAATATATTTATGAAATAGAATTTGATAAGCCAGGGGGTCTCGTAATGCCTCTTATTGTTGAATATAGTTATGCAGACGGGTCGGTAGAACGTGTTACTTACCCACCTCAAGTTTGGCGAAAAAATGAGGCAAGTGTGAGAAAAGTAGTGGCAACAGAAAAAGAACTTATAGGTGTAGTGGTTGACCCAGATCTTGAAACGGCAGATATCGATACATCCAATAACAGTTGGCCTAAAGAAGAAACTACCTCTGACTTTGATAAATTTAAAGAAAAACTTAAAGGATAAAAAGATGAAAAGAGGCGGTCTATTTATTTGAGACCGCTTTTTTTATGCATATAAACTTTTATCTTTGAAAAAATTTAGTTGAAATGTGGTTTATTAGTGGTGCTGAGATCATTTTCGTTTTTTTTATTGTGCTTCTCGTTTTTGGGGCTGACAGAATACCTTCAATTGCGAGAACATTAGCTAAAGGAATGACACAAGTACGCCAAGCTACCAATGACATTAAAAGAGAAATTCAAAAGTCTGTTGATGTGGAAGATCCCTCAAAATCTATTTCTAAAGACATCAAACAGGAGGTAGATAAAGTAAAGGAGGATTTCAATAATCTGGGTGAATCAATTAAAAGAGACCTTTAACAAACCCAACTCAAAGTAATTCCATCACGCAGTGGAAGCATTACTGTTTGAACTCTATCATCATTTTTCAACTTAACATTGAATTCTTTCAAAGCTTTAGTAACGCTGTCTTTTTCATTTTCTTTTCCTAACACTTTTCCGTCCCAAAGAACATTGTCTACGATGAGAAGGGCTCCCTTTTGCATCTTAGGTAGAGCAATTTCGAAGTATAGGTCATAATTTATTTTATCAGCATCAAGATAGACCAAATCAAAAGGGCCATCCAACTTTGGCAAAATATTCTGAGCTTTACCTAAACAAAAATGAATTTGTTTTTCTAAGTGGTTTTTTTTAAAATATTTTTCATGAAAATAAACCAACTCTTCGTTATGGTCAATCGTATAAATTTCCCCCTTTTCTGCTAACCCTTCAGCCAAACAAAGAGTAGCATAACCAGTAAAAGTTCCAATTTCTAAAATTCTCTTTGGCTGCATAAGCTTGGCTATCAAGCTCAAAAAAAGACCCTGGAGAGGGCCTGTGAGCATTCTAGGTTGTAAGACTTTTTGATAAGTTTCACGTTCTAGTTTTTGTAACAGCTCAGGAACAGGATCGCTATGTAGTAAGGCATATTCTAACCAATTTTTATCAATACCTTTCACAACCTATTCTCATTATTTTTTTGGTCTTGCATATTCAAACCGTTCTAAAAGTTTTGGTAGTGCATACCCGTCTAATCCATTGATGGCTACAACATTTCCTTTTTCTAAGCTTATCTGTCCATCTAAACCAACAAGTTTATCTGTCACAAAAAGATGTTGAATAGAACCTACAATTAAAATAGTGTCGTTTTCTTTGATGTGATATTCATTTTCATATTGACACGCAATTTGTATGGGAGCTCCTTTCACAAAAGGAGCTTGAATATTCAGCTTAATTTCAGGCTCTAACTGGGTTTGATCAAATTCTGAAACATCATTTGGATATTTGGCAGAAGTATGATGGGCTTCTGAAATTTCTGCACTTGTAATGGCATTTAGCGTGAACGTTTTATTGTTTTTAAGATTTTGATAGGTATGCCGCGGAACTGTTGTGGGTCTCAAGATAAAGCCAATCAGTGGAGGATTGCTGCCTAAATGTATAACAGAACTAAAAATGGCAAGATTGTATTTACCAGTTTCTGATTTAGTTCCAATCAATTGAGCAGATTTATAGCCTGTAACACTATTGATTAAATTTAATCGATAAATCTTTTCCATAGCGCCGATAGCATTGGCATCAAAATGTAGCATCTTTTTTGAGGTAAAGATAGGATAGTTTTTTTGGTTTTATTCAGAAGACTTTTTGTCAGAATAAAGCACAAATGCAATAAGCCCACTCACTCCAAGGAGAAGAAAAATTAAAAACAGATAGTGCTTTTCTGTCTTGGCTTGACTTAAAAAACCACTAATTAATTGTTTGTCAATAAAATAAATAAAGAATCCTAAGGGAACTAAAAAAAGAGCAACCCAAAAAAAATTTGTGATTCGCTTCATTGATTGAATCGTTGTATTTTTGACTAAAATAATTAATTCTTAGTTATATGTTCAATATAATATTGCTTTTATATACATTAGGGTCGGTTTATCAAAATCCTTCCATTAAAGATACTTGGACTACCACAGATGACGAAACAGGACTCGAAAAATCAGAGGTAGTTTTTTATAAAAAAGGGGATTTTCTCTATGGTAAAATTGAAAAGTTGCTGTTGCCAGAAGATCAAGGTAAACGCTGTGAGAAATGTGAGGGGTCTCAAAAAAATCAACCCATTGAAGGCTTAATTATTGTCAATGATCTCGTAAAAACTACGGATGGATGGGAAGAAGGTACTATTCTAGACCCCAAAACGGGCAAAGTGTATGATTGCTATTTAGAATTTATTGATAATAATACATTGAAAGTTAGGGGCTTTATTGGGTTATCAATCTTAGGAAGAACACAAATTTGGAAACGAAAAAAGTAGTTTAATTACGAAATAATTTTTGTGAGGGGCGTTTTAAATTTTCTAATTGGAATGTAACCTCATTAGTATCAATAATCCTAAAAATATAAATTTCGCGTTCGTTGAACATTCTAATGCGTAAGGTTTTTTCTTTGCTGTTATAGCTTAATAACCTGAAAGGTAAAATACCAATATCTAGCCCATTGTGTTTTTCGATAATTAATTTGGGCTGGAAAAGATAGCATTTATTTATTTGTTGATCCAAACACCATTGGCCTTCATATAGAAAGGTCTTATAGTCTATACTGATTTTTTGACCCTCCTGGCAAGTCATAAAAAGCAGCACTAAAACTATCCATTTTTTCATTTTGAATTAGAGTTATCATAAATCAAAGATAGAGTTAAAAATTTAGCTGCCGTTTTGTATAAGGCTTTGCGGATTAAATAAATTTGTAATATTGTTTTAGGATTTAAAAGCAACTATTTTTATTTATGAGAGGATTATTTTATGTAACACTTCTATTTATTGTTTTAGGATGTACAAAAGACTTGGAGGACAAGATCAATATCTTAGAGGCGTCAAATGAAGAATTAAAAGAACAGCTAAACTTATTAAATTTACAGATGACCGCCTACGAGGCACAGCTTCAAATATTAGAATATCAGGCAGACAATCCTGGAGTAAGTTTTGATAGTCCCTATGTGGGTTGTTGGACATCTACCAATTCGATTTATGATACTGAAATTCAGATTTTACCCAATGGTGTGGGTACTTTAGACTTTGGTACCGCAGTATATCAAGTTTTTAGTTGGGGGGTCTATGAAGGACAAACCATTCTTCATTTTGGAGGCATATCTTGGTGTTCTTGTTTTGGTGTTACAGATGGAGGCTTCCTTTTTGGAGAAATGTTTGAAGAAGATCAACCACTAGCTATTGTTGAAGAGGATGTAATAGAAGCAGGAACATTCAGCTTAATTGATTTTGAGGACAGCACTATTCAATACAATCGTTGTGAACTATATTAATACACATAACTCAGAACAATATGCTGCTAGTAAACCAACTTTATAGTTTTTTTTTCAAAAAACAAATTACTTCTCTTTTTTTAAGCCAATCGATACTATATAGTATTTTACCAGTGTATAATATTGAAACCGATGACTAAAAAGGGTATAACCTCACTTGTCTTTATTCTTCTTTTTTCTTTTTGCAGGCATTCTAATACACCACTAGAATCTCTGTATCCAAGACAAGACTTAATGCTAGAATACCAAGATGATTGGGGAAGAAATAATTATAAAAAAATAATAAAAGAATTTAAAAAAAACCCTTTAGAATTTGATGATATTGTTTTTTTAGGCAACAGTATAACAGCTGAAGGAGAGGACTGGGGAAGGCGTTTTGGTTATTCAAAGATAAAAAACAGAGGTATTGGTGGTGATGTCACAGATAGCGTTTTGGCTCGATTAGACGAGATCATTTATTTTAAACCACGAGCTGTTTTTTTACTTATCGGAATTAACGATTTATGGAATAATACTCCAACTATACCTAAGCCAGCCTATATAGGAACCAATATAATTAAGATTGCTGACATCATCAAACGCAGATCCTCAGACACCAAAGTGTATATACAAACCGTACTTCCAATTCACAAATAAATCTATAGAGATATAATGGAAAATGAAACTAACTGATTTAGTAAAATCGATAAACAGCAAGAAAGGAGATGTTCGCTGTATAGATGAAAATGGCATTGTTTATAATGAGCATACTGATGGTATATCTATTGACTTTGTAGATGCACCAGTGTGCATTAAACAAGGCGAAATGGTTGCCCCCAAAACAGTTTACCGATTCAAATATTAAAGTCCACTCCTAAATTAGCCATCGCGTTATTTCAAGCTGCTATTAATTTATCTCTCCGAAGCAATTAAAGTCATTATGTTGGAATCTTTTAATTCTCTCAAATCATCATAACTTTTCCATACCTCCATTTGAGCTTTGCTAGATTTAATGGTATTATTTCTTGTAGACAAAATAGCATCCATTGATTCATAAAAATCATAAGTTATATAGTTTACTTCATGATCTGATCCAAAACGAGAAAGAATTTTTCCAAATCCCCATGCTGCTCTCCCATTTTGTGAATAATTAGATCCTGCTTTTAGTTCCATTTGCTCATATTCATATTGTTTGTAGATATCAACTGCCATATAATTTGCAACCATGAATTTATAAGGCTTTTCTCCAGGATTTGTCCCGTAAGTCCCTTTTATGCTCATCATTAAGTTTCCTGTTTTAACTATACGGCTTGCATAGGCTGCTTGATGTCCATCTAGTTCGTATTCTGTAAAAATTTTAGAGGGAGATTGTGAAATTGTTGACTCAGGCTGAATATGGACATACATAAAAGTAGTTGTTGGTTCTCCATAACCATTGTTTGATATTTGCCACATATCCCAACCTATTTTGTTGCCCATGTCAATTTGTTCTTTATGCATTTTTGAAAAAATATTTTTTTCGGCCTCTATATGTTTTTCAACATCTTTATTTAAGACAGTTACATAATCTAGGTACACAACCGGCATTTGTTGTGAAAAAGCAACTGTTAAGAAAAAGAATGATAAATAAGATAATAGTTTTGTTTTCATGTTTGATGATTTATGGTTAATATTCTGTAAATATAACAAAATATCCATCCCACAATCAGACACCACCCACGTTTTTAAAACTGCAAAAAACGAATAATTACTCCTCAAAGTATTAATTCGAAATGTATATTTGCATTCAGTTTTTTTAGAGAGGCGACTTATCTGTTTAAATAGTTATCAACTGTTTTTTACCTTAAAAGGTTCACGATAGGTTCACAAAAGTTAGTATTTATAATAACAATCCTCTTTAAAGCGCTATGGGTGTTTAGCTCAGTTGGTTTAGAGCGCTACCTTGACAGGGTAGAGGTCACTGGTTCGAATCCAGTAACACCCACAAAACAAAATAAACTAATTTTAATTATAATCAGTTCCCCATTAAACCTTTCTGTTACGCAAAGCGTCTAATTGACAATTGTCAAAATTTTTCAAATGAGCAGTTGATGTCAAAAAAACATATAATTTGTCTTTTAGTTTCAAGCATCATAGCTTGTTTAAATGCACAAGAGCCCCCTACGATTTATGCCAACTATATTGATACTCCCATTGTGCTAGATGGTAAAATGGACGAAGACGTTTGGACCAAAGCCAAAGAAAGTAATTCTTTTTGGCAATATTTTCCTACCGACTCGATTTTGGCAAAATATTCCACTTCCATAAAAATAGTCTATGATGACGATAACTTATATGTTGGAATGAAAGCAGAGGGTGTTGATTCGAATTTTGTTGTAAGCTCATTAAAACGAGATTTTTTTGGACCATCGACAGACAATGTTTCCGTTGTATTTGACACCTTTAAAGACCGAATCAATGCTTATACTTTTGGTGCAAGTCCCTATGGTGTTCAAAGAGAAGCACTTGTTTCAGAGGGGGGTAGTACCCGCAATTCTTTCAACCCAACTTGGGATGTAAAATGGTATGCAGAAAGTACTATAAATGACAACCATTATACAGTTGAAATGAGTATTCCTTTTTCATCTATAAAATTTCCTGAAGGAAGCAAATCATGGCGTTTTCAAGCCTATCGATTCAATTTACAAAGCAATGAATTGAGCACATGGGCAAGAGTAGACCAAAGTCAAATATTATTCAATTTGGGTTTTTTTGGCACACTTGAATTTGAAAAACCGTTGAAGAAAAGTAAAACTCCTTTGTATGTGATTCCCTACATAAACGGTCTAGCCTACAAAGACTTTGAATTGAATCAAAACAATAAAAGCTTTGCATATGGAGGAGATGCAAAAATTGCTATTGGCAACGGAATGAACCTTGATGTAACGGTAAACCCTGATTTTTCAAATGTTGAGGTTGATGATATTATCGCCAATTTGACACGATTTGAAATTTCTCTACCTGAGAAAAGACAATTTTTTATTGACAACAACGATTTATTTGGGGGTTATGGTAGTTTTAGAGATGCCATTCCTTTCTTTTCAAGACGAATCGGCATTGCAAAAGACAGCGCTGGAAATACAATACAGAATAAAATTATTGGTGGGGTTCGCCTCAGTGGAAAACTAGATCAAGATTGGAGATTGGGCTTTTTGAGTATTCAAAATCAAGAGGATTTACAGAATCAAATCGCTTCCAATAATAATACTATGCTTACTCTGCAACGCCGCATCTTTAGTCGTTCACAAATTGGAGTTTTTGCCATCAATCGACAAGCCTTTAAAGAATATGATTTTCTTAGTGAAGAAGATAAATTTAATACGGTTGTGGGGTTTGATAGTAACTTGGTATCACCAGACAACACTTGGTCATCCAATATTTATATGCACAAATCGTATCAGCCAGGAGACAACAAAGGCAACCTTTCTTCAAGAATTAGAGTTCAATACAATACTAGGGAATGGCGTATATTTTCTGATGCGGTTTTTGTTGATAGAGATTTTAGATCCGATTTAGGTTTTATTCCTAGAAATGGTATCGTAAAACAAGGTAGCTCAGTGGGGAGAACCTATTATCCAAAAACTGGGAAAATTAACTCTCATAACCTAAGGGTATTTAACTTCATGTGGTTTTCTCAAGAATTGAACTACAAAAAAACAGACCATAACATTTGGAGTTTTTATGAAATTGAATTTAAAAACCAATCTAAACTTGAGTTGCAATCTAGGAAACAATATGTCTTTTTAATAGATGCTTTTGACCCAACCAATAGCGAAGATGGAATTCCTATTCCAGGAGATAAAGGCTATAATTTTACAGAATGGGGTGTGAGCTATGAATCCAATGTTTCAAAACCTATAAGTATAATTAACGAATTCACCTACGGCTCTTTTTTTAATGGAAAACGATTGTCCTATAGTGGAACAGGATTGATGCGAATCCAACCTCGTTTTTTATTAACTCTTCAGTGGGATTTTAATCGCGTGGTTTTACCCAATCCTTACCCAACTGCTAATATCGTCTTAGTGAGCCCAAAAGTAGAATATACTTTTTCTAAAAAACTTTTTTGGTCAACTCTCATTCAATTTAGCAACCAAATGGACAACCTCGGTATCAATTCTCGATTGCAATGGCGTTTTGCTCCATTATCAGATCTATTTTTAGTCTACAATGACAATTACTACACCCATGGTACAATACAACCCAACTTTAGATCGATCAATCTAAAGCTTACTTATTGGCTAAATCTTTAATTACTTATTGTTTATCTTTAAATATGATTTTTTGTAGAAAAAAATAATCGTTAATTTTTCTATATTTAGCTAATAAAGCAAACCAATGGATTTTCTTGAAGGATTATGGAGCGAAGTAGTAGGTTTTTTTGGAGTTAGTAGATTTTTTGAAATTTTATCTCAAGGTAATTACCACGAACTTTTAACCTATCAAGGGATAACTGCTTTGATTGCACCTATTATCCCTCTACTAGTTGTCTTGGAATTAACATTAGGAAGAATTTATAAAAAGCCCCAAGCTAAAGTTTATAAAATCACTTTTTTTATATACATAGCCAACCGAATCATTGGCCGTTTTATTGCTATTGGAATGGTAGCTTTATGTATTGGTTTTTTTAGTAAATACGCCCCTTGGAACATTCCAAATACATGGTATGGTTTTTTAATGGCTTATATTATTTGGGAATTTGCACACTACATCTACCATTATTTAGGTCATAAAGTTCGTCTTTTTTGGTGTTTTCATGCTACCCATCATACCCCAGAAGACATGAATCTGAGTGTCACCTATGCTCATTTTTTTCTAGAAGCACCCTATGCAGACACAATTAGAACTACAATTTGTATCCTTTTGGGAGTTGATCCAGCCACGCTGTTTGTCATTATGTTTGTGGATGGTACTTATGGAGCTTTTATTCATGTGGGTGAAAATTTAATTCGAGATGCCCGCTTTGGATTTTTTAATAAAATTATGCTAACCCCCTCACATCACAGAGTGCATCATGCTAGAAATCCCCTTTATATAGACACAAATTATTGCAACCTGCTCAATATTTGGGACCGAGTGTTTGGAACGTATCAAGAAGAACAAACTGAAATTAAACCTGAATATGGAATAACGAGACCTTACAATTCAGGAAACTTTTGGGACATTTATTTTGGTGAAATAATAACATTAGCAAAAGATGTTTTTGATGCACCAGGGCTTTACAATAAATTAAAATATGTAATTATGCCCCCCGGTTGGAGTCATTTGGGAGATCACAAAACTGCAACGGTAATAAAAAGACAAATCATTCAAAACAATTAAACAAAAACAATAGACTAAATAATTACTATATTCATAAGATGAACTCTGATAAGCGACAATACTGGAAAAGCAATCTAAAATACTTAGCCATACTATTAACCATTTGGTTCACAGTTTCCTTTTTATTTGCTATTGTTTTAGCTGATTATCTCAACCAGTTTTACCTTGGAGGGTTTCCCTTAGGATTTTGGTTTGCTCAACAAGGGTCTATTTATTGTTTTGTAATACTCATTTTTGTTTATGTCTATCTAATGAACCGTTTAGACAAAAAACACAAAGTGGATGAAATTTAAACAAATTAACTTTATTTAATGGACGCACAAACCTGGACCTATCTATTTGTAGGAGGCACTTTCTTACTTTATATCATCATTGCAATTGTTTCTCGAGCTGGATCAACAGATGAGTTTTATGTGGCAGGTGGTGGGATAAATCCAATAGCCAATGGTATGGCCACAGCAGCCGACTGGATGTCTGCAGCTTCTTTTTTATCAATGGCGGGGCTCATTGCTTTTATGGGCTATTCGGGCTCACAATATCTTATGGGATGGACAGGTGGATATGTTTTATTGGCTCTCCTCTTAGCACCCTATTTAAGAAAATTTGGGAAGTTTACGGTTCCTGATTTTATAGGAGAACGCTATTATTCTAAAAACGCTAGACTTGTTGCCCTCATTTGTGCCTTGTTTGTCTCCTTCACCTATGTAGTAGGTCAGATGAAAGGAGTAGGAGTGGCCTTTGCTAGATTCTTAGATGTCCCGTTTGATACAGGCGTGCTAATTGGTATTGCCATTGTATTTTTTTATGCTGTGCTGGGAGGAATGAAAGGAATCACCTACACTCAAGTAGCTCAATTTTGTGTACTCATCTTTGCGTTTACAGTCCCAGCTATTTTCATATCCCTCCAATTTACTGGAAATCCAATTCCACAACTAGGTTTTGGGAGTAAAACTACAGATGGAGTTTATCTTCTAGAAAAATTAAATCAACTCACGGTAGACCTTGGCTTTGATCAATACACTAAAGTAAATGTTGATAACACAATAAACATGTTTTTCATCACAGCGGCATTGATGTTTGGTACAGCAGGCCTGCCACATGTTATTGTTCGTTTTTTCACTGTGCCAAGAGTAAAAGATGCTCGAATTTCTGCGGGATGGGCTCTTTTGTTTATCGCTATTTTATATACAACCGCACCTGCTGTTGCCGCTTTTGCACGAACAAATATTATCAATACATTATCTGATAAACCCTACTCCGACGTTCCTACTTGGTTTAAAAATTGGGAAAATACAGGCTTATTGAAATTTGAAGATAAAAATAATGATGGCCTTATTCAATATGTTGCGGCTGAAGAACAAAATGAATTAATAGTAGACCGAGATATTATTGTGCTAGCCAATCCTGAAATAGCCGATTTGCCCCCTTGGGTTATTGGTCTTGTTGTAGCAGGTGGATTAGCGGCTGCCCTTTCTACAGCTGCTGGTTTGCTTTTAGTTATTTCTACTTCAATTTCACACGATTTATTAAAAAACTATTTAAAACCAGATATATCAGAAAAAGGAGAATTGTGGGCGGCTCGAATTGCCATTGCAGTGGCAGTAGTTGCAGCAGGTATAGCAGGGCTCAATCCACCTGGCTTTGTTGCTCAAGTAGTTGCATTAGCCTTTGGACTAGCAGCCTCTTCCTTTTTTCCCGCCATTATTTTGGGGATATTTGATAAGCGAATGAATAGAGAAGGGGCCATATCTGGAATGATTGTAGGGATTGTTTTTACGGCATTTTATATCATTTATTTTAAGCCTCAGTTGGGTGGCATTGGGAGTCCAGAAAAGTATTGGTTTGGCATAGCACCAGAAGGAATCGGAACTTTAGGAATGATATTCAACTTTATCATCTCTATTGTGGTGTCACGGCTCACCGCTGCTCCTCCACAAGAAGTTCAAGAATTAACTGAAAATATTCGATTTCCACGCGGGGCTGGAAGTGCCAAAGAAATTCAAATTCATTAACTGCTAACCAAAGAAAACATGAGTCAAAAAATTAACTCACTCTCAGACTATATTCATCAATATGAAAAAAGTATTGAAGACCCTGAGAAATTTTGGGGAGAGGTAGCGGCAACCTTTTCTTGGCAAAAACCTTGGGAAACTATTTTGAATTGGGATTTTGAAGGTCCTACTATTAAGTGGTTTGATAAAGCTAAACTAAACATCACTGAGAATATTTTTGAGCGTCAATTAAAAACTCATAGCGACAAAATTGCCATAATTTGGGAGCCCAATGAACCAGATGAAAAAGAAAGAAAAATAACCTATCGAGAATTATTTGAGCTTACTTGTCAGTTTTCTAATGCGCTTGAGGCAGAAGGTATTCAAAAGGGAGATCGAGTTATAATCTATATGCCTATGATTCCAGAAGCGGCAATTGCAATGCTTGCCTGTGCAAGAGTGGGGGCTGTGCATTCTGTTGTTTTTGCTGGATTCTCTTCTAGTGCTTTAGCAGATCGTATTGAAGATTGTCAAGCTAAAATGGTCATAACTTCCGATGGCAATTTTAGAGGAGCAAAAAATATTGCAGTAAAAAAGGTAGTAGATGAAGCTCTTGAAAAATCTTCATCAGTTGAGAAAGTCATCGTTTGTAAGCGTACACAAACCCCAATTGTGATGAAAGAAGGAAGAGATTTGTGGTGGCATGAAATAACACAAAACCAATCTGTAGAACATCAAGCCGCTTCACTGGATGCAGAAGATCTTCTCTTTATCCTTTACACCTCTGGCTCAACAGGAAAGCCAAAAGGAGTAGTACATACTACTGCTGGATATATGGTCTATACCTATTACTCCTTTTTAAATGTCTTTCAATACGAAAAAAATGATATTTATTGGTGTACCGCAGATGTCGGTTGGATCACAGGACATTCCTACATTGTCTATGGACCGCTGCTGGCTGGAGCCACTACAATGATGTTTGAAGGAGTGCCTACCTATCCTCATCCGGGTAGATTTTGGGAAATTGTAGATAAATATAAAGTCAATCAATTTTATACTGCTCCTACAGCCATACGGGCCTTGCAAGCCTTCGGTCTAGAACCTCTTGCCCCTTTTTCATTAGATTCTTTAAAAGTCATAGGATCTGTAGGTGAGCCTATAAACGAAGAAGCTTGGCATTGGTATCACACTCAAGTTGGAAAAGGAAATTGTCCTTTGGTGGACACTTGGTGGCAAACAGAAACGGGCGGTATTATGATCTCTCCATTAGCAGGAATTACCCCCAACAAACCAGCACACGCTTCATTGCCATTGCCAGGCATTCAACCTGTGATAGTTGATGCTGAGGGCAATGAACTTACAGGAAACAATGTAGAAGGGAATCTGTGTATTAAGTTTCCTTGGCCCTCCATATTGAGAACCACTTATGGTGATCATAAACGATGTAAAGAAACTTATTTTTCTGCTTATCCTGGAATGTATTTTACTGGAGACGGTGCAAAAAGAGACCATGATGGGTATCTACGAATTTTGGGTCGTGTTGATGATGTGATAAATGTATCGGGTCATCGTATGGGAACTGCAGAAGTCGAAAATGCAATAAATGAACATCCTAAAGTGATTGAATCTGCAGTAGTTGGCTTTCCTCACGACATTAAAGGACAGGGAATTTATGCCTTTGTGATTTGTGATTCAGCGGATTCTTCAACACATCTTTCAGAAGAAATTAAAGATACAGTTCGAAAGATCATAGGGCCAATTGCTAAGCCTGATCAAGTTCAAATTGTTCCTGGTCTACCCAAAACGAGATCAGGAAAAATCATGAGGAGAATTCTGCGAAAAGTAGCGAGTAAGGATATAGCAAGCCTAGGAGATACTTCAACATTGCTTAACCCAGACGTGGTTTCTCAAATAATTGAAGGGTCTAAAACTTAATCTTCAGCGCAATATTCGTCCCCCACTGAATAGGCTTCATAGGTGGCGAAATTCACAAGTCCTTGTCTGACACCGTCGTCTGGAATATAAGTATCACTATTTATTTGACTACCATAATCATCCGTTTGCAAAACGAAATAGTAATTGCCATTAGCAGTAATTTTTTGTATAATTTTTCCACATCGATCATTAGAAACAGTACACGAGAAAAATAAAACGAGGGTGAGTAAAACAATTCTGAAAGGCATAATTATACTATTAAATTAAAATGCGTCTAAAATTTTTTCCAAAGCGATTCCGCGTGACCCTTTTAGAAGTAATGTAGTAACATTAGAGGGGTTTTCTACAAAATAGTCGCGCAAAACTTCACTGGCTTCAAAGATCTTTATTTTTGAATGTTCTATTTCTAATTGTGGCCAAAGACTACCTACTAAATAGATCTCTTCAAATTTCATTGCTAGTGCTTGAAATACTATTTTTTGATGTTCTTCAAAAGCCTCTACCCCCAATTCTAACATGTCTCCTAAAATGATTCCTTTACTCTCGGCTTTTTTTTGAGCAAAACTCATCAAGGCAGCCTTTGTACTTGTTGGATTGGCATTATAGGCATCTAAAACAAAAGAATACTTGCCTTTTTGAATCAATTGTGATCGATTGGCTTGTGTTTCGAAACAACTTAAAGCGCTAGAAATCTGCTCTAAGGATACACCTAAATGAATCCCTAATGCGGTGGCTGCAGCAATATTTGGTAAATTATAGGCTCCATAAAGAGGGCAACATAGTTTCCTGTTTGAAAAGTGGATACATAATTCATCATCAATCGCATCTGAATATTGGATACAATAGTCGTTAGTAGAATTTTTTCCAAACCGAATGACAGAATATGTTCCTACAGCCTTTTCTTGTTCAGCATCATCGGCATGCACTAAAATATTTCCTTTATTTTCAGTAAGATAGCGATAAAGCTCTGTTTTTCCTTTTATAACTCCATCTAGTCCGCCAAATCCTTCTAGGTGCGCTTTTCCAAAATTAGTGATGTATCCCCAATCAGGGGCAGCAATTTTGCAGAGAAAAGCAATTTCCCCTTGATGATTGGCACCCATTTCAACTATACCAAATTGAGTTGTTTCTTTCAATTTAAGGAGAGTAAGTGGCACCCCTATGTGATTATTCAAGTTGCCTTCTGTTGCTTGACAACTAAAATTTTCTGATAGGATGGTTTTGATTAATTCTTTGGTGGTAGTCTTACCGTTGCTTCCTGTAATTGAAATAATAGTAGTCTTACATTTTTTTCTATGAAAATGCGCAAGCTCTTGTAGTTTTTTTAAGACATCGTCTACAAAAAAGATTTTGTCAGTTCTGTCTTTTAAAGCCGGTCGATCAACAACTGCTGCTATGACACCTTTTGAAAGTGCATCAAGAGCAAAATCATTGCCATCAAAATGATCACCTTTTAGGGCAAAGTAAATTTTTTTACTAAGTGTGTTTCGGGTATCTGTGGCTATTCCATCAGATGATTTGAAGAGTGCGTAAAGCGCTGTTATATCCATAGCTTGGCAACTTCAAGAAAGGGCTATAGTGCTATCCTCTTCTTCTTTTATGGCGTGCCGTTTTCTTGACTTTACTTTTAGAACCAAGCCTAGACATGGCACAACGAAATCCGATGTAATCAGTAGCCATATATTGTGGAAGATAACGTCTTTGTGCTGGATCAAGCCAATAGGCTCGATCACGCCATGAACCTCCTTTGAATACGCGTACCTCGTCAGAAATCAAAGTAGTTCTTTTTGGAGAACTATCAATAGTAGCTACTAGGTTACCTTCTTCATCATAGGAAGCTTTTGGTGTATTAGGAGCATCATACATGACTGTTGTTTCTGGGCGATTTGAATTTTCATTACTGCTCCCATCACCAAACTTCCTCGAAGATTCAATATCTCCGTCTCTGAAATTACGATTGTCACTTTCAGAAAAATTTTGTCTCAAAAAGGTTTCTTCTTCGTCAACAGGCATTTGTTTTAGTTCCCCTGGCAGTCTTTTTAATAAAACTTTTCCATTGGGAAGGGTGTCAAAAACAAGCTGGTCAGGCGAAATTACTTCAGCTTTTCCATCTTCTCCCAAAACACTTTTTAAATATACATTACCTCTGTAGTAATTAAAGTCGTTTGCTTCGTCATCAATAATAGGTCGATACACATCAGAAACCCATTCTGCAACATTCCCTGCCATGTCATATATTCCAAAATCATTGGGGGGGTATTGCTTTACTTGGATAGTGATATCAGCACCATCATCAGACCATCCAGCAATTCCACCATAATCTCCTTTTCCTAATTTAAAGTTAGCCAGTTGATCACCTTCTGTTCTTCGTTCACTTGAACGGGTATATTCTCCCGACCAAGGGTATTTTTTCTTCCCTCTGTAAGTATTGTATTCACGATCACCAACTAAGGCTAGAGCCGCATATTCCCATTCTGATTCTGTGGGTAGTCTGTAGGAAGGAAGTAGCACTCCCTTTTCAGTACTGGCGTAATTATTAACCAAGGAATCACCCACTTTGATTTGTCCTTTTTTTCCGATAAGACTGTCCATTTTGTTTCCATAGGCGGTCTCCGGACGTTTTAAGTATGCTGCTGTGCTAAATGTACTATTGGCCTCAATTTCGGTATAGCGAACGTCTTTTTGAATATAAGATTCTCTTTCTAAAAAATATTCATTTACCCGATCTGTTCGCCATTCGGCATATTGAACTGCCTGCAACCAATTGACACCCACCACAGGATATTCTGCATAGGCAGGATGTCTAAGATAATTTGTTGTAAGTTCTTCTAAATACCCTAGTTGGTTTCTCCATACTAGTGTATCGGGTAGTGCCCCTTCATAAATTTGTCTATATCTAGGTTCGCTTGTTGGAAAGACGGTTTCTAACCAATCTAAATATTCCATATACATTAGATTAGTAACCTCAGTTTCATCGATATAAAAGGACATTACATGCTGTTGTGTAGGGGTATTATTCCAATCGTGAAGCACATCATCTTGCACTTGACCTTTAGTGAAGGTTCCTCCTTCTATGAAAACAAGACCAGGTCCTGTTTCTTGATCGTCAAAATCAATATTGTATTGAAATCCCCCTTTTTTCGAATTAATATCCCAACCTGTGCCTCGTGAAACGTTACCACCACCACAACCTACTAAGAGAAGTAGGAAGGTAATAAGTAGTCCCAACTGGCTTAAAACATTCATTTTCATCTAGTTATTTTATGTTTTAATAGGTGCAAGATAATCAAAACTTTAAATATTGTTTTGTAAAAATTAATAATAATCTTGCCCTACAACACTTGAAAAACGACAAAAAGTGTGCTTTATTGTATCTGTTCCTCTTAGATTTTTTAATTTTTTTTTTACCCACAAGAATTAACGTTTTTTTACGTTATACATAGGCAAGATTTAATATGAAACTAAAGCAAATCAATTATACTTTTTTGTTGAGCTTGATGGCTTCATTCTTAATGGCACAAAATAGCAGTCGTGTCATTACTAGAGGAGTTCCCTTTTTGATGATTACACCTGATGCAAGGGCTGCTGGGATGGGCGATCTGGGTGTGGCTACCTCTGCTGATGCTTACTCGCAACATTGGAATCCTGCAAAATATGTTTTTACAGAAGTAGAATCTAGCTTAGGCTTTAGTTATACACCCTATTTAAGTAAACTTGTAAATGACATTTTTTTGGGAAATCTTACTTACTACAAAAAAAACTCTGAACGAAGTGCTTGGGCAGGAAGTTTGAAATATTACAGTTTTGGAGACATACAATATAACGAATTGATAGGAGGTAAAATTATTGAGCAGGGAACGGAAAGACCCTATGAATTGACCTTTGATGTTTCTTATGCTTTAAAATTGAGTGAAAAATTTGGCATGTCTGTGGCAGGAAGATATATTCGGTCTGATCTAAAAACAAGAAATGAAGGAGATTCAAATGCAGCCAGCTCGCTGGGGATTGATATTTCTGGTTTTTACAGAAGCGATCCCTTTGATTGGGGAAGCCAAAGTATGTTATTTCGATCTGGTTTCAATATTTCCAATATAGGTCCTCGTTTAAGCTATGACGTTGGAGGAGATAAGAGTTTTATTCCTACAAATTTAAAACTAGGCTTTGGTGTTGACTTTCTGTTTGATGCTTCTAATACTTTTGGAATTTATACAGAATTTAATAAGCTACTTGTACCAAGTCCAATTCCATCCTATGACGAGTCTGGAAACTATCTGGGTTATCGACAACCAGATATTGACTTTTTAAATGGGATTATTACTTCATTTAACGATGCTCAAGGTGGGATAACTGAAGAACTTCAGGAAATTACATATGCAATTGGTTTTGAATACCGTTTAGAATCAGTTTTTGCCTTACGAACTGGTTATTTTCACGAAAGTATTCAAAAGGGATCAAGGCGATATTTAACAATGGGAACTGGCTTTAGTCTTAGTGCGTTTGATGTAGATATCTCTTATTTATTTTCAACATCAAATGTGAGAAGTCCGTTAGACAACACGTTGAGATTTTCATTGACACTGTTATTAGGAAACGTTACAGTAAATACAGATGATCAAGAATTGACTCAACCTAATGAGTTGAATTAATTTTGATGATTATTTTACCTATATCTTTTTAATCAGTAATTTTGTAAGACAATTTGACGAAACCAAAGGATAATATTTAATGAAAAAAATCACCAAACAAACGTATCGAAATTGGTATGAGAATATGCTTTTTTGGCGCAAATTTGAGGACAAATTAGCGTCCGTTTATATACAGCAAAAAGTTCGTGGTTTTCTACATTTATATAATGGTCAAGAGGCTGTTTTAGCAGGAGCACTCCATGCAATGGAAATAGGAAAGGACAGAATGATTACAGCTTACAGGAACCATGTGCAACCCATTGGAATGGGAGTTGACCCTAAACGTGTGATGGCAGAACTCTATGGAAAAGCGACAGGTACTTCAATGGGATTAGGAGGATCGATGCATATTTTTTCTAAAGAACATCTATTCCATGGAGGTCATGGTATTGTGGGAGGTCAAATACCATTAGGAGCAGGAATGGCCTTTGGTGATAAATATTTTAAAAGAGACAATGTGACTCTTTGTTTTTTAGGAGATGGCGCAGTTCGTCAAGGATCATTACACGAAACACTCAACCTAGCCACACTTTGGCAATTGCCTGTGGTATTTGGAGTCGAAAATAACGGTTATGCGATGGGAACCTCTGTAGAACGAACAGCCTCTCATACTGAAATATGGAAACTAGGGTTAGGGTATGACATGCCCTGCGAACCTGTGGATGGTATGGATCCAGAAGCAGTTGCTAAAACACTTGATAAGGCTATTAAAAGAGCCAGAAGTGGTGGTGGCCCCTCATTTTTAGAACTAAAAACGTATCGTTATAGAGGTCACTCAATGTCGGATGCGCAACACTACAGAACAAAAGAAGAAGTTGAGCAATACAAAAAAATTGATCCTATAACCAAAGTAAAAGAGATATTATTGAGTAAAAAATATGCTACTCAAAATGAAATTGATGCAATTGATCTAGGGGTGAAAGAAAGAGTTGCTGCCTGTGAAAAATTTGCAGAAGAATCTCCCTATCCTGAAAAGCAAGTCATGTATGATGCTGTTTATGAACAAACAGACTATCCATTCCTTAAGCATAAATTATAGAATATGGCAATAAAAGTGAATATGCCGCGATTAAGCGACACCATGGAAGAAGGAACAGTTGCCCAATGGTTCAAGAAGGTGGGTGATAACGTCAAAGAAGGAGATATTTTAGCTGAAATTGAAACCGATAAGGCAACAATGGAATTTGAATCATTCAACGAAGGTGTTTTACTTCATATTGGAATTGAAACAGGAGGCACCGCGCCTGTTGATTCTCTTTTAGCCGTTATTGGAGAAAAAGGAGAAGATATTACTGACATACTGAATGGAGCAGGCATAGAAGAGGGATCTACCGAGGGGGAATCAGAAGAAAATAAAAAGGATGACGAAACTACAAAACCTTCTGCTGATGTGGCCATGCCAGAGGGGGCTCAGGTGATTACAATGCCACGTTTGAGCGATACAATGGAAGAAGGCACAGTGGCTACGTGGCTCAAAAAAGTAGGCGATTCTATAAAAGAAGGAGATATTCTTGCTGAAATAGAAACAGATAAAGCGACTATGGAATTTGAGTCTTTCTATGCAGGGACTCTGTTGTATGTGGGTATGAATGAAGGGGAATCAGCTCCTGTAGATAGTATTCTTGCAGTTATAGGTGAGCCTGGTACTCCTGTAGACCAGGTGTTGACAGCATTCAAATCAAAAAATGAGTTACCCAATATAGTTGCAGAAGAAACCGCTCCCAAGGCTATTGCAGTCTCTGCTCCACCACCTGTAGAAAAACCTTCGGTTACATCTAAAACGGAAATGTCAAAACCTATTGTATCCTTTGCTTCTACAACTAATGGTAGGGTGATAGCCTCCCCTTTAGCTAAAAAACTTGCAGCTGAAAAAGGATTCAATTTAAGTCTAATCCAAGGTACAGGGGAACAAGGAAGAATAATAAAAAGGGATATTGATAATTATCGACCCACTGATAGTATACAAACACAGCCTTTTGTGCCCAGTGGTACAGAATCTGTGACTGAAATTGCAAATTCCCAAATGCGCAAAACTATTGCTAAACGGCTTACAGCATCTAAATTTTCAGCTCCACACTATTACTTAGGTGTTGAATTTGATATGGATAACGCCATTTCATTTAGAAATCAATACAATAGTCTCCCTGATACTAAAATATCTTTCAATGATATTGTGGTCAAGGCAGTTGCTATAGCTTTGAAACACCACCCACAAGTAAATGCAAAGTGGGAAGAGCATCAAATCACACAATTTCACCATGTTCATGTTGGTGTTGCTGTGGCTGTTGAAGATGGCCTAGTAGTGCCAGTAGTTAAATTTACAGATGAGCAGTCACTCACCCAAATAGGGGCTTCAGTTAAAGATTACGCCCTTCGTGCTCGAGATAAAAAATTGAAGCCTGATGAAATGGATGGAAGCACGTTTACAATCTCCAATTTAGGAATGTTTGGCATTCAAGAATTTACTTCCATAATAAATCAACCAAATGGGGCAATTTTATCTGTTGGTGCCATTGTTCAAAAGCCTGTGGTGAAAGAAGGAGCTATTGTTGTGGGTAATATGATGAAACTTACCTTGGCTTGTGATCATCGAGTGGTTGACGGTGCCACAGGATCACTATTTCTGCAAACCCTAAAAGAATATGTAGAAAACCCCATAAAACTATTGCTTTAATTTTGTGGGTCAACATTAATTGTATTTAGGTGTCAAAAACACTTGTCATTACAGGAGCCAGTAGAGGAATAGGGCATGCGCTTGTGCAAGCAGCTGCTAAAGAAGGCCATAGAGTATATGCTCTTTCAAGAAACTTGAGAACACTTGACCAAACGGTTTTAGTAAAGCCAGAAGCGATAGACATAACAAATCATGAAGCAGTATCAAAATGGACCAAACAACTTCATAACAAACAAGTAAAAGTAGATGCATTAATTAACAATGCAGGAGCCTTAGTAAACAAATCTTTTAGAGATACAGAACCTGAGGATTTTGAGGCAGTCTATCGGGTGAATGTATTTGGGTTAGCTAACTTGACAAGATTACTCTTGCCATCAATCCACCCTAAAGGACATGTGGTAAATATCAGCAGCATGGGAGGAATAGAAAAAACGGCTAAGTTCCCAGGGCTGGCAGCTTATTCCAGTAGTAAAGCTGCAGTAAATATATTAACAGAATTATTGGCTGAAGAATATAAGTCCACTGGCCCAGCTTTCAACGGTCTAGCTTTAGGGGCAGTGCAAACCGAAATGTTGTCAGAAGCTTTTCCGGGCTTTGAAGCACCACACACCTCTGCTGATATGGCGTCTTATATTTTAAAATTTGCTCTTGAAGGGCAACACTTTTTTAACGGTAAAATAATTCCTGTAGCTAATTCTACTCCCTAATTGTATGGAGTTTACCATTCAAAATGTTGTGAAGTTTATACCGGAAGAAGCTAAAGAAAAGACTGTGCAACTTTTAGAACAGTCTAAAATTGAAATAAAAATTACGCGCAAACGTAAAACGAAGCATGGTGATTTTAGAATTAATTCTAAAGGGGAAACTCTAATTACCCTCAATGCCACTGAAAATCCCTATCAGTTTCTTATTACCTTAATCCACGAAATGGCACATTGGTTTGCTTTTAAAACTTTTGGGAGGCATATAAAACCCCATGGAAAAGAATGGAAGCAAAGTTTTAGAGATTTGATGCTGCCTTTTTTAACTCCAAAAATTTTTCCTGAACCAGTTTTATCTCAATTAGCAAGACATTTAAAAAATCCAAAAGCGAGTGCTTCTAGTGATTTGGTTTTAGTTCAAACGTTGCGAGCCTTTGATCCTCCAAAAGAGACTATTACGGTTCTAGAGGTCCAGGAAGGTAGTTTGTTTCGATTGGAAGATGGGCGTGTTTTTTTGAGAGGAAAAAAACGAATAAAGCGTATTTTGTGCCAGGAACTTAGCACTCGAAAGGAATATCTTTTCAGTCCCGTAGCGGAAGTATATTTAAAAAACTAACGCTCTTTATTCAATTGGACTTCCCTCACTTTTTTGAGTAAATCAGAAGAATACACAAAGTGAGTTACCGCCTCATTATCGGTCTCGAAAATTTCAGATTTAGTGCCCTCCCAAGCCTTATAACCCTCCTTAAGAAATATAATTTTTTCTCCAATTTGGAGTACAGAATTCATGTCATGTGTATTGATGACCGTAGTTATATTGTATTCATGGGTTATTTCTTGAATTAATTCGTCAATTAAAATTGCCGTATTTGGATCTAAGCCAGAATTAGGTTCGTCACAAAATAAATATTTAGGGTTCATTACTATAGCCCGCCCAATGGCGACTCTTTTTTTCATCCCACCAGAAATTTCGTCAGGCATTTTATCGTTGGCATTGATAAGGTTGACACGTTTGATAACTTCATTTGCTCGATCAAGCATTTCATTTTCAGTTTTTTGAGTGAACATTCTCATTGGAAAAAGAATATTTTCAAGAACTGTCATCGAATCAAACAAAGCGCTGCCTTGAAAAACCATTCCCATTTCTTGACGCAATTGAATACGTTGCTTTGTATCCATAGTTTTCAGCAATTGGCCATCAAACAAAATACTTCCTGAATCAATTTGAAGAAGTCCCAACATGCATTTTAAAAAAACTGTTTTTCCTGAGCCACTTTGGCCAATAATCAGATTCGTTTTACCCTTTTCAAATTGAGTTGAAATACCATTTAAAACTGTGAGGTCATCGAATGATTTAAAAATGTTATCTATTACAATCATTTAGGTTAAAAGAAGTTGGGTGATCAAATAGTTTAATATAATAATAGTGACGCTTGTCCAGACAAAAGAAACCGTACTTGCTTTTCCAACATCTAATGCACCGCCCTGCATAAAATAGCCATGATACGATGGAATGGTTGATAGTGCAAAAGAGAAAACCACAGTTTTGATATAAGCATATCCTACATGAAAGGGAATAAAATCTAACTGAATGCCTTCGATATAGTCATTGCTTGAGGAAAATCCACCATAAACACAAGCCACATAACCACCAACTATTCCTAAGGCCATGGATATCGTAATCACAAAAGGGTATAGGCTTAATGCCACAATTTTTGGAAAAATCAGATAATTATAAGTGTTTATTCCCATTACTTCTAGCGCGTCAATCTGTTCTGTAACTCGCATAGTACCAATACTAGAGGTTATGAAAGAGCCCACTTTTCCTGCTACAATCACTGAAATGAATGTAGGAGCAAACTCTAAGATGACAGATTGCCGAGTGGCAAAACCAATTAGATTTTTGGGAAGTAAAGGATTTTCTAAATTTAAAGCTGTTTGGATTGAAACCACTCCCCCCACAAAAAAAGAAATGAAAGAGACAATGCCTAAAGAACTGATGATCAAACTTTCAATGTCTTTTAAAATAAGATCTTTCAAAACAGCCCATTTGGTGAATTTTCCAAAAACCTTTTGGAGCATTATAAAATAGCGACCTATGGGTAAAATTAAATTCATTTACCCTCAAAGGTAGTCATTTTCTAAGTCATAAAAAGAAGGAGAAAAGTGAACTATCAAATTAAATTTGATAGACAACAGCATTAATATTCATACCCGCACCAACCGATGCAAAAACGACAATATCACCAGAAGAAACTTGATGTCCCATATAGTTTTCTTTTCGAACTAAATCAAAAAGTGTGGGCACAGTGGCAACAGAGCTATTGCCATAAGTAGCAATGTTCATAGGTAAAATATCATTTGGCATTTTTTCTTTAAAAATGCGATAAAGACGTTTTACAATTGCTTCATCCATTTTTTCATTGGCTTGGTGAATAAAAATCTTCTTCACGTCAGCGATTGAAATAGAGGCTTCTTTTAGGGTTTGAGCAATGGCATCAGGAACATGACTCAATGCAAATTCATAAACTTTTCGCCCAAACATTTTTATATATTGTGTTTTTCCGCCCGCCTTATTTGAAGTGCCATAGTAGATATAGTCGCTTTCACCCTGATGAGTATAGGTGACTGTTTTATGACCTAATATGCCTCCTGATGCTGAACTTTGTTCAACAACAGCAGCACCAGCACCATCAGCATATATCATAGAATCTCTATCATTGGGGTCAAGAACTCTGGAGAGGGTTTCAGTCCCGATCACTAAACATTTTTTTGCCATACCTGCTTTTAGGAAGGCTTGTGCTTGGATTAGCCCTTCGATCCACCCTGGGCATCCAAAAATCAAATCGTAAGCCACGCAATTGGGATTTACAATTTCTAGCCCTGCTTTGACTTTTGCAGCAACGCAAGGGAGTGTATTCACTTGATGACTATCAGAAGCAATGTCACCAACATTGTGGGCTACAATTATATAATCAAGAGATTCAGGATTAATTTGCGCATCTTCCAAGGCTTTTTGTCCAGCCTCAACAGCAATATCAGCAGACGATTTTTCTGAAGAAATATAGCGTCTCTTTTCAATTCCAGTAATTGCTTTGAATTTAGAAATAATTTCTTCATTGCTAGTTGCAATGGGACTCCCAGTAAGATCATAAAAATTGTGTTCTAAAAAAGCCTCGTTGCTTTGTTCTTGTGAGGGGTGGGCACTTCCAGTTCCTGTTATTTTAATCTGCATAACATTGGTAAAAGTATTTATATACCCTCCCATTATGACGCACAGAAAAAAAAGCCAACGAAGTTCAAAGAAAAAATTATAGCAAGGTCAGTGTAAAACAAAGCATATAACTACTTAATAATTAATTTTTTACATACTCCTCAATAGGGGTACAACTACAGATCAAATTACGATCCCCATAGGCTTCATCTAGTCTTCTTATGCTTGGCCAAAATTTATAATCCTTAACAAAATCTAATGGAAAAGCAGCTTTTTGACGAGAATAAGAATAAGGCCAACTATCTTGTGTAATTTGCTCTAAGGTGTGAGGTGCATTTTGAAGTAGCTGTTGTTCAGATTGATCGTCAGAAGCAATTTCCATTCGAATTGAAATCATAGCGTCACAAAATTGATCAATGGCTTCTAAGCTTTCGCTTTCTGTGGGTTCAATCATCATAGTGCCTGCCACTGGAAAGGATACTGTTGGTGCATGAAAGCCATAGTCTATGAGGCGCTTAGCAATATCGACTACTTCGATATTTTGAGTTTTAAATGGTCTACAATCAATAATCAATTCGTGTGCTGCTCTTCCTTGTTCTCCTTTATAGAGAATTTCATAGGCGCCTTCAAGACGTTTTTGAATATAATTAGCATTGAGAATGGCAATTGATGATGCTCGTTGAAGCCCTTTGCCACCAAGCATTCGTATATAGCCATATGATATCAAACATACTAATGCAGAACCAAATGGGGCTGCAGCAATGGTGTCATTGGCCATATTTCCTCCAGTATTTGCCAATGGATGCCTTGGTAAAAAAGGAGCCAAATGTGCTGCAACACAAATAGGTCCTACACCGGGGCCACCACCTCCATGAGGGATAGCGAAGGTTTTGTGGAGATTTAAATGACATACATCTGCACCAATTTGTGCAGGACTCGTCAAGCCCACTTGTGCATTCATATTTGCACCATCCATATAAACTTGCCCTCCGTAACGATGAATAACCGAAGTTATGTCTTGAATTTTAGATTCGAATACTCCATGGGTGGAGGGGTAGGTAATCATCAAAGCAGCCAGTTGCTCTTGGTGTTCTTTTGCTTTATCTTGAAGATCTTTCCAGTCAATATTTCCATGCTTGTCTGTTTGAACCACTACAACTTCCATTCCAGCCATTACAGCTGAAGCTGGATTTGTGCCGTGTGCAGAAGCTGGTATTAAACATATATTTCTGTGTCCCTCCTGATTCGCCTCATGATAAGCCTTAATGACCATGAGGCCAGCATATTCTCCTTGCGCACCTGAATTAGGCTGGAGTGAGGTTGCTGCAAAACCTGTAATGACATTTAATTGTTCACACAATTTATTCAATACTTCTTGGTAGCCTTTGGCTTGCTCTTGAGGAACGAATGGATGCAATTGATTCCATCGGGGATGACTCAAAGGTAGCAGGGTAGCTGCGGCATTGAGTTTCATGGTACAAGAACCTAAGGGAATCATCGAAAAATTTAATGACAAATCTTTTTGTTCAAGTGATTTGATATAGCGCATTAGGGCCGTTTCTGATTGATAAGAATTAAAAACCTCATGAGTCAAAAAAGAGGAAGTACGCATTTGAGTTGGGGGCAAAGCATTGATTTGAGGTGACTCAAGCTGAGATACTCCTAATTCATGAGAACTGAACATTTCAAAAACCGCAACTATTTTTTGAAGCTGAATCTCATCGGTCGTCTCATTTAAAGCAATACCGATAGTATCTTCATCTATATAACAAAAATTTATTTTATGTTTCTCAGCAATGGGCCTCAATGCACTCCCCTTAACTTTAACGCATAGGGTATCA
Organism: Flavobacteriaceae bacterium; assembly: GCA_016779985.1. Classification (GTDB taxonomy): domain Bacteria; phylum Bacteroidota; class Bacteroidia; order Flavobacteriales; family Flavobacteriaceae; genus JADHMP01. The sequence goes on from JADHMP010000001.1 coordinate 139,102, forward strand.
AAAAAATAATCATTTTCTTGAGGAAAGCCAAGAGCCTGTAATTGTTGAGAAAGCTTTTGTGCATTACGATGAATCCGTTTGGCTATACTTTTCAACCCTTTTGGGCCGTGATAAACAGCATACATTCCAGCCATAACAGCAAGCAATACCTGTGCAGTACAAATATTTGAGGTAGCACGATCTCTTTTGATGTGTTGTTCACGTGTTTGCAAGGCCATCCGTAAACCAATTTTTCCATCAAGGTCTTTGGTCTGACCAATAATTCGACCAGGAACTTGTCTTTTATATTTTGATTTAGTTGCAAAAAAAGCGGCATGAGGACCTCCATAACCTAGAGGAATACCAAACCGTTGGGTAGTACCCACCACAACATCAGCACCATATCTTCCTGGAGCCTCGAGTAAAGTGAGACTTAATAAATCAGCAGCCACTACAGTGGCAATTTCCTGTTGCTTAGCTGAAGCAATAAAATCGGGCAGTGGAGGAATGGAGCCTTTTTTACCGGGATACTGAAAAATGGCCCCAAAATAATGACTATCATAAGGTGGTTGGTGTGGATTACCCACTTTTAATAATATACCTAAAGGTTTTGCTCGAGTTTGGAGTACAGCCATTGTTTGAGGTAAAATATTTTCATCAACAAAAAAACGGTCAACGTTAGATTTAACTTGATTTCTTGAACGGCTATTCCAAAGCAAGGTCATAGCTTCTGCTGCTGCGGTGCCCTCATCTAGTAAAGAAGCATTTGCTAATGGCATTCCAGTCAAATCACTCACCATACTTTGAAAATTAAATAATGCTTCTAAACGCCCTTGTGCAATTTCAGCTTGATAAGGGGTATAAGCGGTGTACCATCCTGGGTTTTCAAAAATATTACGTTGTATTACTGCAGGGGTAATAGTTGAGTTATACCCTAATCCAATATAGGTGTCGTATAACTCATTTTTTTCACTTAGCATTTGCATTTCTTGAGCAAAAGCATGTTCACTAATTCCCTTAGGAAGATTAAGGGGATGAGGTAAACGAATAGAAGGTGGTAATGTAAGCTCAAGAAGATGAGACATAGAGTCTACCCCAATGGTTTTTAATATTTTTTTTTGCTCTTGCTTGTTGGGGCCAATGTGGCGATTTTCAAAGGCGTCAGTTTGCATATAGAGTTTAATTTTTTTATAAAATTAAATGATGCTGAAATAGGTTTTTACCCAAAGCAAGGGCGTTAGTTCAATTATTTTTTAAGAATTGTATCTTGACCTCTCGTAATGGGGCAAAAATGTGGGAAAAAATATTCCTGAAAAATTTTATCAAAATCTATATAAAATATAGTATTCATGTGGCCTTAGCAGTTGTTGCACTCGGTTTAGTAAGTGCCCATTTTCTTCAGGTAAAACTTCCCTTCACATTGTTAATATTTATTTTTTCATCTACTCTCCTAGGATATAATGTCGTTAAGTTCACTACTATCCATCAAGATAAGTTATCTCAAATAATTTTTAGCTTTTCTTTTCTTTTTTTAAACGGACTCGCTATAGTAGCCCTAGTGATTACCTTTTTCCGCTTAAATAGTAAACAACAACTACTTGCCCTAGCAACTAGCTTTTTAGTGTTATTGTATGGTCGCACTTTTCCTTTTCAACAAACCACCCTAAGAAATCAACAAGGAATGAAACTTTATTGGGTTGCTCTTTGCTGGGTCATGATTACTGTTGGGTTGCCCTATCTAGAAGACAATAAACCAAATATAATTGGCTTACTTTTTTGGGGTTTCCAAATTGGAATTTATGTCATTGTAGCTACTCTTCCCTTTGAGATTAGAGATATGAATAAAGATGACCAAAGTTTACAAACATGGCCCCAACAAGTTGGAATTCAAGCTACAAAAAAAAGAGGCTATGGAATGCTTATAGCGGCTACCCTATTATTGGTTCTTTTCCCTCATGTTTCTTGGATATTAAAATGTACAACCATTCTTTCACAGCTTCTATTATTTATATTTTTATGGAACAGTAGTAGAACAAGGACTTTTTATTATTCTTCCTTTTGGGTAGAAGCTCTTCCTCTTTTTTGGTTGTTATTTGTGGAACTCTTTTCTTATCTTTCCAATTGAAACAAAAAACAGTATGCGGTATTTTATACTTCTTTTTTTTCTGAATTTTTCCCAGCAACAAACTATTTCTGTTGTTGATCGTGAAGTTTTTTCAACGTATATACAAAAGGGCTACAACTTGCTTGATGTTAGAACTCCCGATGAATTCAAACAAGGTCATATTGAAGGCGCTGAAAATTTCAACTACTATCAAAATAATTTTATCCAAAAACTAAATATTTTTGATAAAAAAGAGCCTTTATTGGTTTACTGTAGGTCAGGTAATCGAAGCTATAAAGCTGCTAAAATTCTAGATTCTCTCGGGTTTAAACAAATAATTGATCTGAAAGGGGGGTTTCTCGCTTGGGAGCAATAACTTAACTACTTGTAAAAATTTTTGCGAGTCAGTTAATTTTTTAACAGCATAGGAGTGCCTCCTAATACTAAAGATTTATTTGCTCCTAATGGAAGAAATAAATTTATCAATTTGATCTACGCCTTCTTGCTCTAAAAACTTAATAAATGCAGAGCCGATGATGGCCCCTTGTGCATGAAGAGTAGACGCTTGAAAAGTTTCTGCATTACTAATACCAAAACCTACAATGGTTGGGGTTTCTAATTGCATCGCCGAAATACGTTCAAAATATTCAGTTTGAGTGTCGCCAAAACTATTTTGTGCACCAGTCACACTTGCACTACTAACCATATATATAAATCCGCTAGAAACCTTATCGATATAATGAATTCTTTCGTCAGGGGTTTGGGGAGTTATTAAAAACATGTTTAATAAGCCATACTGATTAAACAATTTTTGATAGTGTTCATGATACACATTTACAGGCAAGTCAGGAATGATAAGACCATCAATACCTACTTCTTGGCAACGTTGACAAAAGTGTTCAACGCCATATTGCATCATAGGATTGAAATAGCCCATAATAATCAAAGGCAGGTGAATCTCTTCTCGTATGTCTTCTAATTGTTGAAAAAGTTTATCAGTGGTCATGCCATTTTTTAGTGCTTGTGTAGAACTTTCTTGAATGGTTGGCCCATCTGCTAGAGGATCAGAAAAGGGCAAGCCAATTTCGATCATATCTACACCTGCAGCTTGAAGATTTTTTAAAATGGGAACAGTGTCCTCTAAAGAGGGGTGACCCGCAGAAAAATAGATGGAAAGTAATTTCTTATTTTGCTTAAAAGCAAGTTCAATTCTATTCATTTATAACTTAAAATAGTCTATGTAGGTTTCTAAGTCTTTGTCTCCTCTGCCTGAACAATTGAATACAATAATTTCATCTGGACCGAATTTGCGAGCGTCTAAAACGGCAAAAGCATGAGCAGTTTCTATCGCAGGGATGATCCCTTCCATTTGAGAAAGAGTGAGTCCCCAATCCATTGCTTCTTGATCAGGAATAGAAATAAACTCTGCTCTTTTAGAACGAAAGAGATGCGCATGCATAGGACCAACCCCTGGATAATCAAGACCAGCTGAGATTGAATAGGGTTCAGTAATTTGCCCGTCATCAGTTTGCATTAAAAGAGTTTTGCTGCCGTGAATAATCCCTTCTCTCCCTAAAGCAGATGTGGCAGCGCTTTGTCCACTATCAATCCCTTTTCCAGCTGCTTCAACGGCAATGATGTTTACTCTTAAGTCGTCTAAGTAATGATAGTATAACCCAGCGGCATTACTTCCTCCTCCAACACAGGCGATGAGATGATCTGGATAATCGCGACCTTCGATTTCTATTAATTGCGCTTTAGTTTCTTCACTTATCACAGATTGAAAACGGGCAACCATGTCGGGATAGGGATGAGGTCCCACCACAGAGCCAATGATATAATGTGTGTCTACAGGATTGTTAATCCAATCTCTAATGGCCTCATTTGTTGCATCTTTAAGGGTCTTGCTCCCCGATTGTGCGGGGCGCACTTGGGCACCTAGCATTTTCATGCGAGCCACGTTTGGTGCTTGGCGTTTAATGTCTAAAGCACCCATGTATACTACACATTCAATGCCCATTAAGGCACAAACGGTTGCAGTAGCAACACCATGCTGGCCAGCACCTGTCTCAGCGATGATACGATTTTTACCTAATCTTTTTGCGAGTAAAATTTGCCCAATGGTATTATTGACTTTATGTGCTCCAGTGTGGCACAAATCTTCCCTTTTAAGGTAAATTTTAGTGTTGTATTTTTCTGAGAGACGTTGAGCAAAATATAGTGGCGTGGGCCTCCCTACATAATCTCGCAATAATTGATCATATTCTTTTTGGAATTCATCTTGCGAAGTGATTGTCAAATATTTTTGACGTAGTTCTTCAACATTAGGATAGAGCATTTCAGGAATAAATGCACCCCCAAAATCTCCATAATATCCTTTTTCATCTACATTATAAGTCATTTATCTTTAGTTTAAAGGCCCCTATTGCACTGCTGTTTTTGAGTGCTGGAGCGGTTTCAAATTTACTATTTACATCCAAAGCATAAAGGGGTAAGTCAGTTTTTTTTAATGTAGCTAGCGCTTGCGTATCCTCAGGGCCTATACCTCCACCAAGGAAAAAGGGCTTTTTGTAAGGATAATTTTGCAAAACAGACCAGTCAAATTTTTTTCCTGAGCCTCCTTTTGATTCCGTTTGAGTATCAAATAAAAAGTAGTCACAGCAAGTAAGATAATCCTGTAAGGTTTCAAAATTAAAATGTTTTCCAACTCCAAAAGCCTTTATTATTTCTACTCCTAAATTGGTAATGTAATTGCAGTAGGCCACTGTTTCATCTCCATGTAATTGAACAGCATCGAGTTGATGGTCTTTGATACAGCTTATCACATAATCTATTGAAGCATTCACAAAAACCCCAGTTTTTTTTATTGTTTTTGGAATAGTTGGTGTTTTATTTTCAACATAGCGGGGTGAGGGCGCATAAAAAATAAAACCGAGATAATCAGGTTCAAGTGCTACAATTGCTGCACAGTTTTTATCTTCACGCATGCCACAGACTTTAAGCTTCATCCTTCTATAGCGTTAATAAATTCAGTAGCAGCTTGACCTGGGTTTGTGGTTTTCATAAAATTTTCACCAATTAAAAATCCGCTGTATCCCACTTTTTTTAATTCCTGAATAGCGGCAACACTGCTAATTCCACTTTCTGAGACTTTAACAAAATCATCAGGAATTTTTGCTGCTAGCTCTAAGCTGATGTGAATACTCACTTCAAATGTTTTAAGGTTGCGGTTATTTACCCCCAGAAGGTCAATTGTTGGCATCAACCCTCTTTCTAACTCTTCTTCATTGTGTACCTCTAAAAGTACTTCTAAACCTAAGTTTTTTGCTGAGGTTGAAAGACTTAAAATATCCTTTCTAGGTAGTGCTGCAGCAATGAGTAAAATGACATCGGCACCGTGTGCTTTGGCTTCAATGAGTTGATATTCGTCTACAATAAAATCTTTTCTCAATAAGGGTTTGTTGCAGAGCGTTCTGGCGGCGACTAAATCTTCAAGAGATCCTCCAAAAAATTGAGTGTCAGTTAAGATAGACATTCCACAAACGCCTGCTTGTTCATATCCTTTAACTACCTCGTCTATAGAGATTTTATCGTTAATGTTTGGTTTGGAAGGAGAACGTCTTTTATGTTCAGCAATAATACCTGAAGAACTATTGATGATTTGTTCAGAAAGCGAATTGGTAGAGACTTCAAACAGTGGTGTTTTCTCCCAAAAAGGCATTGGAAAACTTGATTTTCTCCAACTCACTTCCTTTTTTTTGTGCGCAATAATTTTCTCTAGAATCGTCATTTTTCGCTTAGTTTTTTTAATGCTTTAAAGGCCGCTAGAGCATTTCCTGAGGCTAACGAATCTTTAGCCTTTTCAAATCCTTCAACTGGCGAAAGGTTTTTTGAAATGGCAATTGCCATTGCAGCATTTGCACAAACAACATTGTGCTGTGCTTCTGTGCCACTATTTTTTAAAACATTCATAAAGATAGCTGCAGAAGAAGCGACTTCACTGCCCCCACTGATTTGAGTTGCCTCAAGGCGCTGCACGCCAAAATCTTGTGGTGAAATAATACGTTCGCCTGTATTGCTATATGCTTTTGCAGGGCCCGTGAGAGAAATCTCATCATAACCGTCAAGACCATAAAGAATAGTAAAATTCTGTTCTGTTTTCTGAAAAAGATAATGATAAAGCCTTGCCAATTCTAAATTAAAAACGCCTGTCAATTGGTTCTTAGGAAAGGCGGGGTTCACCAAAGGGCCCAACATGTTGAAAAAAGTTTTTACCCCCAATGCCTTGCGGACGGGTGCTACGTTTTTCATCGCTGGATGAAATAAGGGAGCATGTAAAATACAAATACCTGCCTGGTCAACAGCTCTATTTAAAAAATCTTGGTCATTTGAAAACTTAATACCCAGTGCTTCTAAGACATTACTAGAACCACAGCCTGAAGAGACACCATAATTTCCATGTTTAGAAACTTTTATACCTGCGCCCGCAGTTACAAATGCAGCTAAAGTAGAGATATTAAAAGTGTCTTTTCCATCACCCCCAGTTCCACATAGATCAATGGTTTCACAATTTTCTAGATTTATTGTTACACACAATTCTAAAAGTGCAGTTCTAAAGCCTTCTAGTTCTTCAAGACTAATATTGCGCATCATGTAAACCGTTAAAAAAGCTGCAATTTGATTTGGATTAAATTTTCCTTCAGCAATTTTAATTATCATTTGTCTTGCTTCCTCTTTAGAAAGTTTCTCATGGTTGGTCAAGCGATTGAGAATGGTTTTCATATTTAGCTATTAATCCAGTTTTCTAAAATTTTCTTTCCTTGAGGAGTCAAAATTGATTCAGGGTGAAATTGAACTGCTCTAACGTCATAGGTTCTGTGGCGCAAAGACATGAGTTGACCTTCTTCATCAAAAGAAGTGGCTTCTAAAGTATCTGGCAGAGGGGTTTTGACAACCCATGAATGATAACGACCCACAGCTAGCGTTTTGGGTAGTCCCATAAAAAGAAGATCATCTTCAACAATCTCTACAGGGGTATCAATGCCATGATAAACTTTGTTAAGATTGACAAGAGTGCCCCCAAAAACTTCTGCAATGGCTTGCTGTCCCAAACAAACACCTAATATTTTTTTTGTGGGAGCATAGTGTTCGATGGCAGCCTTTAAAAGACCGGACTCATCTGGAATACCTGGCCCTGGAGATAATAAAATCATAGGATAGGCTTCTAACTCTTCTAGCTCAAATTGATCGTTTCGTTTGACAGTCACTTCACAACCCATTTCTTCTAAATAATGAACTAGGTTATAGGTGAAAGAATCATAATTATCGATTACAAATACTTTTTTCATTGGATATCTTCTGCTTGACTTAGGGCTTTATCAAGGGCCCCTAATTTATTATACACTTCTTGTAATTCATTTTCTGGCACAGAATTAGCTACAATTCCTGCCCCTGCTTGATAATGTAACTGTTGGTTGATGGATAAAAAAGACCGAATGATAATGGCATGATTAAAATTCCCTCTGAAATCCATATAGCCTAATGCGCCCCCATAAAAATTGCGTTTGATGTTTTCATATTGATCGATAAGTTGTAAAGCTTTATGTTTTGGTGCTCCACTAAGCGTTCCAGCAGGAAATGTGTCTGCAACAACTCGAAAGGTTTTAGCTTTTGGCTTCATTTTACCTACGACTTTTGAAACGAGGTGAATGACATGTGAATAGAATTGAATTTCACGATTTTTTTCAACCACAACTTCTGATCCATTTCTACTCAAATCATTACGCGCTAAATCGACTAGCATCACATGTTCACTATTTTCTTTAGGGTCTTTAGCTAGGGCTTCAGCAGAGCTCGTGTCTCTTGCATCATCTCCAGTGCGTTTGAAAGTGCCAGCAATAGGATGTATTTCAGCTCTACCGTCTTGTACAATCAGTTGTGCTTCTGGAGAGCTTCCAAAAATTTTGAAATCTCCATAATCAAAGAAAAATAGATAAGGAGAGGGATTGATGGAACGTAATGTTCTGTATACATTAAATTCATCCCCCTCAAAATGTTGTGAGAATCGACGTGATAGCACCAACTGAAAAACATCTCCTCTATAACAATGTTCTTTTCCTTTTTTAACAAAATCTATAAATTGTTCATCGCTGAGGTTTGATTTTTTATCTCCTTTTGTTTTGAAGGGAAAAAAGAAGCTCTTTTTTGTTGTTATTAATTTTTCAATTGTTTCTAAATTGTGTTTCCCATCATAGACATGAGAAAAAATATAGGCCTCATGGTTGAATAAACTAATGGCAACAATATTCTGATAAACAGCATAATAAATATCTGGAATAGCAACACCCTGCTTTTTAGAGTCTAATTTAATAGTATCAAAATGTTCAATGGCTTCATGAGCCACATAGCCAAAAATACCATTACTTATAAAGTTGAACGAAAATTCTTCACTTTCAAATTGTTGGGAAAAGGCATGAATTTTTTCTGGAAGATCAACTGCATCAAGACCTTCTACTTTTTCTATTTTACCATCTGGAAGTAGTGTGGTCAAAACCCCATCTTTTAGTGCAATAGAAGCAATAGGATTGGAGCATATATAGGAAAAATCGTTTTGGTTTGCATGATAGTCGCTGCTTTCTAAAAGCAAGCTATGTGGAAACTGATCTCTCAAACTTAAATAGACACTAACTGGTGTAAGCGTATCAGCTAAAATTTTTTTAAAAGAGGATCGGAGTAAATATTTCATTGGTGTAAAATTAAAAAAGGCTTGTCGTGATGACAAGCCTTTTTACGTTCTATTCTATAAGTCTTGGTTTCACGAATTGGTTTTTTGCAACCCGCTCCACCATATTGTTAAAAAAATTATTGTTCGGTTCATTAAATCAAATATAGTATAAATTAAGATTTCCCCTATCCCCGAACAATAATTAATTTATGTGAACCAATTTTTTATAATCATAAATCAACTTTTTTCATGATTCACATTTATTTTTTCTAACAGCCCTAATAACTGTTTTTTCTCATTAATAGTTAACGACTGAGTTAATTTTTCTTCCTCATTAGAAATAAGAGGATCTAATCTAACTAACAAGTCTAATCCTTTTTGAGTAATTGATAGTTCAATTTTTCTTCTGTTATCGAGACAAACTTCTCTTTTAACTAAATCCTTTTCTATCAGTTTGTCGATCAGTCTTGTTGTATTACTCATTCTATTGACCATTCTTTGTTGCACCATAAAAAGGTTTGCATTGCCCTCCTTATGTCCCTTCAATATCCTCAGCACATTGAACTGGGGCAGACTGACCCCCTCTTTCTTTATTGTTTTGTTGAGTTTGTCAGAAATTGAGGCACCAGTTTTTAATAATTGTATGATCAATTTTTTTAACTCCAATTATGTTGTTATTACAATAATTGTCTGTACAAATGTAGTTTAAATTTTCTTTTTCTATCACTATTTTTTAAATATTTAATTTGACAGGATTCGTATATTTGAAAAAAACAAATTTAATGGACTTAACTCAAAAAGAGTGGATTGCCTCAAAAGCAAATACTAATGCCCCAGTGGTTTTAGATGTTAGAACACAAGAAGAATTTGATGCTGCCCATATTCCAGGGGCCCAAGTTTTAGATATCCAACAACCCCAACAGTTTATGGATGGACTCTCAAAGTTAAACCCAGAAACACACTATTTTGTGTATTGCCGATCGGGAGCAAGAAGTGCTAAAGCTTGTATACTTTTAGATCAATCTGGTTTTAAGAATGTATACAATCTATTAGGGGGGATATTGGAGTGGCAGGGCCCTACTGAATAGCTATTGTCCCCACCCCAAAAAAATAAAATAGCACCCCAAATTAAATACTGTGAAAGAAGACCTACTACATTTCATATGGCGTTATCAAAAATTTAGTCCCAACAATTTAAAAACAACAACAGGGTTAGCTTTACAAGTCCTCTCTCCTGGATTTTTAAATGAAGGGGTTGGCCCAGATTTTTCAAACGCTAAAATCCAAATGGATGAACTATTTTGGATAGGCCCCGTAGAGCTGCATGTCAATGCATCATCTTGGTATCAACACGCTCATCATAATGATCCAAAATATGATGCGGTTATATTGCATGTTGTGTGGAATGATGATATTGATGTTTGTCTTTCAGGAGGAAAGGCTTTACCCACGTTATGTTTGTCGCATTATGTCGACCAACAATTACTAAGCCGTTATCAATCTCAATTCTCAAAAAATAAAAAATTTATTCCCTGTGAAAAGTCATTGCATCGTTTTGAAAAAAACAAATGGATTTTTTGGAAAGAGAGATTATATGTAGAACGACTAGAAGGGAAAACAACTCAAATCCAAGCTCTTTTAAAACAAACCACCAATAATTGGGACGCTGTTCTTTTCCAGCTTTTGGCAAAAGGATTTGGTTTAAATAAAAATGGTATTACTTTTTTAGAAATGGCTCAAAGTATTCCATTTTATGTGATCCAAAAATGTCAACATGATGTTTTTCTCTTGGAAGCCCTATTCTTTGGTCAACTAGGGCTATTGGAAGAAGATAAAGAAGGATATCATTTACAACTTAAAAAAGAATATGAATTTTTGAAGCTAAAATTTAAGTTAAAAAAAAGAATTACACATCCCCCTACCTTTGGACGATTAAGACCGGCTAACTTTCCTACAGTAAGAATTGCACAATTAGCACAATTGTATCATCATCAAAAGAGACTCTTTAAAAAGTTTATGGAGTCAGAATCACCCAAAGAAGCTAGTCAATATTTGAAATGTTCTACCTCCACTTTTTGGAATACACAATATACTTTTCATGTAAAAAGTAAAGAAGTAGCAAAAACCTCAAGCCATTCTTTTCGAGAATTACTACTGATCAATGTGGTTATTCCTCTACGGTTTGCGTACTTTAAATATCAAGGGAAGGCTCATGAGATGCGTCTAGTTGAATGGGCTAATGAAATCAAAGCAGAACAAAATAGTACGATGCAAAGCTTTAAAATGTTAAATTTAGACATTCAAACTGTTTTTGACTCTCAAAGTTTGTTGCACCTCAAAAAAACATATTGTAATTTACAAAAGTGTTTGCGTTGCTCAATAGGCTTTCATATTATGCAAAAGGATTCCTAACTTTGACAAATGAAAAAATTTAAAGGGATCCGCCTTTTTTTTGAACGTAATGGTTTTGCTGTCTCAACGAGATTGGCAGAACTCCTTGGCATGAAAGTAAAAAATGTGAGATTATTTTTTATTTATGCTTCTTTTACAACGCTAGTAGGAGGGTTCATACTTTATTTGATTTTAGGTTTTTGGCTAAAAATGAGAGACATGATTCACACCAAAAGAAGTTCTGTCTTCGATTTATAGTTTTTAAAGATTAATTTTTTTTTACCCCTATTTTTAATGATATTGTCATTCATTAAAGAAACCCTCAAAATGGCTAAACCCTTCAGTGGATTAAAATTTTTGCTCTTTCCCCTTTTATTTCCAAACCTCCTAGCGGCTCAAGAAGTTGGACTCGATGAACAAATCAACGATGCATTTATGCCCATTGCTACTGCATGGGAAAATTTAGTTTTAACCCCCGTGCCAATTGGGAGTTATAATGTTCCACTAGTCTTAATATTGCTGGTAATTGGAGCCTCCTTTTTCACCCTTTATTTTAAATTTCCCAGTATTACCCAGTTTATCACAGCCATACAAACTGTTCGTGGAAAATACGACAGTGTAGACCACCATGAATCTGGTAATCCTGATTTGAGCGTGGCAGGTGATGTCATAGGAACTCTAAAAGATGAAAGTCAAACAGGAGAAGTTAGCCATTTTCAAGCTTTAGCCACTGCCGTTTCAGGCACTGTAGGTCTTGGCAATATAGCAGGCGTCGCAGTAGCTATTGCCTTAGGGGGGCCAGGAGCTACATTCTGGATGATAGTTTGTGGCTTGATAGGAATGGCAACCAAATTTGTTGAATGTACTTTAGGAGTAGCCTACAGAGATGTTGACGAAAATGGGATAGTTTATGGTGGTCCAATGTATTATTTATCCAAAGGACTAAAAGAAATTGGATATAGCAAATTGGGAATCATCCTCGGTTATGTTTTTGCTATTTTGTGTGTTGGTGCCTCTTTTGGTGGTGGCAATGCCTTTCAATCAAACCAAGCGGCAGTTCAAATTTCAACTCTCTTTGGTTTACAGGGAGGCGCTGTAGGGTTTCTTATTGGGCTGTGTTTAGCCGCTTTAGTGGGTGTAGTTATTATTGGTGGCATCAAAAGAATTGCCAGTATAACAGAAAAAATTGTACCCTTTATGGCAGGCATTTATGTTTTCGCTTCTTTAGTTATCATTTTCTCAAATTTCAGCTACATAGATGAAGCCATAGGACTAATTTTGAAAGGCGCGTTTACTCCTATGGCTGGTATTGGCGGTGTTATGGGTGTTTTGATAGTGGGCTTTCAGCGTGCCGCCTTTTCTAATGAAGCTGGTGCTGGCTCTGCGGCTATTGCTCATGCTGCTGTGAAAACACGGTATTCCGCTTCAGAAGGAGTTGTGGCTTTATTAGAACCTTTTATTGATACTGTACTAATTTGTACCATGACTGCTTTAGTCATTATCTTTTTTAATATTGATGGAAGCAATGTACAAAGTATTTTTACCTACGGAGGGGATGGAAGTAATGTCATTCTTAATGCCAACAATCAAAGCATAGGGGGCGTAGATCTTACTTCTATGGCATTTGATTCTGTACTACCAGGTTTTTCTTACGTTCTCACATTGGCCATAGTTCTGTTTGCCTTTTCAACCATGATTTCATGGTCATACTATGGTTTGCAATCTTGGAAATTTCTTTTTGGAAAAGGTAAAACGGCAGATTTGATTTACAAAATCTTGTTTTTACTTTTTGTAGTTATTGGTTCTGCGGCAACCTTAGATGCAGTAATTAAATTTTCGGATGCCATGATTTTGGCTTTAGTTTTCCCCAATATGATTGGATTGCTTTTTCTATTCCCAAAAGTAAAATTAGCATTGAATGAATATCTTAATGCCATAAAAAACCTCAAGGAAAAGTGACCTAATGTCGTTTTATCGCAGCCCCTTTTTTTTGTCAAGACCTCAACAATTGTCACTATTCATTGTCATATTATTAATTCTGCTAGTCTTTTTTTTTCGTGATCAATTTCAACCGGAGTTTAAGAACGAATTAGAGTTGGAGAAAATAGATGCAATTCAAAAAAAATGGGACAGTATGCAACAACATAGTTTAAGAAAGAAAACCAAAAAATGGCCGATAAACTTTAATTATTTATCAGATTACCAATCTTATACCTTGGGCATTCCTCATGAAGCTTTTGACTTATTTCAGCATTACAGAGATGCAGGAGGGAAGGTGTCCAGTTTAAATCATTTCCAACAGATAACTAAAATATCTGACTCTATGGCATTAATTTTAGCACCATTTTTTAAAGTTCCTAATCGACAAAAGCTAACTACTAAAAGAATAGTTGAGGCAATTCAAATGGACCTTAACAAAGCAAACGAAGAAGATTTTGAAAAAATTTATGGCATTGGCCCAACACTCTCCAAACGAATAATAAAATATAGATCTTACTTGGGAGGGTTTACTTTATTAGATCAATGCTACGAAATCTATGGTCTAGATTCTGCAGTTGTTTCTTCAATAAAAAAATATTTTAAGATTATTTCTCCCCCTGTCATTGATAAAATAAATATCAATTCAGCTACCTTTTATGAATTGCAAAAAACCCCCTACATTGATAGGGCAAACGCAAAAAAAATAATTGCTTTTAGAACTGCAGAAGGAAACATAACCACAGATGATTTGAAGAAAGTTTTAAATGATTCGCTTCATAAAATAGAGAGAATAAAACTATATTTGTATTAAAAATAAGCTATGTTAGAGGTTGATATATCTCCGAATTTGCAATCCGAAACTGAAAAAATGGTTTTCTCTGCAGCCCATGATTTTGCTGTCCAGCACATCAAAAATCATGTTATGGAGTGGGACGAAGTTCAATATTTTCCAAAAGAACTTTTTGAAAAAGCGGGTAAATTAGGTTTCACCGGAATGCTAATTCCAGAAGTTTATGGAGGTTCAGGGATGGGGTATTTAGAATATGTTGCAATGATAGATGCCATTTCTCAGATAGACCCCTCTATCGGTTTATCGTTGGCTGCTCACAATTCTTTATGTACCAATCATATTTATCTTTTTGGTGACGAAGCTCAACGTATGCGCTGGCTGCCTCAGCTATGTGATGGATCAGCAATAGGCGCTTGGGGTTTGACAGAATATAATACGGGTTCAGATGCAAAGAATATGCAAACTACAGCAAAGAAACAAGGAGATCAATGGGTGCTAAATGGAACCAAAAATTTCATTACTCATGGAAAGTCTGGAGACTTGGCAGTTGTGATTGCTCGTCATGGTGAAAAGGGAGACAATAGAGGCATGACTGCATTTGTTGTTGAAGCAGGAACCATAGGATTCAAATCAGGAAAAAAAGAAAATAAATTGGGAATGCGTGCTTCAGAAACAGCCGAAATGGTTTTTGATCAATGTGTGATCCCAGACAGTAATAGGCTAGGTGCTGTTGGTGATGGGTTTTATCAAGCGATGAAAATATTAGACGGAGGTAGAATTTCCATTGCAGCCCTTTCATTAGGCGTTGCACGAGGTGCCTTTAAAGCAGCTCTCCAATATTCACAGGAACGTCAACAATTTGGTAAACCCATAAGCAGTTTCCAAGCAATCTCTTTTCAGTTGGCTGAAATGGCAACAGAAATTGAAGCCGCAAGCTTGCTCACGTTGAAAGCCTCAGAAATGAAAAATAGAGGTGAGGCTGTCACTCAAGCTGGCGCTATGGCTAAATTATATGCTTCTGAAACGGCAGTGAAAGTTTCTGGAAAGGCAGTTCAAATTCACGGGGGATATGGTTTTGTTAAAGACTTTCCCGTTGAAAAATTCTTCCGAGATGCAAAACTTTGCACTATAGGTGAAGGGACAAGTGAAATTCAAAAATTAGTGATTTCTAGAAACCTTTTAAAAGATTAGTTAGAAATTATCAATAACATCCTTATATTTGCCCTCTCTAAAAACGAGATAAAGAATTATGTTGATTATACCAATAAAAGAAGGAGAAAATATTGACAGAGCGCTCAAGCGTTTCAAGAGAAAATTTGATAAGACTGGAGCTATGCGACAACTCAGAACTCGCAAACAGTTTACTAAACCCTCTGTCAAGGAACGTCAGAAATTATTGAAAGCCCAATATATTCAAAAGCTAAAAGACGCTGAAAACAGTTAAGGCAGTCATTTAGAAAAAAATTAACGTCGCTGTATTTTATAAGTTCTTAACTTTGGAATACAGTTTTTTTTATGTCGATTTTTAAGTTTATAGATTTTATTGCCCTTGAGAAAAAAGGATCCATACACACTCAAAAAGCATACAAAAAGAACTTAGAGGAATTCCAAGCTTTTTTAGAAGAAACCTTTGCTCATAAAGATTTAAATAAAGCGATCTATCCAGAAATCCGTAATTGGATTGTATGTCTCATAGAAAAAGGGAATAGCACTAGGACTGTCAACAGAAAACTTTCAGTATTAAGATCGTATTATAAATTTCTGCTCCACATTGGTGACATAGAGAGTTCACCTATGCAAAAACATCAACCCTTGAAGACGTCTAAAAAAATTGCAATGCCATTTTCAGAAGACGAAATCAAACAAGTTTTAGAAGAAGAGAATTTTACACCAGATTTTCTTGGAACCCTTCAAAGAACCCTAATTGCCCTATTGTATTTTACAGGGATGCGAAGAAGTGAATTGATTCATCTCAAGCAGAGTAGTTATGACCAAAAAGCTAGCGTGCTGAAAGTGTTGGGCAAAAGAAATAAGGAAAGAATAATTCCCATCCTGCCAGAGATGGAAGCCCTTTTGAACACCTACATTGAAGTGAAAAATAAAGCGCTTTTAACTAATCCTGAATTTCTTCTGATTTCAGAAAAGGGAGAGAAACTGAGTGAATATTTTGTATATAAGACCGTAAATGATTACTTTAATAAAGTTTCAACTAAACTTAAGAAAAGCCCTCATATGATTCGTCATAGCTTTGCTACCCACCTACTCGATCGAGGAGCTGACTTGAATTCTATAAAAGAGCTGTTGGGGCATTCAAGCATTGCCTCCACACAAGTATATACACATAGCAGTTTGTCTCAAATTCAATCGATTTATGAAAAAACACACCCGAGAGGAAAAAATAAATCCTAAATATCTAAATTATGAACATCGAATTTCAAGCCATCAACTATGTTGCAGATCAAAAATTGATAGACTACGCTCAGAAGCGTGTTGAAAAACTAGCCCATTTTTTTGATCCTATTATTACCACCCAATTATTTACCAAAGTTGAAAAAAACGATGATAGGTTGAATAAATTTGTAGAACTTAAACTTGTTGTTCCAGGAGAAAACATGATAGTTAAGAAAACAGCAAAGAGCTTTGAGGCAGCAATTTCTGCCGCAGTAGAAGCAGCCAAAAGAGTTTTAAAAAAACATAAGGAAAAAATTAGAGACTGAGCCATCCACCTTTTTGATTTTTTATTTTGAAAGCAAAAAAAATAGCATTTAATTTGCACACGATTTTGCAATAAAATCAATAAAGCCGATGTAGCTCAGCTGGCTAGAGCAGCTGATTTGTAATCAGCAGGTCGTGGGTTCGAGTCCCTCCATCGGCTCTAGAAAATTGCAGTTTCGTAAGTTTTATAGGGGAGATACTCAAGCGGCCAACGAGGACAGACTGTAAATCTGTTGGTTTTACCTTCGCAGGTTCGAATCCTGCTCTCCCCACACTAGTGAATGTATTTCAAAAAAAGTATATTTGCCTTTCTGATGTGCCAACATAAAAGTATAAAAAGCGAGAGTAGCTCAGTTGGTAGAGCGTCAGCCTTCCAAGCTGAATGTCGCCGGTTCGAACCCGGTCTCTCGCTCTTTTTTTTTGCCGATGTAGCTCAGGGGTAGAGCGTTTCCTTGGTAAGGAAGAGGTCACGAGTTCAAATCTCGTCATTGGCTCATTGTAAATCAATAAGTGAGGAGCACTTTTAAGCTCCTTTTTTTTACTAAGGTTTTTCTAGAATTTTCTTATTAGTCAAGATACTTTATAATAGAAACAGATAATTGAATAATATCATCAATTTCTTTTTCAACGCTCTTTACATCATTAGTTTTTATTCCAGAGTAGCGATAAGCGTTTGTGTTAAGATTATAAATCAGCTTATCTTTGAATGCAAAAACAATTTTTTCTTCACTGAACAAAATTTTAAGTATAGCTTTTCTCTTGGCCAGTTTTATGAGTTTTAGTTGCACAGCTGGACTCAAATTTTTGATTATTTCTGCTTTTTTTTCGCTTCTTTTACCTTGATAATCAAACTTAAAAAGTGTATTAAACTCTTGAGATTCAAGCTGTAATTCTTTGCTATTAAAGTTGCTAAAAAAACCACCCGCAATCTCAGGAGTCAATAAAAAATTTACATTTAGTTTTTTATTTAAGTTTATGATTATATAATGTATATGTTTGGTGATATACTTATTTTTTTTCCCACTTCTTCTCTTGAGTTTAAATTCATAAACTCCAGATTTAAAATAATAATTTTTATGGTCCACTTTTTTCATTCCTATAAATTCATCATCTACTCCAACTATAACATCACCTGAGAAAATAATTGGATATTGTGAATTTAAAATTTTTGCTTTGTTATGGCTTGGTTTATAATCATATAGCCACCCTTTCATTTGTGCTATGTTTTGTTTGACTAAGTCTTTAACAACAGCATTATAATTGAATGTAACATATCGAAAAAAGGGAACTGTTAGAAAAGCAAAAAAAAGCAAGCTAGTGCCTAATATACCTTCCCCTAAATTGAAAAAAGGTTTCATCAACAAAATAATGATCAATAAGATGCAACACCCCAAAATATAAAGAGTAAGCCAGCCTATTTTATGCTTAAAAGGATGTGTTTTATTTGAAATCAAGAAATAATGCGCTGCCATAAGCTGTTTCATGTTGGTGCTGATGACCTTTTGTTCTTTTAATGAAATTTGTTCTTCTGGAAATGAAGAAATTCCTTCTAAACTTTTTGTTGCACTATCATATTGTTCTTGAGAATAGGGCAATCCGTAAAAAATCGCAGGAAATCTTCTTTTTACCATTTCCTAAAAATCAATGGATATATTTTTAGGACTTTTTTCATCCATTTCAAACAACTTTTTTCGATTAAAACTGAACATAGAAGCGAAAATCATTGAAGGAAAAACTTCAGTTTTTGTATTGTATCTGTTGACACTTTCATTATATATCCTTCTGGCAGCAGCAATCTGATCTTCCGTTTCCTCCAAGGCCTCTTGAAGTTCCAAGAAATTTTGACTGGCTTTTAAATCTGGATAGTTTTCAGAAACAGCAAAGATTGACTTTAAGCTTTCTTGCAACATATTTTCTCCCTTTGCTAATGCTGAAATATCCTTATTCGATGAAGCATTCATTATCGAGGTCCTTGCTTTAGTAAGCGCTTTAAGCAATCCTTCTTCGTGCTTCATATAGCCTTTAACCATTTCTATTAAGTTAGGTATTAAGTCCACCTTTCTTTTTATTTGAACATCAATCGATGAGTATGTTTTTTCAACATCGTTCCTTAGACGAACTAAAGAATTATAAGTATATATAACAATTAAAAAGATTAATACAGAAAAACCTAGTAATATTTGTATGAGTTCCATTAGAATGTTTTGAGGTTAAAGTATTAATTTTTCTTTTGATTTATGTTAATTCGGAATTAGTTTTTTCAGCTTTGATATTTTAATAAAATTATTTTCTACTATTAGATTTTGGATTAATTCTGACAATTCTTCCATTGGCATTTTTTGGTTTTGAAGTTTGTTAAACTCTTTTTGGAATTGAATAGTTTTACTCATTCCAGAATAGTCTTCCGATAACATTGTTTCTTTAAAAGTATACTGTTTGACTAATCCACGAATTATTTTGGGGCAATTTTCATTTAAGGTTGAGTTCAGTTCACTGTAGATTCTGTGTTCACTAAAATTTTCTTTCATAAAAATCGTTTCATTATCGTCTTGATATTGAAAATCCATTAAATAGGAATGGCTATAAGAGTAAATAAAAAAAGGATAGCTTGCACCCGGAGAATAATAATATTTAAGAATACTACTCCCACCGCTACTAATGGCTATCGAACTCCCAGAACGTTGATCAACATGAACTAATTCTCCTGCTTTATTAAAATAGAAAGCCAACCCCCCATCAGCTTCAAAATAGTCACCCTTATATTTAAAAAAAAATTGTTCTCCCTCATCTTCAATGTCAAACTCATTAGGGTTTACTAAATAATTATCGCCATTTTTATCCTTAAACAATTCATACCGAACATAGTGGAGTTTACTTTTTTCAATCTCACTATATAGATCTCTTATTTTTTGTATTTCTTCTTTCTCATTGTCAGGTTTATAAAGAATATTTTCAAAATTCAATACGCACGTTGAAGTGCATGTTATAGGGGTTTTATTAATATTATTACTTGTATCATAATCTAGGTTGGTGTTTGATGAATTTGATAAAACCAATGATGTTTTTAAGTCCTTATATTTTCCTAAAACCTTAGTCTCTACCCTTTCTTCTTTTCCTGTATGATTGTTTTTTTTTTCTTCACTCAGCCTTCTAAGGGGTATTTTTCCACCATTAAAAATCAAGCTGTTTAAGAATAAAAAAGCTAAAATGGCCAAGAAGTTGAAATTCATTTTATTGAAATTGGTATACGGCCCTCTAAATATATACAATTTATTGACGTTAACTCTATTTTAATTAGGTACTCAAAGTTTAATAAAATTATAAAGATACCCTTAATGCATTGGCTCAACTACCTCATGGATCAACAATTTTCTGGAATATAAATAGGGCGCTGGTTAAAATCACCTTCTGTGTTTAGATAAATTTTGACAGTTCTATTTCAAAGGAGCTGCTTATCAAGTTTAATTCTTCCACTTTCATTTACTTCATAGTCACTTTTGGAGTGTAAATCTATAGTAGCTATGGGTATAAGATAAATTCTTTGTATTTTTCCGACGGAAGATTACTATTTAGAAAATATTATAATGAATAAAAAAAGCATTCAATTAACAAAAATTGAAAAAGGAACCTTTCTCAAAGGTTCTATTGAAGCTGACACAGATATAAGAATTGATGGAGTAGTGGAAGGAGTATTGAAAACTTCTCAAAAAATTTTTATCGGAGAAACAGGAAAATTTAAAGGACAAGCAATTGCAAAAAATATTGATTTGTGTGGAAAACTTGAAGGAGAAATTCATGTAGAAAAAAAACTTTTTTTAAAAGAAACAGCTATTTTGACAGGAGACATCAGAGTAGGTTCGATTGAAATCGAAGAAGGAGCCTTTTTTAAGGGGAAATGCAATGTAATTAACACCTTAGGGACCTCTAGTATTCCACCGAAAATGAAAAGTTTAGACCCTAATGTCAATGAAATAGAAACCTCTAAAAGTGAAGAAATTATTCAAGAGTCAATAGCCTAAGAACCACATCGTTTAGTTTTGTTTATGGAAATTTAAAATTAATTTTTTCTTATTCTGTTTCATTGAGTATAGACCTGTAGTGTCTATCTGCTCAACTAATTTCTTTTCTATGAGAATTGAAAATGGTTTTTCTTTCTTTTTTAATTTAAGGTAACCTATTGAATCGATGGTTTTAATTGCCCCATTTGTATAATACTGGCTTGAATAACTCTTCTTTTTATAAGCGTATATTGGATCATTTGTGGCTGCCTCAACTAGATATTTATCTGTACTATTTTCAATAACGTTTTTTCCGATACCACAAATGTACAATCCAAATAAAAGGAAAGGTATTGCCACAGCAATAGAGAAAATCATTTTTTTGAAAGCAAAGCTTTTCCACCCCTCTGCAGCGAAGAGTGCAAAAGGAATCATTACAGGTAAAGTATAGGGGTGAATGAGACTTTTTGAAAATGTAAATACTATTGGGGTCCAAAGTAACCAACATAGCAAAAAAAAGTGCCACTTGTCTGAAACTAATCGTCTGGCGTTTTTCTTGAAATAATGAAACACTATCACTGTCCAAGGTAGCGTTACACCAATCAGAAAAGCCCAAATTATTCCAAGAGGTTGTTGTTTGGGAAACCCATATCGATCCCCTGCCCAACTAGAATCAAAAAATCTTGAAAAATGCTCACCTACAATGAAATAATCTAAAAACCCAGGAGAATTTTTCTCGGCCGAAATATACCAAGGCAATGCAACTGCTAGCATTATTAAAATTCCACTGATCCAAGGAGTAATGTTCAATAAGCGTATAAATTTTTTATGAACTATTGCCCAAATGAATAATGGCGGAACAGTCAAAATGAGAGCAATTGGTCCTTTAGCAAGTAGTCCTAAACCTAGGCTTAAAAAAATAAGGTGACCCCAAAGCCTTTTGTTTTCTGTTTTTTGAAACTTCCAAAAAGAGACCATAACCAATACAATTGAAAGGTTTAGAAAAACATCAGTAGAAACTACCCCGCTATGCAAATAAAATTCGGGCAGAGTAAAGAGTATAATGCTTAATAAATAGGGGGGCACTTTTTGAACTGGGAAAACTTTTGGAATGCCAAAGGCAAGTGCTACATTAACAAGTAAATAGGGTAATCTCACAAAAAATGAATGGGGGCCGAAAAGAAGAATACTAAGTGCTGCAGCGCAAGTGGAAAGAGGCGGCTTTGCCCAAAAAGGAATGTTATAATCTATTTGCAATACGATCCAATTTTGAGTATCAACCATCAGTCGTGCAATTTCTGCATAACGAGCTTCGGTTTGATCCATCAAAGGGAGAGAAGCATTAAAGAAGGCTCTAATAAAAACTAAAAGCCAAAATAGAGTTCTATAATTCCAAAATTTATTTTGACTACTCAAAATTGAATTTTAGGGTAGATGTTCAAATCAGAGAAATTTTTAATGAAAAAAAATCTCAATTCTTAAGTAACATTTTGTTTTTTGATCAAATTCAATGCCGACCCTTCTTTGAACCATTCTATTTGTTGGTCATTGTAGGAATGATTGGCCATGATGGTTTCAGTAGAACCATCCTTGTGAATCAATTCGATTGTTAACTGCCTGTCAGGAGCAAATTCTTTCAAATCAACAAAATTGAATACATCGTCCTCTTGAATGCGATCATAGTCATTTTCATTATCGAAAGTGATCCCCAACATGCCCTGTTTTTTTAGATTAGTTTCATGAATTCGTGCAAAGGATTTGACCAAAATAACTTTAACCCCTAGATGTCTCGGCTCCATAGCAGCGTGTTCTCTTGAAGAACCTTCGCCATAATTGTGGTCTCCAACCACCACAGTTTCGATGCCTTTTTCTTTATAGCTGCGCTGAACTTTTGGCACGGCATCATACTGCCCAGTAAATTGATCTTTTATAAAGTTAGTTTTTTCATTAAAGGCATTGACAGCACCAATCAACATATTATTTGAAATATTATCTAAATGACCCCTATACCGCAGCCAAGGTCCTGCCATAGAAATGTGATCAGTGGTGCATTTGCCCAATGTTTTAATTAACAATTTAGCACCCATCAAATTTTCACCATCCCAAGGTTCAAAAGGAGTCAGTAGTTGTAATCTCTCGGAGGATTCTTTAACAACGACATTTATGGCACTTCCATCTTCAGGGGGAGCCAAGTAGCCATTGTCTTCAACGTCAAATCCTTTTGGAGGGAGTTCTTTTCCAAATGGAGGGTCAAGATTCACTTTTTCTCCATCTTCATTGATTAAGCTGTCTGTTATTGGATTAAAATCTAGTCTACCTGAAATAGCAACGGCTGCTACCATTTCTGGAGAAGCAACAAAAGCATGGGTATTAGGATTCCCGTCAGCTCGTTTAGAGAAATTTCTATTGAAAGAATGGACTATAGTATTTTTTTCTTCTTTATCTGCCCCTTCGCGATCCCACTGTCCAATGCAAGGGCCGCAAGCATTGGTGAAAATTTTGGCATCCAAATCCTCAAAAATTGAGAGCAATCCGTCGCGTTCTGCAGTGTAGCGCACTTGTTCAGAACCAGGATTGATTCCAAAGGCTGCCTTAGTAACCAATTTCTTATCTACCGCTTGTTGTGCAATTGAAGCTGCTCTTGACAAGTCTTCATAAGATGAATTAGTACAAGAACCTATTAAGCCCCATTCAACTTTAAGCGGCCACCCCTCTTTTTCAGATTTATTTTTCATTTGATCTACTGGTGTAGCTAAATCTGGAGTAAAAGGACCATTTAGATGGGGCATCAATTGGTCTAAATCAATCTCTATGACTTGATCAAAATACTGTTCTGGATTTTGATAAACTTCTTTGTCACCAGTGAGGTGTTCTTTAACTTCATTTGCAGCATCTGCAACATCATCTCGCCCTGTTGCTCTCAAATAGCGTTCCATTGAATCATCATATCCAAAAGTTGAAGTTGTTGCTCCAACCTCTGCACCCATATTACAAATGGTACCTTTTCCAGTACAAGACATTGCCTCGGCACCAGGACCGAAATATTCAATTATAGCCCCTGTCCCTCCTTTGACAGTTAAAATTCCAGCAACTTTAAGAATAACGTCTTTTGGTGCAGTCCATCCGTTTAGAGAACCTGTTAATTTTACACCTATTAGTTTAGGAAATTTTAACTCCCAAGGCATCCCTGCCATCACATCTACAGCATCAGCACCCCCAACACCAATAGCAACCATTCCTAATCCCCCTGCATTCACAGTGTGGGAGTCAGTTCCTATCATCATTCCACCGGGGAAGGCATAATTTTCTAATACAACTTGATGGATAATACCTGCACCTGGCTTCCAAAAGCCAATTCCGTATTTATTTGAAACCGATTCTAAAAATTGAAAAACTTCAGCACTGGCTGTATTAGCTGATTTAAGATCTGAAACAGCTCCTTCTTTGGCTTGAATCAGGTGGTCACAGTGAACAGTAGTTGGCACTGCTACTTTTGGCTTACCAGCTTGCATGAATTGTAAAAGTGCCATTTGAGCAGTTGCATCCTGGCAGGCAATACGATCTGGTGCAAAATTGACATAATCAACACCTCTGGAATAACCCTGTGAGGCATCTTGTTCCCATAGATGGCTGTAAAGTATTTTTTCTGTGAGTGTAAGAGGTCGATTGAGGTGTTTTCTTGCCTCTCCAATACGCTTCTCCATTCTATTATAAACTGTCCGTATTACATTGATATCAAAAGCCATAATTGTAGTTGTATAGATTCCAAGCAAAAATAGGAAATAAGCCTGTTCTAAATAAATTATTTTTCCAATTGATTAGCCGAAATTTACAAATAATTCAAGCCCATCATTTTTATCACTAAAAAAGCATGAGAAAAAAGAAATTTTTTAAGTAAAAAAAATATTAAAATCAAAAAAATTCATAAATTTGCGCTCCTTAAAATAATATCGAAACATAAAAATTATGGCTAAAGAAAATTTTGACCGCTCAAAACCACACTTAAATATCGGAACAATAGGTCACGTAGATCATGGGAAAACAACGCTCACTGCCGCAATCACTAAAGTATTAGCTGATGCGGGTTTGTCTGAAGCTAGAAGTTTTGATCAGATTGATAATGCACCTGAAGAAAAAGAACGTGGAATCACGATCAATACTTCACACGTAGAATATCAAACGTCTAATCGTCACTATGCTCACGTTGATTGTCCAGGTCACGCCGATTATGTGAAAAACATGGTTACTGGTGCTGCCCAAATGGATGGTGCAATTTTAGTAGTGGCTGCTACAGATGGTCCTATGCCACAAACAAGAGAACACATATTATTAGGCCGTCAGGTAGGAGTACCACGCATTGTGGTCTTTCTAAATAAGGCTGACATGGTCGACGACGAAGAGCTTTTAGAACTTGTTGAAATGGAAGTTCGTGAATTGCTCTCTTTTTATGAGTATGATGGCGACAACACACCCGTTATTCTTGGTTCTGCACTTGGTGCTCTAAATGGAGAACAAAAATGGGTTGATACCGTTATGAAATTAATGGAAGAAGTTGACTCTTGGATCGAATTACCCAAGCGCGATGTTGATAAAGACTTTTTGACGCCAGTTGAAGACGTATTTTCTATTACTGGACGTGGAACTGTTGCTACAGGAAGAATAGAAACGGGAGTTGCCAATACTGGAGATGAAGTAGATATCATTGGAATGGGTGCTGAAAAATTAAAATCTACAATTACTGGAGTTGAAATGTTCCGTAAGATATTAGATCGGGGTGAAGCAGGTGACAATGTAGGTATTCTATTGAGAGGTATTGAAAAAACGGACATCAAAAGAGGAATGGTTATTTGTAAGCCAGGCTCTGTTACTCCTCACGCTAAATTCAAAGCAGAGGTTTATATATTGAAGAAGGAAGAAGGAGGACGTCACACTCCTTTCCATAATAACTATCGTCCGCAGTTCTACGTAAGAACTACTGACGTAACTGGTAATATCAACCTCCCTGATGGGGTAGAAATGGTAATGCCTGGAGACAACTTAACTATCACTGTAGATTTAATTCAACCTATTGCTTTAAGCGTTGGTTTACGTTTTGCGATCCGTGAAGGTGGGCGAACAGTAGGAGCAGGACAGGTTACAGAGATTTTAGACTAAACAAAGTAATAAGTTTTTAACTTGACATTAAGGTGTCCGCCACAAGCGGATACCTTTTGTGTCAAATAAAAACGGGTTTAGCTCAGTTGGTAGAGCACTGGTCTCCAAAACCAGGTGTCGGGAGTTCGAGCCTCTCAACCCGTGCAAAAAAAAGAATAATAAATGCAAGCCATTTTAGACTATATAAGATTTTCTTTTGATGAACTTAAGAGTAATGTTACGTGGACAGAGCGTGGAGAATTACAACGTTTAGTATCTATAGTTTTAGTCTTTTCTATTCTTTTTTCATTAGCCATTTGGGGTGCAGACACTGTTTTATCTCGTGTTGTTCAATTTTATTTTAATCTATTAGGATAGTCATGACAACAACCACATCAGATAAAAAATGGTATGTGATTCGAGCCGTGAGTGGGCAAGAAGCAAAAATTAAGGATTATATACTTTCTGAGATAACACGATTTGGTTATGATCATCTTGTAGAAGACATATTAGTTCCTACAGAAAAGGTTGTGCAAATTCGGAACGGAAAAAAAATTAATAAGGAGCGGGTTTATTTTCCAGGGTACATTATGATAAAAGCAAATTTATCTGGAGAAGTTCCTCATATTATTAAATCAGTAACTAACGTAATAGGTTTTTTAGGAGAAACCAAAGGCGGCGATCCAGTTCCACTGAGAAAATCAGAAGTAAATAGAATGCTCGGTAAAGTGGATGAGTTGGCTTTGGCTACTGAGCATGTTGCCATCCCCTTCACGTTAGGTGAAAATGTGAAAGTTATTGATGGACCTTTTAATGGTTTTACGGGAGCCATTGAAAATGTAAATGAAGAAAAAAGAAAATTAGAAGTCATGGTTAAGATTTTTGGACGTAAAACACCATTAGAACTTAGCTACATGCAAGTTGAAAAAATCTAGAAATAGATAGATATTATTTTAAATAAAGAGTAGGTCAAATGAAAAGCTTCCAAGATTTTGAAACTACTAAAAATGATGAGTAAATAAAATGGCAAAAGAAGTAAGTAAAGTTTTAAAACTACAAGTTCGGGGAGGTGCTGCGAATCCATCGCCACCGGTTGGACCCGCGCTAGGTGCCGCAGGGGTGAATATTATGGAATTTTGCAAGCAATTCAACGCTAGAACGCAAGAAAAGCAAGGCAAAATTTTACCAGTAGCCATCACTGTATTTGTTGACAAATCTTTTGAATTTGTGATCAAGACACCTCCAGCGGCCGTTCAATTGATGGAAGCTGCCAAAGCTAAAAAGGGCTCGGGTGAACCAAACCGAAATAAAGTGGCTACGGTCACTTGGGATCAAGTCCGCACAATTGCTGAAGATAAGATGCCAGATTTAAATGCGTTCACTGTAGAATCTGCAATGAAAATGGTAGCAGGTACTGCTCGTTCAATGGGATTTAAAATTTCTGGAGCGGCTCCTTTCTAACATTAAAACAAAAAAAGCAATGGCACGATTAACAAGAAATTTAAAAGAATCTCGCTCAAAAGTAGATTCTAAAGCCCTCTACAGTCTTGAAAAGGCCTCAAGCCTTGTAAAGGAAATTACAACTACCAAATTTGATGCAAGCATTGATCTTGCCGTCCGTCTTGGTGTAGATCCTCGCAAAGCAGACCAATTAGTACGTGGGGTTGTCACTCTTCCTCACGGAACGGGGAAACAAGTGAAGGTGCTGGCCTTAGTTACCCCAGATAAAGAAGAAGAAGCAAAAGCAGCAGGGGCAGATCATGTTGGATTGGATGAATATCTTCAAAAAATAAAAGACGGATGGACAGACATAGATGTTATTGTCACCCTTCCAAGCGTCATGGGAAAATTAGGCCCACTAGGACGAGTACTCGGCCCTAGAGGTTTAATGCCTAATCCAAAAACGGGAACAGTGACAATGGAAATTGGAAAAGCAGTTAGCGATGTAAAAGGAGGAAAGATTGATTTCAAAGTTGACAAAACAGGAATTATTCACGCCTCTGTTGCAAAAGCATCATTTTCTGCTGACAAAATTCAAGAAAATGCTGATGAGCTTTTGAAGACAATTATCAAATTGAAACCTTCAACAGCTAAAGGTATTTATGTAAAAAGTATTTTTATGTCTAGCACAATGAGTCCTAGCATTCCAATTGACACTAAAATCGCTCAATAGATTCTGTGTAACCCAAGACTATTAAAATGACAAGAGAAGAAAAAAATATCGCAATAGAAAATCTTAAAGAGAGCTTGCAAGACACCAAAAATCTATATCTGACTGATATAGCAGGGCTTAATGCAGCACAAACATCAGCCTTAAGAAGAGCGTGTTTTAAAGCTGGGATAACACTTTCAGTGGTTAAAAACACCATGCTTGCAAAAGCTATGGAAGAATCTGATACTGACTATGGTGTATTGAAAGACATTTTGAAAGGTAATACCTCTTTAATGTTTTCTGAAACGGGAAATGCTCCAGCGAAGGTAATCAAAGAATTTAGAAAAAAAGCAGATAAACCATTACTCAAAGGAGCCTTTATTGAAGAGGCAATCTATGTTGGAGACGACCAATTAGAAACTCTAACAGCACTTAAATCTAAAGAAGAATTGATAGGAGATATCATCATGTTGTTGCAATCTCCTGCTAAAAATGTGGTTTCTGCTCTACAATCGGGGAGTGGAAAGCTGGCTGGTATTGTTCAAACATTAGCAGAACGGTAAACCGATTTTTAACTATGTACGCACTCTATTATCATAATATTAAATTTTAAACACTAAACTCGAAAAAATGGCAGATTTAAAAGAATTCGCAGAGCAGTTGGTAAACTTGACCGTCAAAGAGGTCAGTGAATTGGCTGATATTTTAAAAAATGATTACGGCATTGAGCCTGCTGCTGCTGCTGTAGCAGTTGCTGGTCCTGCTGCCGCAGGAGGAGGAGACGCCACAGAAGAAAAATCAGAATTTGACGTGATTTTGAAAGCTGCAGGTGGGTCTAAACTAGCAGTTGTCAAATTAGTAAAAGAATTGACAGGTCTTGGGCTAAAAGAAGCCAAAGAACTTGTTGATAATGCACCTAGCCCTGTTAAAGAGGCAATTTCGAAGGACGAAGCTGAAGGGCTTCAAAAGTCACTTGAAGAAGCTGGTGCAGAGGTTGAGCTTAAATAGTTTCATCACCATATAAAAAGGGAAGGCTTTTGAATTTTTTCAAAGGCCTTATCCCATTTGTAGTTAGTAGCCCCAACAATTTTTTAATATAATTTAAGTTAAATGGTCAAAGAAAAAAGTTTACGAACCAATTTCGCAGGTGCACAAAACACCCCTCCTTATCCTGACTTTTTGGATATTCAAATCAAATCTTTTCAGGATTTTTTCCAATTAGAAACGAAAACTGACGAAAGGGCTGTTGAAGGTCTATTTAACACCTTCAAAGAAAACTTTCCAATAACTGACACTCGAAACCAATTCGTGCTTGAGTTTTTGGATTATTTTGTAGATCCTCCTCGTTATTCAATTCAAGAATGTATTGAAAGAGGGCTGACCTATTCTGTGCCTTTAAAAGCCCGCCTTAAATTATATTGTACTGATCCAGAACACGAAGATTTTGAAACTATTGTCCAAGATGTGTTTCTCGGAACAATTCCTTACATGACCCCAAGTGGAACATTTGTAATTAATGGGGCGGAACGAATCGTTGTTTCACAACTTCACAGGTCTCCGGGCGTGTTTTTCGGACAATCTTTCCACGCTAATGGGACCAAATTATATTCAGCACGTGTTATCCCTTTTAAAGGATCATGGATTGAATTTGCTACTGACATTAATAGTGTTATGTATGCATACATTGATCGAAAGAAAAAATTACCTGTGACTACTCTTTTTAGAGCTATTGGCTATGAACACGATCGTGATATTTTGGAGATCTTTGATTTAGCAGAAGAAATTAAGGTCAATAAAACGAGTTTAAAAAAAGTTCTTGGAAGAAAATTAGCTGCCCGGGTTCTTAAAACGTGGCATGAAGATTTTGTAGATGAAGACACAGGAGAGGTTATTTCCATAGAGCGAAATGAAATTTTAATCGATCGTGATACTGTATTAGAAGCAGATCATATAGAAGAAATAATTGAAGCTGGTGTTAAGACGATCTTATTGCATAAAATTGACGCCCATATGTCTGATTATGCCATCATTTATAACACCCTTCAGAAAGATCCAACAAATTCAGAAAAAGAAGCTGTAGAACACATTTATCGTCAACTTCGAAATGCTGAACCACCAGATGAGGATACGGCAAGAGGGATCATTGATAAACTCTTTTTCTCAGATCAACGTTATAATTTGGGAGAAGTTGGTCGGTATAGAATGAATAAAAAGTTGGGCTTGGATGTCGAAATGGACAAACAGGTTTTAACTAAATTAGATATTATAACTATTGTCAAATATCTTATTGAATTGATTAATTCTAAAGCAGAGATAGATGACATTGACCATCTTTCCAATAGAAGAGTTAGGACTGTTGGCGAGCAACTTTCATCACAATTTGGAGTAGGGCTCGCTCGAATGGCCAGAACCATTCGAGAGCGTATGAATGTGCGTGACAATGAAGTGTTTACACCTATTGATTTGATCAATGCTAAAACATTGTCTTCTGTTATCAATACATTTTTTGGCACTAATCAATTGTCTCAGTTTATGGACCAGACCAATCCATTAGCTGAAATAACACACAAAAGGAGATTGTCTGCCTTAGGTCCTGGAGGTCTTTCACGCGAAAGAGCCGGTTTTGAAGTGCGAGATGTGCATTATACCCATTATGGGCGTTTATGTCCTATTGAAACACCAGAAGGTCCAAATATTGGATTAATATCTTCCTTAGGGGTGTATGCAAAAGTTAATAATTTAGGTTTTATTGAAACACCTTATCGCAAAGTTGATAAGGGAGTAATAAATCTAAAAGAAACCATTTATTTGAGTGCTGAGGAAGAAGAAGATAAACTCATTGCTCAGGCCAATATCGAGTACGATAAGGGAGGAAAAATTAAAAGTGAACGTGTTATTGCTCGTGACCAAGCAGATTTCCCAGTGGTTACACCAGATCAAATAAACTATACCGACGTAGCACCAAACCAAATTGCTTCGATATCGGCCTCTTTAATTCCATTCTTAGAACATGACGATGCAAACCGTGCTTTGATGGGCTCAAATATGATGCGCCAAGCGGTTCCTTTGATGCGTCCAGAATCACCCATAGTAGGTACTGGTTTGGAACAACAAGTAGCCTCTGATTCTAGAGTATTGATTAATGCAGAAGGAGAGGGTTTAGTAGAGTATGTTGATGCTAACAAGATTGTGATCAAATATGATTTTTCTGAAGAAGAGGAATTAGTCACTTTTGATGGTGATTTAAAAACCTATGAATTAATAAAATTTAGAAAAACCAATCAGGGGACGTGTATCAACCTAAAGCCTATTGTAAAAAAAGGAGATCGTGTTAAAAAAGGTCAAGTTTTATCACAGGGTTATGCCACAGAAAATGGAGAACTAGCCCTAGGAAGAAATATGAAAGTGGCCTTTATGCCATGGAAAGGCTATAATTTTGAGGATGCAATTGTTATCTCTGAAAAAGTAGTGCGAGAAGACATCTTCACTTCTGTACACATTGATGAATATTCTCTTGATGTTAGAGATACCAAGTTAGGAACTGAAGAATTAACAGACGATATTCCAAATGTAAGTGAAGAAGCTACAAAAGATCTAGATGAAAATGGAATGATCCGAATAGGAGCAGAAGTACATCCAGGAGACATTCTTATTGGAAAGATTACTCCAAAGGGTGAGTCAGATCCTACTCCTGAAGAAAAGCTCCTTCGAGCTATTTTTGGCGACAAAGCAGGAGATGTAAAAGACGCTTCATTAAAAGCAGCGCCTTCACTCAGAGGAGTTGTTATTGACAAAAAATTATTTGTACGTTCATTAAAAGACAAGCGTAAACGCAACCAAGATAAAGATGAGTTAGAAGCTCTAGATGTAGCTTATGACAAAAAGTTTGATGATCTAAAAGGGATTCTAGTTGAAAAGTTATTTGCTCTAGCGAATGGAAAAACTTCTCAAGGTGTCAGTAATGATCTTGGTGAAGAGGTGCTTCCAAAAGGAAAAAAATTCACTTTAAAAATGCTTTCCTCTGTGGATGATTATACTCATTTGACAAAAGGGACATGGACAACTTCTGATTATACAAATGCACTAATTGCAGATTTACTTCACAATTATAAAATCAAAGAAAACGACCTACAAGGTGCACTTCGCAGAGAAAAATTTACAATAAGTGTTGGTGATGAATTACCAGCAGGGATTAAAAAGTTGGCCAAAGTATATATCGCTAAAAAACGAAAACTTAAGGTTGGAGACAAAATGGCGGGACGTCATGGAAATAAAGGTATCGTTGCCCGAATTGTTAGGGAAGAAGAAATGCCTTTTTTAGAAGATGGAACACCCGTTGATATTGTATTAAATCCGTTAGGAGTTCCTTCAAGAATGAATATTGGTCAGATTTATGAGACCGTTTTAGGATGGGCAGGATTGAAATTAGGAGAAAAATATGCTACTCCAATTTTTGATGGAGCTACAATTGAAGAAATCAATGAGTTGACTGAAAAAGCAGGAGTGCCTCAATATGGACACACTTACCTCTATGATGGAGGAACGGGAGAACGTTTTGATCAACCGGCCACTGTTGGTGTGATTTATATGTTGAAACTGGGTCATATGGTAGACGATAAAATGCATTCGCGTTCTATAGGACCCTATTCTCTGATTACTCAACAACCCTTGGGTGGAAAAGCCCAATTTGGTGGACAACGATTTGGTGAGATGGAAGTGTGGGCACTTGAAGCTTATGGAGCTTCTAGCACCCTTCAAGAAATTTTAACAGTCAAATCAGACGATGTGATAGGAAGAGCAAAGACGTATGAGTCTATTGTTAAAGGTGATACTCTCCCAGAACCAGGACTGCCAGAATCTTTCAATGTGTTAATGCACGAATTGAAAGGATTAGGATTAGACATTCGTCTAGAGGAATAAATATTGATAAAGAATTAGATAGCTATGGCTCGAAACAACGAAATAATTACACAAAAAAAATTCAACAAAATATCAATAGGTTTAGCTTCTCCTGAAGTCATTCTTGGAAATTCAAGGGGTGAAGTGTTGAAACCTGAAACAATCAATTATAGAACTCACAAACCAGAGCGCGACGGTCTGTTTTGTGAAAGAATATTTGGACCTGTTAAAGATTATGAATGTGCCTGCGGGAAATATAAGCGAATTCGATATAAAGGAATTGTATGTGACCGCTGTGGGGTAGAGGTGACAGAAAAAAAAGTAAGACGTGATCGAGTAGGACATATCAACCTTCTTGTTCCAGTGGCTCATATATGGTATTTTCGTTCGTTACCAAATAAATTAGGCTACCTTCTTGGCTTACCGTCTAAGAAATTAGACATGATTATTTATTATGAACGGTATGTAGTTATACAGCCTGGAATTGCTAAAAATGCAGAAGGGGAACCATTGCAAAAGCTAGATTTCTTGACAGAAGAAGAATATCTAAATGTATATGGCGAACTCCCTGTTGAAAATCAATATCTAGAAGACAGTAATCCAGATAAATTTATTGCTAAGATGGGTGCAGAATGCCTCATCGAGTTACTCTCTCGAATAGATCTACAAGAATTATCTTATCAATTGCGTCACAAAGCAAATAATGAAACGTCAAAACAACGCAAAACAGAGGCTTTAAAACGCTTACAAGTTGTTGAGGCTTTCAGGGAGGCAAATGAACGAGGCGAAAATTTACCTGAGTGGATGATCATGAAGGTTATTCCTGTTATACCTCCTGAATTAAGGCCTTTGGTGCCACTAGATGGTGGTCGTTTTGCCACTTCAGACTTAAATGATCTTTACAGAAGAGTTATCATTAGAAACAATCGATTAAAGAGATTAGTAGAAATTAAAGCTCCTGAGGTCATTCTTCGAAATGAGAAAAGGATGTTACAAGAGTCTGTTGATTCACTTTTTGATAATACTAGAAAGTCGTCTGCAGTAAAAACGGAATCCAATCGTCCATTAAAGTCTTTATCTGATTCTTTAAAAGGAAAGCAAGGGCGTTTCAGACAAAACCTCTTAGGAAAAAGAGTAGACTATTCTGCTCGATCAGTAATTGTGGTTGGTCCTGAGTTAAAACTTTTTGAGTGTGGTCTACCCAAAGGGATGGCTGCTGAGCTTTACAAGCCTTTTGTCATTAGAAAGCTAATTGAGCGAGGAATTGTTAAAACAGTGAAGTCAGCAAAAAATATTATTGATCGCAAAGAACCTGTTGTTTGGGATATTTTAGAAAACGTATTAAAAGGGCATCCAGTTCTTTTGAATCGAGCTCCCACATTGCATAGATTGGGAATTCAAGCTTTCCAACCTAAATTGATCGAAGGAAAAGCCATTCAATTGCACCCCTTGGTCTGTACCGCCTTTAACGCTGATTTTGATGGTGACCAAATGGCAGTTCACCTTCCTTTAGGGCCTGAAGCCATTTTAGAATCACAACTGTTGATGTTGGCTTCACACAACATTTTGAATCCAGCAAACGGGTCACCTATTACTGTGCCTTCTCAAGACATGGTATTGGGACTCTACTATATGACAAAAGCAAGAAAATCAACCAAACAAAAACCCATCAAGGGAGAGGGTCTCACTTTCTACTCTGTAGAAGAAGTTCATATTGCTCATAATGAAAAGCGGGTTGATTTAAATGCAATTATCAAAATCAGAATTGATGAATTAGACGAGGCAGGAGAAAGCCAAAGTAAATTAATTGAAACGACTGTAGGAAGAGTTCTCTTTAACGAAGTAGTTCCTGCAAAGGCTGGCTTTTTCAATACTGTTTTAACTAAAAAGAGTCTACGAGAAATTATTGGTAAAATCTTGAGTGCTACTAGTGTTGCAGAAACTGCAGCTTTCTTAGACGAAATCAAAGACATGGGTTATGGCTTTGCTTTTAAAGGAGGTTTATCTTTTAGTCTTGGAGATATCATTATTCCACCAGAAAAATTGACCATGATTGATGACGCTAATGGTCAAGTTGAAGGCATTATGTCTAATTATAATATGGGTCTCATTACAAACAATGAGCGTTATAATCAGGTTATTGACGTTTGGACATCTACCAATGCCAAACTCACTGAGTTGGCTATGAAAAGAATTAGTGAAGATCAGCAAGGATTCAATTCTGTGTTTATGATGTTGGATTCTGGAGCTCGAGGATCTAAAGAGCAAATACGTCAGCTCACGGGAATGCGTGGTTTGATGGCCAAGCCAAAAAAATCTAATGTTGGAGGTGGAGAAATTATTGAAAATCCTATCCTTTCAAACTTTAAAGAAGGATTATCCATTTTAGAATATTTTATATCTACCCACGGTGCACGGAAAGGATTAGCAGATACGGCATTAAAAACAGCAGATGCAGGTTATTTAACTCGTCGTTTACATGACGTTTCACAGGATGTTATAGTCAATCAATTAGATTGTGGTACTTTGCGTGGTGTAGAAGTAGAACCCCTTAAGAAAAATGATGAAATTGTTGAATCATTAGGGGAACGTATCCTTGGGCGTGTTGCACTACATGATGTAGTTGATCCCTCCACGAATGAAGTGTTAGTGGGTGCAGGAGAACAAATTACAGCTGAAGTAGTAGCAACTATTGAAGAAACTCCCATTAGTTCTGTTGAAGTTCGATCACCGTTGACTTGTGAAGCCGCTAGAGGAATTTGTGCCAGATGTTATGGTAGAAACCTTGCTACAGGAAAAATGGTTCAAAAGGGAGAGGCCGTTGGAGTTATTGCCGCTCAATCTATTGGAGAACCAGGAACCCAGCTTACCCTTAGAACATTCCACGTGGGTGGTGTTGCTGGAAATATTTCTGAAGAAAATAGTATTATTGCCCGCTTTGATGGTATTGCAGAAATTGAAGACCTTAAGACGGTAAATGGATCTGACAGCGATGGCAATCCAGCTGAAATTGTTATTTCTAGAACATCAGAATTAAAGTTGTTAGATGCAAAGACTAAAAATGTATTGAATACTCAAAATATTCCTTACGGCGCTATTCTTGCCATCAAGAATAAAGCTAAGGTGAAGAAAGGCGATCGTGTTTGTAGTTGGGATCCTTTCAATGGGGTAATTGTTTCTGAATTCTCCGGTAAAATAGTATATGAAAATATAGAGCAGGGATTGACTTTTCAAGTAGAAATTGATGAACAAACAGGATTCCAAGAAAAAGTAATTTCTGAATCAAGGAATAAAAAACTTATTCCAACCCTTTCCATTGTAGATAAAAAGGGAACTACTTTACGTTCTTATAACCTTCCAGTAGGAGCACATTTGATTGTTAATGAAGGTGACAATATTCAGGAAGGCAAGATCTTAGTTAAAATTCCTCGAAAGTCTGCTAAGTCAGGAGATATTACGGGAGGTTTACCACGAGTAACAGAATTGTTTGAGGCTCGAAACCCATCCAATCCAGCAGTAGTTTCTGAAATTGATGGTGTTGTTTCCTTTGGAAAAATCAAACGTGGAAATCGTGAAATCATAGTTGAGTCTAAATTTGGTGATATTAAGCGTTATTTAGTGAAGCTTTCTAATCAGATTTTGGTTCAAGAAAATGACTTTGTAAAAGCAGGAATGCCACTTTCTGATGGATCAATCACTCCTGCAGATATCTTATCTATTAAGGGACCCTCTGCGGTTCAACAATATTTGGTTAACGAAATTCAAGAAGTTTATCGCCTTCAAGGAGTAAAAATAAATGACAAGCACTTTGAAGTTGTTGTTCGTCAAATGATGCGTAAAGTTCGAATAAATGATCCAGGCGATTCTATTTTCTTGGAAAATCAATTGGTTTTCAAATACGATTTCATAAGAGAAAACGATGCACTTTATGGTATGAAAGTAGTTGAAGAAGTTGGCGATTCTGAAAATCTTAAAGCAGGTCAGATCATCAGTTCTAGAGCTTTACGTGATGAAAATTCAATCTTAAAGCGTGAAGACAAAACATTGGTGATAGCAAGAGATGCAGCTCCTGCCACAGCAACTCCAGAGCTACAAGGAATTACAAGAGCTTCTTTACAAACTAAGTCCTTTATTTCAGCAGCGTCCTTCCAAGAAACAACTAAAGTACTCAACGAAGCAGCAGTAAACGGCAAAGTTGATACACTAGAAGGTTTAAAAGAAAATGTTATTGTAGGACATAAGATTCCAGCAGGAACAGGATTGAGAGATTATAATAATGTTATTGTAGGTTCAAAAGAGGAGTATAACAGTCTTTTAATAAATAAAGAAGAAGAAGAGGAAATCAGTTTCTAATGAGTGAGCAAAAAGACCCTAATAAACAGCAACTCAATATTAGTATTGATGAGCAAACAGCTGAAGGATTTTATTCAAATTTGGCTATAATTAACCACTCTGCTTCTGAATTTATAGTTGATTATGTCACTGTGATGCCCGGAGCTCCTAAAGCCAGAGTTAAATCAAGGATTATATTAACTCCTGAACATGCCAAGCGTTTTCATAAAGCTTTAGGAGAAAACATCCAACGTTTTGAAAAAGCGCATGGCGAAGTTGAAACAAATGACCCACCGCCCATTCCACTAAATTTTGGTCCTGCTGGTGAAGCTTAAAAATAAAAACCCTCATTTTTGAGGGTTTTTTTCTTCTACACTTTTTCATTTAATCTTCCAGAAGTGTATTAAATATTTTTTCCTTTTCTTTCATCCATTGCTCCATAGCATGAGATGACTGCATGAGTTCTTTCATTTTATGCATAGCTTCTTGATGAGCTTGATCTCCTTTTTGAATCATTTCTAGTGCATGTTTTCTGCTGAGAGCAGCCATATCATTAAAATTCTCTGCTTGAATTTTAAAATGGCAGGCACCTCCTAGTTGTTTACAAGTCATTGTTTTCATAATTGTAAATATTGAAAAATTATAAAATGGATTTGCTTATCAAAAATTCTTAAAAAGTGAATAGATTTTGTCTTGTGCAGAACAATTAAAATCAATCTTAAAAAATCTATTTTTTAACTAGCTTGAGCAAACAGTTAGAGTCAAAACTTGTGTTAAGATTTATTAATAGATTTTCACCTTCACTATTTCCTGTGCCTGATGCTATTGAAATTGTTTCTCCACTTGGTGATATGAACTCATCAGAGGCCAAAATAATGAAAGAACAATCATCTTTAACTCGTGCACTTATCGTTCCATTAAATGAAAAATTTTTTAAGAATATATCCATTTGATCACTTAGAATATCCCTGCCAATAAAAACTTCCCAAATTTCATTTCGGTTATCACATTCTAAAATAGCAGTATAATCTCCTTCATATTCAATTACACATTTTAGATGATCTGGTTTTTTACATCCCAAAAAAAATAACACTACTATTAATGTCGTAAAAATAATTTTCAATTCTTTCATATCATTATCCCTTAGCTTATAGAAAGTAGTAACAATCTTCTAAAAGGTAGATCATTTAATGAAAAACCCAAGTTATAAAGAACTATCGAATCCTTCTTATTTCATGGGGAGAAATTGTAAAAGCCTTTTTTCCAACCCTCTTTTCTAAGTTGTTTGAGGGTATTTTTTTTAACTATATTAATTTTAAAATAATCAATACCTATTGTGGATCCTAGATTAAATGTCAAATTTAATTCCTTGTGCTAGTGGAAGCTTTGAGCCATAATTTACAGTACAAGTTTGTCTTCTCATATAGTTTTTCCATGTATCTGATCCACTTTCTCTTCCTCCTCCAGTTTCTTTTTCACCACCAAAAGCACCTCCGATTTCGGCACCTGAGGTGCCAATATTTACATTGGCAATTCCACAATCAGAACCACAGTTAGATAAAAATTGCTCTGCTTCTCTCATATTTAACGTAAAAATAGCTGAAGAAAGTCCTTGAGGAACATTGTTTTGGGTGGCTATAGCTTCTTCAAGTGTACTATACTTCATTAGATATAATATAGGGGCAAATGTTTCTTGTTGAATGATCTCCATTTTTGATGATGCTTCAATTAGGGTGGGAAGAACATAACACGCTGAATTATATTTTTTTCCAGCTAACACTCTATTGCCAAAAAGTACAGTACCCCCCTGAGATTTTGCTTCTTCAATCGCTTTGCTGTATTGTGTGACTGCTTGTTTGTCGATTAAAGGGCCTACATGATTTTTTTCATCTAAAGGATTTCCTATCTGTAATTGTTGATATACTTTTATCAATTCTGCTTTCAATTTTTCATATTGATTTTTGTGAATTATTAGTCTCCGGGTTGAGGTACATCGTTGACCGGCTGTTCCAACAGCACCAAAAACAATAGCCGGCAAGGCATGATTTAAATCTGCATTTTCAGTAATAATGATAGCATTGTTACCCCCTAGTTCGAGTATGGTTTTTCCAAGTCGTTTGGCAACACTAGCTGCAACAGCTTTTCCCATACGAGTGGATCCTGTTGCTGAGACCAAAGATATGCGCTTGTCAGAGGCCATTAAAGCGCCAATTTCAGCTCCTCCAACAATAAGATTTGAGATGCCTTCTGGTAATTTATTTTTTTTAAGGACTAGACTAAAAAGAGATTGACATTTGATGGCAGTGAAGGGTGTTTTTTCTGAAGGTTTCCACACACAAACATTCCCACAAACCCATGCTATTGCCGCATTCCAAGACCAAACAGCTACAGGAAAATTAAACGCCGAAATAATTCCAACCACACCTAAGGGGTGCCATTGCTCAAACATTCTATGATTGGGTCTTTCTGATTGGATTTGAAGTCCATACAATTGTCTGGAGAGGCCTGCTGCAAAATCACAGATATCGATCATTTCTTGCACTTCACCATATCCCTCTTGAAGACTTTTACCCATTTCATAACTTACCAGTTTTCCTAAGGATTCTTTATTTTTTCTTAAAACATCACCAAACTGTCTTACAATTTCTCCTCGTTTGGGGGCTGGCATTGTGCTCCATTCTTTTGAAGCGCCCTTTGCCGCTTGTATGCCTTTTTCATAATCCCTTTTTGAGGCCAAATTCATTTTTCCTATCGCTTTACCATCAACAGGTGAAATATTTTCAATAGTTTCCCCTTGACCTCTGCTAGTCTTCAATCCGGTGCTTATTGCGAAAAGTTTTGACGGAAGGTCAAAAGTTTTTAAATCAATTTCCATTTTTATTTTTTTAAAGAATAGTTACTTGTTCTTTTCTTTTTTTATTTGTTCTGTGTAGGTACTCTCAAATATTTTATCTGCGTTGCTAGCTTCAAATCCCTCGCGTCTATGTTTGGGGGAAATCTGATTTTCAGGAAGCTGCTTAAATTCTGGTAAAATTCTGCGTTCTGCAAATTCCACGTAGCTCCCGGAGATGGATAAGATGCTGCCGTCAGAAAATTTCGCTTTGACCATTTCTGCAACTGTA
This sequence comes from Flavobacteriaceae bacterium, assembly GCA_016779985.1. GTDB lineage: Bacteria > Bacteroidota > Bacteroidia > Flavobacteriales > Flavobacteriaceae > JADHMP01. The sequence goes on from JADHMP010000001.1 coordinate 179,421, forward strand.
CTGCTTTGCTTTAGCAGTTTATCTCGACTAACTTTAATTTTTCCACCCGCATCATTCAATTTAATTCCAATCTTTTCCAGAAAAAGAACAAAATTTTCTAGTGTATTATAGCCTTTTTTTAACGCGTGAATACTAAGGGTATAATGATTCAAATAATAACGATTATAAAGAACCCAAGCAGCATATTCACTTTCATTCAACAATTGCTGATATTCTTTAGAAGTGGGTAATGAAAACAGAGGCTGATGAAAAAAAGCTCCCACAGCATCAGCATCTTCTAAATTAAGAGCCTCAACAGGATCAGCTTTTACATCTTGAGTATATTTTATAAGCAGTTTTTGAGTTTGATGGCTTAAGTCTTCTACCCTAAGTTCACTTATAAAAACCCTCGGATATTTTGGATGAGGTGGGGCATACCAATAGGCATCTAATTTTTTACTTTCAAAATGATAGTGATCCATTTTAGTGTAGCCATGATGCAAAAATATTTTTTCAAGCGATTGGATTCCTAAATATTTTACTCCTAATGTTCTAAATGCGACATGGTCATTCAAAATTTCATCGGTGTCATTGATAATTCCCTCTTTGATCATGGCATTGAATATCTTTTTTACATCGGGTACCCTTTTAAAATAGGGAATAAAAAGGTGATGTAGTATTTTATCTAAGCAATTATTTTCATCAAATTTCATTTTATTATTGTTGAAAGAGTGAACCCGTATCCGTTGCTATAAACTCGCCAAAATTAATATCTTCTTGTTTTATAAACCCTTTGTTTGGAAGCTTACCTTCCGCTACTAATTCCACAACACTAACAACAGAAGCTGCGGTTGTCCAGGAGATCGCTCTCCACAATTTACTCTGAATTCTTAAGGGAAGAAACTCTTTGAAATATTCTTCACGAAATAACTTTTTATCTTTCCAGCCCTCTACGACAGCATATACATAGACGACGTCTTCTTTTACAGGCGGTTTGGCATTTTTAAGTATATCTTCTAACTGTTTTTTATTATGTTTAAGAATAAGCTCATACATCAAGAAGCGCATGAGTTTTCCATGACCTGGATAAGGTATGGTTTTGTAATTGAGTGTATCCACCTTTCCTTCAAAAGTTTCACACATAGTGCCTAAGCCTCCAGAAGTAGAAAAGGCTTCAAATTCTTGCCCTCCAATGTTAATATACTCTGTTCCATCTAATGAGGGGACCATTTTTCTCTTCCCATTTTGAATCACTTCTGCATCATTGAGATATTCATTTATTACACCAGCAGGTGACCAAGTAAAAGAATAAGCCAATAGACCATTTGGATACCGAGGTAAGGCACCAACGCGTAATTCAATATCTCTCAATTTTGTAAAAGGCTTAGCAAGATCCGCCCCTTTAATACCTATCAATCCGGGAGCTAATCCACATTGAGGCACCATCACACCTTTTGCTGTTTTTGCTAATTTTCTAATAAAGTTGGTGCTTTCCACATCTTCAGTCAAATCAAAATAATGTTTCCCTAAATCGTGTGCAATTTGGGCAATATCTTGATTTAAGAAATAGGGTAGGGCTGATACGACAGCATCAAAGTTAGCGACAGTTTTTCGCATAAAAGTAGGATCACTCACATTTCCAGAAATCACTTTAAAAGGAAGTTCATAAGTGTAGTGTGGCATTTGTTTATCTAGACCTGTCACAGAAAAATTTTTATTTAGAAGCACGCCTACCAAAGATCCAACTTTCCCTAGGCCGAGTACTATTATTTTTTTTATTGATATAAAAGGCATTGAGTCTTAAAAACTTAATAATGGAACAAAACTAAAGCCTCGATAGTTTAAAAAAAGCAAAAAAGTAATATGTAGGTATTTCATAGGCATTGAATAGAGTTGTGGAGTGTGGTCTTTTAAACGGTTTAAGCTTTTAAAATATTAAATTAAAAAATGATCTTTGATTTAGAATATTTTTATTTTTTTATGTTGGGGGCTCCAATAGTTTTCAACTTTATTTCCAATGGAACTAGAGCTTCTTTGATTTGCTCTAGCGTCCCATTCATTTTGTCAAAAAGTGTGACAGCGTTGCTCAAATACTTCAAATGTGCTTTGGTGGGCCCATACGTTGTGTTTGCCCTTGCAGCACCAATGTAATCACTTATTGTTGGATATTCATTTTTTTCACCAATCTCTTGACGTGGTTTACTTCCACTAAATTGTTGTTCTAATGCTAAAAATTGAAGACGTAAATTCAGTAAATCGGAATGAAGTGTTTCATTACTCTTAGTCGCTCTATCATAGGCAGTTAGCATTATTTTGATTCGACCTCTGGTGTCCTCAATATCCGTTTTGAGGGTATTGATTTTGTCAGATAAAGTAGCAATTGTTTTCCAATGTTTTGCCACTTTTTCAGGGGAGTTTCCTGCCAGTTCACCTATGCTTGACGCGTGCACCTCAAAAGATACTTTTTCTCCAATACTGATATATTTTCCTTGAATTTGTTTGTGAAGCTGAGCTGAATAATTTCCTGGCTCCACCATATACCCTTTCATCACTTTGTCAACATTTTTGGCTGAAACTGTTGCCATTGATGCCGTTGAAAGATCCCAACTCATTCGGTTTATACCCTTTTTGTTTTTCCCTTCAATTTTTCTCAGGATATTATTTTCTGAATCATAAATGAACATCCAAAGTTGGGGTTCAAGCTCTTCCTGTTCTTCTTCAAGCACTGCCCAATCAGGCACAGCTACAGTTCCATTTTTCACCTCAATTTTCTTTTCTCTTTCTTTTCGTTGATCCTTTTTTGATTGTAAACTGTCTTTGAGAAAATAAGTGAATGCTACTCCGTAGGGTGGATTATCAGCTACAAAAAAATTATCGCCCTGAGAAGCCTTCCTAGAGCTTCCTAAAACCCTGCGTTGTAGATGCCATTTTGCTATCCTTGGGGTAAACAATTGGGCTTCTTTTGAAAGGTCTAATGACCGCAGTGGTGAATAATCATCTAAAATATAAATACCTCTTCCAAATGTTCCGACCACCAAGTCATTTTCTCTTTTCTGAATGGCTAAATCACGGACAGAAATATTTGGAAATCCACCACTTAGTTTTTGCCATGTGCTTGCTCCGTCATTTGTAAAATAAATACCAAATTCAGTTCCCAAGAACATCAGATTGTTGTTTTTATGATCTTGAACAATCCGCCACAACAAGTTTCTGTCTGGGAGCCCGTTGGATATATTTTGCCAATTTCTTCCCTTATTTTCACTCTTAAATAAATAAGGTTGATAATCTCCAAATTTGTGATTATCAAAAACAGCATAAACTATATTTTCATCATATAAATCAGCTTTAATATCATTGACAAATGCTGTTGTTGGTAATCCTTTGATTTTTAAAAAATCAACTTTTCTCCAGTTTAAACCCCCGTCTTCTGTCACTTGAATGATTCCATCATCGGTTCCAGCATAAATCAATCCTTCTTTTCTTGGTGATTCTGATAAAGAAGTAATAGTACTGTAATTAGACATCGCGTAAATATCCCAAGCATTATCCCATTTTTGTTGTTTGCCATAAAAGGGAGTCTGTATACGCTCTACATTGTTAGTTAAATCATTCGAAATAGTTTCCCAAGAATCACCTCTATCATTTGATTTCCAAACACGTTGTGAGGCAAAGTAGATTCGTTGAGGATTGTGAGGACTCACTAATATAGGGGCATCCCAGTTGAAACGTTCTGTTTTCTCACCCAGCTCTGGTTGGGGTTTGATGTAAACATTTTCACCAGAAATTCTATCGTGACGATGAAGATTTCCTTGTTGTGATTGTGCATAAACAATGTTAGGATTTCCAGGTTCTGTGGCTGGCTGATGACCGTCTCCACCCAAAACAACAAACCAATCAGAATTGCGAATGCCATGAACGTTATCTGTTCTAGAGGGTGCACCTTGACTATTATTATCTTGTGTTCCTCCATACACATAATAGAATGGTTCGGCGTCATCGACTGCAATTTTATAAAATTGTGTGACAGGTAAATTGTCAATATATTTCCAGTTTTTAGTTTTGTCGAAACTCTCATACAACCCGCCATCACAACCAACTAAAATGTAGTTGGGATCGTCTTTTTTAAAGGCTACTGCGTGATTGTCTACGTGCTTTTCTGATTCATTCATCTGTTGAAATGTTTTGCCTCCGTCAAAAGATTCTAACATATAATTGTTGGCTAAGTAGAGCTCATCAAAATGGTGAGGTGAAACATATAGCTCTTGATAATAATGAGGGCCGGTACCTCCGGCTACAGCGTCACTCATTTTGATCCAAGATGCCCCTTGGTTATCACTTCTATAAACACCCCCTTTTCTTCTTTCCAATTCAATAGCGGCGTAAATCACGTCCGGTTTTTGAGGGGAAATGCCTAAACCAATTTTCCCCATATTTGAAGTGGGTAACCCATTGGTTAGTTTTGTCCATGTTTCTCCACCATCTGTTGATTTGTGTATGGCTGTTCCTGGTCCTCCTCCTAAGTAGCCAGCAACAGTGCGATGCCTTTGCCAGGTAGCAGCATATAAAACATCAGGGTTTCTAGGATCAATAAGCATATCTGTAGCCCCAACCCAAATTTCATCTCCCAAAGTCCGTTTCCATGTTTTTCCACCATTTATAGATTTGAATACGCCCCGTTCTCCACCACTACTCCATAAAGGACCTTGAGAGGCCACCCAAATGATATTAGAATCAGTAGGATGTATGATGATTTTTGACAAGTGTTCTGATTTTTTGAGGCCCATATTGGTCCATGTTTTGCCCCCATTTTCACTTTTATAAATACCATCTCCATATCCAATGTGTCTTCCTCCAACATTTTCTCCCGTGCCAACCCAAACTATTTCAGGATTTCGAGGGTCTAGGGTTATACAGCCAATAGAATAACTCACTTGTTTATCAAACAAAGAGTTCCAAGTTGTTCCAGCATTTTCTGTTTTCCAAACACCACCAGAACCAACAGTAACATACCACACATTTTCATTATTAGGATGAATAACAATGTCTGATATTCTACCCGACATCAGCGCAGGGCCAATGCTTCTGAATTTTAAACCTTCATAAATGGAATTCGAATCTGCTTTTTGAGCAGTATTCATCTCAATGGCATTTTGAGCAAAACTTGTAAAAACTAAGCTTAAAAAAAGAAGCGTAAAACGGATTTGATTTATTCTCTTTGGTGACTTTGCTATTTTAATCATTTTTGATTTTATTTGGGATATTAAGCTAAAAAAGTTCATTTTTAATTAAGGATTAGATTTTGGGTTGAAAAATTTTTATCTATTAAATTTTGATTTGGAATTCATTTTTTCAAATATATGTAAAAAGAGCCAGTAGGAGAATTCTAAAAACCTGCAGTGGTATTTGAGTAAAGACTTTATTTTAATTGGTATCGGTTTTTGAGTGAAATAGATTGTATGCAATTCTTATGGAAATCAAAAAAGATAGATTTAAATTCACGCCTTCATACCGATCGGATGGAATGAACCAGCCCCCCATAACAATTTCATCTTCGTTTAAAATTGCCGCTATTGCGTCATGATTTACCCTTACTAGTCTGGCCCCACATCCAGTTAAAAATTCAAAAGAAAAAGGAGAATTGGTTGGTAAAACTATGCCATATATAAATCTATAGTCAAGTTGGTTTCTTGATATATTGGACAGGCTATAAGTGAATTTAGTCTCGTTTGTTTCATACCAATCATTCCTTCTCGTATATGTTGATGGCAAATATGAAAAGTTTAATCCAAAAAGAGAACGCTTATCTTTAAGATAATACCTGAAGTTGAATTGTGATCTGAAATAATTTTTTTGTAGTCTAAAAGTATCTCTAAAATTATCTCCATAACCAACAATATATCCAGTTTCTATGCCATGCTCATATTCAAACCCTATTTGATTTTTACGGTATTCTAAAGCAAAAGAAATCATTGGAGTGTTAGGTCTTAGTAATGTAAGTGGAATAGTTTTTATAATAATTTGGCTCTGACAAAAGCCTTTACTTCCAAGACACAAAAAGATTGCGATTAATACTATTCTTACCATGTTTGATTATTTAGAATAGCACCAGTTTTTTTTCAAAAATTTTGATGTCGTGTGAAACTGCGGTACAGGATAGGGGAGGTTTTATTGTTTTCATGGGGGTTAGTTAAGATGTTGGGTTAGGCTCCGAAATATAAGAATAAGGGTAAAGAATCCCTAAAATTCTGAAGTAAAATGGAATTGCAGACTTTTATATTGCTCTTGTGCCATTTGCAGAGAAAAAGCTGAGTCAGCTAAAAAAACCAATTGCCCTTGCTTGTCTAGGGCTAAGAATTTTTGTTTGATTCTTTTGAAATTTAAAAATTCCTCGTGACTTGGATCGGTAGATTGTACCCAACAAGCTTTGTGAACATTAAGGTTTTCAAACGTGCATTTTGCTCCATATTCGTGTAGTAACCGATATTGGATGACTTCAAACTGCAAGGCACCAACCGTACCAATAACTTTACGGCCATTGAGGTTGAGCGAAAACAATTGTGCTACTCCTTCGTCCATTAATTGATCAATACCCTTATGAAGTTGTTTGGCTTTTAGAGGATCAGCATTATTAATATATCTAAAATGCTCAGGAGAAAAACTAGGAATTCCTTGAAATTGCAAATTTTCGTTTTGGGTTAGGGTATCTCCGATTTTAAAGTTTCCAGTGTCGTGTAAACCAACAATATCCCCAGGATAAGAAATATCTACCAGCTCTTTTTTTTCTGCAAAAAAGGCATTGGGTGCAGCAAATTTTAATTTTTTTCCCAGCCTCACATGCAAATAGGGGGTGTTGCGTTCAAAAGTACCTGAAACAATTTTTACAAATGCTAATCGGTTGCGGTGGTTGGGGTCCATATTAGCATGAATTTTAAACACAAAACCAGCAAAATCTTTTTCCTCTGGATCCACCAAACGTTCAGCCGTATTTTTTGGTTGTGGTGTCGGTGCAATTTCAATAAAACAATCGAGCAATTCTTGCACACCAAAATTGTTGAGGGCAGAACCAAAGAACACCGGTTGTAGGTTGCCTTCCAAATAATCTTTTTTAGAAAAAGTGGGATAGATGCCTTTGACCAGTTCCAATTCTTCTCTCAATGTATTAAGTTCATCAATTCCAATGACACTTTCTAATTCTGGATCTTCTAAATTCGAATATTGTTTTGCCTCACTCACAGTTTGTTTTGAGCCTTCCTCAAAAAGTTGAATATTCTGATCCCAAAGGTTATATATACCGCTAAAATTTTGTCCCATACCAATGGGGAAAGAAAGGGGACAAACACGAAGTCCTAATTTTTGCTCTACTTCATCCAACAAATCAAAAGCATCTTTACCTTCTCGATCAAGTTTATTGATAAACACAATGATGGGAATCTTGCGCATACGACAAACTTCTACCAATTTTTCGGTTTGTTCCTCCACCCCTTTAGCCACATCAATAACAACTATAACGCTATCCACAGCTGTGAGTGTTCTAAAGGTGTCTTCAGCAAAATCTTTATGGCCTGGGGTGTCGAGAATATTAATTTTCTTGTTTTTATAATAGAATGCTAGCACAGAAGTGGCCACAGAAATACCTCTCTGGCGTTCAATTTCCATGAAGTCGCTGGTTGCTCCTTTTTTTATTTTATTAGATTTTACTGCTCCGGCTTCTTGAATGGCTCCTCCAAAAAGTAATAACTTTTCAGTTAGGGTTGTTTTGCCGGCATCGGGGTGAGAGATAATGCCAAAGGTTCGGCGACGCAACAATTCTTCTTGGAAGCTCATCTTTAAATTTTGACAAAAATATTATTTTTAATCAGGGTGTAATTTCATTGCACCACATTTTTAAAAAAATATTCAATACTTTTGTGTATTGCATGAAAGAAGAAAAAGTTATTTTGGTTGACGCCAAAGACACTCCCATTGGCACTATGGAAAAAATTGAAGCCCATAAAAAGGGTCTGCTTCATCGTGCTTTTTCAATATTTATTGTTAATGCCAAAGGGGAGTTGCTCCTTCAACAACGCGCACTTCACAAATATCATTCCCCAGGCTTATGGACCAATACCTGTTGTAGCCACCAACGAGAGGGAGAAACAACACTTGAAGCAGGAGCCAGAAGACTCCAAGAAGAAATGGGGATGCAAGTGCCACTGACTTTTTTGTTTTCATTTATTTATAACACCTCTTTTGACAATGGTTTGACAGAACATGAATTAGATCATGTTTTGCTCGGTATATCTGAAGATCAGCCTGTTATCAATACAGATGAGGTAGCCACTTGGAAGTGGATTGATATGGAGGCTCTTGCAAAAGACTTGAGTAAAAATGAAAAACACTACACCGTATGGTTTCGTATCATTTTTCATCGATTTTCTAAACACTACAAGACCCTACAAAATAAAGAAGCATGAAAATAACTGTTCACAGAAAAGCACATTTTAATGCTGCCCATAGATTATATCGGAGAGATTGGGATGATGCTCAAAACGAAAAAATTTTTGGTAAATGTGCCAACCCTCACTATCATGGTCACAACTATGAGCTAATTGTGAGCGTAACGGGCCCCATAGACCCCGATAGAGGGTATGTGATCGACATGAAAGTGCTCAAGGATTTAATAAAAGATCATGTAGAAGATGCTTTAGATCACAAGAATTTGAATGAGCAAGTAGAAGCTTTTGCTGCGCTCATTCCAACAGCTGAAAATATTGCAGTAGTTATTTACAACAAACTCAAACCGCATCTCGATTCAACCATGACATTAGAGATTACGCTTTATGAGACCCCAAGAAACTTTGTGACCTATTCTGGATAAAATGCTCAAAGTTGGTGACCGCATACCCAAATTTAAGTTAAAAGATCAAAGTGATAATCTCTTTGATAGCCAATCAATCATTGGGAAGAAACCTTGTGTAATTTATTTTTATCCAAAAGATTTTACTCCTGGTTGTACTGTAGAATCATGTGGTTTTAGAGACCGTTATGAAGAATTTGTTGAACAAGGAGTGACGGTTATAGGAATCAGTTCTGACAGTGTCACTCGGCACAAGAAATTTTCTGATTTTTTAGCTCTTCCTTTTTCACTGCTCTCAGATCCACACCAGAACGTCCAAAAAAAGTTTGGCGTCAAAGCCCATTTATTTGGAATACTCACCCAACGAATTACTTTTGTTGCAAATAAAGAGGGGGTTTTGGTGAGGATTTATAACAGTAATTTAGTCAAAGGTCATATCGAAGCAAGCCTTAAAGCTGTTCTCTCATTATAGTGTAGATTTTGAAAAAATAATATATATTTAATAAAACTAAATTCATGGCCAGCATACGTCAACTTAAAAAAGATATTAATAACGAGATTGGTGCAATTATTGAAGATGTCTATCATTGGGAATTATCTAATCCCAAAGCAGACCTGACCAAAAGTGAGCAGTTGATTGATGAAGCTATTGTCTATTTCGATACACTTATACAGCAAGTGAATGCCGTTAAGGGTGAAAACACAAAAAAACAATTTTCTTCGATTCTTTCGGAGAAAGAGAAAAACATTAAGGTGTTACTCAACAAATTTGCTAAGCTTTAGGGAGTTTTCTCCTTCTTACGCTGCTCCAAATAAGAAAGAAATTCTTTTCCATATTTTGAATCACGAACGTCTGCTGTAAATTTCACTACTACAGAATCCAGTAGAGTAGTGTTGGCATCGAAAACTTCTGTGAGCAATAAATAGGGAGCAATATTCTGATCTGCATTTTGTGAAGCAAAATTTAGGGTGTAGAGATACCTCCGTTTCAATAAGTTGTCAATAGCTTTTTGGAGTGAATCAGCATCCCTTTTGTTTTTGCGTTGTTGAGCTTTGAAATAGGCTTCCAATAAATTTAGATTTTGACTATTAAATTTACGTTTTAAACGAATGTAATTTTGCAGCAACTCTTGATTTTTTGACCCCTTTATTTGAGCACTACTTTCAAAGGTTTTTAATAAGGTATTGATTTCGATTGTTCCCTTTTCTCCAAAAAAAGGAATGCGGTCATTGAGTGAATCTCCGTCTTTTTTGTCCAAAAAGAGATAAAAAACTTCTGGACTATCTAAGGTCGAGGTGAATTTAAAATTGGGTGAACCCTCAATTACGGTAGAGTCAACGGTAACCAAAAGGGTGTCTTCAACTTTTTGGAGGTAGAGGGTTCCTCTGCGTAAGCCTTCAATGGTTCCAATTACATTCATCTTGTCGGGATCTAACGCTTCTTTTTTGGGCTGGCAGCTCCAAAAAAGAAACCCTAGAACTAAAATCAATGTAATCTTTTCAATTTTCATGGGCTTATATTTTAGTGTGTAAATTTAAGACTTTCATACTAAAAAAGTGCTTTATTCATTATCCTATTGATTGCAGGGGAAGACCTATTGTTAAACTATTTTTCTAAAAGTTAAATTGATGCGTGGACCTATTTGTTGTTTGGTTTTAGCAATTTGATGTTGCCAGAAATGTTGCATAGGCCCTCCCATCATCAATAAACTTCCGTGATCCAATAAAAATTTAAATCGCTGCTCTTTTTGTTTTAGATGTTTGAGATGGAAATAACGAGTTGATCCTAGGCTAACCGAAGCGATCACTGGATTTTTCCCCAGTTCTTTTTCATCGTCTGCGTGCCACCCATTACTGTCTTTCCCATCTCTATATAAATTCAATAAAACAGTAGTAAAACGGGCCTCGGTTATGGCCTCAATCGCAGCTTGAATTTTTTTAAGTTGCGGGATCATTAGGTGAGGCTTCATGGTGATGCCTGAATAAGTATAGGAGTTATCATTTGTAGCATATAGAGCAGTTAGGCGAGGTTGCAAATATGTCTTTCCAAATACTTTGATGGGATCTTGCTGCCATTTGATTTCACGCAGAAGACTCTCAAATAAAGAGTCTGCCTCTTCTAAAGAAAAGAAATGTTTAAAATAACGTAGTTGACCGTTGGGCAAGCTTAGTGCTTCTCCACTTGAAGGTATGTCAATAATTTGCAACATAAAATAAAGGGTCCTTTTGGACCCCCTTACCATTTATTTAATTAAATCTACACTACGCTGAATGAATTGTGTGAGTTCTTCTCCTTTTAGAAGATTTTGAGAAAGTCTAGCTAAATCAACGGCTTGTTGAATGAGACGATCTCGTTTTTTTTGAGTGCGCGTAGTGAGAATTTGCCCCACAAGTTCATGATTGGTGTTTACTACTAGATTGAACATTTCTGGCATATTTCCCATCATACCACCTCCACCACCAGTTTGCTGCATTTCTTTCATACGGCGCATAAATTCTGGTTGGGTGAGTTGAAAGGGTAGGGCATTACTATCTAGAGCTTCTAGCTGAACAGTATAATTTCCACCTTCAACAACTCCTTCAATCATAGGTTTTAGTTTATCTTTTTCTTCATCACTAAGTTTAGATACTACTGATTCCTCCTTTTTGATCAAGTTTTCAAGGGTTTCACCATCAACACGAACAAAAGAAACTTTTTCTTTTTCTGTTTCTAATTTTTGGATCAGGTGACTCGCAATGGGTGAATCTAATAATAAAACTGTGTAGCCTTTTTCTTTAGCTTGAACAATATAACTGTGCTGTTCTTCCTTGTTAGATGCATAAAGTAGAATAAGTTTATCCTCTTTATCCGTTTGGAGCGGTTTCACTTTTTCTTCCAACTCCTCATACGTATAATAATTTCCTTCGGTATCTGGATATAGCGCAAATTTTTCAGCTTTTTCAAAGAATTTATCTTCACTTAACATACCATATTCTATGACGACCTTAATGTCATTCCATTTTTCTTCAAATGCCTTGCGGTCTTTTTTGAAAAGGCTATTCAATTTATCAGCAACCTTGCGCGTAATATAATTGCTAATTTTTTTGACTGCTCCATCTGCTTGTAAATAACTCCTTGAAACATTGAGAGGAATATCGGGAGAATCTATGACTCCCCGTAGAAGGGTTAAAAATTCAGGTACTATTCCTTCCACGTTGTCTGTAACAAAAACCTGATTTTGATATAATTGAATACGATCTTTTTGCATATTCAAATCGTTATTCAATTTTGGAAAATATAGAATGCCTGTTAAGTTGAAGGGGTAATCAACATTCAAATGAATATTAAATAATGGCTCTTCAAACTGCATAGGATACAACTCTCTATAGAAAGATTTGTAGTCTTCTTCTTTCAACTCTTTAGGGGCCAAGGTCCAAGCTGGATTCGGATTATTGATGATGTTGTCAACCGTTTTAGTTTCTGGTTTGGCGTCTTCAGGAGCATCTTCAGGAAGGGGAAGGGTTTCTTCTCGGGTGCCAAATTGAATTGGGATAGGCATGAATTTGTTGTACTTGGTAAGCAAGTCACGAATACGCCCCTCTTCTAAAAATTCTTTAGAATCTTTATCTATGTGGAGTATAATTTCAGTTCCTCTTTCTTTTTTGTCAATTTCTTCTAAAGCATATTCAGGAGAGCCATCGCAAATCCAATGTGCCGCTTTAGTTCCTTTTTGGTAGGATTTTGTCTTAATTTCAACTTTTTCAGCCACCATAAAAGCAGAATAAAAGCCAAGACCAAAATGACCAATAATTCCACTGTCCTTAGCGCTATCTTTATATTGTTCTAAAAATTCTTCTGCTCCTGAAAAAGCAACCTCATTGATATATTTTTCAACCTCTTCAATTGTCATTCCAATACCTTGGTCAATAATATGTAATTGCTTTTTTTTGGAATCAACCTTAACCTCAATTTTCAATTCACCTAAATCGCCTTTGATTTCTCCTAGACTGCTGAGGTGTTTCAGCTTTGTGGTTGCATCTGTTGCATTTGAGATGAGTTCACGCAGAAAGATTTCATGATCGCTGTATAAGAATTTTTTGATCAGCGGGAAGATATTTTCAACCGCTACATTTATTTTTCCGTTTGCCATTTTAAATAATTTTTAATGTAAGGTCAAAAAAAATACCAAAACAGTATAAATGACAATTTGGCATTCTGGTCAAAGAAAAAACCGTTTAGCTATTTTAATAAATAATTAGACATTGCATATATTTGTGAGAAGAATTTAGAATATGGCAAAAAAGAAAAAGATAGAGAAAAGCACAATTTTCGAAGCCTACATTGAACAGACCCTTTTAGAAGAAAAAATGCCTAAGTCAGTTTTTCTTTTTTGTAAGCATGCAAAAATAGAAGAATCTGAATTTTATCTGCATTTTGGTTCCTTAGATGGCGTACGTACAGCAATTTTTGAAGCTTTTTATAAAAATGCTATGCAACTGCTAACCAAAAATGAAAACTTTGAGAAACAATCACCTAAAGAAAAGCTGTTAGGTTTTTATTTTACCTTTTTTGAAGTTTTGCAGCTCAATAGAAGTTATGTCCTTTTTGTATTAGATGAGAAAAAACTTACAAAAAAATGGTCTGATCTTAAGGGATTAAGATCACATTTCAAAGAATTTGTGGTCACTTTAATTATAGAGGGTAATGCAGAAAAAGAGGGAAGGTTTTCGCAGCGGTCTGAAAAAATATTTTCTGAAGCTGCCTGGGGACAATTACTTTTTCTTCTAAAATTTTGGATGAATGATAATAGCGTTGGATTCGAAAAAACAGATGTGGCCATCGAAAAATCAGTACAAACAGTTTTCTCACTTTTTGATAATAATGCACTCGATACTCTTTTTGATTTTGGAAAATTTCTCTGGAAAGAAAAAAGCCATATTGTTTCATGAAAACACTTGATAGTATTCCAACTCACAAAATGGAACGCGTTGGAAAATTAGTCACCACGGGCTTGAGAGTGGGAAGTAATTATTTAAAGTTTTATGGTAAAAACGTGCTTCAAGGTGAGCCCGATCGAGAAGCGCTAGACGAAGCCAATGCTAAAGACATTTATGATGGTTTAAAAACCTTGAGAGGAAGCGCTTTAAAGGTTGCCCAAATGTTAAGCATGGAAAAGAATCTTTTACCAAAAGCCTATGTCGAGCAGTTTGGTCTTGCTCAATTCTCAGTTCCACCACTATCTGGTCCTTTAGTGACTCGCTTGATAAGAAAATATTTAGGGTCTTCACCTGAAGTTTTATTTGACACTTTTACAACCCAATCGATAAATGCGGCCAGTATTGGCCAGGTGCATCGTGCCACCAAGAATGGGAAAAAACTTGCTGTGAAAATTCAATATCCTGGGGTAGCAAATAGTATCGGTTCAGATTTGGCCATTGTAAAACCCATTGCAGAACGAATGTTTAACCTGCGTGGCAAGGCTACTGCCAAATACTTCAAAGAAGTTGAGGAAAGACTCTTAGAAGAAACAGATTACACTATTGAGTTGGAAAACAGTCGTTTTTTTGCTTCACAATGTGCGCATATTTCAAATTTAATTTTCCCCAAATATTATCCAGAGTGGTCAAACCAAAAAATATTGACCATGGATTGGATGGTTGGTGAACACCTGTCAGAATATTGTAGTAAAAATGATAATTCTCAAAAAGTGAACGACAAGCTTGGACAAACCCTTTGGGATTTTTATATGTTTCAAATGCATCAACTAAAAAAAGTTCAAGCCGATCCTCATCCTGGGAACTTTTTAGTTTCAGAACATCACCAGTTAGTAGCGATTGATTTTGGTTGTGTCAAAATCATACCAGAAGACTTTTATGTGCCTTATTTTGAACTTTCGAAGCCTCAAAACATTGCAGACGATTTAAAATTTGAATCATTGCTTTATACACTTGAAATTCTCAAGCAAGAGGATAATTCCAAGGAAAAAGAGTTTTTTACTTCTCTTTTTAAAGAAATGATGCTTTTGTTTACTAAACCTTTTCACCAAGAAACATTTGATTTTGGCAATGATGCGTTTTGGGAAGCAATCACCAATTTAACTAAAACGCTGTCAGAAAACCCTCAATTGCGAAAAATGGATGGCAGTAGAGGTTCGGAACACTTTATTTATATCAACAGAACATTTTTGGGCTTATATCATCTCCTTCACGACTTAAAAGCAGTGGTAAAAACAAATAGTTATGTTACTTTATTTTAGATTGTTTTGTTAAGTAGCTAACTTTAAAAACACCCATCTCGGGGTATTTTTTGTTTTTTTAAAAGTGTATTTTTGACCAACAAACAAAAACTAATCAAATGTATCAATCAAAAATAAGTGGGCTGGGAATGTATGTTCCTGAAAACGTTGTTACTAATGCTGATTTAGAAAAGTTGATGGACACCAACAATGAGTGGATTATTGAGCGTACTGGAATTGAAGAACGGCGTCACATCAAGAAAGGGGACGGCAACACTACTGCCTCTATGGGGGTGAAAGCAGCAAAGAAAGCCTTAGAAAGGGCTCAAATTGAAGCCTCTGATATTGAATTGATACTCTTTGCCACACTAAGTCCAGATTATTATTTTCCAGGCTCAGGAGTACTGGTGCAAGAGCTACTAGAAATTCCAAATTGTCCTGCAATGGATATACGAAATCAATGTAGCGGATTTATTTATGCCCTAACCACCGCTGATCAATTTATTAAAACAGGAATGTATGAAAATGTATTGGTCATTGGTTCAGAAAATCATTCAGGAGGGTTAGATATGACTACCCGAGGGCGTAATGTTTCTGTCATTTTTGGAGATGGTGCAGGTGCTGCTGTGGTCAGTAGGTCTAAAGATAAAAAAGGGGGAATATTATCTTCACATATTTATTCTCAAGGTAAATATGCAGAAGAATTATCATTAAATGGGCCTAGTACAAATCGTTGGGTGCCAGAAATATTGGAGGCAAACGATCCAGAAGATATTTCTTACTACCCCAATATGAATGGTCAATTTGTTTTTAAAAATGCAGTTGTCCGTTTCGCTGAAGTGATACAAGAGGGGCTTGAAAAAAATGGTTGGTCTCCTGCAGATATTGATTTACTTATTCCTCATCAAGCGAACTTACGCATTGCTCAATTTGTACAGCGAAAATTCGGATTGGAAGAGCACCAAGTTTACAATAATATTCAGAAATATGGCAATACAACAGCCGCATCTATACCCATTGCACTCACCGAAGCATGGGAAAACAATCTAGTAAAACCTGGCAATAAGATTGTTTTGGCTGCTTTTGGAAGTGGTTTTACTTGGGGTAGTGTGATGATAGAATGGTGATTTTTATGAAAACTCTTGTCCTTGGGGCTTCACCAAATCCAGATCGTTATTCTTATAAAGCAGTCCAATTGTTGCAAGACAAAGAAAAGGATGTAGTCGCTATGGGAATAAATAAAGGAAAAATTGGAACTATTTCTATTGTTTCACCCACCGCTACTATTACAGATGTGCATACGGTATCGTTATATCTAAATCCCCAACGACAAGAACAATATTTAGATTTTATTCTCAGCTTGAACCCCAAAAGGGTTTTGTTTAACCCGGGGGCTGAAAATCCCATTTTAGCAACTAAGTTGACTCAAGAAGGAATTGCGTGGGAAAATGTGTGCACTTTGGTGTTACTTTCTACGAATCAATATGAGCCCTAAAAAAGTGAAGATACCATTTAGGGGCAGTAATTCATAGCCCAGTATATAGCCTCCGAGTTTATCGGATTCAATATTGGCAATAAGAGCAGTAAGAATAACTGAAAGCACTACAACCCACCATACATATCGATCTTTTATTTTATGAGAGGTGAAAATACCAAAAGCAAATAAACCTAAAAGAGGACCATAGGTATATCCAGCAACAGTTAAGAGCCCATCAATCACATTACGATCTAATACATGCTTAAAAAGGATAACAACACACACAAGCAAAAAGCTCATACCAATATGAACTACTCTCCTGAGCGATTTTTGTTTTTTCTTTTCTTTATGATCAATCTTTAAAAAATCAATGCAAAAAGAAGTAGTCAGTGCTGTTAGGGCACTATCGGCACTACTGTAGGCTGCAGCAATAAGTCCTAGAATAAAAGTGATACTGGCAGCAATACCCAATTCTCCCTGAAGTGCAATTTCTGGAAATAGCAAATCTGTTTTTGGACTGCCATCCATTGCAGGAACAGCTATGCCTGTTTGATTGGAATATGTAAATAATAAAGCACCTAATACCATAAAAAAGAGCGTCACCAAAACCAATACCACACTAAAAACCAACATATTTTTTTGTGCATCACCTAATGTTCGGCAACTTAGGTTTTTTTGCATCATGTCTTGGTCCAGTCCTGTCATGCAGATAGTTACAAAAGCCCCACCAAGAAATGATTTTAGAAAGTGATTCCGGCTAAGTAAACTATCTGTAACCCACACGTTACTATATTTTGCAAATTCTGAGGAACCTATAAATTCTAAAAACGAAATATTTAATCCTTTTAATAAATAGTAAACAGAGAAAAACACAGCAGCAATCATAAGACCTGTTTGAAGTGTATCTGTCCAGACAATGGTTTTGATTCCTCCTTTTTGTGTATAAATCCAAATAAATAGAATGGACAAAACGACTGTTAATTCAAATGGAATGCCCCAGGCATCAAAAATGTAGTTTTGCAAGACTAGAGCCACTAAAAAAAGCCTAAAAGAAGCCCCCAAAACCCTGGATATAAAGAAGAAAAAAGCCCCTGCGTAATGACTATGGTCACCAAATCTTTGATTTAGATATTCATATATTGAAGTGAGTTCTGTTTTGTAGTAAAGCGGCAAGAGAACAAAGGCAACCACCAAATAACCCACAAAATAACCAAGGACTACTTGAAAGTAAGAAAATTGAGAAGCTTCTACCCAACCAGGCACAGATATGAAGGTGACTCCTGATAATGATGCACCCACCATTCCAAAAGCAACTAAATACCATGGAGAAGATTTATTGGCTAAAAAAAAGGCTCGGTTGCTCCCCTCTTTAGACGTGATTTTTGCTATTCCAACTAGGAGAAGAAAATAGCCCAAAATCAAGGCTAATATAAATCCGGGTGTAATCATTTATTGAATTGTTTTGTAAAGGTACGAAACAATGTCAATCTAAATATTTGTATTTTTGGCCTATGGATTTTCCATCTAAATTGCTAGAAAATGCGGTACATCAAATTGCACAATTACCTGGTATAGGTAAGAGGACAGCCCTGCGTTTAGCCCTTCATATTTTAAAAAAACCTGAAGCCTATGCGCAAGACTTAGGGGCTGCAATTGAAGATTTGAGAAAATCAATAATCTATTGTGAGGGATGTCACAATATATCAGATCAACCTCTATGTGAAATATGTAGTAATGTAAAACGGGACAAAAAATTACTTTGCGTGGTGGAAGATGTCAGAGATGTTATGGCGATAGAAAATACAAACCAATATAAGGGATTGTATCATGTCTTGGGAGGATTGATCTCTCCCATAGATGGCGTTGGACCCCAAGATTTGAATCTTTCTAGTTTGACTAAAAAAATAGCATCAAATACAATTGGTGAAGTGATTTTTGCTTTGAGTTCAACAGTCGAGGCTGATACCACTAATTTCTACATCTTTAAACAGATAGAACCCTTCGGTGTAAAAACCTCAACTATTGCAAGAGGAATTGCAGTAGGGGATGAACTAGAATATGCAGATGAAGTCACATTAGGGAGAAGCATTTTGGCTAGAATTCCTTTCAATAATGGGGTTTCCTAATTACCAAAGGAGGATTTTAAATTCATTAAATACTCAAATTTTTTGATACTTTTGCAGAACATTACCAATTATGGCACTTTATCAAGTTAAACTCCCAAAGATGGGTGAAAGCGTGGCAGAAGCTACCATCACAAAATGGCTCAAGGCTGAAGGTGATGCCATAGCAATTGATGAAGAATTGGTAGAAATTGCAACAGATAAAGTAGATTCAGATGTTACTTCAGAGGTAGAGGGTGTTCTCAAGGAACTTCATTTTAAAGAAAATGAAGTAGTACCCGTTGGAGCCGTTATGGCAGTGATAGAGACTGACAATACGCTTTCCGATCATTTGATCCAAGAGGAGGATATTATCGAACAAGAGAAAGAGATAGAGGATGAGGGTGTTGAAACAAAAAACACCCCTGAATCAGTTGCTGTTCTTTCAGAAGAAATTCAATCACTCACTTTACCCAAAGAAGAAAAGTTTTCAACCGCAGAACGATATTTTTCACCTCTTGTTCGCAGCATAGCCAAAACAGAAGGCATATCAACAGAAGAACTGCAGGCGCTAAACGGAACTGGTAAAGAGGGGAGAATAACAAAAAAAGATATTTTTTCTTTTTTAGAAAAGCGCAAGAACGGAGCTAATGGAGCTGTAGACCAAAAGCCAATGGAGCAGGCTCTAGAATTGCCTAAAATCAATATTGAAACTACAAAAGAAGACCGCATTCACACCTTAAGTCGAACCGAAAAGCTTATTTCTGAGCATATGCAAATGAGTTTACGCACTTCGGCACATGTTCAGTCTTTTATTGAAGCCGATGTCACTGATCTTTGGAATTGGAGAGAATCTGCAAAAGATAATTTCATAAAGCAAGAGGGAGCAAAGCTCACTTTCACACCGCTCTTTATGATGGCAGTGATTAAAGCTCTAAAAGATTATCCACAATTGAATAGTAGTGTCAATGGAGACCAAGTTATTATTAAGAAAAATATAAATTTGGGAATGGCTACAGCCTTGTCTGACGGCAATCTAATTGTTCCTGTAATTAAAAATGCTGATCATTTAAACTTAGTGGGATTAGCTAAAGTAGTAAACGATTTAGCTGACCGAGCGCGAAGCAACAAACTCAAACCAGATGAAGTACAAGAGGGGAGCTACACTGTAACCAATATTGGTAATTTTGGATCTTTGATGGGCACACCCATTATCAATCAACCTCAAGTTGGTATTCTAGCTATTGGCACAATTCTAAAAACTCCTGCTGTCATCGAAACACCCAAAGGAGATTTTATAGGGATAAGGAGAAAAGTGATGCTCTCACACAGTTATGATCACCGGATTATCAATGGTGCAACTGGTGGGCTTTTTGTGAAACGAGTGGCAGAGTATCTTGAAAATTGGAATGAAAAATTTCCTTATTAAATTCTTTCCATGACTATTGAACTTTCTAGACCGTTTTGTTTTTTTGATTTAGAAACAACTGGCGTTGACATTTCTAAAGATCGAATTGTTGAAATGGCAACCATAAAGTTGCATCCAAATGGAACTAAAGAAGAACGTGTGTGGCTGATCAATCCAGAACAACCCATTCCAACTGAAGCAACAGCAGTTCATGGTATTACTGATGAAAAAGTTGCCAATGAACCGACGTTTAAAGCCCGCTCTACAGAAATTTATGCCTTCATTAAAAATTGTGATCTAGCTGGTTTTAATTCTGACCGATTTGATATTCCCCTTTTAGTCGAAGAATTTTTGCGTGCTGAAATTGATTTTGACTTTAAGAATGTGAAATCTGTAGATGTTCAAAATATCTTTCATAAAATGGAGCAGCGCACTCTGACAGCAGCCCTTAAGTTCTATTGTGATAAAAATTTGGAAGATGCCCATTCAGCAATGGCTGATACCCAAGCCACTTTTGATGTGTTGATGGCTCAGGTTGATCGATATGAAAATTTAGAACCAAGAGTGGGGCCACTAAGTGAGTTTAGTTTAAGAAGAAAAACTGCTGATTTTGCGGGGTTTGTAGTTTTTGATAAAAACGGTGTTGAATGTTTTGGTTTTGGAAAACATAAAGGAAAAAAAGTCACTGATATTTTAGAAAAAGAACCTGGCTATTTTGGATGGATAATGAATGCCGACTTTCCCCGCTACACAAAAAAAGTGTTGACTGAAATTAGATTGAGAGGGCTTAACTCCAAAGAAAATTAAGTTGTGAAAATCATCTGTGTGGGGCGGAACTATGCCGATCATATCAATGAATTAAAAAATGAAAAGCCCCAACACCCCGTTTTATTTCTAAAACCTGATACGGCAATTATTCAAAAAGAGCACCCTTTTTTTATCCCTGCATTCACAGAAAATATTCACTATGAAGTCGAAGTTATTGTAAAAATAAATCGCATTGGAAAACACATTCAACCACAATTTTCTCAAAAATACTATGACGAAATTGCCTTGGGAATTGATTTTACGGCAAGAGCACTACAGGATGATTTAAAAGCTCAGGGGCTACCTTGGGAAAAGGCAAAAGCTTTTGACGGATCAGCCTTGGTGGGGAACTGGGTCGAGAAACAAACATTTTCAGATTTAAAAACAATGTCATTCAATTTATCTAAAAATGGAGAAATTGTTCAAGAGGCTACTACCAATCAAATGTTGTGGGATATCGATCAATTGATTGCCTATTGCTCCACTTTTTTTACACTAAAAATAGGAGACATACTGTTTACTGGCACACCCAAAGGGGTTGGTAAAGTGCAAAGAAATGATGTCTTTGTTGGAACATTGGAAGGGATAGAGAATTTTAGCTTAAGAATAAAATAGGAATGAAAGCAGAGCTGATAACAATTGGAGATGAAATTTTGATCGGACAAATTGTCAATACCAATTCTGTTTTTTTAGCCAAAGTACTCAATAAGATTGGAATTGAAATTGCACAAATCACCAGTATATCAGATGAAAGTACTGCAATTACAGAGGCTTTGGATGCCTCCTCCAAACGGGCAGAATTGGTTATTCTCACCGGAGGACTGGGGCCTACTAAAGACGATTTAACCAAGCATACCCTCTGTTCCTATTTTAATGATACCCTTTTGGAAAACAAGGAGGTTTTAGCTCATATCGAGGAAATTTTCAAAAAATATGTAACTACACCCATCAACGATCAAAACAGACAACAAGCCTTACTCCCTTCTAAAGCCAAAATCCTGAAAAATCAGCACGGTACGGCTTCGGGCATGTGGTTTGAACGTGAAGGGCAAGTTGTCATTTCTTTACCTGGTGTCCCTTTTGAGATGAAAGCATTAATGACCCACGAAGTTATACCTGCTCTGAAGGGTCACTTTTCCCGTCCCTTTATCATTCATAAAACAGTACTAACCTATGGGTTAGGAGAAAGTGCCATTGCCCAACGTATTGAGGACTGGGAAGATGCCTTACCCCAAGACATAAAATTGGCGTATTTGCCCAATTTGGGGAGGGTTCGACTCCGTTTGTCAGGAAAAGGACAACAGGAAGCTAAACTCGAGCAGCGTATCGATTCTGAAATAGAAAAACTCCTTCCGCTGATCAAAGATATTTTTGTGGGTTATGAGGATGCTTCTTCTTTTGAGGAGCAAATACAAACACAATTTATCAATCAGCAAAAAACTTTGGCAGTTGCAGAAAGTTGTACAGGAGGCGAAATAGCTGCACGGCTCACTAAAATTCCAGGAGCTTCTGCCTATTTTAAAGGAGGAGCCGTGGTGTATCATACCCAAAGTAAGTCTAAGGTCTTAGGCGTTTCGGAAGCCTTAATACAAAAACACTCTGTTGTCAGTCAAGAAGTAGCCGAAACCATGGCAGTACAGGTTCGGAACAAGTTTGGTGCCAGCCTGGGGCTTGCCACCACAGGAAATGCAGGTCCTACCAAAGGCGATTCTGACGCAGAGGTTGGAACGGTTTGGATTGCCATCGCAACAGAAGATAAGGTATTTAGTGAACAATTTCTTTTTGGGCAACACCGCCAACGCGTGGTGGGTAAAGCGGTGAATAAGGCGCTTGAACTAATATTTAAAGAAATTGTGATTTAGTTACTCCAAAGAAATTTAATTCTGAGTCCAAAAAATAACATCATTACAATAGTTATTTTGAGATAAAATTGTTAAAGATTCTTTGATTCTACCACAAAAAAGTTAAATTTGCAGCCACATAAAAATCAATATTTATGTCTAAAGTGTGTGAAATCAGCGGTAAAAAAGTCATGTTTGGGAATAATGTATCTCATGCGTTAAACCGCACTCGACGTCGATTTGATGCCAACATCATCAAAAAGCGTTTTTTCTTACCTGAAGAAAATCGGTGGGTAACATTAAACGTTTCTACTTCGACTTTGAAGACAATCAATAGAAAAGGCATCACTGCCGTTTTAAAAGAAGCTCGTCAAAAGGGTACTTATAAAGGCTAAGTCATGGCAAAGAAAGGAAATCGAGTACAAGTTATTTTAGAGTGTACTGAGCATAAAAACTCAGGAATGCCTGGAACTTCGAGGTACATCACTACAAAAAATAAGAAAAACACCCCTGAGCGATTGGAGGTCAAAAAATTCAACCCCATTTTGAAAAAAATGACGGTTCATAAAGAAATCAAATAATTATGGCAAAGAAATCAGTAGCAACGCTCCAAACAGGGTCAAAAAAACTGACTAAAGCGATTAAAATGGTAAAAAAAGGTGGGAGTCAATCCTACAGTTTTGTTGAAACCATCGTTCCGCCAGATATGGCTAAAGATTGGTTAGACAAACAATAATTTGATAAAAATATTTAAAGGAAGCTACTGTTAGAGTAGCTTTTTTTATTTTAGGGTGGAATGGGAATTTTAAAGAAATTTTTTAGTAAACAAGAACAAGCTCAATTAGATGAGGGGTTAGCTAAAACAAAAAACGCTTTCTTTTCAAAGTTGGGAACAGCCTTGATAGGCAAATCTAGAGTGGACGATGAGGTTTTAGATGAATTGGAAGATATCTTAATTCAATCAGATGTTGGAGTAACAACCACACTCAAAATCATTGAAGCTTTAGAAGCCAGAGTTGCCAAAGAAAAATATTTAGGTTCAAAGGCATTAGCTTCAATACTTAATGAGGAGTTGATTCAGATTTTGGAGGTTGGTGTTGAGCAGAAAGAAGATCAACAAGCTCCTGTTCCTTATGTCATTATGGTGGTTGGGGTGAATGGAGTAGGTAAAACAACGAGCATTGGAAAATTGGCCTATCGATTAAAACAATCGGGAAAAAAAGTTATTTTGGGAGCTGGCGATACGTTTCGAGCAGGAGCTATAGATCAATTGCAAATTTGGGCAGATCGTGTTGGTGTACCCATTGTGCGGCAAGAAATGGGAAGCGACCCAGCTGCAGTAGCCTTTGATACCCTTCACTCTGCTATTGCTCAAAAAAGTGATGTGGTATTGGTTGACACAGCAGGAAGATTACACAACAAAATCAATTTGATGAATGAATTGTCAAAAGTGAAACGAGTTATGGAAAAGGTTGTGCCTGATGCTCCTCACGAAGTATTGTTGGTGTTAGACGGATCTACTGGTCAAAATGCATTTGAACAGGCCAAGCAATTTACTGCCGCCACAGACGTTAATTCTTTGGCCATAACGAAACTGGATGGTACAGCCAAAGGCGGAGTGGTTATAGGAATTGCAGATCAATTTCAAATTCCAATAAAATATATTGGGGTGGGAGAAGGTATAGAAGATTTGCAAGAATTTGATCCCGCTTTGTTTGTGCAAACTATTTTTAATGAATAAGAATATGAAAAAGTTTTTTAATGTCTTTTCAACCACCTTGCTTCTCATCGCAGGCATTTATTTTGTGGGGCCCCAAGTAGAGACCCCAAAATTAGACCCTCAATTGCCAAATGTGCCACAAAATTTAAAAGAACTTCATTCTCTAGTGACAACCCAAGAGGCAGCCATTGAAAACATAAAACCCAATAACCAATCAGTTCTCCTTTTTGAAGATTCGATTCCCAAAAAAACTAAGTATTCTGTTTTATACTATCACGGATTTACGGCAAGTCCTAAAGAAGGTGACCCAGTGTATAAAGACATTGCTAAAGCGTTGGGTGCTAATTTGTATGTGCCTCGCTTGTATGGGCATGGATTAGAAGAAGAGGAACCCATGATCAACTTTCACAACGACCCTTACTGGGAGACTGCTAAACAGGCCCTTGCTATTGCAAAGACTATAGGTGAAAAGGTAATTATTCTGGGTACTTCGCACGGAGCAACACTGGCCTTGTTGATGGGGCAAGACCCTCAGGTTGAAGCCGTAGCCCTATATTCTCCAAATATTCGATTGTCAGACCCTTATGCAGTTGTTTTATCTAAACCGTGGGGGTTAGAACTTGCTCGCCTTGTAAAAGGAGGACACTATCACACTATGGATAGGCTTACCGAAGAAAAAAAGAAATATTGGACCTACATCACCCGATTAGAATCAGGAACTCATTTGCAAAAGTTTTTGGAAATGAAAATGAATAAGGAAACGTTTGAAGCCTTCAATAAACCTGTTTTTATGGGATATTATTATAAAGATGAAATCAATAAAGATGACGTAGTTTCTATTCCAGCACTATTAGAAATGTATGATCAACTTGGAACTCCTAACAGCCTAAAACAAAAAATGGTATTTCCAGAGGCAGGAGAACATGTGATGACTTGTTATCTTTCAACAGATAAGTATGATCAAGTTACTGAAGCTACACTTGATTTTTTAAATAATATTATCCTAAAAAAATGAAAAACAGTATTCTCTTTTTAACTCTTGCGTTGCTTTTCATTTGGCAATGTACTACAGCTCCTGCCTTAAAAAAATGGATCCCCTATGATGAGACAGAGGAGTTGGCACAAAATGCAACAAATAAAAACCCTAGGTTGCGTTATAAACGCATTCAATCAAAACATACAGATAAGAATTCTTTGTTCATTCCCTTTGAAAATGAATTGATTCAATTTGAATCCAGTTATGCTCGCTTAAGCCCATTTATTCTAGAGCGTTCTATACCAGAACTACAATCAGCTGTGGCTTCAGGAATCTTTTCTTATGAAGAACTTACCCTTTTTTATCTCTATCGAATATATCGGTATGAGACTGACCCCACACTCTATTTAAATGCAATTTTAGCTCTCAATCCTGATGTGGTCCAAGAGGCAAGAGAAAAAGATTTAGATCAAAAGAAGGCAGAGGAGTTTCCCCTTTATGGAATGCCAATTCTGTTAAAAGATAATATTAATACAGCAAATATGCCTACTACGGCTGGTGCAGCAGTCTTTAAGAAGAACCAAACTAAAGAAGACGCATATATTGTTAATCAATTAAAAAAGCATGGAGCATTAATTTTAGGAAAACTCAATCTGAGTGAGTGGGCCTATTATTTTTGTGAAGGTTGCCCCCTAGGATACAGTGCTTTGGGTGGGCAAACCCTTAATCCATATGGAAGAAAAGTTTTTGAATCAGGAGGATCAAGCTCTGGAAGTGGGGTAGCTGCTGGTGCAAATTATGCTGTGGCAACGGTAGGAACTGAAACTTCAGGATCCATATTATCTCCTGCTGCAAAAAATGCTTTATTTGGCTTGAAGCCTACAATTGGTGCGGTGAGCCGCTCTGGAATTATTCCAATTTCCTCAACCTTTGATACCGCAGGGCCAATGACTAAAACCGTTGTGGACAATCTCCTTCTTTATAATGCATTGATTGGTTATGATAAGAATGACCTCTATAGTTATGCTGCCAAGCCACTCGAAATTGCTGCTCTAGATATGGCGAGTTTAAAAGGGAAGCGCTTTGGAATGGTAGATACTGATGCTCAAGACAGTCTTTTGCAACGAGCTGCAAAAGAAATACAACAAGCAGGTGGTGAAGTGATTGAAGTAACTCTCCCTGAAATAGATTTAGATCTTTTTGTACAAATTTTAGATACTGATATGAAAGTAGATTTACCAAAATATATTGCTAGCTATGGCCATGATTCTCTTTCTGTTAAAAATATAGCAGATATTATTGCATTTAATAATCAAAATGCGGACTTACATGCTCCCTATGGCCAAGGAATTTTTAAAAGTATAGCAAAAGACACTACAGATTATGAAGCGTTTCAGATCAAAAAGAAAGCCTTCATGAAAGAATTAACATTAGCTTTAGACAGTCTTTTAGAAAAACACCAATTAGATGCATTCTTAACCCTTGATTATTTTACTTCTAGCTATTTAGCCACGGCACACTATAGTGCAATTGGTATTCCCATAGGGTATTATGAAGATGGAAAACCCCAAAATATGAGTATGATAGCTAAAGGTAAACAAGAGCAACTACTCATCGAAATGGCAGCAGCTTATGAAAAAATAGCACCTTATAGGAAATTGCCTGAATTCTATCCTTAATATGAGAACCAAAAGTTCAAAAACTAATCAAATCAATGTGATTACCCTAGGGTGTTCAAAGAACATTTATGATTCTGAAGTCCTAATGGGACAACTCCAAGCCAACAAAAAAATGGTGAATCATGAAGGAGAGGGCAATATAGTGGTAATAAACACCTGTGGTTTCATTGATAATGCCAAAGAGGAATCAGTCAACACCATTTTAGAGCAAGTAGAAAGAAAAAATCTAGGTGAGGTTGACAAGGTGTTTGTGATGGGATGCTTAAGTGAACGGTATAAACCAGACTTAAAAAAAGAAATTCCAGATGTTGATCAATATTTTGGAACTACAGAATTACCCAACCTACTAAAAGCTTTAGGGGCAGATTACAAACATGAACTCATTGGGGAGCGCTTATTAACAACCCCCAAGCATTTTGCGTATTTAAAAATTTCTGAAGGTTGTGACCGTCCCTGTTCTTTTTGTTCTATACCATTGATGAGGGGTAAGCACCAATCACGCCCTATTGAGGAGTTAGTTCAGCAAGCTCAAAATCTTGCAAAAAAGGGTGTTCAGGAGTTGATTTTGATTGGTCAAGACACAACTTTTTATGGGTTAGATCTTTATAATGAAAGAAAACTAGCCTCCCTGCTTGAGGCACTTGCACAAGTTGAAGGGATTGAATGGATTCGGTTGCATTATGCGTTCCCTACCGGTTTTCCAAAAGATGTTCTTGAGGTCATGCGTGACCAGTCAAAAGTTTGTAATTATTTAGACATCCCTCTCCAGCATATTGCTGATCCGATTTTAAAATCTATGCGTCGGGGAACCACTAAAGAAAAAACAACCCAACTATTAGAGGAAATGAGATCTAAACTACCTGGAATTGCATTACGTACAACCTTAATTGTGGGGTATCCAGGTGAAACAGAAGAAGATTTTGAGACACTAAAGCAATGGGTTAAAAAAACACGTTTTGATCGTTTGGGTTGTTTTACCTATAGCCATGAAGAAAACACACATGCATATCACTTAGAAGATTCAGTTCCTGAAGAGGTAAAACAAGAAAGGCTTAATACAATTATGGAAATTCAATCCCAGATTTCATGGGAAGAAAATCAAAAATGTATTGGTCAAACTTATAAATGCCTTATAGATAGAAAAGAAGGGGATTATTTTGTAGGGCGTACCTACAGAGACTCACCAGATGTTGATAACGAGGTATTAATAGATGCGCAACAATTTTATTTAAAACAAGGAAGCTTTGTACAGGTAAAAATTATATCTGCAACCGATTTCGATTTAATGGGGGAGCCTGTATAAACGACGAGATTTTAGAATAATTTTTTTGATATACTTAATTTTCAAATTGCCTTAACACTCTTTCAATTAAAATGCCAAGAAAAGTGCATTGGAAAAGATGATTTTGCTTTGATACCAAAAACTTCTAAAAAGGGGGTTATCAACAAAAAAGATAACAGAACCATTTCCAATAGCTTGCTGCCCATAAACTAGGCTATTAGTTTGTAAATGTTTTTGACGGCTTCCAATAAATCCGTTCAATGGTTTTACATCATTATTTAAAAAAGCACTATTGCTTCCTTTCGAAAGTAATTCATAAGTAGATGTGTTTTGCCGAAGCGAGTAGAATCGATCAACACCAAAGTTTAAGGGATGACTTTGATCTAGCTTTACTGGGTAAATACTACCTAAAATGGAGCTGCTGATCTCATGGCGATCTTGCTGGTCAAAGGGTAGTTTTTGAATATTCACTTCTGGAATTGTTTTGGCTTCTAATTCAAATGGTTCTTTGTCTTTAAACCATTCTAGAGCGGTTCCCCATGTAATTAATTTTCCTCCTGCTTCTATCCAATTGATAAGTTGAAAGGTTTCCTCTTGACTGAAAAGAGCTTCATACTCCCCCTCAGGAAGAAGCAGCACATCAATTTTTTGAAGTTGATGAAATAATGCCTTCTTATTATAACGAAAAAGAGGATAATTAAGGTCTTGCTCTAAAAAATGCCAAGTTTCTCCATAGGCATAGGAGTCAACATGCTCATCTTTTAAAAGGGCAATTGTGGGTCTTTTGATGAGTCTTAGGGCACTTGCACCCATATCAGGACCAAACTGGGCCCAACCCGTTTTTAAGGGGGTCATTATTAAATGGTTTTCTTGAGCTTTTTCAGCTAACTTTTCTTTCCATCCTGTTTGATCTACATGATCATTTTGTAAGAAAAAAAGACTACCCTGAGGCCAAAGGGTATCCTCCAGTTGAACTTTCTTCATGGTATAGCGAGGTCTTAACTGAGCTTCTAGTGTTTCAGCTAAAAACTTTGAAGAATCCAACCCTCTAAAAGGGATAACATACCCATAACCATCTTCAACAACATCATTTGAGTTCTTGTTAGAAACCGTTTGATGTGTGTTTTCTAAATTTCCCCTTAGCACCATTGTTTTTAGTCCATAGGCATAGGGCAAGTTCCAAGCGGTTATGTCATAGGTCAATGAATCCTCTAAATAGGTCTTGGGTTCTAAAAGTGCTTGTATCAAAATTGATTTGGGCTGTTGAGTGGAAACAATCAAAGAATTGGAATTAAAGTCAACACTATTATTTTTTTGTGATTGATAATGATATCCCTTAAGGGTTTGCTTAGCATCTAATCTGCTGGTTTTAATTTCGTGGGCATTTAAAAGTTGTTCTAATGCTTTTAAGGCTTGATCTGCCCCTTCCATGACATATGTTTGTATGTCTGCTTCACGAGTATAAAAAGAGGTATACTCTTCAAGTAATTCTTTTTTATTATTTATTACTGCCTCTAAAGTTGAAATACCTGTGGTAAAGTGACCTAAAATTCGATTTTTTAGTGTTAATGGTATTCCTTTTTCATCCAAAATGCCTAAGCCAGCAATTCCCCCACCGGCTTGTTCATAAGTCATGCCAATCCCGCCTAAAAAAGTTGGGTAGGTATCGCCATAACTTGGGTAGAGAAGATCAAATACTTCTTTGGTAAAATAGCGCCACCCGTTAGCATCAAAGTACCTAGCATGATTCTTTCCAATTACTTCTTGAAACTTTTTCTGAAATGGACTAAAAAGCTGGTGCATCGGCTTTGCAGCAGGAGCAAAATAATAGTTGCTGTTGACCCCTTGTTCGTGAAAATCAACATGAATATGGGGTAGCCATTGATTATAAAAAGCGATGCGGGCTTTACTTTCTTTTTGACTGAGCCAAGCCCAATCACGGTTCAGGTCAAAGTGATAGTGGTTACTCCGACCATTGGGCCATCCCTCTTGATGTTCAACGGTGTTGGGGAGATATACATTTGACTTGCTTTTATTTTGATTGAAAAATTGTACATATCGATCTCTACCATCAGGATTAATACAGGGATCTAGAATCACAATCATGTCCTTTAGCCAGTCTTGATACTCAGTTATAATTGTATGTATGGTTTTCATGGCTGCCTCTGTACTGGAAGATTCATTGCCGTGCACATTATAGCTCAGCCAAACAATGGCTTTTTGACCTTCTTTTGAAATTGTGCTCCCTGCACTTTGATTTAGATGAAGGGCCCTTATAGCCTCTATATTTTTTAGATTTTCTGGACTCGATACGATTGCAGCGATCAATGGTCTTCCTTCATACGTTTCTCCATAGCTGTGAAGTTTGATTTGATCAGAAGCAAGCTCTAAATGGTTAAAATAGGCAACTACCTTATGGTGGGGAGTGAAGGCTTCCCCTAAATTATAGCCTAAAAATTCTGAAGGGTTTTGCAACGTTTGTCCCCAAACAAATGCATTTGAAAGAAAACAAAGAATCCAAATAAAAAGTTTTTTCATATAAAAAATCAAATTCACCTTTGTTTTTCAATTTTAATCTACTTCTAAAAAAACAAATATCTTTACATAAAACAGGCTATGCAACACACTACCATATCCTATTCAGATACGGGGCGATTTTCTACTCTCATGTCAGACTATCTGGCACAACACAAGGACTTAAAACCGTTTTACGGTCGGTTTCCGAATGTAGCAAATTTTGAAAAGCAGGCAAAAGAAAAACTACAGTTATATCCTTCCTCCTCCAGAAAGACGTTGGTAGAAGTGCTTAAGAAACAATATGAAACTATTGAAAATGCTCCTAAAGTCCATCAGTCGATAACACTTTTGTCAGAAGAAAATTCTGTCACAGTAACAACAGGTCATCAGTTGTGTTTGATGACTGGACCTTTGTTTTTTATTTATAAAATAATAACCACCATAAAGGCAGCCTACAAATTATCAAAAAAGTATCCTGAATTCAATTTTATTCCAGTCTATTGGATGGCCTCTGAAGATCATGATTTTGAAGAAATACAGTCTTTTCTTTTTAAGGGAAAAAAAATTCAATGGAACAGTGAGCAAGAAGGAAGAGCTGTCGGTACTATCCAACTTGATGATTTAGACCCTGTGCTCGACCTTTTTGAGCAACATTTAGGCAGCAAGCCCTCAGCCGTAACATTAAAAAAATGGATAGCTATTAGCTACAGAAATTCTTCCAATTTAGCGGAGGCTACAAGAAAGTTTGTGCATTTTCTTTTTCAAGATTATTCTTTAGTAGTAGTAGATGCGAATGACTTCAATTTGAAGAAATTGTTCGTTCCTGCAATGGCAATCGAACTAAAAAACCAAAAATGTTTTGAATCGGTAGCCACTCAAACTCAAAATATTAAGAAAACCTATAATGAAAAGTTTGTCCCTCAAGTCAACCCAAGGCCCATTAATCTTTTTTATTTAACCTCAAAAGATAGATATCTGATTCGTAAAGAAGAAAACCATTATTATTTAGAGGACTCTGATAAAAAATTATCTGAAAAAGAAATGCTAAATGAATTAGAAGAACATCCAGAACGATTCTCCCCCAATGTGTTGATGCGTCCTCTTTATCAAGAAACAATTCTTCCAAACGTGGGCTATATTGGAGGTGGAGGTGAACTAGCCTATTGGTTTCAATTGAACCATTTTTTTGAAACGCATAACATACCTTTTCCAATTTTAGTTTTGCGTAACAGTGCATTATTACTTTCTGAAAAAACAGCTCAAAAACTTAATCGGTTAGATATATCCACTAAAGATTGTTTTTTGCCTCGCGTGAATTTGATCAATAAAAAAATTAGACAGATTAGCAATATTGATTTGGATTTGGGATTTTTGAAAAAACAGTTAGAAAAACAATTTGATTATCTAGAGGG
Organism: Flavobacteriaceae bacterium; assembly: GCA_016779985.1. Taxonomy (GTDB): domain Bacteria; phylum Bacteroidota; class Bacteroidia; order Flavobacteriales; family Flavobacteriaceae; genus JADHMP01. The sequence goes on from JADHMP010000001.1 coordinate 211,672, forward strand.
GTTGGTAGCCCAAACAGACCCTTCTTTTGAAGGCGCACTGAAAGCACAGCTAGCAAAACAAAATAAAGGAATAGAAGCACTAGAAAAGCGGTTGCTCCAAGCCCAAAAAAGAAAGTTGAAAGATCAGGTGCAACGTATGACAGATTTGCATAAAGAAATTTTTCCCAACGATGCGTTGCAAGAACGTCAACTTAATGTTGTGGAATTTTATTTGGATTATGGGGGTGAATTTATCAATGCACTGATGAAAGTATTGGATCCCTTTTCAAACGAATTTAGTGTAATTAAATATTAACATCTCTTGTGTATTTTTTACAAGAATCGGGCTCAGTGCACCTTGAATTAAATTGTATTTTTGCTCATGCAAGAAAAAATACTCATCCTTGATTTTGGTTCGCAATACACACAACTCATTGCCAGAAGGGTACGCGAATTGTACATTTATTGTGAAATTTATCCCTTTAATAAAATTCCTCCAGACGTTGAGAATTACAAAGCATTGATTTTGTCTGGATCTCCATATTCTGTTAGACAAGAAAACGCCCCTCAGCCAAATTTGAAAGACATTAAAGGAAAGATCCCTTTACTTGGTGTTTGTTACGGTGCACAATATATTGCCCACTTTTTTGGTGGAAATGTAAGTGCCTCTAACAAAAGAGAATATGGAAGAGCCCATTTGGAACTGAATGGCAATCCTGATTTATTTTTTCAAGGTGTACAACCTCAAAGCCAAGTTTGGATGAGTCATAGTGACACGATTAAAACCTTACCAGAAGGAGGTGTATTATTGGCAAGCACAGAAGATGTTGAGAATGCAGCCTTTTTAATCGAAGGAGAAAAAACCTATGGAATTCAATTTCATCCAGAGGTGTATCATTCAACAGAAGGCAAATTGATCTTAGAAAATTTTTTAGTAAAGATTGCTGGTGTAGCACAAACTTGGACTCCAGATTCATTTGTGCACACCAGTGTTGACACGCTAAAAAAACAAATTGGAGAGGAGCAAGTCATTTTGGGTTTGTCGGGAGGGGTAGATTCCTCTGTGGCAGCTATTTTGCTACACAAAGCAATAGGCAGCCAACTCAACTGTATCTTTGTGAACAATGGATTGTTGCGTAAAGATGAGTTTAGCCAAGTGCTGACCCAATATGAAGGCATGGGACTCAATGTAAAAGGAATAGATGCCAGTGCACAGTTTTTGGAGGCTCTAGAGGGCATTTCTGACCCTGAATCAAAAAGAAAAATTATCGGGAAAACCTTTATAGATGTTTTCGAAGAAGAATCACAAAAAGTTAAAGGTGCGGCCTGGCTGGCTCAAGGCACAATCTATCCTGATGTGATTGAATCTACCTCAGTAAACGGTCCTTCAGCGACCATAAAATCCCATCATAACGTGGGCGGGCTTCCTGATTACATGAAGCTAAAAATAGTAGAACCTTTAAGAATGTTGTTTAAAGATGAGGTGAGAAGAGTGGGGAGGAGCATGGAACTACCAGAAGAATTATTAGGTCGACACCCTTTTCCAGGTCCAGGTCTAGCTATTAGAATTTTAGGCCCTATTTCAAAAGAAAATGTAGCCTTACTCCAAGAGGCAGATGCTATTTTTATCAAAGGATTGAAAGAATGGGATTTATATGATGAAGTTTGGCAAGCAGGAGCTATTTTGTTACCGATAAACAGTGTGGGAGTTATGGGTGACGAGCGTACTTATGAAAAATGCGTAGCGCTTCGTGCCGTTCAGTCAACTGACGGCATGACGGCAGATTGGGTTAATCTACCTTATGAATTTTTGCAAAAAATATCCAACCAAATCATCAATAATGTCAAGGGAATCAATAGAGTGGTTTATGACATAAGTTCAAAACCACCTGCCACAATTGAATGGGAATGATTATTGTTAATACCTCAATATGAGATTCAGATCAATACTCTTTATTTTACTTTTCACAATCATTTTACCTCTTGGAGCACAAGAAATTCCAACTCATTTTGAATATCATAGGGTGCGTGTTGGCGAAACCCTTTTTGGCCTTAGTCAAAAATATGGTATAACTGAAGAAGAGCTGCTAGAGTACAATTCCATTTTGTCAAAAACAGGCTTGAGAAAGAGAATGAAACTACGCATTCCTGTTTATACCAAAACTGAAGAGGTTGTAGAAATGATTGATGAACCTCTTCCCAAGGTAGTAATTGACACTTTAGGATTTGAAACACATTTGGTGCTAGCCAAAGAGACAAAATGGCGTTTGGCTTATCAATATGGCACCACTATAGCAGCACTAGAACAACTCAATCCCACTATAAAAGAAGGTCTAAAAATTGGCCAAACAATCAAAGTGCCTAAAGCAAAAATACCAAAACGGGTTCCTGAGAAAGATTCATTGTTTAATTATTATATGGTGCTGCCTAAAGAAGGGTATTATCGAATTGAAAAAAAATTAGGAGTACCCAAAAAAGTCTTGGATTCTTTAAACCCTGAGTTGATTGAGAAAGGATTACAAGAAGGAATGGTGTTAAAAGTGCCAGGGGATCTTTCTGGTGACCTAAAGGTGTCAGACGATTTATTGCTTGAGCGAATAAACTTACTCGATTCAATTTCTGAAGCTAAACCTATGGAAATTGCTCTCATGCTCCCCTTCAGAGCCAGTGAGCTCAATTTAGATTCTCTTCATTTAGTTCGTCCTGTATTAGAAAGTAGAAACTTGTATACCATCGCCTTTGATTTTTATATGGGAGCTAGAATGGCAGCAGAAAAAGCAACCACTATTGGTATTCCTGTAGAACTATCTGTAATTGACACAGAAAACAATAAAAGTAAAATTTTAGAAGAAGTGTCTTCGAAAGATTGGCGCAAAACAGATGCCATTATAGGCCCCATCATTCCTTCTAATTTTGATTATGTCTCCAATTTAAAAGCCATCGAAAATATTCCTAAAGTTTCCCCTTTATCTACCAACGAGGTAAGAAAATCAAAAGCTATTTTTCAAACCCAAACCCGAAAATCTACTTATAGAAAAAAAATGCTTGCTTATCTAGAGCGTAAACTTGACAGTACGCAAAACATTGTTATTGTGGCAGATTCACTAAGCCGACCCATGGAGACCGAGTTACTCAACAGGTTTCCTACTGCCATTCAATTAAGACCCGAAGAAGAAGGATATTTAATGCCTGAGCTAGTAGATTCTCTTTTAGTTGATTCATTACCTAATAAAGTTATTTTAGAGACTTCTTCTTTTCCTCTGATAGGAAGTGTCTTATCACAAATGAATGCCCAAAATACGGATGAACGTTCTGTTCAGGTTTTTACTACCTACAGAAATAACCTTTATGACAAAGCCAACCTTTCGTTAGAAATGTTAGGAGCTGTTCAGTTTACTTATCCTTCCAACACCATATTAAAAACTGCTGATACCTTTTCTGAGTTTCAATTGGATTTTATTGATCGATTTGGAAAACCCCCTTCAAAAGAAGCTACTCGAGCTTATGATGTTACACTAGATGTCTTATTACGAATTGCTTATAGTGGTTCATTAAAAAAGAGCTTGGAAATTGGTGAAACCTTCTACAATCAAAATTGCTTCTCCTACACTCTAGACCAAAATAATAGTTATGTGAATGAAGCGGTATTGATTCTTCAACACGAAGGATATGAGGTAAAAGAAATAAAAGAATGGTAGTAAATACACCTATATGCTTATGAATTTTGTAATTTTAAACCCGGTGTTTAAAACGAAGCTACCGGATGCCAAAGCCAAAATATATATTTGTTACAGGAGGTGTTACTTCTTCACTCGGAAAAGGAATCATCGCCGCCTCTTTGGCAAAACTACTTCAGTCTCAAGGTTTTCGCATTACCATTCAAAAATTTGACCCCTATATAAATGTAGATCCAGGCACAATGAACCCCTATGAACATGGGGAATGCTACGTGACTACTGACGGTGCAGAAACTGACTTAGATTTAGGTCATTATGAGCGTTTTCTAAATCAAAAAACCTCTCAAGCCAACAATGTGACTACAGGAAGAGTTTATCAAAATGTGATTGAAAAAGAAAGAAAAGGAGCGTTTTTAGGAAAGACAGTGCAAGTGATCCCCCATATCACAAATGAAATTAAGACTAGAATGATGCAGCTAGGCGATTCTGGCCATTACGACATAGTGATTACTGAAATTGGAGGAACGGTGGGAGATATAGAGTCTCTTCCCTACATTGAATCAGTACGTCAGTTAATTTGGGAATTAGGAAAAGAAAATGCAATTGTTATTCATCTTACCCTTGTTCCTTATTTAGCAGCATCGGGGGAACTTAAAACCAAACCAACACAACACTCTGTCAAAACATTGATGGAAAGTGGTATTTCAGCAGATATCATCGTTTGTCGAACAGAATATGAACTGCCTGAAGAACTTCGAGAAAAAATAGCACTGTTTTGTAATGTCAAAAGAGAAGCGGTAATTCAGTCAATTGATGTGGAAACGATTTATGATGTGCCATTAAAAATGCTCGAGGAAGGACTAAATAAAGTCGTGTTGCAAAAACTTAATTTAAAATCAAAGCAACCACCAGATTTAAGTGCTTGGAATGGATTCTTACAAAAATTTAAAAACCCTAAAGACCAAATTAAAATTGGATTGGTCGGTAAATATGTTGAACTTCAAGATTCGTATAAGTCTATATTGGAATCTCTTTTTCATGCAGGAGCAAAAAATGAGGCCGAGGTAGAAATAATTAGTATCCATTCAGAAAAAGTGAATGCTAAGGAAGTAGCCAATCATTTGTCTAAGGTTGATGGAGTGCTTGTAGCTCCTGGATTTGGAGAAAGAGGAATTGAAGGAAAAATTACAGCGGTTCAATATGCTAGAGAAAACAGCATCCCCTTTTTAGGAATATGTTTAGGCATGCAAATGGCTGTGATAGAATACGCTCGCAATGTGGTGGGGCTCCAAGGAGCTAATTCAACAGAAATGGATGTGATGTCAAGTGTTCCTGTGATTGATTTGATGGAGTCACAGAAAAGTGTTTTGAGTAAGGGAGGAACGATGCGCCTTGGCTCTTGGGATTGTGAATTGACAAAAAATTCTTTGGTGTATTCTATTTATCAAAAAGATAAAATTTCTGAACGACACAGACACCGCTATGAATTTAACAATACTTTTTCAGATCAAATCTTTGATAACAACTTCAAAGTAGTAGGAATTAATCCTGAAACAAAACTGGTTGAGATTATTGAAAATGTTGCACATCCTTGGTTTGTCGGAGTGCAATTTCATCCCGAATACGAAAGTACGGTGGCTCAACCTCATCCACTTTTCGTTAGTTTTATAAAAGCAGCACTAACCCATACCTCAAAGAAGCAAAACAACTAAAATGGAAGAAAGAAAATTTGACCCCTATCAATTTATAGGTTTTATTCTTATAGCACTTATCTTAACCTGGATGCTCTATAGAAATGGTCCACAAGAAACTCAAGATAACACCCCAGTAGAAACTAACCAAACAACGAATCCTCAGACACCACAACCTGTTTTGTCAGACTCTGTTCAACAACAAAAAAATGTTCAAGCTTTCGGAGATTTTGGTGGATTTTTTCAAGCCAAGAAAATTGAACCTGTTTTGCTTGAAAATAAAAACTTAGCTTTTGAATTTGACACAAAAGGAGCAATAGTGACATCGCTTAGATTGAAAGAATTTAATAATTATCAAGATGTTCCACTCTTTCTTGTCAACGATAAAAATACCCAATTCAATTTGTTGCTCAAGGCTTCAAACGGCATGGAACTCAATACTTCAGAAATGTATTTTCAGCCCACCATAATTTCAAATGAAGAAAATCAAGAAGTTATTTTTGAGTCTAAAACAGCCTCCAATCAAATGATCCGTTTTGTATATACACTTCCAGAAGATGGATATCAAATCAAGCTAGAAATTTCAACATCAAATTTTGCTCCTTCACTAAGCAGAAGTGATACCCCTAATTTAACCTGGAGTACAACAGCTTTTAGAAATTCTAGAAGTATTGAATATGAAAACCGTTACACGGAATATACTTATGGATATGATGAAGATCGGGTAGATTATTTATCATTGAGTGGAGATGATGTAGAACAAATGAGTAACATCAGATGGATTTCCTACAGGCAACACTTTTTTAGTGCAATTCTTGTTCCAAACGAACCTTTGGATGAGGTACAAATGTATTCTGAAAATTTAGCTGATGAGGAAAAATTAGAGGAGCGGTTCACAAAACGCTTTAGTTCAACTTTTCCTGTTGAGCGACAAAATGGTGAGTTGGATGCAGCGTTTAATTTTTATTATGGCCCTACTGATTATAAAACATTAGAATTGCTTCCCGGTGATTTAGAAGCCTCTGTCCCTCTTGGGTGGGGTATATTTGGATGGATTAATCGATGGGTTTTTCTCCCTTTGTTTGGTTTTTTGTCTACAATTTTTCCTTACGGAATTGCCATAATTGTTTTGACATTAATTGTTCGCTTGGCTATGTCACCAGTAACATACAAGTCCTATGTGTCTCAAATTAAGATGAAACTTTTGCGTCCTGAAGTTGATGCCATCAACGAAAAACATAAAGATAATGCGGTTAAAAAACAACAAGAAACAATGAGTCTCTATTCAAAAGCAGGTGCTAGCCCACTGGCTGGATGTGTGCCGGCATTGATTCAATTGCCCGTTTTTTATGCTTTATTCACCTTTTTTCCTGTTGCATTTGTCTTGAGAGAAAAAAGTTTTCTTTGGGCCGATGACCTATCTTCTTATGATTCCGTTTTGGAACTTCCTTTCAATGTGCCCTTCTATGGTGATCATGTGAGTTTGTTTCCCATTTTAGCCTCCATTGCTATTTTTTTCTACACAAGAATGACCACAGGTCAGCAGCCCATGCCACAACAACCTGGTATGCCCAATATGAAGGTAATCATGTATCTCATGCCAGTGATGATGCTTTTTTTCTTCAATAATTATGCAAGCGGATTGAGTTTGTATTATTTTGTTTCCAATTTGCTTACGATCTTTTTGATGCTAATTATTAAAAATTACATCATCGATGATAAGAAAATCCATGCCAAGCTTGAAGAAAATAAAAAGAAGCCTAAAAAAGTAGGTGGTTTTTCTGCCCGCTTACAAAAAGCAATGGAAGAAGCAGAAAAGCAAAAAAAAGCGGGTAGAAGGAGAGGGTAATTTTTTCTCAGAGTTCCTTACTTTTACTGAATGAAAAAGAAGCGAGTCGTTGTGGGTCTCTCAGGAGGAGTAGATTCATCTGTAGCGGCACATTTGCTGGTTGAACAAGGCTATGAGGTGATAGGCTTGTTTATGAAAAATTGGCATGACGAATCTGTGACCATTTCTAGTGAATGCCCTTGGTTAGAAGACAGCTATGATGCCATGTTAGTAGCTGAGAAATTAGGTATACCTTTTCAAACTGTGGACTTGAGTAGTGAATATAAAACTCGTATTGTTGATTATATGTTTGCAGAATATGAGCGGGGAAGGACCCCCAATCCAGATGTGCTCTGCAATAGAGAAATAAAATTTGACCTATTCCTAAAAATCGCTCTTTCTTTGAATGCTGATTATGTTGCAACAGGACATTATTGCCAAAAAAATACTATTACATCTCAAGACAAAACAATACACCAATTACTCTCAGGAGCTGACATTAATAAGGATCAATCCTATTTTCTTTGCCAACTTACCCAAGAGCAATTGGCTCATGCACTTTTCCCTATAGGCCATTTACAAAAAAGTGAAGTTAGAAAAATAGCAAAAGCGCAAGGTTTTGTAACAGCAGATAAACGTGATTCTCAAGGCCTTTGTTTTGTGGGTAAAGTCAGATTACCAGATTTTTTACAACAACAATTGAAGCCCAAAGAAGGTAAAATCATCGCTATAGACGAAAATCATGAAAAATTCAAAAATATACCCTCATCAAATGCTCCACTGGCAGAACAGGCATTGAAACTAAACTACGCAGCCATTGATGGTGTTGAAGTAGGTGCCCACAGGGGTGCTCATTATTTTACTATTGGCCAACGCAAGGGACTGGCAGTGGGTGGAACCGTTGATCCTTTGTTTGTGATTGATACTGATGTAAATGAAAATGTGCTCTATGTGGGTGAAGGTAAAAACCACCCTGGGTTATTTAGAAAGGTATTGAAGGTAGCGCCCAAAGAGGTTCACTGGGTGCGAGAAGATTTAACACTAAAAGCGGGGGAGTTCCTCAAAGTTGAAGCTAGAATTCGATATAGACAACCGCTTCAAAAAGCTACAATCCACGCTCTTGAGTCAGGTTATTTCGTCTCTTTTGATCAGCCTCAGTCAGCGATCACTTCAGGTCAGTTTGTTGCTTGGTATCAAAAAAAGGAATTGCTCGGATCTGGTGTCATCACTTGATTTTCAAACTCTTCTAGCTGTTTTAGAGCCGCTTCTACCGTGGTTTCAGGGCGTAAGCAAACATTGTTTTGACAAACATAGATATAAGTTTCTTCTTCAAAATAACGCTCTTTTAAAAGAGGCAAATCACTTGGAGTAGTGCTAAATTGAAATAGAACATTAACTAAATACTTCTTTTGAATTTCTTTAGTCATAGAATTTGCTTCTGGCCCTGCAATGATGACTTCATATTCAGGATAAGTCCATTTTGCCAAAAGAGAAGCCCAATGACAATAGTCACTTATACTTTCTTCTAAAATGGGTTGAATGGCCTGTAACATTTTTTCAACTTTATTTAAATAATCTTTTCGAGCTAAAAGATGACCTAAATCAGATAGAACATTTGCTAAGAAAGCATTTGCAGAAGGCATAACACCATCATCAACAGAAAGAATAGGAGACAACAAATGGTTTGATGATTTGAAGGTAAAGAAAGGGCTATTAGCATCTTTGAAATCAGTCATGGATTTTTCTACCAAGGTTTGGCTCCAGTCGAGATACTCTTTTTTTCCCGTAGTTTTATACAAAGCTAATGCAGCACCAGCCATGTAGGCATAGTCTTCTAAAAAACCATCAATTTTTGGTATTCCATTTTGTAGAGTATGATAAAATTTACCATCTACAAAAGTATTTTTGATGAGAAAATCAAAAAGGGTTTCTGCTTCTTGTAACCAAGCTTGATTATCAAATGCTTGAGCGGCTTCTACAAATCCAATAATAGTCAAAGCATTCCATGAAGTGATAATTTTGGTGTCAATACCAGGAAAATCTCGTTGGGAAAGTATGATGAAAATTTTCTTATCCCAATCCGATTTTATCTGATTCCATTCTTTGGTTTTCAACTTACGGGAACGCACAAAGGAACTTTCTGAGACAGCTTTTTTTAATATAAAAAAGTCCTCTTCAAAAGGATCATTAAAATCTATGCCATAATACTCTTTGAACATTTCAATTTGATTGGTGGCAATTTTTTCAATTTCTTTTTTAGTAAACACATAATATCGACCTTCCCCTGCCTCATTGTCAGCATCAATGGCAGAATAGAATCCACCTCCCTTTGCAGCCATTCGGTTTTTTAGAAAAGCAATAGTTTCTTCAACCCTTAGACGATATATAGGGTTTGCATCACTCTTAAAAGCTTCTGCATAAAGTCCCACCATTTGAGCATTATCGTAAAGCATTTTTTCAAAATGAGGAACTTTCCAATACGGATCTACACTGTAACGAAAAAAACCACCTTCTAGCGCGTCATAAACTCCACTAGTCGCAATTTTTTGTAAGCTAGTTTCAATGTATTCATTGATTGAAAACTTTTTTGATAGTTCGTGATACTGTCTTAAAAAATGAAATTTTGAAGGTCTAATAAATTTCTGTTTACCAATTTCACCCCCATAAATCAAATCAAAATTCTTTTCCCATTGTTTGACAGGTTTTTCAAAAAAAGTTTCATCAAAAGGTTTCGGGTCCTCAGGGAGCTCAATAACATTCACGGCAGCAATTCCCTCAGCAACTTTTTTTGCCAAGTCTTCTAATTGCTCAGGGTTGTTTTCATAGCGCTCTCGTACTCGTTCTAAAATTTGTATCCATTGTGCTCTTGTGTGATATGTTCCACCGTAGATAGGAGTTCCATTGGGTAAACAAATTACATTTAATGGCCATCCTCCACGACCAGTAAGAAGTTGAACAGCAGTCATATAAATATTATCAACATCAGGGTTTTCTTCTCTATCCACTTTAATATTGATAAAATTCTTATTCATTACCGCTGCTACTGTTTTATCCTCGAAGGTTTCTTCCTCCATTACATGACACCAGTGACAACTTGAATAACCAATGCTCACAATGAGGAGCTTCTCAGCTTTATTTTGATTTTCATAGCGCGATTCATTCCATGGCTGCCAATGAACTGGATTTTGAGCATGCTGAAGAAGATAGGGGCTTGTTTCTTTATTTAAATTATTCTGACTAAAATTCCAACTTTCCTGACGACTACATGAAAATAATAGGCCCAAAAAGAGACAAATAAAGAGGCTATTTGTTTTCATAATTGGATTAATATTTCTTGAGAAAATTATTTTGATTCGGGTATCCATTTTTGGATTCTATTATTCTTAGCATCAGCAATAATTATACTTCCAAGAGGGTCAAGGACAACTTGATAGGGTTGAGAAAGCTTTTCATTTTCGTTGTCAAGTGAACTACTTGCTGCTACAATTTGCACAGCTTTTGTAGTTAAATCATATTGAAGAATTCTTTTTTGTTCATAATCTGTGACTAACAATAAATTGTTATCAACAAGAGAAATACCACTAAAATAGTGACGCCTTAAATCATCCTTTAAATCATCTGCAGATAAGATGGTGATGCCTTTTTTTGCACCTGGGTTCCATTTTTGAATCCTGTGATTATAGGTGTCAGCCACATATAGTGAGCCATCTCTACTCACTGCAATACCAAGAGGAAAGGCCAATTGATTTGCAGCATTTCCTTCTCCATTGCCACCAGCTATTACTTCTCCTTCAGCAGCATCTGGTGTCCATTTGGTTACACGATGATTTCCAATTTCAGACACATAAACAACTCCGTTGTTGTCTATAGCAATACCAAAAGGTTTGTTAAGTTGATCTGTTCGATTTCCCATTCCCCTTCCACCAGCAATTGTTGAACCGCTCAGGGCAGCATGTTCCCATTTTTGAATGCGATGATTTCGTGTATCTGCAATGTATAAATTGCCCTGAGTATCGACAGCAATTTTTCCCGGTTCATCTAATTGATTAGGGGCGTTGCCAAATCCGTTGCCGCCTGCGGCCGTAATACCAACAGTTGCTCCTGGACGCCATCTTTGGATGCGGTGGTTATACATATCACTCACATATAAATCCCCTGAGAGATCTAATGCGATTCCAGTGGGATAAAAAAGTTGATTCAATTCACTCCCTTTTCCATTGCCTCCAGCAAGGGTTCTAATTTTAAAAGTGTCTTTTTTAAATACTGCTCGTATGGCATGATCTCTAAAAAAAGAAATTTGAGTTGGATTTTCCCGACCACTTATTGCTCCTTCCCAACGATCAAAAACCCAGCCTGGCTTTGGTTTGGCATAAATACTCTTGATTATATAGGGAGTGTAATTTCCAGCACTTGGTATAACAGTGCCCCCTTCTTCGGGCCACAATTCTGTTTTAAGCTCAAATTGAACGGAGTCTGTAGATACTTCATTTTTTGAGCATGAATAAATTAAAATTAGGGCAAATAAAGGATTAAGTATTTTCGTCATCATAACATCGATCGTCTTCCAAAAGTGCAATTGAAATCGTAAATTGCAGCTTAAAAGTAAGAAAATTTAGTATTAAAAATGGTTCCTCTTAGATATTGTTTTATTTTTTATTTTTTCACTCTAATGTCCCTTTTAGGGCAAGCATTGGCCCCAAACGAATATGATTTTCAGTGGCAAAAAGCAAATGGTGATCGTTTCGAAATAGAGGTTGAAAATAATCTCTCAAAACAGGTTGTACAAAAACGTTTAGACAGGGTATGTATGCAAATCTTACTTAAAGCAATGCTCAAGAGCAATAGTTTTGAAACTTTCATTCCTGAAAAAATAGCCTTATTTGAGGATAGAGTTTACAATGTAGCAGAATTATCATTTACTTTTATCGACAGACAAGATGAAGTGCAAAAACGAATTTATTATTATAGTTTTGATTACTATGGTAATGTATTCAAGCAAATAGAATGACTATTTCACTCTCGTAAAAAAAGTTGACCCTACATCATCCATTACTTTAATTTTATTGGTAGAATCAAAAATAATTTTGAAATTCGTGTTGGCTGGTTTTTTTAAGATTTCAATTTCAAAGGTATCCTTTGAGTGACCGGTATGTATTTCTTTAAGTTTCCATTTGCCATATTCAGCCAGAGAGTCTTTTTCATAACTGAAACTATTAAAAAAGTAGGTGACATTCCCTCTTGCGTCAAATCGAATGAATGACTGTAGGGTTGGATTTTCAATTTTCCAATCGCCTGTGAGCCTGTCTTGAAATTTTTTAACCTTAGAGTCAGTACAGCAAAAAAGAAAAAACCCTAAAGCCACACATAGGGGTACAAGCCGCATCTTAATTAATTGATTTTAATTTGTTGTAAAGGCTTATTGTTTTTGGCCACCAATAAATGTGTTTCTGTTCCCACTTTAAGTTTTTGAATGTTGCGCACATCACCCACCATTACTAAGCCTGAATTTCTAGGTAGTTGTGGATCAAAATTTCCATTTCCATCTCCTTTAAGCCATAGGCCATAACTTGCGTCATTTCTGGGTGTTTCAACCTCGGCATTAAAAAGATTGCCACCAAGAACAACATCGAGATTTCCGTCAGAATCAAAATCATCAACCACAAAAGAATTTATGTTAGAAAACTGTGCTTGAAAAGGGAGCGGTTTGGCTTTGAGAACACCGTTGTCATTTTCTAAATAAATACTTTCAAAGGAAGTGATTTTATAGCGTAGAGATTCTTCTAACATTTTGTCGGTATAAATTTCTTGTAAAGAAGCACTAGCAAAACTGTTATAATTTTTGAATTTCTTTTTTATAGCGGGCATCTGTTCTGAAGAACACTGCCTTCCTCGAACAGGATATTCCATGCCATCTGAACGATAACTTAAAACAATATCGTATTTGGCATTTTGGTCAAAGTCATTGAGATAGATTTGAAAAGGTTTATCGTTAGAGGCTTGATATTTGTAATTTGTACCTAGATTTCCAACAACTAAATCAAAATCTCCATCGTTATCAAAATCTCCCTTTTCGATGGCAAACCACCAACCATTAGTATCATTTGGTAAAATTTGTTTGGAAATTTCTGAGAATGTACCAGCATTATTTTTAAAAACTCGAATAGGCATCCATTCACCAGTAATGACAAGATCGTCCCAATTGTCTCCATCTAAATCAACCCAAGTTGAAGCAGTCACTAAACCCATGTTTTTAAGAGTGGGTAATTTCTCTTGTGTGACATCAACAAATTCGATAGCGCCCTGTTCACTTCTGTTTTCTAAAAGCCTAGAGCTTGAAGGATAAGGATATTTTTTAGCCACAAGCCTTCCACCCACAAACAAATCAAGATCACCATCGTGATCAAAATCGTGTGAAGATACTTCTAAACCGCTGATTCTTGTTTTTGGGATCGCCTTTTCATCACGCTTGAATTTTAAGTTCCCCACATTTTCATAGAAGCGGTCTTCATACCCTTGTGACCCTTCATTGAATTCGTTTCCACCACTGGCAAAGTAGAGGTCTAAATCACCATCATTCTCAGCATCAATGAGTGCTATGCCTAGATCTTCATAAAATTTATCCTTTTCAAAGACAGGGACGTCAATTTTTTGAAAGTTTCCATTTTTTTGTTGCACATAAATAGCTGCTGGTTGACCAATAGCACCTCCCACAACATAATCTTCTCGATCATCACCGTTCAAATCGCCTATGGCTAATGCGGGGCCTAGAGTTGAGTTTTTATGGGGCAGTAAAATTTCCTCTTTAAAATCATCATAGGGGTTTTCTCGATGTATAAATGGGTTTTGCTGAACTAGAGTTTCGAATTTTTTCGAAAGTGTTTTGTTTTTTGAAGTAGTTGAAAGCTCAGATTCTTTTTCGTAATTAATTGTGAGATGCTGATTGGATTTCAAATTTTTTAATTCGGTCTCTTTTCCATCGGGCCATTCTATAACAAGACGATCAATTTGGGTATTCTCAGCTAAACCAAAATGAATTTTAGGTGAAACAGAAGACATATAGCCTCTACTTAAATTATATTCTTGAAATTGATAGTTGTCTTTCACATAGCAATGAATTTTGGCACCCATAGGCATTTGATTGTTCTTCCCATACAGTGAGAGGGTAATATAGTTATTCACCGAAGTATTATTTTCATAAATACTGGCCCTGTCTTCCAGGTTATTGATGATCAGGTCTAGATCACCATCGTTGTCCAGATCGCTATAAGCCACTCCATTAGAAAAGCTTTTTTCACCCAGCCCCCAGGCTTCGCTTTTGTTTTCGAAGCCCTTTTCTTGAAGGTTATGGAAAAGGTAGTTTGATAATTTTTCTGATGGAATTTTTTCTAAATAGTTCAATAATTTGACCTCTTCCTCTTTATTTTTATAGGTAGGATCATTTTCCATTTTATCAAAAAAGGCTCTGTGCTCATTGTAAAAATCCTTGTTGTTTACATCACGTCGAATGCCATTAGTAATAAAAATATCTTTCCACCCATCATTGTCAAAATCGGCCATTAGGGCTCCCCAACTCCAATCAGTTGATGAGACGTCACCCCAACGAGCAATATTACTAAATGAAGGAATTTCTCCTTCCAAATTACCTTGATTGAGTTGAAGCGAATTTTGCATATATTGATGATGCAAACCTAATGCCACAGACTGATAAAACACTTCTGGATTCATAGAAGACATGTTCGCTTTGGATCGAAAATTGTCAGCGGCATTCATATCTAATTGAAAAAGGTCCACCCACCCATCGTTATTGAAATCAGCTGCATCCACTCCCATACCAAAAAACGAGGTTTGTTGTAAAGCAGGGCGAATAACATTGGAAAATGTGCCGTCTTTTTGATTGATATAAAGAAAATCAGGGGCATTAAAATCATTCGATATATAGAGATCTGGATAGCCATCATTGTTTAAATCTGAGGCAACCACTCCCAGGCTTAAACCAAAATTACTCACCCCAGCACTTTGAGTGACATCAACAAATTTTCCGTTATCATTTCTGTAGAGATGATCCGAGTCCCTTTCGCTATGATTCGATAGCATGTATTTATAATAATCCACAGGAGCAGTAAAACTTGTTGGTGGATAATTGGCTACATATAGGTCTAAATCACCATCTTTATCATAATCAAAAAAGGTACTGTGCATGCTATATCCATTATCAGCTATACCATATTCCTTTGCCTTTTCAGAAAACGTATTATTTCCATTGTTTATATAGAGCACATTTTCATTGGGTTCATTTTTGCCCCCCACGGCACAATAAATATCCAAATACCCATCTTGATTTATATCAATCATGGTAACCCCAGAAAACCAGCGCTCATCACCTTCCACACCAGCTGACATACTTATGTCTTCAAATTTCATTGCCCCCTTATTTAAATACAATTTATTGGGCACCATATTGCCAGTAAAATAAAGGTCTTCTAGTCCATCGTTATTGATGTCTCCCACTGCCACACCTCCACCTAAATACATGTAGGGGTAGGTAAAATAATTGTAGGTGTGTGTTTCGTGTAATTTATTATTAAAAGTAATGTTAGTTTTTGATGATTCTAATTTTACAAATGGGGGCTTTGCATTTTGGCAAGAATACATCAAAATCAGTACTGACAAAAGAGAAAAATGCCATTTCATTTATTTAAAATTTGATTCTAAAATAAAAAAACCTGGTCATACACCAGGTTTTTTTATAAGGTGAATTTAAACTTAATACCCTGGATTTTGGATAATTGAATTATCCCGATCTATCTCGTTTTGAGGTATCGGCATATGGTAAACTTTATCAAGCCATTGACGATTTTCAAAAACAATATCAATAGGCTTGTAGGAATAGTCAAAATCGGCGGTACTCTTTCTGTAGTTCGCAGGCGTCATTGAACTACCAGCCTTTTGTGTAGCCAATATTTGAGTTTTTTGGACTTGTTTGTCGAGAGAATATGGTCCTTCTATCCATCTTTTCATATCAAATAAGCGTGCATCTTCATTAATTAATTCCTTATCCCTTTCTCTCTTATAAAGCTCAAGTAGATCTGAGCCAGAGGAAGTCAAAGCGGGTAAACCATTTCTAAAACGGAGTTTGTTTAACCAATTTTTAGCTTCACCCTCATCACCAAGATTAATGTTAGCCTCAACATAATCTAGAAGAATTTCAGAGTATCTGATGTATGGCGCATCAATTTTTTGTAAGTTACTTGGCCATGAAGCGGGTAAATAAGGATCAGAGAATTTTTTGAAATAATATCCAGTTCTTGATCCATTCCAATCCTCAATGGGACCTTGTCTTGTGTCAACACCATTGACGATTGTTCCATCTGAAAAGGTGTAGTATCCCGTTTGAAGCTCATTGAAATTATCAAATTTAACTACGTCGCTTGTTCTTTGCTTCCAAGGAGCACCATCAAATAAGAAAGTAGAATAAAATCTAGCCTCACGATTGCCATAAGGGTCTGCAGCGTGTTCTGGATTATTCCAATCAAACTCAGTACCGTCTGCCAAAGTATATTTCATCACAGCGGCTTCAGTTGGAGTTGTTCCTGCCCACTCATGGTATCCGTTAGGACCGTGATAAAGGGCAACCATTCCAGGTCCTTGTGACCAACCATTTCCACCAGGGTAGGTTCTTGAACCATATCCAAATGATTCTATAGATCTTCCCCAAATATAGTCTTGATTCTGATCTCCTTGAAGCCATATATCTTCATAGTTTTGTTTGGCTTCTTCAAATGAGGCAGGTACAGAATAATCTAACTTATAACCTGTAGTTGCGTCAAGTAATGCTTTTGATGCAGCCTTAGCAGCTTGCCATCTAGCGGCCTGTGAACCACCTGTATAACTCACTAATTCTTTGTTTGAATAACCAGCTATAGTAGAGATGGATGAATTTTTTGAGGGTTCATATAAATCACTGGCAGCGTGTGTTAAAACTCTTGCTTTAAGTGCTAGTGCAGTAATTTTATGTGCCCTGGATTTATTTACAGGAGCATCAGCTAATAAAGTTATTGATTGATCTATATCAGAAATAATTTGATTAACTGTTTGCTCAAAACTTGCTCTAGGATTAGCAGCCTCGTCTTCAAGCGCAAAGGGTGATAAAGTTAAAACTACTCCACCATATTGCCTCATTAGCTGAGAGTAAAAATATCCTCTCATAAAATAAGCTTCTCCTAGAAGTCTATTTGTAAACGAGCTATCGAAACCTGCTTCATTTTCTGTAAGTTTCAGAATCGCTAGGTTAGCACCTCTGATGAATGGATAAATTTGAGTCCAACTAAACCATTGCATATCCATGTAACTACCTGCAGGATTCATCTTAGATTCAGTATAGCCATCAACCCCTCTACCCGGGTGAGTAAACACGGCTTGATCGGTAAAGGCATCAGTAGTTTCCTCTCTGGTGAGAGTACCTGCCCATGTGCCTTGATATAAATCTAAAACAGCTGCTTCAGCAAGGTCCTTAGATGACCAAACATTCGATTCTGCTATTTCACTTAAGGGTGTCGTACTTAAAAAGTCATCGTTACATCCAACAAGGAGTGTCATTGATAACGTAATTGTAAAAATTCCTAATAAAATCTTCTTCATTGTTCTACGTATTTAAATTAAAAAGTAATTTGTATTCCTGTTATTAACGTTTTTAGTAAAGGATATGCACCTCCATTAGCAGTTGCTCCTCCTGTAGTGGTTCTTGTATTAGTTATATCAGTTCCTCTTTCAACGATTTCGGGGTCGAAGGGGAAATCTGTGATGGTAAGTAAATTTGTTCCTGTAAAAGATAAGCGAATGCTTTCAGCTTTAATTTTACTGGTTATGCTTTCTGGGACATTATAACCAAGCTCGATAGTTTTCATTCTGAAAAAATCTCTTGTCAAAAGATATGCGTCTGTATTCATTGCATACCACTGGTCTGCTCTATCAGGAAGTCTAGGTCCATAAGCATTTGGGTTGTCAGGAGACCATGCTCTCTCAAACACATCTCTTTGAATATTTGCCAATGTTCCAGACATAAATGCCCATTCATATCTATTATAGCCTCCAGCAGCACCATTCCAATACATATTGAAATCAAAATTTTTGTAAGTGGCTGCTACATTAAGTCCAAATTGTGAGTCCGCAAATGGGCTACCACCTACTCTTGTTTGGTCAGCTGGAGTAATAGCACCATCACCATTAATATCTCTTACTCTTGCATCTCCTGGTTTAAGCAATGGAGCAACAGCACTATAATCTAATGATTCAGCATCGATCTCAGCCTGTGATCTAAAAACACCAGTAAATTCGTAAAGTAGAGGTCTTCCAAGCTCTCCTCCAGTCTCTCTTTGCCAAGGTCTATCGGCTAAATCAGGTTCGTCAATAAAAACTAGCTCATTTTCAGAATCACTAAAATTAAATGTAAAGTTGTATGTTAAACCTGAGTTTGTTTCACCATTAAACCCTGCAGTTATTTCATATCCAACATTTTTAAATTCTCCAATATTTTGAGCTGGTGGAGTAATACCACTGTAAGAAGGCAAAGTTTTATTTGGTAAAGTAAGTATGTCTTCTCTTACATTGCTGAAATATTCAAATCCAAAACTTAAACGATTGTTTAAAGCTCTAAGATCAATCCCAATATTTGTAGATGTTTGTGTTTCCCAAGTAATATTTGGATTTGGCACTTTAGTTTCAAAAGCAGTAGTTACAACATTACCTAAACTAGTGTTTGCTAAACCATATGAAGCCAAGAATTGAAACGCAGCAACATTATCATTACCTGTTTGACCCCATGAACCTCTAATCTTTGCAAAATCCAAGAAACTAACAGAGTCAAAGAAAGATTCTTCTGAAAGAACGTACCCTGCAGAAACTCCCGGAAAAACACCATACCTAGTGTCTTCTGGGAAAAGGTAAGAACCGTCATAAGTGACAACTGCTTCTATAAGATATTTTTCTTTAAAATTATAGTTTAAACGACCATAGTAATGAATACGAGCAATTTCGCTTCCTGTTCCTGTGCTATATTGACCGTCTTGTCCTCCGAAGCTTAATTCGTCAAGATCTTTTGAAAGAAAGTATCTTTTAAATGCACCCATATTACTAATATCTGTCTCTTCTCTTGTTATACCTCCTAAAATCTTAAAGTAATTATCTCCAAAATCTTTCTCATAAGAAGCGTTAAATATAGCTGTCAGATCTGTTCTTTGGTTTGAAGATTGAAGTAAACTTGGATCCCCAGGTCCTCTGTCAGCAGCTGTAAGACCAGAAGAGTCTCTATTAATTCCATCCCATGTATACAATTGCCATGGTCTCTGCCATAGTTTTGAGTTAAAATTTCTTTTATCATAAGAAACGTTACCTCTTATAATGAGTCCTTCTACTCCTGGAACATTAATATTTAAACCTACATTACTTTGAATATAATTAGTTTTTTCGTCGTTGTAACCTGGCTCGTCAGTTACTCTAATAGCTGGGTTGTTACCATTTTCGATATCTGGACCAAACTCTCCCGTTGGCCAATATGCTGGAAACCAAGGATATTGCCTTACTAAATCGTTAAATACATCGGAAGGTGAATTTGTTGATCTAAGATTATCCTCTTGTCTGGAATATAATCCAAAGTCTAGACTAATAAAATCATTTATTTTAGCGTCCAAATTAAGTCTTAAATCATATTGAGTAAAACCCTTAGGAGCATTTTTAAAATTCACATCCTGTCTTAAATATCCAATGGATGCTAAATATGTTACATTATCGTCTCCACCTGTAATTTGCACATTTTGTCTTGTGGTAGGTGCATTTTTTCTTTGTACTGCCTCCATCCAATCTGTGTCTGGATAAAGCCAGGGGTCTTCTCCTAATCGAGTGTTTTCAATCCTATCATTGGGGTAAGTTGGGTTTAATACTTCGCCGTTAGGTCGAGTAAATGGCGCACCTCTGGATGCATTCGCCGCAGCCCACTCGCTAACAGGTAATTTATAAACATTAAGTAAATTAACAGCGTCCA
This sequence comes from Flavobacteriaceae bacterium, assembly GCA_016779985.1. Taxonomy (GTDB): domain Bacteria; phylum Bacteroidota; class Bacteroidia; order Flavobacteriales; family Flavobacteriaceae; genus JADHMP01. Next base: position 231,883 of record JADHMP010000001.1, read on the forward strand.
TATATTCAGCTCCAGTCAACATATCTGGCACTTGTGTAAAGTTTTGCCATCCGTAGTTTGAAGTTATTTTGACTTTCGCTCTTCCCTTTGTACCTCTTTTAGTAGTTATTAAAATTACTCCATTAGCAGCTCTTGCACCATAAATTGCAGCAGATGCATCCTTAAGTACAGAAATACTTTCAATATCAGCTGGATTAACTCTAGTTAATCCACCTGCCCTATTTGGAATTCCATCAATTACAATCAAAGCACCAGCATTATTGAATGTGTTTGTACCACGAACTCTAATGGCAGGATCATCAGCTCCTGGCGCACCATTTCCCTGATCAATAAAGAGTCCAGGCACTTTTCCTGCTAATGCAGTTCCAAGGTTAGGAGAAGAAGATCTTTCTAAAGCTTCACCACCAATAGCAGCGACAGAACCTGTTAGAGTTGCTTTTTTCTGAGAACCGTAGCCTGTAACTACAACTTCTTCAAGACCTTGTACATCTTCTTGTAGTTGAATGTCTAATGCACTACCATCTCCAGCAGCCATTTCTTGGGTCAAGAAGCCGAGGTAAGAAAAAACTAATATATCAGTTCCATCAGCAACTTCAATTGAAAAGTTTCCGTCAAAATCAGTAACTACACCATCGGTAGTTCCTTTAATAATTACGCTAACACCCGGTAAAGGGGAAGCTCCATCTGTTACATTTCCTGTGATTGTTTGCTGAGCATGTAAGCCAAAACTCAACAGAAATATTCCACCAATAATAAGGTGTCTAAAAAAATTTTTTTTTGTCATAGTTTAGGTTTTGTTTGTCTAAAAATTATCCCTAAATATAAAAAGAAAATTTTATTTAGGTATAATAATTTCTTATGTAGAGAAAAAAAGCTTTTGTCTCCGTTTTTATTTTTGGGACATATCTAAAAAACTATTACTTTTAAAAAAATGAGAAAAGGACTAGCTCAACTACTAATGGTATCTTGTGGTATTTTAAATAGTCAAAACGACTACACCGAAAAATTACCAGAAACCCCCGCCGCTCTTCCAATGTTATATATAGAAGGAGGTAGTTTTCTGATGGGAAGTCCTAACACTGAAGTGGGTCATTTTGGTGATGAAGGACCACAGCACGAAGTTCAAGTAGATGATTTTTGGATTGGCCAATTTGAAATTACATGGGACTTATACAGTCTTTTTATGCAAGGCAACATAGACGCTGCTCAACCGACACTTAGTACTGATGATGAAGTTCAAATTGCAGTCGATGCGGTATCTCGTGCCACTCCACCCTATACAGATATGAGTTTTGGCATGGGGACTGAAGGCTACCCTGCCATATGTATGACTCAATTGGCCGCTGTTAAATTTTGTGAATGGCTATCTGCCATGACAGGAAATTTCTATCGATTACCTACAGAAGCTGAATGGGAATATGCGTGTAGAGCAGGAACAACAGAGGCTTATTCTTTTGGTGATGATACATCCTCTATTGAAGACTATGCTTGGTTGCAAAGTAATAGTAATGACAAATATCAAAAAGTGGGTCAAAAAAAACCAAATCCTTGGGGTTTATATGATATGCATGGAAATGTTGCAGAATGGACCTTAGATCAATATCTTCCCACAGAATATAGAAAACGAACGGGTAAAATAAATAAAAATCCCTTTGTCAAACCCACAAAAACCTATCCGCGAACCGTCCGTGGTGGTTCATGGATTGATGGGCCCAAGCGATTAAGAAGTGCCGCACGACGTCCGTCTTCCAAAAAATGGAAACAACAAGACCCCCAAATTCCTAAAAGTTTGTGGTGGCACACAGATGCTGACTTTGTTGGTTTTAGAGTCGTGCGTCCAAAAACAACCCCAAATCTTGTAGAACAGAAGCAATACTGGAGATATGAATCAACTAAATAAACAAACATGAAAAACAATCAAAACTTTAAAAATGAAGGGCAATCAAGACGCTCTTTTGTGCAAAAAACAGCACTCGTGACAGGAGGCTTAATGTCAGCACCTATGGGTGTATCGGGCATGGCCAATGTGTTTAACGAAAAGAAATTAAAACTGGCTCTTGTAGGTTGTGGAGGCAGAGGATCTGGAGCTGCTGTTCAGGCGCTTACTGCAGATGAGAATGTAGAATTGGTAGCCATGGCTGATGCTTTTGGTGATCGATTGGAAAAAAGTTTAAAAAGTATTCAAACTCATTTTGAGGGTGAAAAGAAAATAAATATTAAGGAAAAGCACCGATTTGTAGGTTTTGATGCTTATCGAAAAGCGATAGACATGGCCGATGTGGTTATCCTGACTACGCCCCCTGGTTTTAGACCGTATCATTTTGAATATGCGATTAATAATGACAAGCATGTTTTTATGGAAAAGCCTGTGGCAACAGATCCCGTTGGTGTTCGAAAAGTATTGGAAATGGCGCGGGTGGCTAAAGCCAAAAAGCTCAATGTGGTGGTGGGCTTGCAACGTCATTACCAAAAACGTTATTTGGATTTAATAGCTAAAGTACGTGAAGGCGCAATAGGTAAAATCACAGGAGGACAAGTATATTGGAATAGTGATGGTGTTTGGGTTAGAAAACGCGAAACGAGTCAAACCGAATTGGAATATCAAATGCGTAATTGGTATTATTTTAATTGGCTTTGTGGGGACCATATTTTAGAACAGCACATTCACAATATCGATGTGGGCAATTGGTTTGTTGGAGATTATCCAGTATCGGCTCAAGGTATGGGTGGTCGCCAAGTGCGAAATGGAAAAGATCATGGAGAAATTTATGATCATCATTTTGTAGAATTTACCTATGCAAATGGGGCTGTGATTTCAAGTCAATGTCGACACATTCCAAATTGTATGCGCAGAGTAGATGAAAGTTTTCAAGGCACAAAAGGAAGTATAGAAATAGGACAAGGAAAAATAAAAGATCTTGAAGGCAACACTGTTTTTCAATATAACGGCAGAAAAGATCCTAATCCTTATCAAGTGGAGCATGACCAGTTTTTTGCTTCTATTCGAAATGGAGGGGTGATTGCAGACGCGGAAAATGGAGCTAAAGCAACCTTGACAGCCATTTTAGGGAGAATGGCAACCTATTCTGGTTCAGTGATCACTTTTGATCAAGCTATGAATTCGGACTTGCAATTGATGCCTGAAAGTATGGATTGGAGCAGTACACCTCCAGTGATGCCTGATGCTAATGGAAATTATGATATTCCAATGCCTGGGAAAACAAAATACGTTTAAGATGAATAGAAGAGTTTTTTCAAAAACGATAACCGCTACAGCAATGGGGGCCGCTGCTACAGACCCCCTCTGGGGAGCTTCTTCCAGCCTTGCTTCAGCACATAAGTATAACTTACATTACGCGCCGCATATTGGTATGTTCAAACACCACGCTGGTAAAGATCCTATTGATCAGTTGAATTTTATGGCGGATCAAGGCTTTACTGCCTTTGAGGATAATGATATGCGAAAGCGGCCTATAGCCATGCAAGAAAAGATGGCTCAAACCATGACTAAAAGAGGGTTGAAAATGGGTGTCTTTGTGGCTCATGAAATTTATTGGAGGAAACCTAATTTAGCTAGTGGAGATCCAAAAATGAGGGCAGAATTTTTGGACTATATCCGTGCCGCTGTGGATGTTGCTAAGCGAGTTAACGCAAAATGGATGACTGTGGTGCCCGGTTTTGTAGACCTGCGTCAGAATATGGCTTTTCAAACAGCTCATGTTGTGGAAAGTCTCAAACAAGCGTCGGCTATTCTTGAACCACATGACCTCGTTATGGTGCTAGAGCCTCTCAATTTTAGAGATCATCCGGGACTTTTCCTTTCCGAAAGTCCACAGGCTTATGAAATTTGTAGGTCTGTAGATTCTCCTTCCTGTAAAATTTTATTTGATATTTATCATCAACAAATCCAAGAAGGTAATTTGATTCCTAATATTAAAAATTGTTGGGATGAAATAGGTTATTTTCAAATTGGTGATAATCCAGGACGTAAAGAGCCTACCACGGGTGAAATTAATTATAAAAATATATTCAAATTGATACACTCCAAAAAGTTTCAAGGTATCTTAGGGATGGAGCATGGCAATTTTAATTCTGGAAAAGCAGGAGAAGAAGCTTTATTAAAGGCCTATCAATCTGTTGACCAATTTCTATAAATGTGTCCCAAAATCCTCTTACACAACTTTTAGGTATTCGTTATCCCCTCATCCAAGCTGGAATGGTTTGGGTGAGTGGTTGGCGTTTGGCCAGTGCTGTTAGTAATTCAGGTGGTTTAGGGATACTTGGTGCGGGCTCAATGTATCCTGAAGTGTTGCGGGAGCACATTCAAAAATGCAAGGCAGCCACCACAAAACCGTTTGGCGTCAATGTGCCTCTAATGTATCCAAATATAGACGATCTAATGTCTGTTATTGTAGAAGAAAAAGTGGTTGTTGTGATTACCTCAGCAGGGAATCCAAAGTTGTGGACAGCAAAATTAAAAGCTGCTGGATGTATTGTTCTTCATGTGGTAAGCTCTTTAAAATTTGCCTTGAAAGCTCAAGAAAGTGGTGTAGATGCAATAATTGCAGAAGGTTTTGAAGCAGGAGGACATAACGGAAGAGAAGAAACGACAACCCTAGTTTTAGTACCTTTGTTACGTAAATATATTACAATTCCTCTTGTTGCAGCAGGTGGAATTGCCTCGGGTCAAGCTATGTTAGCTGCAATGGTTCTTGGGGCTAATGGTGTTCAAGTGGGCTCTCGTTTTGTGGCAACCCCTGAGGCATCTGCACATGATAATTTTAAACAAGTGGTTGTAGAGGCAACACAGGGGAGTACTGTTTTAACCCTAAAAGAACTAGCACCTGTGCGAATGATTAAAAATCCTTTTTATGCCCATTTACAAGCACTCTATAAAAAAGGAGCTACACCCGAAGAACTAAAGAAAGCGCTAGGTAGGGGACGAGCTAAAAAAGGAATGTTTGAAGGAGATTGGGACGAAGGTGAATTAGAAATTGGACAAGTGGCAGCTCAAATTGACGCCATCACTCCAGCGGCAGAAATAGTTCAAGAGTTAATTGAGGAGTATACCAAAACCCTTAACTCTTTAAGGGAAATTGACCCTTAGTTAAAAGGGATAAGGTTGGTAAAAATCAATGATTACGAAATAACCTTTTCTTTTAAGCTAATCAAAATCTGATTCTGCATCAAGTCCTCAAAGGTTTCTCTTTTTCTAATAAGATGGGCTTCACCTTCATGCCATAAGACTTCAGCAGGGCGATAGCGTGAATTGTAGTTACTAGCCATCGTAAAGCAATAAGCTCCTGCGTTTTTAAAAGCCAATATATCTCCCTCAGCAATTTCGCTAATTTTCCTATTGCTGCCAAAGGTGTCAGTTTCGCAGATATAACCCACCACAGTATAAAAACGTTCTTTTCCCTTAGGATTAGAAATGTTTTTGATTTCGTGGTGTGAGCCATAAAACATAGGTCTAATGAGGTGGTTGAAGCCGGAGTTGACTTGCGCAAAAACAGTAGATGTGGTTTGTTTTACCGCATTTACTTTTGTGATAAAGTATCCTGATTGACTCACTAAGAATTTACCAGGTTCAAAAGTTAATTCCAAATCACGACCGTAAGTCTGACAAAAGGATTGAAAACGTTTTGACAAATGCTCGCCTAATTCTTCAATGTTTGTTTCTATGTCTTCCTTGGTGTAAGGCACCTTGAAACCACTTCCAAAATCAACAAAAATCAAATCTTTAAACTGTATGGCGACGTCAAATAATATATCGGCTGCTCTTAGAAAAACGTCAATGTCTAAAATATCACTTCCAGTGTGCATATGGATACCATTGATATTCATCTTTGTGTTTTCAACAATGCGCAAAACGAGTGGAATTTGATGAATTGAAATCCCAAATTTTGAATCAATATGACCCACAGATATTTTTCGATTGCCACCCGCCATAACGTGTGGATTGATGCGAATACAGACAGGTATTTGGGGGTGTTTTGTTCCGAATTGTTCGAGAATGGAAAGACTGTCAATATTAATTTGAACTCCTTTTTGTGCCACCCTTTCAATTTCTTCAAGCGAAACACCATTGGGAGTAAAAATAATTTCGTGAGGAGCAAACCCAGCTTGAAGGCCTAGTTCAACTTCTTGAAGTGAAACCGTATCAAGCCCCGACCCCAGTTGTTTTATGAACTGGAGTACAGATATATTTGATAAGGCTTTGCAGGCATAATTAATTCGTAAAGAGGGAACTTTTGAAAAGGCCTCTGTCAGGCGCTTATATTGAGTGGCAATTATAGCGGCATCATATACATAGGTTGGTTCTCCGTGGGTTTGTGCAATGGCTAGTAAATCCTGTGCTTTCACAATTCAAAATTTGATGTCAAAAGTAGAATAAAAACCCTTGAAGCCCAAGGGGGCTATAAAATTGTTTAAAATCACTGTGAACTGTTATGTATATAACATTTACTTCAAGAGTTTCTTAGATCAAGCTCTTCGGAATTCTTATTTTTGTGTAAATTTTCGAAACCATATTATGAATTTACATGAATATCAAGGAAAAGAAATACTAGCTGAATACGGGGTCGCCATTCAACGAGGAATCATTGCCAAAACATCTGACGAGGCTGTTCAAGCCGCAAAAGAGTTAACCGATCAAACGGGAACTGATTGGCATGTTATTAAGGCACAAATTCATGCAGGTGGAAGAGGAAAAGGAGGTGGCGTTAAAGTAGCTAAATCTCTTGAGGAACTCGAGACCCAAGCGCAGGCTATTCTTGGTATGCAGCTTATTACACCACAAACCCCTCCAGAAGGTAAAAAAGTCAATCAAGTGCTGATTGCTGAAGATGTCTACTATCCTGGTGAAAACGAGCCGAGCGAATATTATATGTCGGTATTATTAAATCGTGCTTCGGGGAAAAATATGATCATGTATTCGACCGAAGGAGGCATGGACATTGAAACAGTAGCCGAACAAACCCCTCATCTTATTTTTACAGAAGAAATAGACCCTGCATTGGGATTACAACCTTTTCAAGCGCGAAAAGTGGCTTTTAATTTAGGACTATCAGGAAATGCTTTTAAAGCCATGGTGAAATTTGTCTCATCGCTTTATCGCGCCTACATTGGAGCAGATGCCTCTTTATTTGAAATCAATCCAGTATTAAAAACTTCGGATGATAAAATTATAGCTGTTGATGCCAAAGTTGCCTTAGATGACAATGCGCTTTTTCGTCATAAAAATTATGAAGCACTTCGTGATTTAAGTGAAGAAAATCCTGTAGAAGTTGAAGCAAGGGAAGTGGGATTGAATTATGTTGATCTTGATGGCAATGTGGGTTGTATGGTCAACGGTGCTGGATTGGCAATGGCAACAATGGATTTAATTAAACAAGCGGGAGGAGATCCTGCTAATTTTTTAGATGTCGGAGGAACAGCTGACGCGGCTCGTGTTGAAACTGCTTTCCGGTTGATTCTTAAAGATCCAAAAGTCAAAGCTATTCTAGTAAACATTTTTGGTGGAATAGTGCGATGTGATCGAGTTGCTCAGGGAATTGTGGATGCTTATAAAAATATGGGTGACGCCATCAACGTGCCTTTGATTGTTCGTTTACAAGGGACAAATGCGGCTGTAGCAAAAGAGCTAATAGATAATTCAGGATTAAATGTACTTTCAGCCATTGCTTTTCAAGAAGCAGCAGATAAAGTGCAAGCGGCACTTGCGTGATGACAAACTGACACTAATTAATCAAAATAATATGACATAATGACAATTTTTTAGATTGGTATTGCTTTTGTTCTAGATAGAGCATGTTTAATCGTAAAAAATTGTATTATGAATTTAGTTAAAAAACAAACCCCTTGGTTCCCCTCTCTTTTAGATGAATTATTTCATTCTGATTGGAACACACAAATGCCAGCGTTTAATCAGGTACCTCCAGTAAACATCTTAGAAAATGACAAAGACTTTCTAGTTTCTTTAGCGGTTCCTGGCAAAACAAAAGATGATTTTGAGATCGCCGTAGACGAAGGGATTCTCAGTGTGGCTACCAAAGAGAAGGAGGAGAAAGTTGTAGAAAAAGGAAAGTTTACACGAAAAGAATTTGATTTTAAATACTTTAAAAGAAGCTTTACACTTCCAGATAGTGTTGACCCCACAAATATTGATGGTCGTTATGAAAACGGAGTATTGCAATTAACCTTGCCCAAATACAAGGAAGCACAGCCCCAACCTAGAAAACTAATTTCTATAAAATAACGAAATATCAATTATTTGTTTTTGTTTGAATCGGCTCCTTTGGGAGTCGATTTTTTTTTGGCTCACTTTTGAAGTTTCGAAGGGCCTGATTGGGTTCCATAATCAATTCACCTTTCCAAAACGATGGATCATAAGCATTTTTTCTTTCTGGAATTACTTGGTGTTTGAATTCAAGTTTTTCAAAATTGGATTGAGAAAACGTTTCCTGATCAAGAACAACTAAATGTATTTTTTCATTGGTAATGAAATGCAAATCTGCATCAAGTGCTAATTCATTTTGTTTTCTTCTACCGCGCACATTTTTATTTTTTTCAATGATGTTGATTGGTCTTTGCATTCCAGATTCATAACCTGATCCATTTTCAAAATATTGGAGTGCATAACGACCGTTTGGTAACTTCTTCATTTGAAAAAGTGTAGTTTTTAAAAACTCCTTATAAAAAACATTAAAAAGTTTAATTGATTTAACGGGTATGACGTTTTTGTATTCTATTCTGACCAAGGCAAAACGGTCTGCATCAACAAACATTTTTCCTTGGTAGTATCCCTTTTTTTTAGGTTTAAAATGAATTTCATAAACTGGAGTCTCTCCCATAAATGTCAAACCGATTAATTCAAAATCATAATGACGTTTTTTATCAAGAACACTTATTTTAAGCTCTTCTTTGTCGTACAGGCCACTCAAGATATTTTTCAACCGGTTGAGTGATCGTTCCATGTAATTCTTTGCTTTTTCTTGTTTACTATCTGCATCGGTTTTAGTCGAATCGGTCAACATCGCTCCTTGTAATTCACCGGCCTCAATTTTTTGGCTTAGCAAACCTGATCGCACTTTAAAATAGGAGTCCATTTTAATATTTTTTAAAAGAATTTGATCAAATAAACGGTCCATACCTTCAAAAACTAAATCATCTTCATCGGCTAATTCTAGGGCTTTTTCTACTTTCAATTTTTGATTTTCTTTTCCATGATTACCATAGCTATTAGCCAAAAATTCTTCATACCATGTGGCTTTTGGTGGAATGGTGGGGAGTAAACTATCCCAAAAAGATTGCCCAAGAGCAGGAATAGAATTGCGCCTCACCTTGACTAAAAGTTTTTTAAATTCCTGAGTGCCAGACTCTCTAAAAAAAACTCGTTTTTTGTTAAGATCAAAATCATATTTGAGATGAACATCAACTTCCAGTTGGTCAATAATATCTTCTACACTTAAGTTCCTATTTGTGAGCACAACTTCATCAAGTAGAAAGGGTTTTGGAGATAAAATAAAAATAGAATCCTTGATGGTATGCAAAGCAAATTTTAAAGAATTATACCCTAAACTTGAAAGAAATAAGGTGTCTTTTGAATCAAGAGGAGTGTCTGAGGGGAGTTGAAACTGGCCCTCGTCGTTAGTGACCCAACCTTGTTTGTTATTCAGCATTATGGTTGCAAAGGGAATGGGATTTTGAGTCAAACTATCAAGAACAACAAAATAGTTTTGAGCAATAGAAAATTGCACTATAAGAAAGAAAAGAGGAAATGAGTGGGGCATATGTTTCATAAAAATTAAGTTATATCAAATTGTATACCATGTTTTAATGGGCTAATGCTGTTCTTTGTTTTTAGCATACGTTTATGAGGTTGTACTCAATTGTTCTTGTAGATTTTTAACTTCATCACGAAGCCTCGCTGCTTCAATAAAATCTAAAGATTTTGCTGCCACTTCCATCTCCTTTCTAGTGGTTCTAATTTTTTGTTCAATTTGAGGCTTGGTCAAATATCGTGTGGCCGCTTCTGCTGCTTTGCGTTCCTCTTGTTCGGTGGCATAAGTGGCTATGGAATTTTTAGAAAGAGCATTGTCTAAGGATTTGTTGAGTGCTTTAGGAGTAATGTTGTGCTTCACATTATATTCCATCTGTTTGTCCCGACGATAATTTGTTTCATCAATAGTCTTCTGCATACTTTTTGTGATTATATCAGCATACATAATAGCTTTTCCATTGATATTTCTAGCGGCTCTTCCCACTGTTTGCGTTAGTGATCGATTAGAACGTAAAAATCCTTCTTTATCCGCATCGAGAATTGCTACAAGAGATACTTCAGGAAGATCGAGACCCTCTCTAAGTAAATTCACACCAATTAGCACGTCAAAAATTCCTTTTCTCAAATCTTGCATAATTTCTACTCTCTCTAGGGTATCAACATCACTATGAATATAGCGGCACCTAATTTGAATTCTACTTAAATATTTGGTGAGCTCTTCCGCCATTCTTTTTGTTAGTGTTGTCACTAATGTCCGTTCATCTTTTTCGACTCGTTGTTGAATTTCTTCAATCAGATCGTCAATTTGATTAGCACTAGGGCGAACCTCTATTTCGGGGTCCAAAAGGCCAGTGGGCCGAATGATTTGTTCAACAAAAACGCCTTCTGTTTTTTGCATTTCATAGTCAGCAGGGGTGGCACTGACATAGAGTACTTGATTTTGAAGATTTTCAAACTCCTCAAATTTTAGAGGCCTGTTGTCCATGGCTGCAGGCAGTCTAAAACCATATTCAACCAGATTTTCTTTACGACTCCTGTCGCCTCCATACATGGCATGAACTTGAGAGATCGTTACATGGCTTTCATCCACAATCATAAGATAGTCTTGAGGGAAATAATCTAATAAACAAAAAGGCCTCGTTCCTGGTGCACGACCATCCAAATAGCGTGAATAGTTTTCAATTCCAGAACAATAGCCTAACTCTCTAATCATTTCTAAATCAAATTCAGTGCGCTCTTCAAGGCGCTTTGCCTCGAGGGGTTTCCCTATCTCTTTGAAATAATCAACCTGTTTTACTAAATCGTTCTGAATTTGATGAATGGCCTCCTGCATGCGGTCAGGAGAGGTGACAAAAATATTTGCTGGATATAGATTGATCTGATTGAATTGTTCTAAAATATTATTTTCAATGGGATCAAAAGATTCAATGAGTTCAATTTCATCTCCAAAAAAATGGATCTTAAAGGCAATATCAGCATATCCTGGAAAAATGTCAATCACATCTCCATGTACCCTAAAATTTCCTCTAGCAAATTCACCAGTCGTTCTAGAATAAAGACTTTGCACAAGACGATGCATTAACTTAGTCCGTGAGATTTTCTGATCTTGGGCTAATCCAATAACATTACTTTTAAATTCTTGAGGATTTCCAATACCATAAAGGCAAGAAACAGAAGCAACCACCAACACATCTCTCCGACCAGAGAGTAGGGAAGAAGTTGTACTCAATCGTAGTTTTTCAATTTCTTCGTTAATAGACAGGTCTTTTTCAATATAGGTTCCAGATACTGGGATATAAGCTTCTGGCTGATAATAATCATAATAGGAAACAAAATATTCAATGGCATTATTGGGAAAAAATTGCTTGAATTCTGAGTAGAGTTGAGCCGCTAAGGTTTTGTTATGGGCCAAAACTAAAGTGGGTCTTTCAAGTTGGTTGACTGCATTGGCCATGGTAAACGTTTTACCTGAACCAGTGACTCCCTGCAGAGTGACATAACGCTCTTTGTTTCTGAAACTTTCTATTATAGAAGCAACAGCTTGTGGTTGATCACCCGTTGGTTTGAAATCTGATACTAGTTGAAATCCCATCTATTTTAAAACTCAAAAGTAAGAATTAATTTAGCTTTTCTTTCGTCTGTTGTATGAAGCTTACCATACCAGGCAAGTTGAAATTAAATGAAATGTAGTATTTTAGAAAAAAGTCAAAATGGCTGAAGAAAAATTAATTTCCAAGAAGAAACCTTTTTATCCAATTTCTACTGCGTTAGAAGGTTTTTTAAGGTCATACAATCGTTGGATTAATACTCCCATTTTTTACAGTGATTTACTCCGGTTTTCAGGATCTGTTGCGGTCTATGATCAAGAAGATAAAGACACATTATGGGTCAGAGTATTTTATCCTGATAGTGAACGAAGAGAGATTGACTATAATCTAAAGAAAGTATATACCCTGTTGCACTCTGATGGAAATGAAAACGATATACCCCATTTAAATATTGATGCGATTGACTATTGTACTTTTGGAAATTCAAAGCCCTTTAGAATTAAAATCAGAAATATCCTCAATGATAATTTCACCTATTATTATGTAAAAAAAACAGATGCTTCAAGAGTATTCGGTTTGGAATATGAGCATATGCTTTCTCCTTATAACCTCAACTTTTTAGTCAATAGTGATGCATTAATTGAGGAACATATTTCTGGTATACCAGGAGATCATTTTATTGAAAACTTTTTATCTAAATGCACAGCTTCTGAAAAAGCGCAAATTGCCAAAGAATATGTAAAATTTAATGAACGCAGTATGATCCGTTTATTGGGTGATATGCGCTCCTATAACTATGTTGTTGTTCCTACACATGATTTTGATCAAGTAGTTTATAAAATTCGTGCTATAGACTTTGACCAACAATCTTTTGAAGGAAAGCTTTCTGTTTATCGACCACAATTTTTTAAAGAAAATCAACCGATTATGGAACTTGTTCGCGCTAAATTAAACTACGATTCGATTACTCAATATAAGATTGAAGAGCGATCAATTGTGGCTAGAAGAATTATGAGTTTCGAAAACCGTTTAATGAAGCTTGTTGACATCATGCGACAAAGTGTGCTGACTCGACCAGAAAATTTAGTTCGATTGCGAACGGAGATTTTTAAATTCACGCAAGACAATGCCTTTAAGGAAAGTGAATCAATGGGAGATATTATGAAAGCTAGTTTTGATTTTGTAAAGCGACATTATCAAAAAGAAAATATGTACGACCTTTTCTAATAAAAGCTTTCATCGGATTCATAAAAAGTGTCCTCATCAGCCTCATTTTCATCCTCGGGAGGTGTAGGTTCTGCAGCTTCTTTAAATGATTTTTCTGGAGCTTCTTCTGGCACCTCACCTTGACCGAAAATAAGATTAGGATATTCAATACCTGCGGCGGGTTCTCCAACTTCCATCAATTCAATAAAAAAGGTCCACAAATTCAAGAAATCATAAATGTAAATCAGTTTGTGATGGTCTGCATCAAAAAAGGTATTGAGAGGCTGTTGTGCTTGTGAATCAACATCATCTAGGTCCAGTAGTGGCAATTCTTCACCCTGAACCCATTCCTCATTGGTTCGATAAAAAGAGGCCATTTCATTGCCCAAAAAACCAAATGCTTGGGTAATGCTCAAGTGTAAATCGTCTAGCGAAGCCGAAGCCTCAATTTCAAGATCTCTAAATACGTCTTGCTCTACATCTAAGATGACACGAAGGCGGTAAATCATAGGCGAAAGTTGTTAATTTTTAATACGAATATAAAAAAGGTTTGGGCACCAAAAAGCAAACTTGCAAAAAGAAGGTGTAGGGGTTGAGAGGCAAAAGGAAAATCCCAATAATACATCAAAATCCCAGTACTTATTTCTAAGCCAATAAAGAGTAACATAAATTGAAGAGCAGTAGGAATTTTTCCCTTTTTGAAGAAAGAAACAAAAAGATAAGCGTGCACAAAAAAGACCAAAAGCGAAAAGCTTCTATGGATGAAGAACAGCACAGGTGGCTTTGCGAGCCATGCTGCAGCATTGGACAAATTAAAAGCATGCATTTGAACATCAATAAACTGTCTTACTTGGGTGCCCATACCAATTTGAATAAGGGTTAATATAAGCCCAAAATAAGCAATGTTTTTAGTGGTTTTAGAAACAGTAAAAATTTCTTTTTTAGCAGGACTCCAGTACAGCAGTAGGATAAGACACCCCACTAAAAGGAGAGCCATTGTCATGTGGAGCGAAATTTTTAGGGGTAACAAATTAGAATCGACTACAGTTTTCCCCAACCAGGCTTGAAACAAAATGCCAACGACAGTTAAAAAAGCTAAAAAAGTAATTTTCTTTTGCGTTTTCCAATAGCTCAAACTACTAGCAAAGACAAGCAATATTGCTAACCCTGAAAGAGCTCCTAAAAGCCTATTGATATATTCAATCCAAGTGTGATAGGGATTGAATACAGCATAGTCGTGTTTTGTATAAGGTTCCCAATAGACCGGATTGTATTGTAGAGAAGAAACAAAATCATCTTTTGCTAAGCGAAGAGATTCTCCAATAATAATAACCTCACCCTTATTATACTCGTGTTGAGGTTTCCAATCCAATTGATCTCTTTGAGTTGGAGGGATAAGATAGCCAAAGCATTTGGGCCAATCTGGACAACCCATACCACTTCCTGTCATCCGAACAATTGCACCTGCAGCAATTACAAGGTAGATTAAAACCAGCGCTATGGTAGTAAATTTATGAAGTCTCTTTTTCATGAGCTTCTAGGCCTAATTTTTTTCCTTCAATTTTCATTCTTTCCCACGCTGCGTCGTATACATTGGGAATTTCTCCGTCTAAAATAGCCTCTTTAAGGGCTTCTTTTATTATACCAATAGGTTTTGAGGGAGGAAGATTGAAATAATTCATAATCATGGCTCCAGTAACGGGAGGCTGAAAATTTCTAATTTTATCTTTTTCCTCAACAACTTTCATTTTCTTTCTAACCAGTTTAAAATTGTTGTGATATCGTGCAAAACGGTTAGGGTTTTTGGTAGTTATATCTGCTTCACAAAGTGTCATTAAATCTTCAATATAATCTCCAGCATCATAAATCAGACGTCTCACGGCAGCATCTGTAACTTGATCATCTGCAATTACAATGGGTCTGGAACTCATAAAGACCAGTTTTTGGACATATTTCATTTTCTCATTCAACGGCATCTTGAGTCTTTTGAAAAGTTGATAGACCATTTTAGAACCCACCAATTCATGATTGTGAAAGGTCCACCCAATGGTAGGGTGAAATTTTTTTGTTGAGGCCTTTCCTATGTCATGTAATAAAGCGGCCCACCTCAACCATAAGTTGTTGGTTTTTTTGGCAATATTATCGACTACTTCCAATGTGTGATAAAAATTGTCTTTATGTCTCTGACCTTCTTTTTCATCAATACCTTTAAGTGCAACAAGCTCAGGTAGTATATAAGGCAAAAGCCCGGTTTGTTGAAGTAAAATGAAGCCTTCAGAAGGGCTATCTGTCTCTAATATTTTATTTAGTTCAACAACGATTCTTTCTTTAGAAATAATTTTAATGCGTTCTGCATTTTTGCGAATGGCGTTGAGTGATTCAGGCACAATAGAAAAATTTAATTGAGTTGCAAATCGAATGGCTCTAAGCATTCTCAGCGGGTCGTCAGTGTATGTTGTGTCAGGATCTCTAGGCGTACGTAAAAGCCTTTTTTCTAGGTCATCAAGACCTGCAAATGGATCTAATAGTGTTCCAAAGTTTTCTTTATTGAGGCTTACGGCAAGTGCATTTATGGTGAAGTCTCTTCTAAGTTGATCCTCTTCTAATGTGCCTTCACTCACCGCTGGATTTCTACTTTCGATGGTATAAGATTCTTTTCGAGCCCCCACAAATTCGAGTGTTACATCACCCCATTGAAGCATGGCTGTTCCATAAGTTTTAAATACTTGTACTTGACGAGTGATTTTAAGTTTTTTTTGAATTGCTTTCGCCAAGGCTATTCCTGAGCCCACTACAACAATATCAATGTCTTGTTTTGCTCCACGATCCAATAAATAATCTCGAACAAAACCCCCTACAATATAAGTTTCAAGACCCATTTCATCGGCTGTCTCTTGCAGCTCCCTGAAAACAGGGGTGTCGATTAGATGCTTAAAATGGACATTGTTTTTCACGGGCGAAGAATCGTTATTGAATTCTTATTTTCAATTTTAATTATGCGTGAAGGATTTCCACAATCTTTTTCTTGCATCAAAGGTACGATATAGTCTACCCCATCCAAAATTTCCTGAGAAACTTCATTAAAATTTTTGGGTGTCGAAAAACCACTAAGATTTGCAGATGTTGAAATAATTGCTTTTCCAAAAGCATCAAGCAATTCTTCTAAAAAAGGATTTTTTGGAATGCGCAAAGCAATGGTTTGTTCATCGCTAAGCATATTTTTTGCTAACCCTTTTGGATTTGAATATATTATCGTTGTTGGACGTTCACTTTCAAGATAGGGTTCTATTTCTTTTGGGATAGGGCCAACATAGTGTTCTAATTTTTCTTTTGAACCCACCAGCCCAATGAGGGCTTTAGCATCATTTCTTTTTTTTAATTCATAAATGCGTTGCACTACATCAGCCCTTGTGGCGTCTCCTCCAACGCCCCAAACCGTGTCTGTAGGATATAAAATAACTTTCCCTTGATTTAAATAAGACAGTGTTTGTTGAACAACCATTAGTCAAAAATAGTTTAAACCCAACGGATTATAAAACAATTCATTTTTTAGAAAAACTACCAGCCAGATATGGGTTTTACGATAAACTAAACTGCCACATCGTAGGTTCGTAATGCATCATTTAAGGAAGTTTTTTTATCTGTGCTTTCTTTTCGTTGTCCAATTATTAATGCACAAGGGACTTGATATTCACCAGCAGCAAATTTTTTAGTGTAAGCCCCAGGGATTACTACTGAGCGGGACGGAACAATTCCCTTATATTCTTTTGGGCGATCTCCAGTTACATCAATAATTTTGGTTGATGCTGTTAATACCACATTGGCTCCTAAAACAGCCTCTTTTTCAACACGAACGCCTTCAACTACTATACAACGTGAACCAACAAATGCATTATCTTCAATTATTACAGGAGCCGCTTGAAGAGGTTCTAGCACACCACCAATTCCAACGCCACCGCTTAAGTGTACATTTTTTCCAATTTGAGCACAACTACCAACCGTTGCCCAAGTGTCAACCATTGTACCCGAATCTACATAGGCTCCTATATTGACATAACTAGGCATCATAATGACACCAGAAGAAATATAAGCACCATGTCGAGCAACAGCATGGGGCACTACACGAATTCCCTTTTCTTTATATCCTCTCTTTAAAGGCATTTTATCATGAAATTCTAGAGGGCCAGCTTCAAGCGTTTCCATTTTTTGAATTGGAAAATAAAGCACTACCGCTTTTTTTACCCATTCGTTTACTGTCCAACCTGTTTCATTTGGTGAAGCTACCCTTAGTTTTCCAATGTCTAACTGTTCTATCACTTCTCTGATGACTTCTTGTGTTGCTTCTTCTTTTAGGAGTTCCCTATTTTCCCAAGCAGATTCTATAATTTCTTTCATATTGCTAATTTCGAGCAAATGTAAATATTTCAAAGCGAAAGTGAAACGGCATTTCTGATGAAAACAATATCTTTACCTAAAATTATATGGGAAGCATTATTGCAATTGATTTCGGAGAAAAAAGGACGGGATTAGCACATACAGATCCAAACAAAATAATTGCCACTGGTTTGTGTACACTCGCCACAGAGGAAGTGGTTACTTTTCTTAAAGATCATGTGCAAAAAAATGAAGTTGATACCTTTGTTGTTGGCTATCCGCAACAAAAAGATGGAACCCCCTCTGCAATTGAAGAATCAATTTTAAAATTTATATCTAAACTCAAGAATCAATTACCTAATGTAAATATTGAGCGCTATTCTGAGCGATTCACAACTAAAATTGCAAAACAAACAGTCAGGCAGAGTGCGCTCAAAAAAAAGTATAGAAATAAAAAAGAGCTTTTAGATGAAATCAGTGCCACTATAATTTTACAGTCTTATTTAACTTATCAATCAAGATCACTATGATTTTACCAATTGTAGCATATGGTACCACTGTTTTAAAACAAAAAGCGCTCCCTATTTCAAAAGACTACAATAACATCAATACGTTGATTGATAATATGTGGGATACCATGTATGCAGCAAGTGGTGTGGGTTTGGCAGCCCCACAAATTGGCCTTTCAATTCGTTTGTTTATTGTTGATACGACTCCCTTTGCTAATAGTGAAAACCTGTCGGATACAGAAATTGGGTTCTTGGAGAGTTTTAAGAGAGTCTTTATTAATCCAACAATTACAAAAGAAACGGGTATGACTTGGGATTTTAACGAGGGTTGCCTTAGTATTCCAGACATTAGAGAAGATGTTAGCCGAAAACCAAAAATCGAAATTGAATTTCTAGACGAATATTTTGAAAAGCAAAAACTATCTTTAGAGGGCTTAGCTGCCCGTGTTGTGCAACACGAGTATGATCACATAGAAGGAGTTTTATTCACCGACTATTTATCTCCTCTTAAAAAACGACTCATAAAAGGAAAATTGAGTGCTATTTCAAAAGGGAAATGTGATGTTGAATACCCAATGCGATTTCCAACTAAAATAAAACGATAAGGTGATGGATTTAAAAAAAATTGTGGCAATATCTGGTCGCTCAGGATTATTTGAGATTATTGCACAGACAAGAGGAGGTATAGTAGCTCAATCGCTAGTTGATGGAAAGCGTGTTTCTTCTGGAATCACTCAAAAACTTAGTGTGTTGGGAGATATTCAGATTTATTCTTTGCAAGGAGAAGTTCCACTTTCTACCGTGTTTGAAAAAATATTTAAGTATGAAGAAGGAGCCCCTTCTAGAATTATTCCAAAGGCACCTACTCTTGAACTTGAAGCTTATTTTTTTGAAGTTTTTGATACCTATGATGAAAGTAGAGTATATGCCAGTGATATCAAAAAAATTATCCAATGGTATAATATTTTGCTCACTAGAAATTGGAAGCCAGATTCTAAAGCAACATCTGATAAAAAAGAAAAGGCAGCCTCCAAAAAAGAAAACCCAAAAACCGATCAAACCGGATGAGTTCAAAAGCAATTCAACTTGAGGCCATAGAAAGACTTTTAGTTATCATGGACGAATTAAGAGAGCAATGCCCCTGGGATCGAAAGCAAACTTTTGAAAGTCTTAGAAGCCTGACTATTGAAGAAACCTATGAATTGGCAGAAGCAATAATTGAGGGCAATCAAGAGGAGATCAAAAAAGAATTGGGAGATCTTTTATTGCACATTGTTTTTTACGCCAAAATTGGAAGTGAGACAAATGACTTTGATCTTGCTGATATTGCTCATTCAATAGCAGAAAAACTAATTCAACGCCATCCCCACATTTATGGAGATGTTACTGTTTCTGGTGCAGAAGACGTCAAAAAAAATTGGGAAGCCCTAAAACTCAAAGAGGGCAATAAAAGTGTTCTCTCAGGGGTGCCTAAAGGATTGCCTTCTCTCATAAAAGCAATGCGAATTCAAGAAAAGGCTGCAGGTGTTGGATTTGACTGGGAAAACAGAAAACAAGTCTGGGATAAATGTGAAGAAGAATTAGATGAACTCAATGAGGCGTTGAAAAAAAAGGATAAGAAAGCTATCGAATCTGAAATGGGTGATGTTTTATTTTCTTTAGTTAATTATGCTCGATTTATTGGTGTTGATCCCTCCAATGCCCTTGAAAAAACAAACCAAAAATTCATCAAACGGTTCAGCTATATCGAAAACGAAGCCAAAAGAATAGAAAAGAACATTAATGATTTAAGTTTGGGAGAAATGGAAAAATATTGGCAGGCTGCTAAGAAAAGTTAACTAGACTTATTCATTAATCGTTTCTTCATTTGCTTCATCGCTGTCTCTATTATTTTCTTGCTCTTCTAATTGTTCTTGTTCCGCTCTCTTTTTATTAAGTGTATTCTTAATTTGATTGAGTTGAATCAGTTTATCATGATTTTGATCAAGCGCTTTTTTAATTTTTCCAATTTTCTTTTCAGCCTCTTTAAACAATGGGTTTTCCGTGCTGGAACTACTAAAAAATTCTAAATTATTTTCTAATTGATTAATTTCCGTTTGGTGATTTTTTATTTCAGCTCTTATTTCTTTGATAGCCTCATTCAAACCTTTGTCATTCTTCTTTAGTGCAAGCACTTTACACTCATATTCGAGTTTTTTCTTTTCTGAGGGTTTTAAATCATGATTCTTAATCTTTTCGATTAAAGCTTTAGCCAAAGTATCATCTAATTTTTGAATTAAGATAGGTTTCAATTGTTCCAAATCATCCCAATCGTCCCATATCTTATTGACTTGCTCTCTAACTTGGTCACTATTTCCTTCTAGTTTTTGTTTTTTTGCAGACTCAATAAATTTATTTCTCGTTTCTATTAAAGCCTCATCTTGAGCATTTAATTTTTGATAGCCAGAACGAAGTCTATCAAAATAAAGGGAGTTTTTTTCTTGAAAAACAGACCAAAGTTTATTGTCAATTTTTCTAGGAATAAATCCAATAACCTTCCATTTTTTCTGTAGGTCTTTTACTTCTTCAACTCGAGATTCCCAGTCCTCACTCTCTAAGATAGACTCTAAATGTTTAATAAGGTTATTCTTGGCACTAACATTCTCTTTTTGTTCTTTCTTTTGAAGTTTATAAAAGTCATTTTTGGCTTTCATAAACTCTTTGCCAATTTCTCTAAATTCTTGCCAAATGATTTTATTATTCTTGCCCACAACATGTCCCACTGATTTGAACTCTTCACGAAGTTCTTGGAATTTTTTTAAGGCATCTTGCCATTCACGGTGTTGTTGAGGCACTGATGAAAGAAACCCTTTCATTTGAGTTAGAATTTCATTTTTGCGCTCAAAATTAGCTTGTAGCGAACCCGCTAAGTCTTTTTGGTATTCTTGACGTCTCTTTTGAATGGTCTTGGTAGCTTCTTGAAACCTCTTCCAGAGCACTTCCCTTTGTTCCCTCATTACAGGGCCTAGGTCATTTTTCCACGTTTGATGGAGTGTGTTAAGCTCTCTACTTGCACGAACAATGTCTGGAAACTTTGTGAGCTCTTCAGCTCGCTCTATTAATTTTAATTTAGCTTCATAGTTATGTTTAAAATCCAACTCTCTTAATTCTCGATTAAGATGAAGAAAATCATAAAACCGCTCTACATGATGTCTAAAAGTTTGCCAAATATTTTGATTTTCGGCTCTAGGAACGGGTCCTGTATTGTACCAACTGTCTTGAAGAGCTTTAAATTTTTTGTAAACTGAATTGATGTCTTGGTCAGCAGTAATGAGTTCTTTAATCTCTTCAATAATATTTTTTTTCCGCTCTAGATTGGTTTTTTGAGCGGTTTCAATTTCTTTAAAATGTTTTCTTTTTAGTTGGCGATAATTATAAGTTATTTGATCAAATTCTTTTTTATGGTCTGGTTTGTAAAAGAAATTAATTTCATTCTCACCAGAGGCAAGAAAATCCTTTTTTGCCACTTCCAAATCTTCTTGAAAAAGTTTTTGGTATTGGGATTGTAAGGATTGAATTGTTTTATTCGATTTGAACCAGTCTTGCCTTTCAACAAGAGTTTTGAGTTTCTGGACAATATCCTCAGTTTTTAAACCACTAAAATCCTCTTGAGCTTCGATAGGCTCTGAAGTCTTTTTTTCTTCTGGAGAACTTATCTCAATTGTTGCAGAAGCCTCAGAATTACTTTCAGTGTGCTCTTCTAATGTTGTTTCAGTTTCTGGGCTATTTGATGTTTCCTCATGATTGGAAACTTCTTGCAACGCCTCTTTTTCTTCTCCCGTTGCTGTATTGGTATTCTTTTCTTCCATACCTAATGAGTTCAATATCAATGGGCAAATAATATACAATTTTTTGGATTCGCAAAAAAATTAGAACAAAGTTACCTAAGTGTTCCAAAGTTCCCAAGCTTTTTCTGCTTGATAGATAAGCATGGTGTAACCATTAATAATGGTAGCGCCTTTTTCTAATCCATTTTTTAGGAATTGTGTTTTTTCTGGATTATAAATCAGATCAAAAAGAATATGATCCCTTTTAATTTGATGATAGGGTATTTTTGGAGCCTCAGAAATGTTTGGATAAGTGCCAACAGGAGAAGTGTTGATGATTAGCGGATACAGTTGTAGATCAATTTGTTGAAGATCTAAGTAGGAAAGCTGACTATCTCTTGGTTTTCTTGAAACAAATTGAGTTTCAATATTATTTTTATCAAGCACATATGCAATAGCTGCACTAGCGCCACCTGTTCCAATAATTAAAGCTTTTTTTGGTAACCTTTTGACTCGCTCTCTAAGCGCTTTTTCAAAGCCATAGCAATCTGTATTGGCACCGTGTAGGGTACCGTCTTTACGAAAACAGATTGTGTTTACTGCACCTATTTCTTTGGCTTCTTCAGACAGTTTGTCTAAATAGGGTATGATTTCTTTTTTATAGGGAATGGTAACATTCAAACCAGCAATATTTTTTGATATCAAGAGGGGTTTAACTTCGTCGATGGTAAGTAGGTCAAAGTTTTTATAGTGGCAGTTGTTAAGATTTTCAGTATTAAATTTTTGAGCAAAATAGGTTCTCGAAAAAGAATAATCAATATTCTTTCCGATTAAGCCAAACTGTCTTTTATTTTGGTTGCTTTTTTCCATAATGTTCTAGGCCTATGATAATAAAACTTCCTAAAAGTATTGCAATTAAGACAGTAATAATTGGATCATTTTCTGGTTTAGGAAAATAAAATTTTTGATTGATAACAATTGCATTTCCTATCTTGTTGTAAACAATTTCTCCCACTTCATTTTTCTTATATAATTCTATTCTCCAAGGCCAAACTATTCTAATGGTTCCTACAATAAATCCAATAATAGTTGCAATGGTTATGTTGTGGTATTTTTTTAAAACAAAACTCAAAAGGTTAGCAAAAAAAATTAACCCAGCCAAAGAACCAATTGTAAAGATTCCCATTATTTTAAGAAGTCTTATTTGTTGTCTGTTTTCTAAAAAACTAAAATCACCTTGAAAGGTTTGGATAATAGTTTGGTATAAATTGGTTATAGTTTCAACTAGTAATAAGTTATAATTTCCTAGAACTAAGAGTAAAAAAGATCCAGAGAGACCCGGAAGTGTCATTCCGCTTACACTAATAAGACCACAAAAAAAGACAAAAAAATAGTTGTCATTTTCTCCAGCGGGTTGAATGAAAGTAATTAATAAACCAGCAGCAGCCCCCAGAAAAAGACTTAAAAAGCTGCTGAAGTCCCATTGTTTGATTTCTTCTCTAATATAATATATTGAGGTCACAATCATCCCCATAAATAAACCTAGTACTTCTGCTTCATAAAATGCAAGCCCATAGTCAAGAATGAGTGAAACACTAAAAAAACTAATGATAATTCCTGAAAATAGGGTTAGTAGAAAAGAACCATTAGTATACTTCCAAAATCGAGCATATTGCCCAGTTACTAACAATTTTAACGCTTTTACATTGAGATGCTGAAGTGAAAAAATTAACTCTTCATAGAAACCACCTACTAGGGCAACAATCCCACCAGAAACCCCAGGCACTTTGTTAGCAGCACCCATTGCAATTCCCTTGATAATTAGAAAGAATCGATCAGAAATGGAATACTCTTTTCTTGCATTAGCCATTTGCATTGGATTTTAATCGTTCTAAGACAAACAAGATAAAAAATCCAAAAACCATCAAAAATAATGCACTTAGTAATTGTGGATCACCTTCAAAGTTTTGTGGTAAAACGGCAGTAGTTTGAACATTTTTGGATACTGTCGCAAATGAACTAACTTCATTTTGCCAAGGCCATACTTTGTGCAGTGCTCCTACCATCAGTCCAACCAAAACAGCGATGGTATTGTTGGGATATTTTTTAAAAAGCCAATAAAGAACTTTAGAGAATAATTTTATGCCCACAACTATACCAAATATAAAAACACCTAAAATAGAAAACACTTCATAAAAGAGTTCACTATCAAAGGCAAAAAGAAGGTCTAGTGCCTTCCTGACTGTACTTAAAATTAATTTATAAGCACCGAGAATCATAAGAATATAGGCTCCTGAAAGTCCAGGTAATATCATAGCTGAAATAGCTATCAAACCGCAAAAAAATAAGTAGGGATAATTTAACTCTATTGTTGATGGTGTGAAGAAACTCATGCTTGCTGAAATCACCATTCCTAATAAAACGAGACCAATAGATAAAGTAGAATAAATTTTATTTTCTTTTATTAAGTAAATAATACTAGCCACTAACAAGCCGAAAAAAAGAGCCCAAAGTCGTACGCTTTCATTTTCAATTAAATATTCGATGAGTCTAGAAAAAAGCAATATACTAGTTATGATACCGCCAAATAAGGCCATCAAAAAAGGGCCATTAATATTTTTCCAAAATGCTTTAAACCCCTTTCTAAATAATGTGAAAATGGTGGAAAGTTTGATGTGGTCTATACTCTTTATGAGTTCTTTATAAATGCCTGTAATTAAAGCAACCGTACCTCCAGAAATTCCCGGAACTAAATCAGCCACCCCCATCAACATTCCTTTACAAAAGATCAGCAAAAAACGCATAACAACTTAGATTTCTGCCCAAAGGTAGGAAACGAAAAATAGAGTGGTCATAGGGGTGTATTAGAATTCCGAATTTTCAAGTTTTTTTAGGTTTTTCTTATTTAAGAAATTCGGAAATAATGAAGCAACAAATTTGGACAATGGTTTTTTTCTTTTAGCATTTTGAAAATGAAATTGAGCCTTAAAGTTTTGATTTAATTCATAATAACACCCTGCCACTCTGAATTCTATGAAGGCATTTTGTTTGAATTGATCCAGTGCCTTTAAAGCTACCTTTAAAGCCAAAGACCACTCTTTTAAATATAGGTGACCATCAATATAATGCATCCACGTATCTAAGTTTCTGTGTTCTAATGCAATTAAATTTTGACAGGCATGAATAACTTCTTCATATTCGGTTAAAAAGCGATGAATAATCATACTTTTTTTCCATAGGGAAATACAATCTGAATTAGATTTAAGTCCTTTTAATACATAATATTTTGCTTTTCTATAATCCTTTTTCTTGATATAGAATCCAGCAAGTTTATTCCATGCTCGTTCAAAAGAGGGCTCTAATTGAATTGCTTTTCTAAGAAATTGAATCCCTAGGTTATCATTGCCTAGGGTGAGATGACAATTTCCTATTCTATGCCAAAGAAAAGCACTTGGGTCATTTGTATTTAATGCAATTTGATAATTTGATATAGCTTCATTAAGGCGACCAGTCTTTTCAAGAAGCTTCCCTTTTTCGATATAAGCTCCTGTGAAAGTATCATCACTTATTATAGCAAAATCAAATGCTGAAAGAGCTTCTTTATAATTTTTAGACCGTGCATAAATTCTTCCCAATTGATGCCAAGCCACTTCGTTGTATGGATTTTTTTCTAATATCCAGTTGAGTGTATTTATGGCCTTCTCTTTCTGTTGAAGTTGCTCATAACAATAAAGTAAATTATATAGTGCAGGGTAGTCGTCAGAATTATCTAGCACACAATTTTTAAAAAAATATTCAGCATTGTGATAATCTTCAGCCAAAAGATATTCCATTCCCAAGAGGTTCCAGATCTCCAACGGGTCTTCAGTAATATTTAGGGCTTTATTAAGGTTGTCTACAGCAATTTCATGAATCCCTTTTTTGGAGGCTAAGGTGGCTCGTTGAAGAAAGATTTCTTCATTCAGAGGAGACAAACTTTCTATATAGTTTAATAGAGCTTGTGCTGCTTCATATTTGTCATCAATAATAAGCATTTCACTTTGAAGCAGAAGAAGCTCAATGTCTTGAGGGTGTTGATCTAATCCCATTTTAATGGCTTTTTTTGCCAATTGGTTTTGACCATATCCAATATAATGAAGAACAATATCCTCAAATTCTTGTGCATCAAAAAAATAAATGTGATTGGTTTTGAGCATTTGCTCAAATTTTTCAATAGAGGGCTTTAATTCCTCACTATTTGACTCAAACATAATTTCAAATAAGAATTAGTTGTTTAAATATAGAAACTACTTGATCGCCTTTTTGTAGAGAAGAAGTCATCTTTTTAACAAAATAATTAACATAAATCAATCAAAGTTCATCTAATACTTCTCTTATAATAGTACAGCCTGATTGGATTTCTTTTTTACTAATTGTTAAGGGAGGTGAGATTCGAATAGCCTTTTTTTCCCAAAGCAACCAAAAGAGAAGGAGTCCTTTTTCCATGCACTTAAAAACGACCTCATTTACATGGGCTTCAGATTCTAATAAGGGAGCAAGCATTAAACCCTTACCATTTATTTGTTTGATCTTAGGATGATTTAATTCTTTTCTAAAAAGGGCTTCTTTCTCATGCACTTCTTTCATAAGATCGCTATCTCTTATTTCTTTCAAGGTAGCGTAGGCTGCTGCAGCTATCACTGGATTTCCTCCAAAGGTGGTGATATGACCTAATTTTGGGTGGTTTTCCAATTGAACCATTAGTTTTTTTGAACTGCTAAATGCTCCAATGGGGAGTCCACCACCCATACCCTTGCCCATCACAACTATGTCTGGGATAACATTGAATGAATCAAAACCAAAGAAGGAGCCAGTTCTTCCAAAGCCCGGTTGAATTTCATCTAAAATCAAAAGCGCTCCAACGGCTTCACAACGAGCTTTCAATTTTGATAAATAATTATTTTCAGGTATAATAAATCCTGCTCCTCCTTGAATGGTTTCTACAATAACTCCAGCTGTTTTTTCTGTAATTTGATCTAAATCTTGTAACTGATTATACCGAATAAAACGAACATTGGGTAGTAGAGGATAGTACCCTTTTTTTTGTTCCGCTCTTCCCAACATACTAAGAGCACCTTGAGTGCTTCCATGATAGGCATTTTCCATCCCTATTAGTTGAGTTCTTCCCGTAGCTCTTTTGGCAAGCTTTAGTGCCCCTTCTATAGCTTCTGTACCAGAGTTTGTCAAATACAATGATTCGTGATTTTCTGGCAACAAATCAAGCACTGCTTTCGATAACTTTACTGCTGGCTCTTGAGCAAATTCACCATAGACCATCACATGTAAATATTTCTTCATTTGCTGATCGATGGCAGCTAAAACTTTTGGGTGGCAATGGCCAAGACTGCAGGCAGACACTCCCGCTACAAAATCGAGATAGGCTTTTCCTGTATGATCAAAAATATAGCTACCTGAGGCCCTTGAAACAGTCATTCCAAGGGGGTGAGGGGTGGTTTTGGCTTGATATGTAAGGAAATCAACTTTAAGATCTTTCATGGTCCAGCAACTTTTTCATCTCCTTCTCTAATTGTTGTTTTAACCTTGTTCAATTGAAAGATGTTGTCTTCTTCACTAAATAAATCTTCCACTTGATTAGGACGCTCTTCTTCACGCCATATAAAACCCTTAAGGGTTCTTTCATTTGTGGGGATATCTTCTTCGGGATAAACATTTCCATCTGGGGCGACAAAAAAGGTGATATCTCCAATTTCACCGTCTTCAAATTGGATTTTCATTGCACTGCATGTGGTTTTATCAATTCCAATGAGTTGCATATCCTCGTCATTATAGAGATAATAAATCATTTGAGTATTTTTTGTAACCACTATATTGTCCAATCGGCCCTCTTTGAACTCACCATCTAAAATACCTCCTTGGATTTGATTGTAACCATCTGCACTCAGACTGTCTTTTTCTATTATGAAGGCATTGCCTCTTATTTTCAAAGAATCAAGTGCATTTGTTTTAGGGTTTGAAATAAGAAAAATCTCATTTCCTGTCATTTGGCTTTCATCAAACCATAGAACAGGATTTTTTTGATTTCGATCGGCTTCTGTAAAGACTTGCTCCTCTTTTAGAGTAAGAGGGCGATGGTGCAGTTTTGTAAGACCAACCGATTCGTCGATATAAATCGAGTCAGATTTTCCTTTCAAATCCTTTTTAAAAATACGAACATCATAGAACCCCCTCAAGATTTTCTTTTCATCTGGACCGGTAGCCATTAGCGTATCTGCATGAATAAAAAGAGAATCTTTTTCTACAAGATTGATTGCCAAGGCTCTTTTTGTAATTATGGCAGAATCTTTGGCCTTAAATATTTCACCATAATGCCCTGTGATGATGGAATTATTTATAGAATCTAAAATGCTAATATTGTTTGTAGCGGCTGCATATTGCAGATCGTTCTCAAAGTAGAGGCTATCTCCTTCTATGATTTTTTGGTCATAAAAAATTACTGCATTCTTCTTGAAATATCCTTTTTCCACACTTAAATCATAAAAACCTTGCTCACACAATATTTCATAGGTTTCACCTATAATTCTTGATTTCCCATAGAGATATGCATGATCAGTTTCTGTGAAATAATCTAGTTGTTGGGAGTTGACTCTATACTCAGGATTTACAATATCAACTTCTGAAACAAAACGATATTTTTTCTCGTCCATAAAATAAGTTCCCTTGTTGCTAGTCAATGTTGAGGTGCTGTCAACAATTACACCTCTAGTATTATAAAAGGCTTTTTTTTCAACACGGTTTAAAAAGAGAGTATCTGTTTTTAGTGTAGTGTCTGGACGTTTTAAAAACACATTGCCCCATGCTTTTGCTTTCTTTGTTTTCCCATCATATTCAATATAATCACAGGTCATTCTTAGGCTGTCCCCCTGTGTAAAAACAATATCTCCCTCAGCTTTAAAAAAATTTGATCTTTTATAAAAGTAGGCCCGATCAGAAACGATAAGTGCTCCTTCATGAAAGAGATGTACTCTATTTTCTCTATCTTTCAATAAGATGTTTGCCCCTGGAAATCTTTCTTCATCTTGGGTAGAACCACCTGCTTTACGAATTTCAATTATTTTAGAATCTTGGCCTTGCAACATCGCAGTTCCAATAAGAAAGAAAATCAATAGAACAGTATTAGCAATCTGTTTCATGGGAAAAGGGGGGTTTCTATCTGTAAATAGTTTGCTTGCGATCGGGGCCTACAGAAACTATTTTAATTGGCACTTCTAGCGCATTCTCTAAATAAGCAATATAAGCTTTAAAGGCATCTGGAAAATCGTTAAAAGAAGTCATTTTTGTTAAATCCTTTTCCCAACCTTCTAATTCAGTGTAGTGAGGAGTAATTTTTTCTGAAGCTATATCATAGGGTAGATACTCCATAAGTCCGCTGGCAGTTTCATAGGCTGTACAGACTTTTATCGTTTTAAATCCAGAAAGGACGTCTCCTTTCATCATCATAAGTTGAGTAACACCATTGATTTGAATTGCATATTTGAGAGCAACTAAATCTAGCCAGCCACACCGTCTTGGCCGCCCTGTGGTGGCACCAAACTCATTGCCAATTTTAGCCATTCTCTTTCCATTTTCGTCAAAAAGTTCAGTGGGAAAAGGACCACTGCCAACCCTAGTGGTGTAGGCTTTAAAAATTCCAAACACTTCATTGATAGTATTTGGAGCTATACCCAAACCCGTGCAGGCTCCAGCAGCTGTAGTGGTAGATGAAGTTACAAATGGGTAAGTGCCAAAATCAACATCCAGCAAAGACCCTTGAGCGCCCTCTGCTAATATTTTCTTTTGCTGTTTTTGGGCTTTAAATAAGTATTCTTCACTGTCTACTAGAGTAAACGTTTTTAAAAATTCAATGCCTTCAAAAAATGCAGGTTCTAGTTCTTCAATGTTGAAAGCTAGGTCGGTTTTATGCGTTTTAAATAGCGTCTTGTGTTTTTTTACTAGTTGGTTGTATTTTTCTTCCCAGTTTGAATGTAAAATATCACCCACTCGTATTCCATTTCTCCCTGTTTTATCCATGTAGGTTGGGCCAATTCCTTTAAGAGTGGATCCAATTTTTGATTTCCCTTTGGCTGCTTCTGAGGCGGCATCTAGTAGTCGATGAGAAGGTAAAATAAGGTGTGCTTTTTTTGAAATTTTCAACTTTTTTTCAAACGGAATTGAATAGGAGGCCATTCCTTCAATTTCTTTTTTAAAAATTACAGGATCAATCACAACTCCATTGCCTATTAAGTTTTCTGCTTTAGAATGAAAAATTCCAGAAGGAATTGTGTGAAGCACGTGTTTATTGCCATCAAATTCTAAAGTATGACCCGCATTAGGGCCTCCTTGAAAGCGCGCTATAATATCATAGGATTGAGTAAGTACATCCACAATTTTTCCTTTTCCTTCGTCTCCCCATTGAAGACCAAGCAACAAATCTACCGCCATGTGTTTTGGATTAAGTTACTTTTTTTTAGTGCCGTAAAAGTATAAAGAATGATTGTTAATTTGTACATCAAAAACTTCTTCTATGGTTTTTTTTATTTCATGGATGCGGGGGTCACAAAATTCTTTGACTTCCCCAGTATCTGTGAAAATTATGTGGTCGTGCTGTCGATCAAAATAGGACTTTTCATACTGCGCTTGATTTTTACCAAATTGGTGTTTCCTAACTAATCCGCAATCCAAAAGTAATTCCATGGTATTATATAACGTGGCACGACTCACACGATAGTTTTTGTTTTTCATTTTTAAATAGAGCGATTCTATATCAAAGTGTTCTTGGCTATCATAAATTTCAAATAGGATAGCAAAGCGCTCTGGTGTTTTTCGGTGTCCGTGTTGATCTAAAAATTTCACGAAGACCTCTTTAACAATTTCTTGATTTGATTTTACTGCTATCATATTTGTAAAATTACAACATATTCCCTTATTTTCTCTTTATTTTATCAATGCCCTTGATACGTTGTAGTTTTTTAATTAATTTACTTAGAATAGCTTGATTTTTAACATTTACTTGTAATTCTCCAGTAAAATAATTGTCTTCAGTGACAAAATTAATTTTGGTTATATAAACTTCCTTATTTGCAGAAATTGTTCTTGTAACTTCATTGACTAACCCTAAAGTATCAATTCCGCTTAAATGTAATTTAGCATGAAAATCATCTGCTGAAGAATCTACCCATTTTGCGGGTAAAATTCGATAAGCAAAATTTGATTGTAGAGCTAGCGCATTTGGGCATTCTTTCTTGTGTACTTTCACTCCCTCATTAACAGAGATAAAGCCAAAAACAGCGTCACCAGCAATAGGATTGCAGCAATTGGCAAAGCTATGCGCCAGAATTTGTTTGTCTTTCCCAAAAACAAGCGTATCAAATTTTTCAGTAATCTGCTCTTTGTCTAAATCAAGGGGCTTTTGAGGTTTTTTTGAAATTCGTTTTTTAAAGAAATTTAACAGGGTATTATTGTAAGAGGTAGCAAATTCTTTGATCTGACTGTTTTCTAAAGTCCCCAATCCAGCGCGAAAATATAAATCTTGTGCAGAATCCATATTGAAATAGCGCATCATATAGTTAATGGCTTTTTCATTCAAATTAATCTTCAGTTGCTTGAGCTTTCTTCGCAAAATTTCTTTGCCATCTTCAACAATCCTTTTTCTTTCTTCATTTAAAGTAGATTTTATGATGGAACGCGCTCGAGATGTTTTGACAAAATCCAACCAATTTGAAGACGGTTTGATATTTTTTGAAGTGATAATTTCAATTTGATCTCCACTATTTAAAACTTTACTGAGAGGGACCAAACGCCCGTTTACACGTGCACCCCTTGTATGCTGACCTATTTCTGAGTGGATAGCAAAAGCAAAGTCTAGGGCTGTGGCTCCTTGTGGAAGTGATTTTAGATCACCCTTGGGAGTGAATACAAAAATTTCTTTTGAATAAAGGTTTAATTTAAAATCCTCTACAAAATCAACGGCATTGCCTGTATTATTTTCCAATACTTCTTGCAGTCTATTTAACCATTCTTCAATGCCAATATCTTTCTGTACACCTTGTTTATATCGATAATGTGCTGCATAGCCTTTTTCTGCTATTTCATGCATGCGTTCTGATCGAATTTGAACTTCAATCCATTTGTTTTGGGGGCCCATTACGGTAATGTGTAGCGCTTCATAACCATTTGATTTTGGAGTGGTAATCCAATCTCTCAAACGAGTGGGGTTGGGAGTAAAATGGTCAGTGATTATTGAATAAATTTTCCAAGCAATTAGTTTTTCTTTTGCACGTTGGGCTTGATAAACAATGCGAACGGCAAACTTATCATAAACCTGATCAAACCCAATATTTTGCATTTGCATTTTTCTGTGAATAGAATAAATGGATTTTGCACGACCTTTAATATTGTATTTTAGGCGTTCCTTATTCAATGCACTTTTAACAAATTCTTCAAATGACTTTATGTAATCATCTTGTGCTTCTTTTGAGGCTTCTATTTTTTCTTTTATAGACGTATAGCGAAGGGATTCGGTATACTTTAAACTCAAATCTTCTAATTCATTTTTGATATTGTATAATCCTATGCGATGGGCAAGTGGTGCATAGATGTAGAGTGTTTCTGAGGCAATTTTAACTTGCTTGTATTCAGGCATTGCATCCATTGTTTGCATGTTGTGCAAACGATCTGCAATCTTGATGATAATCACGCGTATATCATCGTTTAAAGTGAGTAACATTTTTCTAAAGTTCTCAGCTTGAAGAGAAATATTTTTGTCTTTTTTAAGATGTGAAATTTTAGTCAATCCATGAACAATTTTTGCAACGGCATTACCCATCATTCGTTCAATGTCTTCAAGCTTAATTTCACTATCTTCCACAACATCATGAAGCAGTGCAGCAGCAATTGAAGTGGCATCTAAACCAATTTCTTGAGCTACAATTTTTGCGACGCTAATAGGATGAAAAATATAGGCCTCTCCCGATTTCCTACGTTGCTCTTTATGAGCTTCTACGGCAATATCAAAAGCAGAGCGTATCAGTTTTTTGTCTTCTTGAGACAATGTTTGATAGCTAATGCGAAGCAGTTCTTTATACTGCTTTGCAATTTCTTTTTTCTCTATTTCTTCTTCAACTATCATTTTTTCTAATCCCTCTCTTTCAAATTTACAAAGAATCCTTCAGGCGACCATTCTGTTTCAACGCATCATACATCAAAATTCCTGCCGAAACAGATAGATTCAAGGAATCAATGTTTTTAGACATAGGAATTTCTACAATATGATCAGTATTTTCGATCCACAGCTGACTGACACCCTTATCTTCACTTCCCATCACAAGAGCGCAGGGTAACTCATACCTAAAAAGAGGACTCTGTTGTGCATTTTCATTGAGAGCTGCCGTAATAATATTTACTTTTTGTTTTCGTAAAAACTTTAGAATTTCTTCTGAGGTAGCCAGTCCAATTGGAGTAAAGAAAAGACCACCTAAACTAGAACGAATGAGATTTGGATTATAAAGATCTGTTTTTGCATTGGCCAGAAGAACAGCATCTAACTTCAGTGCAGCAGCAGTTCGTAAGATAGCCCCAATATTGCCTGGTTTTTCTGCAGCTTCAACAACCATTATAAGGGAATTGCTTGAAAGTGAAAGAGACTTTAAATCATGTTTTTTTTGAACCGCCAGAGCAACCAATTTTTCAGTTCCAGATCGCATCGCAATTCGATCCCACAATAAAGAAGTCACAACATATTGATTTGCATGTGTTTGTTGTATTGTGGCTTCTGTTTTTTTATCTAGACTAGCCCCTTTTATCTTGAAAAAGGATTCAATTGTATAGCCAGCCTCAATTGCTCTCAAAATTTCTCTTTCACCTTCTATAACGAAACGATTGCTTTCCCTTCGTGTTTTTGATTTTTTTAAAAGCTT
Source organism: Flavobacteriaceae bacterium (assembly GCA_016779985.1). Classification (GTDB taxonomy): domain Bacteria; phylum Bacteroidota; class Bacteroidia; order Flavobacteriales; family Flavobacteriaceae; genus JADHMP01. The sequence goes on from JADHMP010000001.1 coordinate 265,558, forward strand.
TTGAAGACGTTTTATTTCAGAATTCTGCGGACTGCTAAGTAGCATTCAAATTTTTAATCTAAAATAAGGCTTTTCTCTTGTTCATTATTTTCTACAGTATGATTTTCTCTATGGTATGCCACAAGATAACCTACCATTGCATTGTAACTCTTCAATCCCTTTTTTTGACCGTTTGCAATTAAAAATCGATTATAGACTTTTTTAAAATAAGGCTCAAAGGGGTTTCTATATTGGTTCCAAAACTCACTCAAGATTCTAAAGTTTTTGAGTAAACCAGGGTGTATTTGATCACGAATGCGTTTTGCCGATTCATCTGAGTTTATTTTTGAATATTCATAATACAGAAAGCGTAAAGCAAAAGCATGGGCGGCAAATCGTAAATATTCATCACTGTGGTCAACAAGGGAGTAAAAAGCAATATAGTTGGCCTCATCTTCAGCTGCTATGCCAAATTGATGTGCCATTTCATGGGCTGCGGTAGTGACAAAACTAAGTTTGGGTAGAAGACGATTAATTTGTGATTCTAACGTAAATGGATTCAAATAACCCGCATATCCCGCATAACTGAGGGTTAGACTCCAAAGACTATTCTTACCAAGAGGACGTGATGCTTGAAAACCTGCATAAGGGACTTTATATTCTTTTTTAATTAGTGAAAGTAGCTCTGTCTTACTATATGGCGTTTCTACGGGAAGATCATTAGATTGACTTAGTTTTTCATGTAAAATATTGGTCTCTTGCACATAATGAATCAAAGTATTTTCAAGTTCAGCTTCAGAATAATTTAAATCATACTTAAGCTTTTGATAAAGAGGAATACGATAGTAATTGAGACCCCAACTCAAATAGAAAAAAAAATAGATTAGGTTTATGGCAATCAAAAGATCGACAAGAATTGTCTTGCTAAACAGTCTTTTAAAAATTATTGAGCGAATCAAATAAATCATAAGAAGAATGACTGCTATTGCATAAAATATGTCTCCTAATGAAAAAGAAAAAAAATTAAAAAATGTACTTTGAAAAGTAAACAAATACGGATAAAAAAGACTGCTATAAAGGGCTTCTACCTTACTGGGATAACTGCTAATTATTCTTAAAAATGAAAGCTGTAGAAGGAAAACACCACCCCAAATGATGAGTTTTATTTTAGGTGGTTTAACAACCTTTCTATACATTTTGAGGATTTAAAAAAACTACTATTTATTTATAGAAGCAACAATCTCAACTTCAAAAATGAGATCAGATTGAGGTGGAATTGGACCACCCCCGTCGGCGCCATAAGCAAGCGTGTAAGGAAGAAATAGAGTGGCTTCATCACCAATAGACAAAAGACGCAGACCCTCTTTAAAACCTTCTATAAGTTGCGCGTCGGGGTCTACCTGTGCTGGAATGGGAGAGTATCTTCCGGCCATTTTTCTATTTTCGTCAACCATTCCAAAAGCTTCAGCAACGCTCAAGATGCTGGTGTCAAGCAAGGTGCCATCTACAAAATAGACAGCATAATTAACTTCAACAGCGTCTTGGGCTTTCACTGCGGCCCCTTTTCCTTTTTTTGTTATTAAATATTGAAGACCACTTGAAGTGGTTTTGCTCATCCGTTTGAGTTTCTCAAATTGACCAACCTTTTCTTCTTGCAATTTAGCTCTCCCTTCGGTCAGTTTTTTTTCTGCAGCCTCCTTGCTTGCGAAATGAGATTCAAATATTTCTGGCGCATTGAAATTCTTAGCTTCACTTCCTTTTCGTATGATGACTAACTTATCAATTTTGTCACTTTGTGCTATACTATCAACCACATTTTGTCCTTCAATGACCCGACCAAAAACAGTGTGTTTTCCATCCAACCATGGAGTAGCTTTATGAGTAATAAAAAACTGACTTCCATTAGTCCCTGGCCCAGCGTTAGCCATAGACAAAATTCCAGGGCCATCATGTCTGAGGTCAGTAATTTCATCATCAAATCGATAGCCAGGACCACCAGACCCTGAAGCTGTTGGGTCTCCTCCTTGAATCATAAAGTCTTCAATTACTCTATGAAACACCAATCCATCGTAATAGTTTTTATTTTTAAAGCTTGCTTCAACCTTCGGGTTTGTCCCTTCACTAAGAGAAACGAAATTAGCCACTGTCACAGGAGCTTTTTCGCTTTCTAGTTTCAAAATGATATTACCTTTACTGGTTTGGATTTCAGCAAAAATGCCATTTTCTAGCTCAGGATAATGCGATTTGCATTGCATTAAAAAAACTGTAATGGCGAGTAAAAATAGTTGTTGAAGCTTCATGGGTTATTGTTTTTTTATTTTATGATAGTGTCTAGGCTAATTTCAAATCGTAGGGGTTGGTTAATGCCGATTTTTTCACCGTCGCCTTGATAACTATAACAAAGGTAGGAAGGAAAAAGGAATACCACAACTTCTCCCACTTTCATTAATTTAACCCCTTCTCTTAATGCTGGTAATATGTCTTCTTCATCAACTTGGTAGGAAACCCTTCCGAGTGTTTCACGATCATAAAGCATTTCACCATTTAGTGTAGCAATTGAGTAGGTGAATTCTACCAAGTCACCTTTTGTAGGGGTAAGAGAACTACTTGTTTTTTTATTCTTATGATAATACCAAAATCCTTTTTTGGAGGAAATATATTGTTTTTTTGTATCGGCGTTGATGACATCATTCATAAGGTTTTGTTCAGCGGCTAACAGGAGCCTATTTCTCTGGGCTGATTGCTTAAGGAAATAATCGCTGCTTTTATTGAGTGGTTTTCTTATTTCTTTAGAGATACATCCTGAGGCAAAAAATAGTAGTAACAAAAAAAATTTAGGCATCAATGATTAAATTATTTTTCTCCAGTTTTATAGCTGCCACTAAATCTTTTTCTGTTTCTTCCAAGGTTTTCATTGACATTCCCCCTGAGGCATTTAGGTGTCCTCCTCCATTGAAATATTTTCTAGCAAAATCATTCACTGAAAAATCGCCTTTGGATCTAAAAGACATTTTAATTTTTCCTTCCCCTTCATTTTCAATCAAAATGACAGCAACTTGAATACCTTCAAGACTCAGGCCATAATTTACAAAACCTTCTGTATCCCCTCTTTTGAAATTACAACCATTCAACAAGGCCTGGTCCAGAGCCATATAGACAACAGGAAGTCCTTCAATTTTTTTCATACTGGAAAGTGTTAGCCCCAGAAGTTTTATTCGGTCAAAACTAAAAGTGTCATATATATTTTGATGAATAGTGGTGTTTTGAGCACCTGCATTGATCAAAGTGGCAATCGCAGTATGTGTTTTTGAAGTTGTAGATTGATATTTGAAAGAGCCCGTATCTGTCATAATACCTGTATATAGGCAGGTTGCAATTTCAGCCGTAAAAGCACTTTGGTCAAGGGCTTCTATCACATTATAAACCATCTCACAAGTTGAACTCATCAAAGTGTCAGAGTAGGTCAATTGCGCATAACCCTTTGGGTTTTCATGATGATCAATCATGACCACAGTGGCGGAGGCTAATTCTACTAATGTTGACAGTACATCGATTCGCGAAAGATCATTAAAGTCCAACGTAAAAATAATATCTGCTTCTGCAATTAGTTTTTTTGCTTGGATTGATTTTTCAGTGTATTTCAAGATGTGCTCCTCACCTGGAAGCCACTCCAAAAATGAGGGATAGTCATTTGGCGAAACCACACTCGCTTGATGTCCTTTTTTGGTTAAGAAATGTTTAAGCGCTAGTGTGCTTCCAATGGCATCTCCGTCTGGGTTTTTGTGAGGAATAATAACAATCTTTCTCGATGAAGACAAAAGGGACGATAGTGATTGTATAAATGCTTTTTCCATTCTGACGAAGATATTAAATAAATCTCCTCAAGTGTTTATTCAGAACAATTAAAACAACATTTTATTCCCTACTTTTGCAAAAAAAAATAATGTCAAACAAAACTTTTACGATGATTAAGCCCGATGCTGTTGAAAAGGGATATATCGGGGCTATTTTAGAAAAAATAACAGCGGCTGGCTTTACAATCACGGCCCTCAAAATGACCCAAATGACCATTCACGAGGCACAACAATTTTATGCTATTCATAAAGAGAGGCCATTCTTCAATGAATTGATAGCTTTCATGACTAGAGGACCCATTGTTGCCGCTGCATTGGAAAAAGACAAAGCTGTAGAATCATTCAGAACTTTAATTGGTGCAACCAATCCAGAAAATGCTGCCGAAGGCACGTTGAGAAAACTGTATGCTACCTCTATGGGTGAAAATGCAGTGCATGGATCAGATAGTGATGCAAATGCGGCTATTGAGATCGCCTTTCATTTTGCTTCAAAAGAACAGTTTTAGCGAAAAATTAATTGTGATATTACTGTTTCACCTAAGTGTTCATTGAGTTTCTCTACGATTGCTTTTTGAGAAAAATGCAATTCATTTTTAAGAGGTGCAGAACGCAATTGAACATATAAACGTTTTCCCACAAGGTCAATTTGATCTGTATAGGCTTGAACGTTGTTCCCCATCACCTCTTTCCAGGCGAGTACCAAACGTACTTTTGTGATGCCTTTTTTTAAAGGTTTCTGATCAATAAAATGTTGAAGGACATCCTCTAGTTTCTGTGGTTCAAAGTCCCTTTTTTTAGACTTCATTTTATGGGCGCTTATAGTGATAATTGCTTTTTTGATGAAACAAAACAAGTTTTGTAGAATCAAGATACACAATTTGCTCCGACCAACTGTCCCAAAGGGTTTTAAAATGCAAGAAAGTTTTACCTTCATTCAGATCAAGGTTAAAGGGAGTTTGATCTTCTGACGTTTGAAAGTTCCCGTCAAATTTTGGGGCTACTTTTTTTCGAATTCCCTTTTTATTTTCAACATGATAGAAATCATATAGAGGTTGACTTATTTTTGGACGGAATTGCTCTCCGTTGCGCTCAACAAAATCTACTTCCCAGTAGCCTGAAAGAAATTCAATTTGAAGCGTTGTACTTTTTTCACATTTAATAAAAAATGGAGACAACAACAGTATAATTAAAAGAGGAATAGGCTTTAAATAGGTCATAATTTAAAAATTTCAAAATTAGCTTGAGCCTTTTCGAGGGCACTTACAGTTCTTTCTTCATGGGTGTCAGAAATAAATATTTGTCCAAATTCCTCTGTGTTAGTCAACTCAATTATTTTAGTTACACGTGATTCATCTAACTTGTCAAAGGCATCGTCAAATAGAATAAAAGGGGACTGCCCTGTCTTTGCTTTCAGATAATCAAATTGAGCTAATTTTAGTGCAATTAAAAAAGTTTTCTGTTGCCCTTGTGAACCAAATTTTTTAATAGGCCGTTCACCCAGAAGAAAATCTAGATCGTCTTTGTGAATTCCACTAGATGTGTATTGTAGTAATTTGTCTTTAGCTAAATTTTTTGTAAGTAAATCCTCCATTGATTGATCACTTAAGTCTGAAGAGTAAACCAGATCTATTTCTTCTCCAGCGGCCGAAATAAATTGGTAGCGAGCAATAAACAAGGGAAGATAAGCAGCAATAAATTCAATTCTAGTTTGATATAGGGGTTTGCTCAATTCAACCAATTGGTGGTCATAGACTTCTAATGTTTTTTGGTCGAAAGTGTGATTCAAAGCAAAGTATTTTAGAAGAGCATTGCGTTGGCTTAAAACTTTTTGATAGTCTAGCAGATTTTTTAAGAAAAATGAATTGGTTTGCCCAATAATTCCATCCATAAATTTTCTTCTCACTTGACTTCCTTCCAAAATCAAATCTCGGTCAATTGGTGTGATCATAACCGTTGGAATGAGTCCAATATGATCTGCCAATTTTTCATAAACCTTATCATTGCGTTTTAACTGTTTTTTTTGCCCCTTTTTGAGGCTACAAATTATTTTTTCAGAGCGACTATTGATTTCAAAATGACCTTCAACGGCATAAAAATCTTTTTTAAAAGCAATATTTTGTGAAGCATTTGGATTAAAAAAACTCTTTCCAAAGGCAAGTTGGTAGATAGCATCTAAAACATTGGACTTTCCAACTCCATTAGGGCCAATGAGGCAAGATACTTTCTTGTTAAATTGAAATTGCCTAGCATATAGGTTTTTATAGTTCGTTAAAAATAGTTGCTTTAAATACATGTGTTTAAAAATAAGAAGATGTTTCTTTTTGCTTGTTTTTTTTAGTTTTTATTTAAAATCTATAGTGAAAGCATTGCATTCTCCGTTGTTAAAATAAAATAACTTTTGAGTCAATCGCTGTGAATTCTATCTAGATGGGAGATATAATCTTTTTGAAATAAAATAAAAAGAGTAATTTTGGGGCTCTTAAAAACAGAAAATGGCTACATATAAAAAAAGAGGTTCTAAAAAATCACAATCTCAACTTGTGGATAAAAATGAAACACCCGAAAGCACAACTGCTGAAGTGTTTGAAACTCTTGACACATCTGCCTCAAAGGCAGAGGCATTTATTGCAAAATTTCAAACTGTAATTTTGGTCGTTGTTGGGGTTGTAGCTGTTGGCGTTCTTTCCTATTTAGGCTATGATCGTTTTGTGTTAACCCCAGAAAAGAAAGAAGCTGTGAACGAGCTCAACCAAGCTCAATATTATTTTGATTTAGCTGTAAACAGTATAGAAGGGGACTCACTGTATAGGCTAGCATTAAATGGAGGTGAAGGAAAATACGGGTTTTTAGATATATTAAAAAATTATGAAGGCACCCCGGCTGCCAAGTTAGCCTCCTACAGTGCTGGAATGGCCTATTTGAATTTGAAAGAATACGATAAGGCAATAAGCTATCTCGATAAATTTGAAACAGACGATGTGTTGTTGAGTGCGCTCTCTATGGGAGCTATAGGCGATGCCTTTGCTCAGATTGGACAAAATGAAGATGCCTATGAATATTACATCAAGGCTTCTAAGGCTAGTGAAAATCTTTTCAGTACACCAAAATATCTTTTTAAGGCGGCTATGATAGGTGCAGAAATTGGAAAAGAAAAAGAAGCACTTTCTTTTTTAAAAAAAATTCAGAAAGAATTTCCAGAGGCCCCCGAAGCTGAAAATATCGAAATCCAAATTGGACGATTAGAAATGGCACTTCAATAAGCAAATATGGCCACAGCCCATAAAAATCTTTCTGATTTTGATGCTTCAAAAATTCCTTCTGGAAAAAACAAAACTTTTTATCTTGTTGTTTCAGAATGGAACACTACGATAACAGAGGCGCTTTATGAAGGGGCAGTTGATGTATTAAAAAGCTGTGATGTAGCTTCAGAAAATATTATAAAGTGGAATGTATCTGGGAGTTTTGAATTAATCTATGGAGCAAAAAAAGCACAACAAAAGAATCCAGATGCTGTCATTGTTATAGGAAGTGTGATTCAAGGTGAAACCCCTCATTTTGATTATATATGTCAGGCAGTGGCTCAAGGAATCAAAGATTTAAATGTTCAAGCTGATTGTCCAGTGATCTTTTGCGTTTTAACTGATAATAATTTAACTCAGGCACAGGAGCGCAGCGGAGGTAAGTATGGAAACAAAGGTAAAGAAGCTGCCATTGCGGCACTTAAAATGGCTGCCTTGGGGTAACTTACAACCATATTTTTTTGTTTAACTATTTCCTACTGGTGTTTCTTCTTTTCTAAGAATCTCTTACCTTTGATAGTCATGTTTAGAGTCAATCTTTTCAAACTTAAAAAGAATAAAAGATACAATTATACTCCTCGTTATTATAAGGGTAAATCTGAGGGTAACTTATATGATTTTGATTCTAAGTTTTCAAAGTATAGAGAAACTTTTAATGAAAATGATTTTGGCAAACAATGGCAGGAGGCGCGCTTACAAATGCGTACCAAAAAAAATAGGGCAATATCGTTACGCTTACTGTTGATTATTTTGGCTCTTGTCTTTTTGAGTCTCTACATTTTAGACTTTGATTTATCCATCTTTTTTCCAACACCCTGAATGGCAGATCGAATTTCTCTTTTGCCGGAACACGTTGCCAATCAAATTGCTGCTGGAGAAGTTATTCAACGGCCAGCCTCAGTGGTAAAAGAGCTTTTAGAAAATGCAGTTGATGCTAAAGCGGATAGTATTCAGTTGATTATTAAAGATGCTGGAAAAACATTAATTCAAGTCATTGATAATGGAATAGGAATGTCTACAACTGATATTCGAATGGCTTTTGAAAGACACGCAACTTCGAAAATAAAAGCCGCTGAAGACCTGTTTAATCTTAACACAAAAGGATTTAGGGGGGAAGCCTTAGCCTCAATAGCAGCAGTAGCTCAGATAGAAACACATTCTAGACCAGAAGATGAAGAATTAGCCCATTTACTTAAAATTGAAGGAAGTGAAGTCAAAGAACAAACCCTGACAACTAATCCTAAAGGAACCTCTATAGCCGTTAAAAATTTATTTTATAATATCCCAGCCCGGCGAAATTTTTTAAAATCAAATACGGTTGAATTGAGACACATCATTGATGAATTTCATCGTGTAGCTTTGGCTCACCCTGAAATAGCGATTGCTTTTTTTCAAAATGGAGACGACCTATTTAACCTTCAGAAAGCTTCACTACGGAAGAGGATTGTTGGCATCTTTGGTGGAAAATGGGATACTTTTTTAGTCCCTGTTGAAGAGCATACCTCCTTGGCCCGTCTTGAAGGGTTTGTTCTAAAGCCTTCTTTTTCAAAGAAAACAAGAGGGCAACAATTTTTTTTCGTCAATAGGAGATTCATTAAAAGCCCTTTTTTGCATCATGCGGTTCTTGCTGCCTATGAAGGATTGCTTCAAAGAGATCATCATCCGGGCTATATTCTTTTTTTAGACGTTGCTCCAGAAACCTTAGACATCAACATACACCCAAATAAAACTGAAATTAAGTTTGAAGATGAACAAAGTCTCTATGCAATTTTACGCTCAGCGATCAAACACAGCCTAGGCATTTTTCAAGTTCAGCCTTTAATTGATTTTGATAATAGCACAAATTTGGATGTTCCTTATGATTATAAAGACAAAACAGCAGTGCAACCAAATTTAGAAATTGATGCTAGTTTCAATCCGTTTCAAGAAAAAGGCCTTCAAAGAGATGTAAAGAAAAGTGCTCAGTGGGAAGCGCTTTTTTCTCACCCTGAAACACTAGAAAGCAACCCTCCTGTTGAAGGGTTAGACCTTGAAATGCCTAGAACACCAAAAGTATTCCAACTCTTTTCAAAATATATTGTTTGTGCTCTTCCATCGGGGTTATTATTAATTGATCAAAGTAGAGCCCATCAAAGAGTTTTATACGAACAGTTTTTGGGAGTGATAACGAAAGATAGGGCAGCAAGTCAACAACTCTTATTTCCAGTAGCTATTACATTAGATACCACACAAAAAGCCTATTTTAAAGAAGTTGAAGACATTCTTGTTCATATTGGATTTCAATGGAATCCTATTCAAAATTCACTACTAGAAATTACAGCTGCTCCCGATTTAGTATCGCAAGATCAAGTAGAAAAAATAATTGAAGAAGTATTATTCTTCGAACATGAGGGTAAAAAGGATGCGAATAGTAGCATGGCTGATAAATTAGCAAAGAAAATGGCAAAAGCACTAGCCATAAAAGCCGGAATTACGCTTGAAATTAAAGCCCAACAAGAACTTATTGATAATTTATTTGGTTGTAAGGAAACATTAGTCTCCCCTTTTAATAAGCGTATTTTTATTACTTTAGAAAAAGCGGAGATAGAACAAAAAATGTTGTAATGCAAAAAATAACCGAAACTGTAAAACATCTATTAATCATCAATGTTTTGTTCTTTGTTGCCACTTTGGTTTTAGGAGATATTACGTATGATTTATTTGCATTGCACTATCCTAAAAACCCCAAATTTGCTCTCTGGCAGCCACTCACTCATATGTTTATGCACGGAGATTTTACTCACATTTTTTTCAATATGTTTGGGTTGTGGATGTTTGGCACACCACTTGAACAAATGTGGGGGCGCAATAAATTTATTTTTTTCTACCTCTCCACAGGACTAGGTGCCGCAGCACTTCAATTATTACTTTATCATTTTCAAGTTTCTGGTTTAACCGACACACTGCTTGAGGCGGGTGTAACCCCAAGGCAAATAGACGTGTTCTATCAAACAGGTGAACTTTCTTATGGTTATATGAACCAAATAGGAAGAGAAACATTAATTTCTGGACTGAGAACATTTAATGCCGTTATGGTAGGTGCTTCAGGGGCACTTTATGGCATTTTAGTTGGCTTTGCTATGTTGTTTCCTAATGCTCAACTTATGTTATTATTTCCTCCAATACCTGTGAAAGCCAAAATTTTAGTTCCGCTACTAATTTTGGGAGACTTATTTTTTGGTTTCACTTCCTATTCTATTGGACCAATAGCCCACTTTGCTCATGTAGGCGGAGCCGTAACTGGTCTTCTGATGATGTGGTATTGGAAAAAACAACAGTTTAATAATAATCGATGGGACCTTTAACGCAATTTAAATATCGGTTTGAACAGTTTTCTATAGCAGAAAAATTGATTGTAATTAATGTGATTTGCTTTGTGATTCCTTTGTTGCTAAACACCCTTTCTTTTTTATTTAATGGGCCTCAAAACCCTATTTTGGGTTGGTTCGAACTTGATGCAGACGTAGGAAATCTTCTTTATAAACCTTGGACTTTATTCACATATGGTTTTTTGCATACAGGCTTTTTTCATTTGTTTATGAACATGCTTTTACTCTATTATTCGGGTCAATTTTTTCTTAATCTTTTACCCGCAAAAACGTTCTTAAACACTTATATATTAGGAATTTTATTTGGAGGTCTTGTTTTTCTATTAAGCTATATGATTTTTCCTGCCTTTCAAAATGTAAGACCCTACATGGTGGGGGCCTCTGCTGGTGTAATGGCCGTTTTTATATTTTGTTGTGTATTCACTCCTGATCAAGAAATTCGCTTACTTTTCTTCAATGTCAAGTTAAAATATGTAGGTATTGCTTTTGTTTTGATAGATGTATTACAAATTCCAGGAGGAAATGCTGGAGGTCATCTTGCCCATTTAGGTGGAGCAGGATTAGGACTGTGGTATGCTAAAAACCTCAAAAAGGGTATTGATATTGGTAGTCCATTAGAAAAAATTATTAACTCGTTTAAATCCCTTTTCTCTTCTCAAAAAACACCTCTTAAAACGGTTTACAAAGCCCCTAATAAGAAAGAAGCTGAATCCAAAAAAGAAAAACAAGCTTCTAATCAGAAACAAATTGATGCAATCTTAGATAAAATAAGCACTTCTGGTTATGATAGTTTGAGTGATACCGAAAAAGAGTTTTTGTTTCGCGCTGGTAAAGACTCCTAATCACTTTATAATATGAAAAAAGGATTTGGTTTCTTAAAAACCTTTGCACTAAGCTGCAATATCATCTTACTTTTTTTTCAAATGATGATTATGGGAACGCTTGGCACGTTCTTTTCAGAAACTATTGCCCCTCTTTTTGTGCTTCCCTTGGTTCTACTTAATCTCTTGTTTTTTTTCTTTTGGTTATTCAGAATGCAGTGGCCATTTATTCTTTTTTTGGTCTCCATTTTCCTAAGTTATCCTGAATACCAATTACTGTATAGTTTTCCCAACAATGCTATTCAAACAGATAGGGGGTTAAAAATCCTTACTTACAATGTCCGTTTATTCAATCAATATCAATGGATTAAGACTGATGCAATCCCAAATCAAATTGCTCGATTTATTGCTCAAGAAAACCCAGACATCGTCTGCTTTCAAGAGTTTTCAAAAGAGCTGAGTCCAAGTTTCGCTTCTTATCCCCATCGTTATTTCAAGCCTTCAAAAAAAGGGGGGCGAAACGGAACTTGTATCATTTCTAAAATCCCTCTTCAAAAAAAAGGGGTTATCCCTTTTGAAGATTCTTCAAACAACGGAATTTTTGCTGAAGTCAAATGGCAAAAAAAACGACTTAGAATATATAATGTGCACTTCGAGTCCTTTGGTTTAGATAGACAAGACAGTCTTATTTCTAAAAGCAATCCTTTTAAATTTAGGGAACTACTCCAATCAACCCTTAAAAAGCAAAATAATCAATTGCTTCAATTTGACCTTTTTCAAAAAGAAAATACAAATCCTTATGTGATCTGTACTGACTTAAACAATAATGCCTTTTCAAGGTCGTATAACCTTTTAAAATCAGATAGAAAAGATGCCTTCGTAGAGGCAGGTAAAGGATTAGGCACAACTTATTGGTTTTCGTTTTTCCCACTTCGAATCGATTATATCTTTACCGCTCCAGAAATTTCAGTATTAAGTTTTAAGACCTTCAACAAGATTGAGTTCTCTGATCATAAACCCATTATGGCATCGATACGAATTCCTTAATTCGCAGGTATTTTTTTTAAATAAGCTTCACATTGGGGGCCTAAGTTGAAAAGGAGATCAACGATACTTAGATTGCCTTGGAATGAAAATTTTTCAGAAAACACTTGCTTGTATTCTGGTAAATTGGAGACCTCTTTTGTTTTGGTATCTAGAAGAGGTTCCATACGAAGGTGAGATTGTGAATCAAAATCCATCAATTCATATGTAAAGGGAAGTTCAATCAAGCTCAAAATTTTTTCCATTAAGGCTATATTCCAATCCCATAATCTCAGTTGTGGCGTTTCAAAATAAGGTAAAAGTTCAGGCTCATAAAACTCAAAAAAAGGTGCTGACCTGTAGGCTATTGAAATGGATTTCCAGTGCTGTTTTTGCCAAGGAACCTCATTATGAATTTCTACACTTTTTTCTTTTTGATGGATTTTTTTTGATTGATGTTTTATGGGGATACTTAATTTTAAGACTCCATTGGCACCCAAAATTTCACAACGATTTCGAAAAGTTTGTTTTTGGTAGTGGTCCGAGGTGTTAAAATATACTTTTTCTTGGTCTTGCAACCAAGCCACATACTTTATTGGTGGAAGATACGCAGGACTAAGAAGTGAAATCACTTTTCATTCTTTTTTGCTTTTCTTTTTTTGAAGAACACAAAAATTTGCCATAATGCTAGAACAATTAGAAAATGAGGCAAAAAAGAAGTTGGTTTTCCTTCTCCATTGACCATTGTAAAAACCCTATCCCAACGCACTTTCCAATTTTTTAAACCGTCGTTAATACCGTCTATGCTAAACCAAATGAAGATGGGTTTTCCCACAATATGATCATCTGGAACAAACCCCCAAAACCGACTATCTTCAGAACGATGGCGGTTATCTCCCATCATCCAATAATAATCTTTTTTAAAAGTGTAACTACTTGACTGTTGACCATTTATGAGAATTTGATTGGGTAAAATTTCTAATTGGTTTTTCTCATAATCAGTTATTATTTTTTTGTAAAGAGGAATATTTTTTTTGGTCAACTGAACCGTACTTCCTTTTTTTGGAATAACAATTGGCCCAAAATTATCTTGATTCCAATTATAGGGTAGCCGATTTGGAAAAAAACGTTCGTTTGGTTTTTGAATGATATCAATCTGTTGTTTAATACTGTCTAGCCAGGGAACATTTTTAAGTTTTTGTGCTTCTTCTAGGGTGAGGGTTAAATTAATTTGTTTTTGAAGTTGCTCACCAGCACGAAGACCCAATTTTTGAATAACCTCAAGAGACAATCCCTTGTGATCGGTTATTGCAACAAAATTTTCAGGGCTATTCCCAGAACTCCCAACGATATAGGGAAGCAATTTTTGGTAACTGGTTTGGGTGATATTCTCAATGCGATATTTTCGAAAAAAATCACGATAGCCAAGACTTGCTAATTGTCTAGCTGATACCCCCTTTGTATTATAGGCTAAAAACGTGTATTGCACTTTAGCTCTGTCTGGGAGTTGATTGCGTTTTCCATTGGTGTGAACAAAACCATTAATTATTTCCAAGCTATCTCCAGGCAAACCGACACAACGCTTCACATAATTGGATTTTTTATCGATGGGTTTACGGACGCCCTTTTCTTTAACAAAAAATTGTCTTACGGTATCTGCTGGCCAACTAAAGACCACAATTTCATTACGCTTGATTTTTTCAAATCCAGGAAACCTAAAGTAGGGAATTTGAGGTTTTTTTAAATAAGACCGAACTTTTAATAATGGAATGGTATCATGTACCATTGGAAAGGAAACGGCAGTCATGGGGGCACGAGCGCCATAGTGGAACTTACTCACAAATAAAAAATCACCAATCAATAAAGATTTTTCTAAAGATCCAGTTGGTATAATAAAAGGTTGAATAAAATAATTATGTACTATCGTGGCAGCGACTATAGCAAAAGCAATTGAACTTATCGTTTCTCCGAGGGTAGTTCTAGATTTTAGACTGCGGTCAGAAACATAATGTATAGAAGAGGCATAATTGATCCAGTAGAGATAGAAACCTAAACTAATCAAAACCAAAAAGGTATCCTTGGTGCTGTTTTTGCCAAAACTTCTGGCCGTTTCAATCCAAAGCACAGCAAACATGATAATGTTTATTGTAGGTATAAATAATAGAATGACCCACCATTTAGGGCGGTTTATTATTTTCATCAAAATAACAGCATTGTAAATTGGAACGAGGGCCTTCCAAGGAGATTCACCTGCAGCTCGGTAGAGTTTCCAAGTTCCTCCAAAATGAACTAATTGAAGCACCAAAAAAAAGCCAAGCCATTCTAAAAAGGTCATGTATCTAAATTTTTATCAAATATACTATTTAGGGATGTAGCTTTAGTATGTTTAAGAAAGATTTAGGACGTCCTCCATTGAAAACACTCCAGTTTTTCCTATAATCCATTCAGCTGCGATCACTGCACCAAGGGCAAACCCTTTTCGATTATTTGCTTCATGGATTATTTTAATAGAATCAATTTCTGATTCATATTCAACGCTATGAGTACCAGGCACTTCTCCTTCTCGTTGTGAGTGAATGGGGAGCTGATTTTCCTCTTTGGGTTCCATTGACCATTGATCATAATGGCTGTTATCTATAATATTTTCAGCAATAGTGATGGCTGTTCCACTTGGTGCATCTAGTTTATGGATATGATGTATTTCATTTAGACTTGCCTTATAGTGGGTAGCGTGTGGTTGCATGATTTTGGCTAGAAAACGAGTGAGTTTGAAAAAAAGATTTACACCTACACTAAAATTGGAAGCATAGAGGAAGGCAGTTTTTTTTGCTTTACAAAGGTTCTCAATGGTATGTAACTCTTCTAACCAACCAGTAGTTCCGCAAACAACTGGAAGTTCATTATCAAATCCTTTTTTAATATTTTCAACGGCTGCTTGAGGTACACTAAAGTTGATAGCCACGTCTGCTTTTTGGAGCGTTCCTTCTTCAAGATTATGGTCTAATCGATAAATAATTTCATGCCCCCTCTCAACTGCAATTTTTTCAATTGCTTTGCCCATTCTTCCATACCCTAAAAGTGCTATTTTCATTAGTTAAAATTTTATGGCTAATCGAAGACCTGTTTCCCTTTCATTAAGCATTAATTCTGGTTGTATGGCCAATTCATTATTAATATTAAATTGTAACATATGCGCTGATACATTGGCTTCGATAATATTCAGAACATAAGCAGCTACCAAAAGTAACATAGAGATGTCTCTATAACTTCTGTGAAACTTCATTCCCTTAAGAAGTTTGTCTTCCTCCCCTTGCGGGATAATTTTTAAATATTCATCATCATAATACCCCGACAATCTCCTTTTGTAGGCATTGCGATAGGTTTTCATGATGTCATCATTTTCCAAAAAATAATAAAGAGAAGCTCCCATTGCACCATAAATCAGAGGCACCTTCCAATATTGCCCTAAATAACTTTGCCCCAGGCCTGGGATTACTGTAGAATAAAAACTTGCTTTTGAGGGAGTCAAAGGATCTTCCATCAATCGTATCCGTCGAGGTGAGAACGTTTTATACTTGGCTCTGAGCAAACTATCGCTGACATTACTAACAATAGCATCTCTTTTTGGAATAGAATCAGATGCTTTTTCTTCTTGGCTCCAAAGAGTTAAAGTGAATAAAAAAAAGACAAATTTTAGAAAGGAATTAAGAGGCACCTCTTATTTTGTTTAGTATATGTTGTAGTTTTTCTTGAGAGTCAAAAGCAATGGCAATATTTCCTTTTCCAGCTGCATTTGATTTTACTGTCACATTGGTCTCCAACAAATTCTCCAGTGTTTCAGAAACTTGATTGTAAAAAGGTGGATGATAGTGTTGTTGAGGGTCATGGATAGCTCCTTTGGCTTGCTTCACTAGTGCCTCGGTGGCTCTTACTGAAAGTCCTTTTCGAATAATTTTTTCATAAATTTCCAATTGAAGCACTTGGTTTTCAATATTGATCAATGCTCGACCGTGTCCCATAGAAAGAAACCCATCTCGCATTCCAGATTGAATAATTGGATCTAATTTTAATAAACGCACATAATTGGAAATGGTTGATCTTTTTTTACCCACCCGTTCACTTAGCTTTTCTTGTGTCAGTCCAATCTCTTCGAGAAGACGTTGATAGCTCATTCCAATTTCAATAGGGTCTAAATCTTCACGTTGAATGTTTTCAACCAGGGCCATTTCTAAGAGTTCTTGATCGTTAGCCTCTCTAATGTAGGCAGGAAGTTTAGATAGTCCTGCAATTTTTGCCGCTCGATATCGACGTTCTCCCGAAACTATTTCATAATCGGTGGAATCTTTTTTACGAACGGTAATAGGTTGAATAATGCCTAGGGATTCTATTGAACGAGCTAATTCTTGTAAATTTTCCTCTGAAAATTGGGTTCTAGGTTGATTTGGATTAAGTTGAATTTGAGAGAGCTCTAACAATTGAATTCCTCTCGAAGAAGAGCGGGTGGAAACATTATTATTGAGCGTATCTTCTTGCAAAAGTGCTGACAATCCTCTACCTAAGGCAGGTTTTTTATTTGATTTAGCCATGATTTAGAACCTTTGTTTTTTTAATAATCTCTCCCCCTAAAGATAAGTAACTTTTTGCACCTTTACTGCTCGCATCATAGGTGATAATATCTTCCCCATAACTAGGAGCCTCACTAAGCCTAATGTTGCGCTGAATGATGGTTTTAAAAACCATTTTTCCAAAATGTTTTTTTACTTCATCAACAACTTGATTTGAAAGGCGAAGACGAGTGTCATACATGGTGAGTAAAATCCCTTCAATATCTAAATCTGAATTGTGTAATTTTTGCACACTCTTTATGGTGTTTAGTAGTTTTCCTAACCCTTCAAGTGCAAAATATTCACATTGCACTGGAATCAATACACCATGAGCAGCTGAAAGGGCGTTAAGAGTAATCAAACCTAGAGAAGGGGCACAATCAATCAGAATGAAATCATAAAGGCTTGCTACATCTTGTAATGCTTTTTTTAACATAAGCTCACGTTCTTCACGATCAATTAACTCAATTTCTATGGCTACTAAATCAATGTGTGAAGCGATTAAATCTACATTGGGTGATGCTGTTTTTAAAATAGTTTGACTAGCTGGAATGGTATGTTCTAAAAGCTCATATGTTCCTCCTTGGTTAGGGGCAGGAGTCAGTCCCACTCCAGAAGTGGCGTTGGCTTGAGGATCAGCGTCAATGAGAAGCACTTTTTGCTCTAAAACACCCAATGCTGCAGCGAGATTTACTGCCGTAGTTGTTTTACCAACTCCCCCTTTTTGATTTGCTATTGCTATTATTTTACCCATAATCTAGACTGCGACAAAACTACAACTATTTGGAGTCTCACAAAAGAATGAAATTTTAAATATTGTATGGTTTTTAAACACCTTATTTTTCTGATTTGC
Organism: Flavobacteriaceae bacterium; assembly: GCA_016779985.1. Classification (GTDB taxonomy): domain Bacteria; phylum Bacteroidota; class Bacteroidia; order Flavobacteriales; family Flavobacteriaceae; genus JADHMP01. The sequence goes on from JADHMP010000001.1 coordinate 283,359, forward strand.
TCTCCTCAATGATGAAAATGGTTTCATTTTCTTTTTTATGGCCATAAGATTCTCTTGCAAAGCGTTCTAAACTGTCTTTATTCTCTAAAAATTCTAGCATTTCTTTGTCTTTTGCTATACGTTCCTCAAGAGCATTTTTTTCTTTTTCTAACGTTTCAATTTGATTGTTTAGTTCAGAATGAATTCGCCAAGAATGGGTGTCCAAAAAAAGCATCCAAATCAAAAAAAATAATGATAAAGCAACATAGCTATAAAGACCTCTCTTGACTTTGATTTGGTTGACAATTTTTTTCAAAATGGACATAACATCAAGGTTTTTGTACTTCTTGAACTTGTGCTGTGGTTATTGTTTGCGAAAAGGTGTTGTCCCAACTATTTAAAATATAATTCATGACATCTGCAATTTCTTCATCATCCAATCCTTGATTTGCCATTAAGCCATTATAACTTTCACCATTAACAACTATGGGCCCTTTGAGCCCATATTTTATTCCTGCTATAGATCGTGTAATGTCTTCGAATAGATAATCTGATTTATTGAGAGGAGGAAAGGCACCCGGAACACCGACTCCCGTATCCAAATGACACTGGGCACAAAAATCTTGATATATTTCTGCCCCATCAGCAATACTTTGTTGTCTGGTTTTTTGAAAAACAGTAGACAGCACAAATGTCATAAAAAGGCCATAAGCGGCTATAAATATTTTCATTTAGAAGGTATTACTTTAATTATTCCTTTCCCTTCTACACCCAAATAAAGATACCCATCAGGACCCTCTTTGACGTTTCGAACACGTCCAATTTTATCTAGTACTTTTTCTCTTTTAACAACTTTATCATTTTTTAGCACTAAACGCTCTAAGTATTCAAATTTTAAAGAACCAACAAAGAGATTATTTTTCCATTTTTTGTATACTCCAGAGGTAGAGAAAGCCATGCCGCTAGGGCCAATAGAGGGCAGCCAATAATATTCTGGTTGTTCCATGTTGGGGAGGGCTTTGTTTTTGGTGATAATGGTACCACTATAATTTATACCATAAGTTATTTTTGGCCATCCATAGTTTTTCCCTTTTCTGATAATATTGATTTCATCGCCTCCTTTAGGGCCGTGTTCATTCTCCCAAATAACTCCCGTTTTTGGATGAACAGTCATACCTTGGGGGTTTCGGTGGCCGTAGGAGTAAACTGCTGTTTTTGCTCCTTCTTGGTCAACAAATGGATTATCTTCAGGTATACTTCCATCTAGATTTAATCGATATACTTTTCCACCATCACGAGTCAAGTCCTGAGGGTTTACATCTCTGTTGCCCCGATCACCCAATGTGAAAAAGACATGACCCTCTTGATCAAAAACAATCCTTGATCCCCAATGCTGTCCTTTTTTAGTGTTTGGTGTTGCTTTATAAAGTAATTTGAGGTGCTCTAATTGAAGCCCATTAAGTTTTGCACAATAAAGAGCGGTGTTTCCACCTGCCGCTCCTTCAAGAGTGGCTCCCAAGGTTAAGTATATGATTTTGTTTTCTTGATAATCTGGATGAAGTGCTACATCTAAAAGACCGCCTTGGCCTCTAACATATATGTCAGGTAGCCCCTCAACGGTTTGTTTTACGCCCTTCTTAACCCGATAAAGTGTACCAGATTTTTCAGTAACTAATAACTCATCTTCATTAATAAAATCCATACCCCAGGGGATATCAATGTCATCAACAACTATTTCATAAGTGTAGTTAGATTTACTAGGGATTTCAATTTTTGGCGCATTTTCTTTTTGAGCACAACTCAAATGAGAAAATAAAAAGAAAATTAATAAGGTTGGGAAATAGTTTAGTTTCATGAAAATTTGTTTTAAGTACGATAAGGTTTAACTAACATAACAATTTTTTTAAGTATTCGAGGTCAGAGTTTAAAAAAAGATGGCTAATGTTATCAAAATTTTAGTACTTTAATTTTTGATTAGTGATTTGCATCAATTGAGGAAATACAACAAAAATTTATTTTTGACTATTAGTGAATTCAATATAATTATAAACAAATATGATACAGTAAAAAGAAAATAAAGTCATAAATACCTAATTTTAAAAAAAGTAAAATTTAATAATAATGCACAATAAAAACAACACAAACGGACAAGCTAAATGCCCATTTTTGAATGGAGAAATGAAACAAGGCGCAGGAACAGGAACTTCAAACCGCGATTGGTGGCCAAATCAACTGAACTTAAGTATTTTAAGACAACATTCTTCCGCTTCAAATCCAATGGGGCCACAATATGATTATGCAAAAGCTTTCAATGCTTTAGATTATGAAGCTGTGAAACAAGACCTTTTTGATTTAATGACTGATTCACAAGATTGGTGGCCAGCAGATTATGGACATTATGGTCCTTTCTTTATTCGGATGGCCTGGCATAGTGCAGGAACTTATCGTATTGCAGATGGTAGAGGTGGGGCAGGAGCAGGAACACTCCGATTTGCACCCCTGAACAGCTGGCCTGACAACGCCAATTTAGACAAGGCTCGAAAATTATTATGGCCGATCAAACAAAAATATGGCAGCCAACTATCTTGGGCTGACCTTATGGTATTGACTGGTAATTGTGCACTCGAATCTATGGGCTTTAAAACCTTTGGTTTTGGTGGAGGTCGAGTTGACGTTTGGGAACCAGAAGAAGATATTTATTGGGGTATTGAAGGTGAATGGTTAGGAGATAAACGATACACTGGTGACCGAGAATTAGAGAATCCACTTGCGGCAGTTCAGATGGGGTTAATTTATGTTAATCCAGAGGGCCCTAATGGTAAGCCAGATCCACTAGGATCGGCAAAAGACATACGTGAAACATTTGGCCGAATGGCGATGAATGATGAAGAAACAGTAGCACTGATTGCAGGGGGGCATAGCTTTGGAAAAACCCATGGTGCTGCATCGCCTGACCAATATGTAGATGTGGAGCCAGCCGCTGCCGGAATTGAAGAACAAGGGTTGGGCTGGAAAAACACCTTTGGAACAGGCAATGCAGGTGATGCCATAACGAGTGGTTTAGAAGGAGCATGGACTACTACACCCACGCAATGGAGCAACAATTATTTTGAAAATTTATTAGGGTTTGAATGGGAACTCTCTAAAAGTCCTGCGGGTGCTTTTCAATGGAAACCAAAAAATGCGAATGGAAATGGTTCAGTACCAGACGCACACGATCCTTCCAAAAGCCATTCTCCTACCATGTTGACAAGTGACATTGCACTTCGTGAAGACCCAGCTTATGAGGCCATATCAAGGCGGTTTTATGAAAATCACGATGAATTTGCCGATGCCTTTGCACGGGCATGGTTTAAGCTAACGCATAGAGATATGGGACCAAAATCTCTCTATTTGGGCCCTGAAGTGCCTAAAGAAGATCTAATTTGGCAAGATCCGATTCCATCACCCAATCACACTTTGGTAGACGCAAAAGATATTTCCTATCTAAAAAAACTAATTCTTGATTCTGACTTGAGTGTTTCAGAACTAGTCTCAACTGCTTGGGCCTCTGCCTCAACTTATAGGCATTCAGACAAAAGAGGCGGAGCTAATGGAGGCCGTATTAGATTTGCGCCACAAAATCAATGGCATGTAAATAATCCAAAGCAGTTAGAAAAAGTGTTAGTCGGATTAGAAAAAGTTCAAGTCGAATTTAACAGTGCGCAAGACAATGGCAAACAAATTTCAATGGCTGATTTGATTGTCTTAGGTGGGGCAGCTGCCATAGAAAAAGCGGCTACCGCAGCGGGTCATGATATTGAAGTGCCCTTCAGACCGGGTAGAGGAGATGCGTTAGAATCACAAACTGATGCCGCTTCTTTTGATGTCTTAGAGCCCGCAGCAGACGGTTTTAGAAATTATATGAAAACCAAATATACAGTGAGTGAAGAAGAAATGCTGCTCGATAAAGCTCAATTGATGACTCTTTCTGCTCCCGAAATGGCGGTTTTAGTTGGTGGTATGCGCGTGTTAAATGCAAACTACGACAGTTCTCAAAACGGAGTCTTTACTGACCGTCCCGGTGAACTTTCAAATGATTTCTTCTTGAATTTATTAGATAATAATTTGGAATGGAAAGCAGCTTCTGAGCATGAAGATGTTTTTGAAGGCCGTGACTATAAAACAGGAGCTTTAAAGTGGACCGGCACTCGAGTTGATATGATTTTCGGTTCTAATACAGAATTACGTGCCCTAGCGGAAGTATATGGTAGTAGTGATTCAGAACATAAGTTCATTCAAGACTTTATTGCTACTTGGAATAAAGTAATGGAACTAGATCTTTTTGATTTAAAGTAAATATAACTTATTTCTTATTGAACTAATCCCTATCCTCCGATGGGGATTTTTTTTGTTCTATGCCCTCTTTTATTGATTGCCAAAAACACATTTCAAAAATGTAAAAAAGAAAATTTGAAGATCTAATGAGAATGGGTAAAATATAAAGGTTTTGGTATTTTTATAAGAGCAATATGGTCACTCAGAATATAGTTTGTTTTTAGGGCTTCTTCAATAAAAAAAGAACTCGAAAATTAGTTATTAACAATTCACGAACAACAATAGTTTACTACTTAATTTAATCTTAATTTTATGTTAAATAATTAACATATTTTTTTAATACTTGACCCCACAAAAATGAAACCCAATTTCATTTTTAACCTGCATTATTTCAGAGTTTTCCGATCAAAATTAATTTTTGACGTATATAAAATCACTTTACTTAAATATAAAGTTAAAAGTATTTTTCTTAATGTTTTCTTTAAGATGAATGCAAGGATAGATTATAAGTTTGTTTAAATCAAAAAAAAACCTAAAAATGAAAAAAATTCTTTTAATATTTACTTTATTCACAGGGCTAGTTTCTTTAGCTCAGGGGGTCTCAACCTCATCAATTGGTGGGCGGGTCTTAGATGAACAAGGCGCTCCCCTTCTGGGTTCTAATATTGTTGTAACGAACATCAACACAGGGGTGGTTTATGGTGTAGTTTCAGATGACGAGGGCTACTACAGAATTTCTGGCTTAAAACCTGGAGGACCATACAAACTTGAAATTTCTTATACTGGGTTTGAAAATTTTATTGTTGAAAGTATTTACCTTCAGCTTGGGCAGACAGAACGGTTTAACCCAGAACTAACCTCCTCCTTAAATGCGCTTGAAGAAGTAGTAGTCACAGGAGTAGATTACAGTTCTAAAACGGGAAATGAAACCTATGTAAATCGTGAAAAAATTGATGCTCTCCCTCAAGCCACAAGGTCATTGGGAGAATTTGTTAGAACCACTCCTTTTGCTCAGTTAGAAGAAGGTAATGATGGATTTGAAATTTCAATTGCTGGCCAAAATAATCGTTACAACACAATTTATATTGATGGCGCAGTAAACAATGATGTTTTTGGTCTGGCAGGATCAGGAACAAACGGAGGTCAAACGGGTGTCAATCCGATTTCACTCGATGCCATTGAATCTTTTCAAGTTCAAATTTCACCTTTCGATGTGAAAGTTGGTGGTTTTGTAGGAGGATCTATAAATGCTGTGACACGCTCAGGTTCAAATAATTTTGAGGCTTCAGCCTACACCTATATCAAAAATGAAGGTTTGGCAGGAAAGGACTCTTGGGATACTAATGAAAAGCTACCCGAGTTTAACAACCTATTATATGGTGTTAGATTAGGAGGTGCATTAATTCAAAACAAACTGTTTTATTTTTTAAATTATGAAAGACAGGATGATGAAACACCTAATCCATGGAATGCCGCTAATTATGCAGGAGATTTAGGGGCAGGCATCAACAACTTTGCGCAACAAATTCAAAGCGCTTATGGATATGACCCTGGAACATTAACACCCAATTCAACAGTTCTTGAAAGTGATAAACTAAATATTAAATTAGATTTAAATGCAGGTGAAAATGACAACCTTTCCTTGGCTTTTAGATATACTGAAGCAAACAATGTAGAGGCTAGAACTTCAAATGATTTCAATGCACGATACCTTCAAGGTTCTGAGGCTTTTGTAAGTAAGAATACAAACCTTACATTTAATTGGAATCACCAAACTAGTAAATTGAACAATAGTTTGGTTATCTCTTTAAATACAACTAAGGATGACAGAGACCCTCTCAATGATGATGCTGTCAAATTTCCAAGAGTTACCGTTCAAGATGGAGCAGGACGTATTGAATTTGGTTCTGAGCCTTTTTCTACCTCAAATCTTTTAGATCAAGACATATTCACAATAACCAATAACCTTGAAATATATAAAGGAAAGCATACTATCACGATAGGTACACACAATGAGTTTTATTCCTCAACAAACCTTTTTATAAGACAGAATTATGGCGACTATTTTTATAATTCTCCACAAGGGTTTTTAGACAATAATCCTGACGAATTAGACAGCATGTTTAGATCTTACTCTTTGTTGACAGATGCCTTAGGTGATGAAGCCAAAGAAAGTGCCGCAGTGACAGACTATGCTCAAATTGGCTTTTATATACAAGATGATTATCAAATCACTACCAATCTTAAAGTTACTGGAGGATTGAGATTTGACATCCCTTTCTTTAGCGATAGACCTACTAATACCGATTTTAATACAAGAACAATTGCAAACCTTCAAGCTGCTGGGAAAAACTTAAGAGGAGCTAAAGTAGGAGGAACAATAGATACACAAGTTTATTTTTCACCAAGACTTGGATTTAATTGGGATATTAACGGAGATAAAATGACAGTTTTAAGAGGAGGTATTGGAGTCTTTTTATCTAGAATGCCAATGGTTTGGTATGCAGGTAGCTACAATAATACTGGTACAACTGTTGGAGGTGATGCATATTTTGGCGGCATAAATTTCGAGCCTAATGTGAATAACCAACCACAACGTGTAGCAGCAGGTTCTGGAGGTCTAAGTGGTGATATTGATTTATATTCTCAAGACTTCAAATTACCACAGCGATTAAAAATTGCTCTAGGATTTGATAAGGTTCTTGATAGTGGATGGAAATTCTCTATTGATGGTTTGTTTAATGATGTCATTCAAGATTTTGCTTATCAAGGTCTTCATATAGGCAACGCCGTTGGAAGATTAAATGGAGCAGATGATCGTCTCTATTACGATCGACGAAGCCCTCTTGATGATACCTATGGCAGAATTATTCTAGTTTATAATACTGATAAGGGATATTCATATAATGTAGGGCTAACAGCCTCAAAAAAGTGGACAAGTGGTCTTGACTTTTCAGCCTCCTATTCTTATGGAGACTCCTATGCGATATTTGAACAAACATCATCTCAAAATTCATCCAATTGGAGAGGGCAACTTCATGTTAACGGGAGAAACTCTGCTTTACCTGTCGCTAGAACACGCTTTAGTCAAGGACATAGAATTATTTCCTCAGTTTCCTATGCCATTGATTGGAACGATAATTTAAAAACTAGTATTGGTTTATTTTACGAAGGAAGACAAGGCTTGCCTTATAGTTTTACCTATAGAGGAAGATTGGCCAATGATGATAGCCGAACTGACAGAGCATTACTCTATGTGCCAAGAAATGCTTCTGAAATTACCCTAGAAGACCCTAACAATTGGGAAGCCCTCAATAGTTTTATTGAAAACAATGACTATTTGAGTGAAAGAAGAGGAGACTATGCTCAAAAAAATGCTTTGATGGGACCATGGAGTGACATTATCGATTTTAGAATAGCTCAAGACATTAAGGTTCAAAAAAACACGCTTCAAGTTACATTAGATATTTTCAACTTCTCCAATTTTGTAAATAACAGTTGGGGTAGAAAATTTAATGTAGGCTCAGGAGGTCGTGTTTATCCTCTAACTGTTAGATCAGGCGCTCCTGATCCAATTTATAGCTGGAATGACGGTTCTGATAATTATAGAATCAATGAAGACAATAATATTGGTTCTCGTTGGGTGGGTCAGTTAGGTATTCGATATACTTTCAAATAAAGAAAAAACATTTTAAAAAAAGAATCCTATCTTTCGAGATAGGATTTTTTTTTATCTGTCAATTAAACCCAAATAAAAATAAACTGATATGCGAATTTTTTTGTTTTTGCTTTTTTTGTCTTCACAATTAGAAGCAAATGATTGGGGCAAAACGGGTCATCGAACAGTGGGTGAAGTAGCATCACATTATTTAACAAAAAAAACAAAAAAGGCAATTGAAAAATTAATAGGAGGCCAATCACTAGCTTATGTAAGTAATTATGCGGACGAAATTAAATCAGACCCTTCCTACAAGAAATATACTCCATGGCATTATGCCAACATCCCACTCGATAAAGAATATGAAGAAATTATACCCTCAGAAGAAGGCGATATTCTACAAGCAATTAATCAGTTTGTTTTGGTCCTGAAGGACAAGACGGCTACCCTTGAAGAACAACGTTTTGCGCTTAAGTTTTTAGTTCATTTGGTGGGTGATCTACACCAACCCCTTCACATGGGAAGGAAAGAAGATAAAGGAGGTAATAAAATCAATGTAAAATGGTTTGGAAAAAACAGTAACCTGCATCGCGTTTGGGATAGCGAAATGATTGAAAGTTATCAAATGAGTTATTCTGAATTGGCTCAAAACCTACTCTCTATCTATCAAAAATCAAACCGCAATCCTGATCTTAACTTAAACCCTCTCTTTTGGGCAAAAGAGTCACAAAGGGCTGTTCGTGACATTTATAGAGATATTGAAAAAAATGATCGATTAGGTTATGCCTATAGCTATAAATATTTTTCTTTAGTCCAAGAAAGGCTTTATTTAGCAGGAAGGCGTCTTGCGGAACTTTTGAATCATATTTTTGATTCATAAAGCTTAAAAATTAAAAATTGAAAAGTCGGGATGACTGGATTCGAACCAGCGACCACACGCACCCCATGCGTGTACGCTACCAGACTGCGCCACATCCCGAATTGGATAGGGTTATATTGTCGGGGTGGCAGGATTCGAACCTGCGACCTCCTGCTCCCAAAGCAGGCGCGATGACCGGGCTACGCTACACCCCGAAAAAGATGAGGGCAAATATAAGCTTTCTCAAAAATAGAAGCAATCGAATCTCAACAATATTTTACTGTGTAAAGTCCTTATTTATTTCTTATTAAAGCGAGCAATCAAGACATTGAAGAACTTCCTGATTCATTTGCCAATAATGCCCCATCATTTCATCTCGATTGAATTGTTGATCATTCTTTGGTCTCCAAGAAAGGTGCTTGGCTATTTGGGGTGAGAGATAAAAGGGTTGTTCCTCATTAAGCCAAAGAATAATTTCTAGATCTTGCTTAAAACCCCACTGGCTCTCAGCTAAATACCATTCTTTAGGGAAGTAGAGATTATTATTTTGCTGTGAAAAGTCATACTGAAGTGCCTTTGCATTTGCCATTGCAATTTTATAATTTCTACCTGCGGCCTTTTTGATGATTTCAACTTCGATTTGTGAATCTTCGCTTTGCTTTAGTTGAAGCCTAATTTTTTCTCCGAGCATATAGGTTTCACCTAAACTATCTTTGAAATAAGGGCGTCCTTTTTCTTCCCATTGAATCAATTCTGAACCCATTGTATTTTGAAGGTGCAATTGCAATGTGTCTTGAGAGGCAAGCTGGAGTTCGTGAATCGTCTTTACTCGACTTGTGACATTATACTGGTCGTGTTCTAGGTAAGCATAAATAGATATTCCAATAAGACTCAATAACCATAACACTAAAAGAGTGATGCCAATAGATTTTCCTAACCAATTTTTTTTAGGGGCTAATAATAAATTGCCTAAAAGAAACAAAAAGACAAGGGGGATCATGCCTAGTATAAAAAAAGCGATAGCTACAAGCGTGCCTACAACTGGTGTTGTCCCCCATATGTGCATAACAATTGGCCATTCGATTGATTTAAAAATAAACAGTAAAGTAAAACCTATACACCATCCTATAGATCCTAAAACAGCAATAAATAGAAAGACAAGGCCTAAAATTTTAAGTCCTATTTTTACGATTCCGCCAATAATCTCTACTAAAAAATCGAAGAAATTTTTTGATTTTTTTTTTAAGTTTCCTCCAACCTCTTCATAATTTACATTTTTTACACGTTCGGTAACATCTTCAAATTCTTCACGAATTTTTTTTTCTATAGTGGCAATATTTATGGGTTTGCCTTTCATTCTTAGCTTGTCAGAGGTGGTTTTAGCCTCGGGAACTATAATCCAAAAAAGAATATAAATAAGGAAAAATGTTCCACCTGAAAAAATAGCAAGTAATAACCAGATCAGTCTAATCCAAGTTGGATCAAAGGCAAAATAATGACTTATACCAGCCGCTACACCTCCAATATATTTGTCGTCGGGATCTCTAAACAGTTTTTTATCCGTATATACTTTATGAGGGGGTATATTATTTTTTTCTGAGGTGCCTTCATCAAACTCATTCGGTTCGCCTAAGGTTTTTATAATATCTTCAACATCTACTTTATTAATAACATATTCATTGCTTTTCTTTCGCTCTTGAAATAATTCAGCAATCCGTGCTTCAATGTCTTCTAAAATGTCATTACTTCCTTCAGTATTTTTGAAGGTTTGTTTTAATTGATTTAAATATTCTTGAAGTAGCAAATAAGCCATTTCATCTATAACAAAAGCAGTATTGGCAAGATTAATAGTGACAGTTTTATTCATTTCTTATTTTTTTTAATTTGGGTAATTTTATTAACAGATTGATTAAGTTCTGACCAGGCTACATTTAGAGTAGCTAAAAAAGTTTCTCCTTCTGGGGTTATCATGTAATACTTACGTGGGGGTCCAGAGGTTGACTCTTCCCATCTATAATTCAGAAAAGTAGCATTTTTTAAGCGAGTGAGCAATGGATAGAGCGTTCCTTCAACGACTAGCATTTTACCTTGCTTTAATGCAGAAAGAATTTCTGAACTGTAGAGGTCTTTTTGTTCGAGTAGAGAAAGAATGCAAAATTCTAATACGCCCTTTCTCATTTGTGCAATTGTGTTTTCTATTTTCATCGGGTCTATTTATGTTATGCAAATATATATATAAAAAAAGGTAATATGTATAACATAATACTAATTTTAACATTTCTCCAACATTTTGAATCATGACATTCTATTAAATTAGAGCATCAAAAAAAGGATTTATGGGATACTCACGAGGCTTTTTTTATTATAAAGCGATCTTAAGAAAAGTTAGTTTTGACGCAACCCTCTTTCACAAAGAGTTGCATAAGGCATACGCTAATTTAGACTATGAAGAAGTATTACTTTTAAATCGTTGGGTGCTACGTTTTCTTAAACAAAATCCACAGTTAAATAATTTGTCAATTATTTAGGGGCAATAATACGCACTTCTTCTAATTGAATAAGGCCTCTAATTACCGCAGCGATCAAATCATGCAACACATTTATGATAGGGGTTTTAAGTTGTGCCTTAGAAAAGATAAGGCTAATTTCTCTAGCGGGTACTGGGTGCTCAAAATGACGTAAATTCTCTTTCGACTTTTCAGCCATATTGAGTGTTTGAAGATAGGGTAGAAGTGTCATTCCCAGGCCTTGATCTGCTAGATGAACTAAAGTTTCAAAACTTCCGCTTTTAAGATCGAAACGCGGATGTTGCTGATTTTTAGTTTGACAAAGATTTAAGACATGTTGCCTAAAACAATGGCCGTCTTCCAAAACTAACATTTCAGTATTCTCGATGGCTTCAACAGTCAACGTTTCCTTTTTGGCCAAAAGATGTGAGGGTGGCACATACCCTACAAAGGGTTCGTAATAGAGCGGTCTCTCTTTAATTTTGTCATGGTTGAGAGGTGTGGCCGCAATTCCAGCGTCTAATTTTCCTTCCACCAAAAGTCTTTCCATATTCTCAGTGGTATGCTCTTCAATTTTCAAATCTACTTTGGGGTATTTTTTTATGAAGGTATTCAAGAAGATGGGCAATAAGGTAGGCATCACCGTCGGAAGTATGCCTAAGTTGAACGCTCCAGCAATGACTCCTTTCTCAATAGCGACTATATCTGCAACACGATGGGTTTCTTCTATAATCGTTTTGGCTTGCTCTAATATTTTCTCTCCAATGGGGGTAGCTTTTATGGGTTTAGCATTTCTGTTAAAAATTCGTACGCCTAACTCTTCTTCTAATTTTTGAACCTGCATACTTAATGTGGGTTGTGTAACGAAAGATTTTTCTGCAGCTAAGGTAAAGTTGCCAAAACGTGCTACAGCCAAGGTATATTCAAGTTGCGTTATCGTCATAATATATACTTATAAATATCTCAAATATAATAACAATAAACTATATTATATTAATGAAAGCGTTAAATAAACCTTAAAATTCAGAAAAATAAAACCTTATATAAGTAATAAATTATCAAAAATAAAATATTATAAGAATATCCTATGTTTATTTATTTTTAACAATTTCTATTTCCATGAATATGTTATGAATGGGTGCTTCTCTACTATCGATAGGCTGTTGATTGATTTTGTCAACCACTTCCATACCTTCTATTACTTTACCAAAAGGTGTATAGTTGCCGTCTAAGTGGTAGGCTCCGGGCGACTGCACAACTATAAAAAATTCATATGGAGAGGCTAATTTATACGGGTTTTCTATTTCGCTGCTGGGCACTGAAAGAATACCACGATGATGTGAATGTCCTTTTCGAGTATCGTTAGGCAGCAAATAGCGCCCTATGTCTCCTCTTTTTCTTGAAGTTTTATAATTGTCAGAATTGCCCCCTTGAATAATGAATTCTGGAACGACTCGATGAAAAGTTGTTCCGTTAAAGTATTTCTTCTTTGTTAAATAAATAAAGTTGGCGCGATGATATGGCGTATTTTCAAAAAGCTCAATAGTTATGTTTCCAAATTGTGTTTTAATACGAATCAACTTTTCTAAATTTTCCTTGGCATAGTCAAAGAAAAAGGGAATCGCATTTTTGTCGTCGAGTAGAATATGCTTTTCTTTTTTCTCAACAACTACCTTTTTATCTTCTACAGATATTTTATTTTGAATGTCTACTTTTTTTAAAGTAGTTTTTTTGGGTTGTTCATTACAACCTAAGAAAACTATGGCTAATACAAGATGAATACTTATTTTTGAACCGAACATGGAGAAAACATTATTTCAACAATTAGCCTTAAAATTACAAGATTTATCTGAAAAGGGGACACCAAATATTGAAACTGCAGCATCCCCAAAAAGAAAGGAATTTTTGTCAGACGCTCACTCAAAAAAAACTGTTTATAGCCCTGCAGCCGTATTAATTTGTTGTTACCCTAATGCTAAAGGGGACTATTTATTTCCAATTATTAAAAGACAAGATTATTCTGGAGTTCATTCAAATCAGATGGGTCTTCCGGGAGGAAAACCCATACAGCAAGATAACTCTTTATGGCAAACAGCCTTAAGAGAATGTGATGAAGAGCTAGGAATCCATTCTTCAAAGATCATTCGAGTTGGAACTTTATCAGATGTTTTAATCCCTCCAAGTCAATTTAAGGTGACACCTTTCGTAGCTCAACTCGATTTTGAGCCAAACATAGTATTGGATAACAGAGAAATCGCAAAATTTTATCAGCTCTCACTAAAAGAGCTAGTACAACTTGATATATCTCATAAAAAAATGATTTTGGATCAAAAAGAATTGCAGGTTCCAGGTTTTGAATTTGAGTCAGAATTTATTTGGGGAGCTACCGCTATGATGCTTTATGAATTTAAGGAAATCTTAAAGCATTTGATAAAATGAATTTGATATATTTGGGCAGAAACAAAAAGAATGCTCCTCTTAAAAAAAAATCCGTTTGGTCATTATTTAATACTGAAAAAATGGTTAATTAGGTACTTAGGTATAATGACGCACAGGCGTTATAGGGGCTTCAACCAACTGCATATTGAAGGCTCTGAAATCATTAATAATCTCCCTGATAAAAATGTTCTATTTATTGCTAATCATCAAACCTATTTTGCCGATGTGGTAGCCATGTTTCATGTTTTCAATGCCAGTTTAAGCGGAAGAATAGATTCAATAAAAAATGTCGGCTATTTGTGGAACCCCAAGCTAAATATATATTTTGTGGCTGCAAAAGAAACAATGCGGGCTGGTTTCCTTCCTCGCATACTTGCCTATGCGGGCTCTATATCTATTGAAAGAACTTGGAGAGAACACGGCAAATCAATAAATCGCCCAGTGAAAATGACAGATGTAAAAAATATTGGCGCAGCTTTAAATGACGGGTGGCTTATTACTTTTCCTCAAGGTACAACTCGGCCTTTTCAACCCGTTCGAAGAGGAACAGCACACATTATTAAGACCCATAAGCCATTAGTGATACCAATAGTTATAGATGGTTTTAGAAGATCTTTTGACAAAAAAGGATTGATGATAAAAAAAAGAGGGATACTCCAATCAATGGTTATAAAACCTCCTTTAGAAATTGACTACGACAAAGAAACTCACGAAGAAATCATAGAAAAAATTCAATATGCCATTGAACAACACCCTTCTTTTTTGAAAGTTATTCCAGAGGAAGAACTCGAAGCCCAGAGACAGCTTGATAGAGAACGTCAATGGGATTTTGACAATAAAAAAACGGCTAAGGAATAACTGCAGCACAGCTTACTCTCGCGCCAGCGGCACCAGAGGGCTGCGAAATAAAGTCATCTTGACCCTGGTGAACAATTACTGCTTTTCCCATTATGTTTTTTGTGTCGTCATCGCAACCTAAACACCACAAATCAGTAGTAAAAGTTATCATTCCATGCCCTGAGGCATCAGCTTGAAAATTTCCTATATCCCCTCGATGAAAACCAGAAGCCGCTCCCCAATCTCCATGATTCTCAAATGTTGGATTCCAATGTCCTTTGGCTGATTTACCATCTGCTGATGAGCAATCTGCTTTTTCATGAAGATGAATTGCGTGTGTTCCTGGGCTAAGGCCATTTATATGAGCTTCAAGTTGAACATTTCCATTAGATTCGGTAAAAGTAACACTACCTTCAGCAGTACTGTCACTTTTTGGATCAAGGGTAATTCGAATTTTTTTGACTTTATTAGTATTAGGTTCTTCCCCCTTTAGATCATATTTTTTGGTTACTGTTTTTACCTTTTCTGAAACTTCTTCCTGAGTGCCTTCAAAAACTTGAATCTCTTTTGTTATTTTTCCATTATCATCAGTTATAAATGTAACGGTTGCTTTTGTACCCATCTCAGAGGCATCCATTTTAACTTCTACACTAACCTCCTTATCTTTTTTCTTTTGCTGACAATTAAAAAATAGAGTGGAACATACGAGAAGGAGGGCAATTTTTGTTTTCATGTTTTAATTTTTTTATTAAAAGTAGTAGATTTTGATTAAAGAAAAAAGAAAGCGGTATGAAGTGATTCAACTTGAAAAATTGCAAAGTCTTATCTTTGAATAAAATTGTTGATGAAAAAAGGAATTTTTTTTTCTATTTTATTGATAGTAGGGTGTAAATCAAGCTACGATATTATTCCCTATCAAAATAAAAATATTCCTAAGGCTTTAAACTATTCTAATGATTCTTCTTGGGCTGTTTTACCTCAAAAATATCCCAAACAGATCAACTCTTTTCTTAGTGATACGATTGAAAATCGAATCGATATTTTTTATGTCTACCCGACCTTATTAACAGATAAGAAAAACATCCAATGGAATGCTAAAATTAATGATGAAGAGATCCAACAAGAAATTTTAAATACTCCCATAAAATATCAGGCCACTGCATGGCTAGCCGCTGGAAATCTTTATGTTCCTTTTTATCGTCAGGCGCATTATAAATCATTTTTTTCTGAATATAAACAAGGGGGCCAAGAAGCACTTTTATTAGCTTATTCTGATGTAAAACGTGCTTTTCAATATTATTTAGATCACTTCAATAAAGGAAAGCCAATAATTTTGGCTGGTCATAGTCAAGGAAGTTTTCATTTAAAACACATTTTAAAAGATTTTTTTGTCAACAAGCCTCTTCAAAAAAAACTTATTGTGGCCTACTTGGCGGGGATCAAAGTATTGTCAGATGAATTTGAAGATATTAAACCTATGTATGCTCCTCAACAAGTGGGTGGTTTTGTGAGTTGGAATACGTACAAAAAAAATAATTTACCCAAAACTTATACTCGCTGGTATCAAGGAGGAGTTACTATAAATCCAATTACTTGGGACAACTCAGAACTAGTTGATGCAGAAAAGCATTTGGGCTTATTGAATCGAGATTTAAAAATATATCCTAAAAGTGTTTCACTCGCCAAAATTGATGGTATGTTGTGGTCTACCGTTCCAAAAATTCCTAAACGTTTTTGGCTATCTTTCATAAAAGATTATCATTTTGCTGACATTAATTTATATTGGGCGGATATTCAAGAAAACGCCAAAGTCAGAGCCGCTCATTGGCTCAAATTAAATGCTTTAAACCAATGACCCTAGAAGAAATTTTTGATTTATGCGACAAACAATGGATTCGTGCAAAGAATGATAAAAAACACCCATTTCGGTATTTCACCCTAGCAACAGTCAACAACAAAGGGCGAGCAAAAGGCAGAATGGTTGTCCTAAGGAATTATGATTCTAAAACAAAAGAATTTACAATCTATACCGATGCTAGGAGCCAAAAAGTTAATGACCTGAATCAGCAACAAAAAGCGCAACTCATTTTCTATCATCCGAAGAAAAGACTACAAGTGCTCGTCGATGTTGAATTGATAACAATGGACAGACCCCAAGAATTATTTAAAAATCAACCAGCGAGAACCCAAAAAGATTATACCTCAATTTTACCACCAGGAACACCTATGAAAAGTACTGAGGGCATTGGATATGAAAAAGATAAAAATTTTTTCACTCGACTAATTTTAAAAGCAGAAGAAATTGAAATGCTCCAGCTCAGCTCCATTCAACATCATAGAGCTCGTTTTAAATCAAAAGCAAAGGGATGGGAAAATACTTTTTTAATTCCTTGATGACTTCTGTCAGAGTTTAAATTTTTGTATTTTTCTTCAAGATTTAAAAAAAAATAACAAACAGAAATAATTTCTGCCCCAAAATTTATAACCAAATAGTTTAGATGCAAAGACGCAAATTTATTAGAAACAGCACTTTTGCCAGTTCTATTTTAATAGTTCCTAGACATGTTCTAGGTGGTAAAAATTTTATTGCTCCAAGTGACCAATTAAATATTGCTGGGATTGGAGTTGGAGGAAAAGGACGAAGTGATTTAGCCAATGCACGTGGTCAAGGACAAGCTCGGGTTTCTGCAATGTGTGATGTTGATAGTCAAGGAAAGCATGGAGTTCTTAGAAGTAGAAAACAATTTCCTAAGGCTAATTTTTATGCAGATTTTAGAGAATTATTGGATAAAGAAAGAGATCTAGATGCTGTCACTATCTCCACCCCCGACCACACCCATGGTGTCATAGCGTCTTATGCTATGCAAAGCGGAAAACATGTTTATGTTCAAAAACCCCTTACTCACAATATAAAAGAAGCACGTTGGCTACAAAAGTTAGCCCAAAAAGAGCAACTTGTAACACAAATGGGCAATCAAGGAGCCTCAAACCCTAGTCAATTAGAAGTGCAAAAATGGGTAAGAAATAAAGAAATTGGAACTATTTCAGCAGTCTATGTATGGACAAATAGACCTATTTGGCCACAGGGGGGAAAAATACCAAAAGCAAACAAAAAATTAAAACCGACCTCTTTATATTGGGATTTATGGTTGGGCCCTGCCGCACAAACAGACTACATTCATAACTTGCACCCCTTTAATTGGAGAGGATGGTGGGAATATGGAACAGGAGCTTTAGGCGATATGGGATGTCATATCATCGATATCCCCTTTAAGGCTTTAGCTCTCAAATATCCTACTGATGTTGAATGTAGCGTCGGGACAATTTACGATGCAAAACGAAATGTGAATTATTTCCCTGAAGGGTGCCCACCTTCTTCAACAGTTACACTTCATTTTGATCCCACTCCAACAAACAAACAACGAATTAAAATGGTTTGGACAGATGGAGGTATTAGACCCTCTCACCCAGATCTTTTACCACCTGAAGTTGAAATCGAATCTAATCGAATTATCATGGTTGGAGATAAAGGGGTTATAACTTCTGGAGTTTATGGTTTAGACCCAAAGCTCTATAAGCCTGGTGAGTCTGTTAGAGTAGGCAATAAAACCAGTGACAGTGATCTACCAGAGTTTGGACATCAATATAAATGGATAACAGCTTGTAAAGCTGGATTTAATTCAAAAGAACATAATGAACTTACTTCTTCATTTGATTATTCTGTCCCCTTAACTGAAACTGTTTTAATGGGAAATATTGCTATCCGAAGTTATATGTTACGCAGAGGCAGTGGAAAAAGTATTGACTATTATGGTAGAAAGAAATTGCTCTGGGATGGTGAACAAATGAGAATCACAAATTTTGAAGAAGCCAATCAGTTTGTAGGAAGAATTTATAGGAAAGGTTGGTCAATTTAAAAGAAAAACAATGAAAATTATTGTCACAGGTGGATTAGGCTATATCGGTTCTCATGTGGTTATTCTTCTGCTCGAACAAGAACATGAAGTGGTTGTTGTCGATAATCTTTCAAATAGCTCCCTAACTGTTTTAGATCGAATAAAAGAAATTACTGGCAGAACCCCAGCTTTTGAGGCTTTAGATTTACAAAAGCAAGTGGATGTTCAGAGCTTATTTTCTAAACATCATAACAGTGATGGTCTAATTCATTTCGCTGCTCTTAAGTCTGTTGGTGAAAGTGTTCAAGAGCCGCTGAAGTATTATCAAAATAATATTAACGGATTAGTTTATTTACTCAATCAACTGGTAGTTCATAAAATACCACTCATTTTTAGCTCTTCTTGCACGGTCTATGGAGAACCAGATAGGGTTCCAATAAATGAACAAGAGCCGCTAAAACCTACTGTTTCTCCCTATGGAGGCACAAAACAAATGGGCGAAACAATAATTCAAGACGTCTGCGTTGCAAACAAAACATTCAATGCGATTCTTTTACGTTATTTCAACCCCATTGGGGCACATCCTAGTGGAAAAATCGGAGAAATTCCGCAGGGAGTTCCTGCAAATTTAGTTCCCTTTTTAACACAAACAGCCATTGGAAAAAGAAAAGAATTATTTGTTTTTGGTGCAGACTATCCTACTCCCGATGGAACCTGCATTCGAGATTATATACACGTGATGGATTTAGCCCACGCTCATATTTTAAGTCTCAAATTTCTATGGGCCAAAAAGAATGAATCCAATTGTGAAATATTTAATTTGGGAACAGGAAAAGGGAATTCTGTTTTAGAATTAATTCAAACTTTTGAATCTTCAACAGGTCAAAAAGTAAATTATAAAATCGCTTCAAGACGCGAAGGAGATATTATACAGGCCTATGCAGATCCTTCCAAAGCAAAAAAAATACTAGGGTGGCAAGCAAAACAAAGCCTCTCTTCGGCATTGAAAAGTGCTTGGGAATGGGAGAAAAATTGGCAAAAAGAAGAATCTTCATAAAATGAATAAAGTTATTTGGATTACTGGTGCATCCTCTGGAATTGGAGCTGAATTAGCAATTCAATATGCGAAAGAAGACGGGGTTAGTCTCATTTTATCAGCTAGAAGAGAAAAACAATTAAATGAGGTGAAGTCAATTTGTGATATAAAAACGCCAATAGCTCTTCTTCCCTTTGATTTGATTAATTTTGAAAAGGCTGAAAGCCATGTAAAAAAGGCAATCTCACTTTTCGGTAAAATTGATGTACTTATAAACAATGGGGGAATTAGTCAACGTTCAAAGATTTTAGGTTCAACATTTAAAGTATTTCAAACCTTAATAGAAGTAGATTATTTAGGAACTGTTGCACTTTCTCATGCTTTGTTGCCGCACTTTGTGAATCAAAAGAAAGGACATTTTGTTGTCGTCAGCAGTGTAATGGGCAAATTTGCCTCTCCTTTTCGGTCTGGCTATTGTGGAGCCAAACATGCACTGCATGGTTTCTTTGACGCATTGAGAATGGAACATAAGAAAGATAACATAAATGTAACTATGGTTTGCCCAGGATTTGTTCAAACACAAATAACGATTAATGCACTCACCGAAAACGGGACCCCATTAGGAACAAATGATCCTCAAACAAAAAAAGGGCTTAAGCTTACCCAATTTTGCAACAAAATGAGAAGGGCCATTGCATCTTCTAAATGGGAAGTTTACTACGGCAAAAAAGAAAAATGGGGAGTTTATTTAAAGCGAATTTCAAATCGGCTACTTCATGCTATTGTGGTTAGGAGTCAAGTGAGATAATTAACAAAAAACATTTATCATGAAAACAAACGAAACATGGAACAGAAGAACAGTCATTAAATCGATGGCAGCCGGGGCGGCAACATTAGCAATAGGTAATCCAGGGTATGCCAAATCAAAATCAGATCAAAATATGGAATCAAATTTAAAAGGAAACATCAATCATTCGGTATGCAAATGGTGCTATCGAAATATTCCTCTAGCAGAATTTGCCCCTAAAGTAAAAGCAATGGGGCTAATGGGAATAGATCTTATTGGTCCAAAAGAGTGGGATGTTTTAAAAGCAAACGGACTAGAGAGTACGATGTGTAATGGAGCAGAGCTAAATTTAGTGGATGGGTTCAATGAGCCTAAATTTCATGATGCGCTTGTTAAAAGGTATGAAGAACACATTGATTTGGTAGCAAAGGCAGGCTATAAAAATTTGATCTGCTTTAGTGGAAATAGAAGAGGTATGGATGATGAGGTTGGTTTGAAAAATTGCATTAAGGGATTAAAACGAATTTTAGGACATGCAGAAAAAAAAGGGGTCGTCTTGCAAATGGAATTATTGAATTCAAAAATAGACCACAAAGATTATATGTGTGATAATTCTTCATGGGGGATACAACTTTGTAAAGCACTAGATTCTGATAATTTTAAGCTTTTGTATGACATATATCACATGCAAATTGACGAAGGAGATGTAATTCGAACGATCAAGGAGTCATCTCAATATTTTGGACATTATCACACAGCAGGAGTACCCGGAAGACATGAAATAGAGGAAGAACAAGAGTTATTTTATCCAGCGATTATGAAAGCTATCGTTGCAACTGGATTTAAGGGTGTTGTTGCACAAGAATTTATTCCTTCAAATAAAACAAATAAAGGATTAAATTCATTATCAAAAGCGATTGCTATTTGCGATGTTTAAACACTTCAGAAAATAGCTTATTAATTTGAGCAGTTAGTATAAAAAAACCCTTGCTTAACGCAAGGGTTTTTTATTGATTTTATATTAATTATCATTAATTAACTTTTATTTCAGCTCTTCTTTCTATTTGAGCTCTTCTATTGTTTCTTCTTCCTTTGGCAGTATCGTTATTGTCAATAGGTTTAGTTTCCCCGAAACCAATGGTATTAATTCTCGAGGCATCAATTCCTTTACCAACCAAGTAGGCTTTGACAGCATTTGCGCGTCTTTCTGATAGAGCTTGGTTATAGGTATCGCTACCATCGCTTGAAGCATGTCCTTCGATAGTAACAACTGCACTAGAATATTGTGAAAGTAAATTAGCTAATTCATCAAGATTACTAGTAAAATTACTTCTTAGGGTAGTTTTACTTGCATTAAAGAGTATCCTCGCTTTTTCACTATTAATAAAATTAGCGATTGCTTCTGGCATTTCATCTTCTGGACATCCATCATTAGAGGCAGGTCCCGCTTCGTTTGGACATTTATCTTCATTGTCATTCACGCCATCACCATCAGCATCACCCCAAGGGCAGCCATTATTAGCAGCCTCACCAGCCTCATTAGGGCATTTATCTTCGTTGTCTCCAATGCCATCACCATCGGAATCTGGACAGCCATTCATAGCAGCTGTTCCCGCCTCGTTAGGACAAGCATCATCAGCATCGGCAATACCGTCACCATCACTATCAGGACAACCTTCAAGAGCTTCCGTTCCTGCTTCTTCAGGACATTTATCTTTATTATCAGGAATACCATCGCCATCTGTATCAGGACATCCGTCAAATTCTTTAAGACCTGGCACGTCAGGACAAACGTCTTTCTGATCGGAAACACCATCTTTGTCGGCGTCACCAGCTCCAAAATTATAGCTTAAACCCACAACATGTTGAAGGTGTTTGTAGGAACCTGATTCATATGCAGAACGATATGAAGTGCTTGCATTGATTGCCCACTTATCATTTAAAAAGAAATTAGCACCTACACCTCCTAAAATGGTCTTAGAGGTTTCTCTTGAAGGAAAAAGTCCGTAATCTTTGTCACTACCATCTTCAAATCTTGAAAAACCATATCCCGCAAATAAATAGGGCATTATGTTTCCTTCTGTAAGGTTGTATTTAATAATTCCATCGAGAGAACTATAATTTTGATCTCCATTTCCAATGTCAACATTGTTCAAGGCATATTGCAATCCAACGGAGAATCCAGAACTTAAGTATCTAGATAAACTCAGGGCAGGTAGACCAAAATTGGTTCCCTTTTCAGCATCTTTACCTTGTAAGTTAATTAAATCTGCTCCAACAGAAATAGCCCAGGGGTTTTGAGCATTTTGGGCATAGGTTAAGGCAGAAAAGAGCGTAAGAAATACGCTCGTTATTAGGTAAGAAAATAATCGTCTCATTTTATATATTTTAACATGTTAAACAAAGATAGCAAAAAACATTGAATACCTATTTAATTTTAAGTCTTTGAGTGTTTTTTGGGTCTTTTTGAATGGTACTAATATTGCCAATTTAGACCCTCTGGGGCACCTCAAATTCTGGCCGATAATTGCGCGTTAACATTTTATCTGCTTCACTGTCATTTACAAATTTTTCTGTTTCAGGATTAAATGTTAATACCCTGCCCGTTCGGTATGCTATGTTTCCTAAATGGGCTAGTCCTGAAGACAAATGACCGGTTTCAATAGGGCCATTGAGAATACTAGCATCATGGCTTCTTACAGCCTCAATAAAATTCTTAAAATGACCATCTGTGCCACCATTCCCTCGATTCATTCCAGAGGCTTCCATTTGACCATCATCACCAGATTTTCCAGGAGTTCTTTCTTTCCCCAGAAAAGTTTTGTATTTACTGTAACCCTCTACCACAAGAATACCTTTATCACCATAAAAAATGTTACCCACTGTGGCACCGTCCTCGGTGTTCGTACACCAGGGTCTTACTTCAAATTGAATTATCTTTTTTTCCTCTGGATAATGATAAACTGAAGTGAGTACTTCTGGAACTTCTTTGCAATCATCCCACAGAAATTTGCCTCCCATAGAAGTGATTTTTGAAGGGAGCCCAACATCCAAGCCCCACATACATAAATCTGTTTCATGAATTCCTTGGTTACCTACATCACCATTACCATAGTCCCAATGCCAGTGCCAATTATAATGCACTAAATTTTCTGTAAAGGGTCTTTTTGGAGCTGGTCCTGTCCACAAATCATAATCTAAACCATCTGGAACAGCAGAAAACCCTTTATCTCCAATATCTGCACGCCATCTAAAAACAAGCCCTCTGGCCATGTAAACTTTACCTATATATCCATTTCTAAGAAGATCTATGGCCTCATTGATGGCTGGTGAACTTCGCAATTGAACACCGTGTTGAACTATTCTATCATATTTTTGTGCAGCTTCAACCATTTTTCTTCCTTCCCAAATATTGTGAGATCCGGGTTTTTCAACATACACATCTTTCCCTGCCTGACATGCCCATATGACAGATAATGAGTGCCAATGGTTGGGTGAAGCAATACTTATCACATCAATATCTTTGTTGTCCATGACTTTTCTTAAGTCTTGTTCTAAAGAAATTTTTTCGTTGTACTTTTTAGAGAATTCTTTTTGTCTTTTGTCCAGTACTTTTATGTCTGGGTCACATAAAGTTGTGACCTGAACATTTTTTTGATTCATTAAACTACTAATGTGATTTTTACCTCTTCCATTGACCCCCAAAACAGCGGCATTAATTCGATCATTTGATCCAAAAACTTTGGAAGATAATATGGTAGGAGCTACAATAGTTGCAGAACTTGCTGCAGCTGTTTTTTTTAAAAAAGAGCGTCTAGTTTCATTCATTTTGTTGTAGTATTTAGTTTGAATTTATAAGATATAATGTTTTTCTGTTTAAGAGTCTAATGCATTTTTACAATAGGCAATACATTTTTTAACTTCCTTAAGGACATCAGAATTTTTAGGTGTTTCGTATTCGTATTCTATTGTAGCCGGGAAGTCATATTTTTCATCACGCATCAATCGTAGCACTTCTTCAATGGGTGTGTCACCTTCTCCCCATGGTAAATTCAGTTGTCCTCTATTTGGACTTGTTTTGTCCTTAACGTGCATACTTTTTATGTGTTTGTGTTTATTTTTTAGTATTTCTAATGGTTCTGTATTGCCCGCAGCCACATAATGTCCAATATCAATATTCATTGCATTATGGGTCGATTGTTTAAGAGCCACATCCCAAAAAGTGGGTGTTTGCTGGGTATGACCATGATAGGCAACAAATATATTTTCTTGTTGTGCAATTTTCCCAAGTCTGAGAGTGTGTTGGTCATCACTTGGATGTTCCAAAGTGACATGAGATGCTCCCAATGCCTTGGCGGCGCGCATTCCAAAGCGTATTTCTGTATCAGAATTACTTTTTCTAAATAAAGCTGGTTTGTAAGCATAAATAGACACACCTTCAGCCTCATACATTTCTCTTAATTTTTCGTAGGGTTTTATAGATGCTTTTTCTAACCAACGTCTATTTTGTTTCTTATAAGATGCATATTGTTTTTTTATATCCTTAAGCTGCCTTACTTCTTCTTCTGTTAAGGTGTTATGGCGTTCTTTTTTTTTGAGTTTATAAAGTAAACCACGATTGTAATTGCTGCTTGGTTTTCCTGCGAAATCTTCTGCGGGTCCCCCCATCATTTCAATATTTTTAATTCCACACTCTTTGATATAGCTGAGTGTAGCCTCCGCGCTTTGATCGTTTAATGATCTAAAAGAATAAGTAATCAACCCTAACTTTACACCATTGTAGGTCAACTTATTTTTAAATAGATTTGGGATGTATGTTGGAATACTGTAACTTAAAGTTGGAGCTATTGCCATAAAAGCAGAAGCAGATGCAGTTTGCTTTATAAAATTTCTCCTAGTGTTTGTTTGTTTGTTGTTCGTTTTCATCAATTAAAATTTAGAACATTAATATACTACATTTTCCATAAACTCATTTTTTTTAGAATGAAGAAAAATCTACATTTAAAAATATCTAAACAAGTAGTGAAAAAAAATAAACAACACATTTATGGGGGGCTTCGATGGTTTGGAAAAAAAGATCCATTATCACTTCTCCATTTAAAACAAGCAGGTGCAGAAATGATTATTAGTGCTTTGCATGATGTTCCTCTTGGAGAAGTTTGGGAGGTGTCAAGCATCAAAACGTATCAAAAAGAAATTGCTAAAAGTGGACTCGAATGGAAAGTTGTAGAAAGTTTGCCAGTGCATGAAACTATAAAATATCAGGGCTTGGGGTTTGAAGTTTTTATTGAAAAGTATAAAAAAAGTATTGAAAATCTTTCTAGTTGTGGGATAAACACAATCACCTACAACTTCATGCCAGTTTTAGATTGGGTTAGGACAGACCATCATTTTATCAATCAGGACAAAACAACAACATTGCGTTTTGATCCTGTAGCTATGGCTTATTTTGATTGCTTCATTTTAAATCGTTCGATGGCCCAAAAAGAATATGATTCTCAATTGATGGATGAGGTTAAAAAATTTGCTCAGACTATTTCTGAGAAGGAAAAGGAACAACTCAAAAAAAATGTGCTTCTAGGTTTACCAGGAAACCAACATCGCTTTACCATTGAAGAACTCAAAGAAAAAATAATCCCTTATCAATCAATAAATGCATCGCAATTAAGAGAAAATTTAATTTATTTTTTACGAGAAATTATCCCTGTTGCAAAAGCGTGTGGAGTCAACCTGGCAATTCATCCTGACGACCCCCCTTTTTCTATTTTAGGGCTTCCTAGGATAGTGAGTACTTCAGCAGATTTAGATTTTTTGTTTACAACTCTCCCAGAAATAGAAAATGGACTTTGCTTTTGTTCGGGTTCACTAGGGGCAACTGTCAATAATGATTTAAATTATATTTTTAATTCACATCAAAGCCGCATTCATTTTTTGCATTTTAGAAATGTTGATTGTTTTCCTGATGGTTCTTTTAATGAATCAGCTCATTTGTCAGGAGACCACAATATGCGAAACTTAGTAAAACTTGCTGTTGACGCCGCTAAACAAAGAAAGGTTGTACTTCCCTTTAGACCCGATCATGGCTTTTTACAAGCTTTTGAAAAACAGTATAGATTCTATCCGGGTTATTCACTCCTTGGACGAATGCAAGGTTTAGCGAGTCTTAAAGGATTAGTTTTGGGGCTTTCTTAGTTGCTTATTTTTCTATTATATTTGATTTTTTTCAAGATGTATTACATAGGATATGATATTGGGAGTTCATCAGTTAAAATTGCATTAGTTGATGCAGAATCGCAAAAAGCGCTTCACATAATTAATGAACCTCAAACAGAAATGCCCATTAAAGCCATTCAATTGGGATGGGCAGAACAAAACCCGTTGTTATGGTGGAAGCACATTTGCGAGGGTACAAAAAGAATTATTGCGGAAGCTAAAATTGACTCAAAAAAGATAAAAGCTATCGGGATATCTTACCAAATGCACGGGCTTGTAGTGCTTGATAAAGAAAAAAAATTATTGAGAGATTCCATCATTTGGTGTGACAGTAGAGCGGTTAGCATTGGAGAAAAAGCAGCAGAAGATTTAGGCGAAACAAAATATGGTACTCAATTGTTGAATGCCCCAGGTAATTTTACGGCATCAAAGTTGAAATGGGTAAAAGAAAACGAGCCATCCCTTTATGATCAAATAGCCTATTATATGTTGCCAGGTGACTATATTGCTTTTCAACTCTCCGGTGAAATAGCCACCACAACAAATAGTCTTTCTGAAGGAACCCTTTGGGACTTCAAACACAATGAGGTAGCCAATTGGTTATTAGAATATTATGGCATAGATCCAGCATTGACTCCTACACTAGTGGATAATTTTAGTGATCAATGTAGCGTGAGCAAAAGTGGTGCTGATGCCACAGGTTTACCAATAGATATTCCGATTCGCTATAGAGCAGGAGATCAACCTAACAATGCTTTGGCTCTCAATATTCTTCAGCCAGGAGAAGTGGCGGCAACAGGAGGAACTTCAGGAGTACTTTTTGCCGTAACGGACCAACCCAATGCTCAAGAGTATCATAAATACAATCATTTTGCACACGTAAACTACACTATTGATGAACCTCGATTAGGAAAATTACTGTGTATAAACGGAGCAGGGATTCAGTACAGTTGGTTGCGAAAAATAACACAAGAAAATGAGTTTTCCGAAATGAATTCTCTTGCCAATACTGCACCCATAGGTTGTGACGGACTGGTCAATTTATCTTTCGGAAATGGAGCTGAGCGAATGTTTAACAACAAAAATATTGGGGCACACCTGATGCATTTGAACTTAAATAAGCACAGTAGGGGACATCTTTATCGTGCAGCCCTTGAAGGTGTTGCTTTTGCCTTTTTTTATGGTTTAGAAATAATGATTAAAGATGGTTTGCCCATCAATATTATTCGTGCTGGAAATGATAATCTTTTTCGATCAGAGCTTTTTTCAAATACATTAGCCACATTAGTGGGCCATGAAATTGAAATTTATGATACGACTGGCGCCGTTGGTGCTGCCCGAGCTGCAGGGATAGAACAGGGCAAGTTTGAAGATTTTCAAGAGCGAACAAATAGCCTTGACAGAGAAACCACATTTTCGCCTGAGCATCAAAAAGAACCCTACCTAGAAGC
Organism: Flavobacteriaceae bacterium; assembly: GCA_016779985.1. Taxonomy (GTDB): domain Bacteria; phylum Bacteroidota; class Bacteroidia; order Flavobacteriales; family Flavobacteriaceae; genus JADHMP01. Next base: position 311,338 of record JADHMP010000001.1, read on the forward strand.
CTATGCCCGCTGGAAAGAAACTTTACAAAAAATAATAAACCAATAAATCAAAAAGAAATGATAATAACAGGAAACCAAGAATTTTATAAAGGAATTGGAAAAATTCAGTATGAAGGAAAAAACTCTGATAATCCTTTAGCCTTCAAATATTATAATCCAGATCAAGTTGTAGCTGGAAAAACAATGAAAGAACACTTCCGTTTTGCGGTGGCCTATTGGCATACCTTCTGTGGACAAGGGGGAGATCCTTTTGGACCTGGAACACAACAATTCCCATGGGACCAAGCCTCAGACCCAATGCAAAGGGCAAAAGACAAAGCAGATGCCGCATTTGAATTCATTACTAAAATGGGATTTGATTTTTTCTGTTTTCACGATGTAGATTTAGTGGAGGAAGCTTCTAGTTTGGTAGAAACAGAAAAACGCTTAGAGCGAATCACAGAATATGTTGCACAAAAGCAAAAGGCCTCAGGGGTAGAGCTCCTATGGGGAACAGCGAATTGTTTTTCTAACCCAAGTTATATGAACGGGGCGGCTACTAATCCAGATTTTAATGTAGTAGCTCGTGCTGGTGCTCAAATAAAAATGGCTATAGACGCGACCAATTCCTTAAACGGACAAAATTATGTGTTTTGGGGAGGCCGAGAAGGCTATATGTCGCTTCTAAACACAGACATGGGAAGAGAGTTAGACCATATGGCTCAAATGCTCACCATGGCTAGAGACTATGCCAGAAAGCAAGGTTTTAAAGGAACATTTTTCATTGAACCTAAGCCTATGGAACCCATGAAACATCAATATGATTTTGATGCTGCTACTGCAATTGGATTTCTTCAGAAGTATGGTTTAGATAAAGACTTTAAATTAAACATTGAAGTCAATCATGCCACTTTAGCTCAACACACTTTCGAGCACGAACTCGAAGTAGCCGCCAATGCTGGAATGTTGGGCAGTATAGATGCAAATAGAGGAGATAGCCAAAACGGTTGGGATACAGACCAGTTTCCTAATAATATAAATGAAGTTACGGAAGCAATGCTTGTGTTCCTTCGCAACAACGGATTAGATGGGGGTGGAATAAATTTTGACGCCAAATTGAGAAGAAATTCGACCGATAGTGAGGATGTTTTCTTAGCACATATTGGTGGCGCAGACACTTTTGCTAGAGCTCTTTTAGTGGCTAATGATATTCTTGAAAAATCTAATTTTTCCACTCTGCGTAAAGAACGCTATGCTTCTTTTGATGATGGTGATGGAAAAGCTTTTGAGCAGGGAAAACTTAGCTTAGAAGACTTATCTAAACTAGCTCACAAAAATGGAACTCCTAAAAGGATTAGTGGAAAGCAAGAACTTTATGAAAACATTGTGAATCAATACATATAAACAAACAAGTAATTCTTAAAAAATCAAATGGTTAACTCTTAGTTCATGGTGCAATATTTCAATCTGAATAATCAACGGTGTAATTTATTTTTACATCTTTTCGTCATAGGTGTGTTAACTTTTGGTTGTAAGCAGGAAACAGAACAAACAAGCTTCGATGTAGTCGAAAAAGAGGGAATGGTTTGGATTCCCTCTGGAACATTCACAATGGGGAGCGATGCACCTCTAGCAAGACCCGATGAGGCACCAAAACATCAAGTTCAATTAGAGGGTTTTTGGATGGATAAAACAGAAGTAACAAATGCACAATTTGCAGCTTTTATTGAAGCAACAGGCTATGTGACCACCGCTGAGAAAGCCCCCAATTGGGAAGAGCTGAAAAAATCTTTGCCAGAAGGCACACCGAAGCCAAATGATTCTTTGTTGCAGGCTGCTTCTTTGGTTTTTAAGCCAACAGAAGGTCCTGTTGATTTGAATAACTATGGCAATTGGTGGCATTGGACTTACAAAGCCAATTGGCATCAACCCCAAGGAAGAGCGAGTTCAGTTGAAGGAAAAGAAGATCACCCTGTCATCCATGTTTCTTGGGATGATGCAAATGCCTATGCAAAATGGGCTAATAAAAGACTCCCAACTGAAGCTGAATGGGAATGGGCTGCTAAAGGAGGTATAGAAGAAAATGAATATCCTTGGGGTCAAGAGGGGGTGCTTGAAGGTGAACCCAAAGCAAATTCTTGGGAAGGTAATTTCCCATACAGAAATACACTTAGAGATCAGTTTTTTTACACAGCTCCAGTAGCCTCATTTGAACCTAATCGATTTGGTTTGTATGATATGGCCGGAAATGTTTGGGAATGGTGTTCTGACTGGTATGATTATGAATATTATAAAACATTGGCTGGACAAACTGTTGTCAATCCTAGGGGGCCTGGAAAAAGTTTTGATCCATACCAGCCCTACACTCCACAGCGAGTAATGCGCGGGGGCTCTTTTCTCTGCAATGACACCTATTGTTCTGGCTACAGGGTGGCATCAAGAATGAAATCCTCACCCGATACAGGTCTCCAACACACAGGTTTTAGACTGGTTAAAGACCAGTTATAACATTTTATTAAGGATTTAATAAAAAATCATTTAAGATTCCTATTTTTGTAAAAAGTGACAGCGTGTCATTTTTTTATTCGTTTAAAAAGGATTTTAGTTCATGAAAATATTAGTAGGAATTAGTTGTGTGCCCGACACCACTTCTAAAATAGAATTTGTAGAAGGTGATACACAGTTTGATACTTCTGGCATTCAATTTATAATCAACCCCAATGATGAGTTTGGGTTAACGCGTGCTGTACGGTTTCAGCAAGAGCTGGGAGCTCAACTTACTGTAGTAACCGTTGGAGAAGCTAACGTAGAACCCATTCTTAGAAAGTGTTTAGCCATAGGAGCTGACAAAGCTATTCGCATTGATTCAGTTGCTAAAGATGGCTTTTTTGTTGCACAACAGTTAGCTGCGCTTTGTAAGAAAAACGAATATGATTTAATCTTTGTAGGCCGAGAATCTATAGATTATAATGGAGGTATGGTAGGTGGCATGCTAGCAGCTCTCTTAGAGTATCCTTATGTTACCAATTGCGTTGGGATGACGTTAGCGTCTAATGAAGCTAATCTTCAGCGAGAGATTGATGGCGGAACGGAAATGTTAAAAGGCCAATTGCCCATGGTAGTGGGCACTCAAAAAGGGTTAGTGGAAGAAAGTGATCTTATTATTCCAAACATGCGCGGCATCATGCAAGCACGACAAAAACCTTTAGACGTTTTAGCTGCTGAAAGTTTCGAATCTGCTACCTCTGACGTTTCTTTTAAAAAACCAGCACCCAAGGGGCAAGTCAAATTGGTTGATGTTGATGAATTGATTTCCTTACTCGAATCAGAGGCTAAAGTCATTTAATTTCATAAAATAAAAGGATATGTCAGTATTAGTTTTTGTTGAATCAGAAAATGGAACCATCAAAAAGAGCGGCTACGAAATTGTTTCTTATGGAAGAGAAGTAGCTAATAATTTAAATAAATCACTAATTGCGGTCACTTTTAATCAGGAAGACAGTGAAACGTTGAATAAATATGGTCCCGATAAAATAATCAATATCACTTCAACTGAAGATGCTCATTTCGAAGTGGAATCGATTGGTAAGAACTTATCAAAAATTGCTGCCACCGAAAAAACCACAGTCACTTTATTAAGTGCCTCTGCGAATGGACGCTATTTGGCGCCCTTTTTGGCGATTAAATTAGAAGCAGCCTACATCTCAAACGTTGTTTCTTTGCCAATAGAGTATGAACCGCTTAAGGTAAAATGTAATTGCTTCACTAATAAAGCTTTTAAATATACTCAAAGCAATAAAGCAAAAACAGTATTGACCATAGCACCAAATTCATTTGGTTTGAATAAAAACCCCAAAACGCCTGAAACAGCATCTGAAAAATTAGAAAGTACTTCATCTACTCTCACCGTCACAGCTATTGAAAAAGCAAGCTCAAGTGTAAGCATAGCCGATGCAGAAGTTGTAGTTTCTGCAGGGCGAGGTTTAAAAGGACCTGAGAATTGGGGTATGATCGAAGAGTTGGCCGAGGTTCTGGGTGCTGCCACAGCATGTTCTAAGCCTGTGTCTGATATGGGATGGAGACCCCATAGTGAACATGTTGGACAAACTGGAAAACCCGTCGCATCAAATCTATATATCGCCATTGGTATCTCTGGAGCTATTCAACATCTGGCAGGAATAAACGCTTCCAAAAACAAAGTGGTGATTAATACCGATCCTGAAGCTCCTTTTTTTAAAGCGGCTGACTATGGCATTGTGGGTGATGCTTTTGAAGTCGTTCCAGAATTAATTCAAAAATTGAAGGCTAGAGTATAGAATTAAGCTTTTTCAAATTTCTTTTAGTATTTTAGATTTTAATTTGATCAAAATGAAATCTTATCTCCATCTACTTTTCTGCTTGTTACTATTAGCTACATCTAATTGTAAAAATCAAACACCCCAAAAAAAAGAATCCAAAAAAGCGATGCCTGAATGGCAAAACCTTGTGACACCCAATACGTTTGAAGGTTGGCATATCTATCAAGACGATGGAACCAAAGCGGGATGGAACGTAGAAAATGAGGTATTCACGTTTAATTCAGATTTGGCAAAAGGGGAGGGAGATAAAAGTTTAATTACTGATGAAACTTTTACCAACTTTGAAATTAAATTTGAATGGATGGTTTCTGACCAGTCTAACAGTGGTTTTATGTGGGGTGTGAATGAAGAAAAAAATTACGAATTTCCTTATGAAACTGGCCCCGAAATTCAAATAATTGATCCCGAGGTGTACTTGGGGGATGAAAAAAATCAAATTCACACTGCTGGGGCGTTATATGACATGATAGCCCCTTCCTCTTTAGTGACACTTCCAGCCGGTCAATGGAATAGATATCACATCACAATCAACCACAAGGTGAATGAAGGTATTGTTGTGCATAATGGTGTTGAAATTAATCGATTTCCTTTGCATGGACCAAAATGGGATGCGATGGTTGCAGATAGTAAGTTTGCTGAGTGGGAGGGTTTTGGAAAATTTCCAACAGGTTCCATTTGCTTGCAAGACCACCCAGGTGTAATTGCTTTTAGGAATATAAAAATTATGAGATTACCTTAAGAGAACAGAATAGTGGTAGGACAAAATAAAATTAAAAATTATCAGCTTGCTTATGCAGTCCTGCTAATCTGTGTACTTCTGCTTCCGCAGGGTCTTAAATTAAGTCATGCTTTTGAAGCACATGTAGCGATTAAGCATTGTGACGAAATTTCTGATCACATCCATGAAAAAACCCCACATATTGATCTTCTAGATTATGCATTATTATCTGGAATCGAATTAGTTGAATTTTATACCCCCATTTTTACAGCATCCTCTATAAGTTCTTCTCAAGACTTTTATTCTTTTAAGCCCTACAAGAAAAGTTATTTTGGCGTTGTTTCAAGAGGGCCACCAAGTATCTGATTTATAAATACTTTATTATTCCATTTTGCATTCTCTTTGAGTTTGCATGTCTATTTATTAATCTTATACAACAACATTATGAAACACTTTACTTTTAAAAATATTTTTATTCGATTTAGTTTTCTTACTCTTTTAGGTTTTGTACTTCTACAATGCTCTAAAGATGACCCCGAACCTGTTAATGAAGAAGAAACAATAACTTCGGTTACTTTAACCATAAGCGCCTCTAATGAATCTACTCAAAATATTAAATGGGTAGAAGGAGGTCAAGCTCCTCAGGTAACACTTAAAGCAAATACCACCTATTCAGTTGAGGTTGGTTTTTTAGATGAAAGCGACCCAACGGATGTTGAGGATATTACTGAAGAAGTAATTGAAGAAGCAGACGAACATTTTGTTTTTTATGACAACGGCCTCTCAGGGCTAAGTATTCAAAGTGCTTCTAACGATATACTTGACTCAGCAGGCTTAGCAACAGGTATTCGAACAACATGGCAAACTGAAGCAGAAGGTTCTCAAGGTACTGTTCGGGTTATTTTGATCCATGAGCCTACATCTAAGACAGGAGAAACAAGAACTTCCTTGGGTGGTTCAACCGATGTAGAGGTAGATTTTTCTATAATAATCAATGAATAAAAAGAATATTTTGGATGGCCTTTGGATTTTATTTTATAAATACAAGGGCCATTTTATATTCATCTTTTTTCTCTTCTTTTTTTGTACCTCCTCGATAGGTCAAAATTGTAAGTATACGATTACAGGTAGGGTTACTGATTTACACGATGATCATACTATTGCTGGTGCTCTATTGCAGCTAATGCCAAATAAAACTTTCAAACTAACCGATAGTTTAGGATTTTATTATTTTGAAAATTTATGTCCAGGAAAGTATGAACTTATTGTATCTCATCCTTTCTGTGATACGGTACAGAAAAAAATACAGCTGCGCTCTCATATCAATATGTCCTTCACATTAGAGCATCACATTGATGAATTGGAGGAAGTAATTGTTTCAGATAGCAAACAAAAAAATATTCCAAGAAGTTTGGTTTTGAAGCAATTAAATGAGCAACAACTAACACGCTATAGCAGTCAAGATCTTGCCTCTGCTTTAAAAAGCCTTAGTGGTGTATCTATCTTAAAAACAGGAGTTGGCATTTCAAAACCGATGATTCATGGCATGTTTGGAAGTAGAGTAGGAATCATCAATAACGGTATGCGATTGCGCGATCAAGAATGGGGCGCAGATCACACTCCAACAATAGATCACAATGCGTTTGAAAATATAGAACTTATCAAAGGAGCAGGAGCCTTGCGCTATGGAGGAGACATTCTTGGTGGAGCAATAGTGTTATCTGCACCAACAATTATTCCTAAAGATAGTGTATATGGAAAACTGATCACTACCGGGGTCTCTAATGGCAGAGGGGGATCTTTTTCTGGACAAATCAATAAAACCTCGTCTAATGGTAATTTCTTTAAAGGGCAGGCCAGTATAAAACGCTTTGGTGATTTTGAAACACCACACTATGTTTTGTCAAATACTGGTTTAGAAGGTCAAAACGTTAGTCTTCAATTTGGTCGTACAAAAATTACAAAAGGGTGGGATGTGCGCTATTCTTATTTTTGGAATGAAATAGGTATTTTGAGGGCTTCCCATATTGGAAATGTTTCAGACCTTGCTCGCGGATTAGAAAGTCAAATCCCGCTTCGAATCAATCCTTTTACCTACTCAATAAATTCGCCAAAACAAAAAAGTAGTCACCATACATTAAGTTTAAATGCTTTCCAATGGTTCAATCAAACAATGAAGGGTTCAATTAATTATAATTTTCAACGCAATCAACGTTTTGAATTTGATGTTAGAAGGGGCAATAGAAGTAGTAAACCTGCAGTCGATTTAAGACTTAAAGGACATGAAATAAACACAAATCTTTTATGGACTCCCACCAATTTTTGGGATTTTAATGTGGGTCTATCTGGCATTGCACAAGATCATTTTGCCAATCCAATGACCGGAGTAAGGCGATTAATTCCAGACTATTTAAAATATCAAGCAGCAGGTTACGCAACCGTTACTCAAAAAAAAAGACAAGACCTGAACATTGAGTTTGGCTTGAGATGGGACTATATTTTTTGGGATGCTAAAAAATTCTACACGAAAGAGTTTTGGGAAGACCGTAATTATAGCCCCTCTTTTGGGGGCAATATTGTAGAAGAATTTGGAAATCAAATTCTAGTAAACCCTAAACTAGATTTTACAAATTGGGCATTCCATTTTGGAATCACAAAACAGTGGCAATCTCAATGGGAAAGTACGTTAAATATTATTCAATCTCAGAGGTCACCAAATGCAGCAGAATTATTTAGCGACGGTCTGCACCATTCTCTTGCTACAATTGAACGTGGTGATCTAAATTTAAAACAAGAAACAGCTAGGAAAATATTAATTGAAACTTCTTTCAAAGGACCCAAATTGAGGTGGAGTGTAAACCCCCACTATGCCTACATATTAGATTATATTTACATTAAACCATTTGAACTAGAGCAAACAGTTAGGGGGGCTTTTCCAGTTTGGGAATATCATGCCACAACAGCAGCCCTCTGGGGGGTTGACGCAGAATTTTCTCTTCCTGTTCATAAAAATCTTTTTTTTTCAGCAACAGGGTCATGGCTTAGAGGAAAAGATTTAGACATCAATGACAACTTAATTAATATTCCAGCGTGGAATTTTTATCAGATGTGGGAATTTAAACCAGAGCAATGGAAAAGATGGCAGTTTGTTGCAGAAATTGATTGGGTTGGTCAGCAAATCCGTTTTCCAAATAATGACCTCACCATTACTGTTTTTGAAAAGGGTGAATTAGTTTCAAAAACACTCGATTTAAGTAGTCCTCCTCAGGCTTATCAACTAGTAGATTTTGGAGTCACCTTTTTTTTAAGTAAATTTACGCCTAACAAAAATACTATTTCTTTAGTATGCTCCAATTTATTGAATACAAATTACCGCAACTATTTAGATCGAATGCGTTTTTATGCCGATGCATTGGGTCGCTCTTATCAGTTGCAGTGGATGTATAAGTTTTAAGCAATGAACCCTTTACGAAGTTACAAAATCGGGCTGTTAGCATTGCTAATTGTATCAATGCTAGATTTGTATTTATGGTACAATGGGTTGTTGCTCTATAGATTAGGCACATTATTGTTGATAGTTCCCATTCTATTTCTGCTTTTTTGGAATCTTCTTAAAACAAATCTGAGTTTGTCTATAGCCTTATTTTTTTGTTGGTTAGGAGACCTCTTTTTATTGCATGACGTAAATCACACCATCCAAATTTTGGGCGTCAGTAGTTATATGATGGCTCATTTTTTCTTCATAGAATCTCTTCTGAAAAGAATAAAAAAATTCTCATTGATCTCATTTATGATGGGAGTTTTGTTTTTTGGAGCATATCTCATGGTATTTTTTAGTAATATTTTATCCTATTTAAAAGACATGAAATTCATTGGAATTGCCTATGGATTAGTTCTTGGTTTTCTGGGTTGCCTTAGCATAATGAATTTCTTTATTCAACAGTCAAGGTTACGATTTTCTCTATTTGGGGGTATATTTTTATTTTCAGTGAGGGATGTTATGCTTACCTACAATAAATATTATTTTAATGAAGACTATTTCATATTGGGTGTAGATATTTTTTATGTTGTTGGATTGTATTTAATCTTACAATATTTCAAGACTACTGAGTCAGAAATCCAGCATGCTAAAGAACCAAATTTTAGCACCTTGAATAAATCATCAAAAGCCCAAAACTGATATTAAATTTACCTATATCGTTGACCCTATAAAAATTGTAATACTCTTTTAATCTAAGTCTATTTATTTTTTGAAATACAAAAGTTACCTTTAGTCAAATTTAATATTTGAATGAAAGACATACCATCTCTTCTGACTTCTAAGGTCATTTATTTTACCTTTTTAATTGTTTATTCATATGCTCTCTTTGCTCAAGAAGAAGATTCCTACGAGGGAGATGAAATATATTATGAAATAGGAAAAGACCCCTCTAAAGAAGGACAGTGGGCTTTTGTTCAAGAATTATTATATACGGCTGGTTTTATGCCTGAATCCGTTCAAATCTATCAGACCTTGCCCAATAATGCTCGAGTCTATAGAGTCAACATTGACTCAATAACCGGTGGTTTTCTTTTTGTGCGTTGGGATGCCAAGAAAAAAGAACACTATGTGGCTAATAAAATGATCAATCCAGGGTGGTATTATAATCTGAAAGCAGCTCGAGAAATAATGAGAAAACAAACCAATAAGGCCAATTTCACAAAAGAGGATATGGCCCTTCAAGCACAAGACCAAATACCCATAACGGACGAGGAACTCGTTGAATTGAGAAAAACCTTTAGTGAAAAAGAATTTGTCAAAGATTCTATCGTACAAGAAAACCGTAAACAGTCGCTCTTAAAAGAAGAGAAAAAATTAGAAAGAAAAGAGAAGAAAAAAGATTAGCCTACAGTAAGGATGTCTCCTTCAAGTTTTGTGTTATAGCACTGCAACATTCCATCACAACTATCACTATAACTATTGTTGTGATAGGAACAAGTAAATTCCGATCCATCATAGGACCACCCATCTCTGTTGCCTTGATGAGGACAAGAGTTATTGAATGCTCTTATTACAGTTTCACTTACTCTCACAAGAAGCATATTTTGAGCCGTATAATTCATCCAACCTCCGACTCTAGTCAAACTATTAAAAGCTGAACTGCTAAGGTCAATTGTAATTGGATTGGAGGCCGATGGCATATTTGCAGTCACCACCCCATCATCGTCAGAACTACATGCAGCAGCTAGAGGAATACCTAAAACGGTCATCACAACTGGTGCGCAAGCAGTTTTTAAAAATTGTCTTCTTTCCTTTTTCATTTCTCAAAGATATAAATGTTTAACAATAAAATAAAAAAATTAAACAAAATATTATTTTACCATTGTAGAAATAGTACATTTGAACAGTGAAAAAGTTTTTTTTCTTTTTAATTCTATCTTCTCTAGCTTACAGTCAAAACGCGGGTAACCTATCAGGGAAAATAATTGATTTACAATCACAACAACCTTTAGAGGGAGCTAGTGTCATTCTAGAGGGAACTCCTTTTGGTGTTATTTCGAATGCTGAAGGATATTTTGAGTTTGAAGATATTCCGACTCAAACCTATAATGTAGTTATTAGTTATTTAGGCTATGAGAGTCAAACTTTATACAATATTATTGTTACCTCAATAGGAAACCGACCATTGTTTTTTGAGATGCAAGAAGTGGCTGAAGGCCTTGAAGAGGTTGTGGTGATGCAAAGTCCTTTTAAAAAATCTAGAGATACTCCTTTGTCTACCCAAAGTTTTTCTGCGGTAGAAATTGAAACCTACCCAGGAGGAAATAACGATATTACAAAAGTGGTCCAAAGTATGCCTGGAATTTCACCCTCCATTGGAGGTTTTAGAAATGACATTATCATTAGGGGAGGAGCACCCAATGAAACAGTTTATTATTTAGACGGCATCGAAATTCCGAACATCAATCATTTTTCCACCCAAGGGAGTGCCGGAGGGCCTGTAGGACTAATAAATGTTTCATTTGTGAGAGAGGTCACCCTTTCTAGCTCTGCTTTTGGGGCAGAATATGATAATCCTCTTTCTGGGATCTTAGCCTTTGAACAGAGAGATGGTGATCCAAATGGTTTTGGAGGAAATTTCCGACTTGGTGCTAGTGAGGCTGCTCTAACTATCGAAGGACCTCTTTTTCGGAAGAATAAGGATTCACCAGCTAAAACAACATTTTTATTTTCTGCACGAAGAAGTTATTTACAGTTTCTATTTGAACTAATTGGCCTCCCAATTCGCCCCGACTATTGGGATTTTCAGTGGAAAATAAAACATGAAATAGATGCCTATAATACGCTTACCTTTCTTGGAATTGGAGCTATTGATGATTTCTCAGTCAAACCTCCAGATACTTTTGATGCGGAACAACAAGCCACTTTAGAACAAGTGCCCATTATCGAACAAAGAAGTAATACAGTGGGTCTTTCTTGGAAAAGAAACTACAAAAGCGGAAAGGGTTTTATGACCACGGCATTAAGTTCAAATCGTTTAAATAATCGTTTTTCACAATACAAAGACAATGTCAACAAACAGGACATCATTTTCCAAAATAATGCCAATGAATGGGAAACAAAATTGCGATTTCAAGCCACCCAATTTGTAAAAGGATGGAAATGGTCCACAGGATTTAATCTGCAAAATTCGAGCTATCAGAATGAAACACGGTATAGAGAACAATTCTTTGATCTCACTTATGATACGTCAATCAATTTTCTGAAATATGGCCTTTTTATCAAAGGGTCAAAAAAACTCTTTAAGGAGCGATTAGATCTCACTTTAGGCATTCGGTCAGATGCCGATAGTTTCTCAGAAGGGTCAACGTTTTTAGACAATTTTTCTCCCCGAATGGCATTGTCCTTTGCTATAACGGAAGACCAACGATGGAAATTCAACGCCTCCGTGGGGCGCTATTTTAAAATACCAACCTATACGATATTGGGTTATCAAAATCAGAATGCCATTTTTGTAAATCAAAAAGTAGCCTATACAAGAAGTGACCATTATGTGGCTGGAATAGAATATAATCTGAGCCTTGCTTCTAGAATTTCGATTGAAGGATTTTTGAAAAAATATGCCAATTATCCTATTTCAATTCTTGACGGTGTCTCTTTAGCCAACAAAGGTGGTGGTTTTGAAGTGTTAGGCAATGAAGCAATTCAATCAGATGGTGAGGGAGAAACTTCAGGCATTGAAGTACTCTTTCAACAAAAGTTAGCTAAAAACTTTTATGGCATTTTTGCTTATACCTATTTCTTTAGTGAGTTTTCAGGGTTGGACGGTCTAACTAGACCCTCCGTGTGGGATAGTAGACATTTAATCTCTTTTTCTGGGGGCTATAAGCTTCCCCGAAATTGGGAACTGAGTGCACGTTGGCGTTATGCAGGAAGAAATCCATATGTACCCACCAATGTTGAGGCGAGCACACTATCCTATCCAGAAATTATTCTTGACTATGATCGTTTGGGAGAGGTCAAATTAGATCCTTTCAATCTGGCTGATATACGAATAGACAAAAAATGGAACTTTAAAAACGTTTCATTTAATCTCTATTTTGAAGTGCAAAACTTTCTCGCTCAGCCCAACCCTACCCCAGAAGAATATGGCTTGAATAGAGATTTAGAGGGTAATTTAATCAGCCCCCGCTCTTTGGTAAAAGTGAATACAACAGAAGGCAACAACACACCTCTTCCCACAATTGGATTTGTGCTCTATTTTTAAAAAAGATCAAGAAAACCTTCGGGTAGGTTTATGACCATTTCTTTTTTTTTGTGATTTAAAGTATGAATAAAATCGTCATGAACTGGAATTAAAATCTTCTTTTGTTCTTTATCTTGTACCTCTAGCAAATCTTGACCTTGATTGTCTTGAAAACCAACTATGCTCCCAATTAGGTGTTGACCATCAAAGACCTTAAAATCGAGTACCTCGTGATAGTAAAATTGGGTTCCTTCTAGGGGTGGCAGAAGATTTAGAGGTAAGAAAACCTCTTTTTTAATTAAGGAATTGGCAGTTTGCTCATCATCCACTTCATTGAGTTTCAAACGCAGCAAATGGCTTTTATGCAATCTACAAGAAATTACAAAGAAGGGGACCAAACCCGCCTCCATATCAATAAAAAGGGTAGAAAGGTTTTTATATACAGCGGGATCGTTGCTGTCTAGTTTGAGTAACAATTCACCTTTGAAGCTAAATTTACCTACTATTGAACCAAGATAAAAGCAGTCTTCTTTATGCATTTAGGAAAATTACTCCTCTTTGTCTGACTCTTTTTCAGAATTTTCTTGCGTTGCTTCTGGAGTTTCTTCAGTAGATTTTTCATCTTCAGATGCAGTAGCTTCCGGCGCTTCTTCTTCCTGAGGGGCTTCTTCAGCAGGGGTAGCATTGTCTTCGACTTTTTCTGAGTTGACGGCTTCTGTAGGAGTTTCCTCTGCCACTGGAGCTGCATCTGCTGGAGTTGCTTCAGTTGTAGTTTCCTCAGTTGCAGTTTCTTCAGTTTGTTCTGCTGCTGCCTCAAGGGCTGCTGCTTTTCGTTTATCACTTATTTCCTTTTCTGCAGCTAAACGTACTGATCGAGATTCATCAGCTTGTTTAGTGAGTCCATCCACTTTAGACTGAATTTTAGCATTTTTTTCTTCCAACCAAGCATCAAATTTCTTTTCCGCTTCTTCTTGGGTCAAAGCTCCTTTACTAACACCCCCTTGAAGGTGGTGCTTGTACATGACACCTCTATAAGATAAAAGCGTTCGTGCCGTATTGGTGGGTTGTGCCCCATTTTGAAGCCACTCAAGGGCTTGTTCTACATTAACCTCAACAGTTGCTGGGTTAGTGTTGGGATTATAAATTCCAAGTTTTTCTAGAAATTTACCATCACGTTTGGCTCGCACATCGGCAGCTACAATCCAATAAAAAGGTTTTCCTTTTTTACCGTGTCTTTGAAGTCTAATTTTTACCGGCATATCACATTAATTTATGAAGGTGCCCGACCTTCTAGTTATTAATTCTTTTAAGGCTGCAAATATAATTTATTTTTTTATATTCATAATCTACAATAAGATTATTTAATAAATACCAACTATTAAATTCCACAAAAATAGTGGCCTCAAAACGAATTGTACACTTTCTTAAAACGGATTGTACCTCAAAACAAGCTTTCCTCATAAGTATCAATTTTTATGAAGTAATTTTATTTAGGGTCTCAAATACTTACCCATGAAAACAGGAATCTGCCAACTATGTCTGGAGACAAAGCCTCTAATAAAGAACGCTCACGTTTTAACGGAATTCTTATATGATGATCTCTACAATGACAAGCATAAAATGACTGCATTTAAATTTAGTAAAGGTCAGTTAAAGAGAAACGATAACGTTCAGAAGGGTACTCGTGACGACTCCTTATTTTGTCAAAAATGCGATCGTTTCTTTGGTGATCAATATGAAAATTACGCCCGAAAATTCAGCATAAAGGGTCTTAAAAAAGGCTATGAACCCAAAGTAAAAAGCTATGACTGGGGAGTAGAAATTTTCAATGTTGATTTTCAAAAATATTACCGATTTTTACTACTTCAGCTTTGGAGAATGAGCTTATCTAAGCTTGAAGGGTACTCTGCAATAGATCTTGGGGAAAATCATAATGAAACAATCAGAGGGTATTTAAAGAACCCCAATATAATTTTAACAGGGAAAGAATATCCTGTCACTGTTCAATATGCTCTAGAACCTGATTTAAGTGAGTTGGTAATTTCATTTGGAAAAAAAAGAGACAAAAATAGTATTCCATATTATCTTGTAAAAGCTGGCTTTTTTATATGGATATTTTATGTAAAATCACCAAGTCATAAACTGCCAACTAATATTGATAATATTAGACTCCGTTCAGACAAATTTATTGCCATTAAAGTCATTCCTACGGTCAAGAGAATTATTGAAAATAAAGTAAGTGAAATCTTAAAAAGTTGGTATTAGATCTAAAGCACTAGGAAAAATAGAATTATTTTTTTAGATTGATAAACAACCAAATAAATAAATAATGTCCAAATTTTTAGTTTTACCTACAGTCCTTCTTTCAGTGGGGTTTTATTCAGTTTTTTCATATAATGTAATTGGCAGTGAAATTGATCTTAACGGAGTGGTTAAAGAGCCCTTTTTTCTATTAGGAGGAGGATCTTTAATGATCTTATTTTCACTAATATTTTTTATTTCTTATGCCATAAAAAAAATATTTTTTAGACCCAAAATCAGCTAAAATATAATTTACATTTTGAAAATAATTCAGCATTATCCCTTTAGACAAAAAGCTGTGTTGTTCCATGCAATTGTGGTCCAAATCATAATCTGAAAAAGGCATATGTGCAAAATAATTAGTGTCTTTATTATGGGAAGAGCTACGGCTCATTCCACCTCTTCCAAAACAAGCAGTTGGTTAATACCGCACACTTTAAGGATATAAGAACCATTTCCTCTAAAGTAGAACGAAATTTATTTTACTGTAAAAAACAAATGTTGCAGATGGTTTTAAATATTGTATTTTTGCCCACTGATTTATTTAGAAAAAATGCAAGTAACCCGCAAGGACATTGACCCCCTAAATGCAGAGATGGTCATCAATATCACAAGAGAAGATTATAGACAAAAAGTAGATGATGTTTTAAAAAACTACAAGAAAACGGCATCTATTCCTGGCTTTAGAAAAGGGCACGTGCCCATGGGAATGATCAAAAAGCAATATGAAAAAGCAGTAATCGCTGATGAAGTGAATAAACTACTGCAACAGGAAATGGATCGTTATATTAAAGAGGAAAAACTTGATTTGTTAGGAGGGCCACTCCCAAAAAACGAAAAAGCAACTCTAGACTGGGATTCCGAGACTTTAGATTTTGAGTTTGAACTTGGTCTTGCCCCAAAGATTGTCGCCGATTTGAAAGTACTCAAAAAAGTAATTCGCTATGAAATTACTCCCGATGATAAAATGATAGAAGAACAATTAACTTATTTGAGAAAACAATATGGAAAATTAGTTTCTCAAAAAAAGGTGGAAAAGGGGTTTGAAATCAGTGCACAATTTCAAAATGAAGCAGGTGAGTTAGATGTTATGGGAGTCTTTAGTTTAGAAGACCTAAAGGCAAAGAAAGCAGTTGACGCTATCAAAGCAGCAAAAGTGGGTGAACTGCTAACCATAGCCACAAAAAACTTTTTTAAAGAAGAATCTAAAGCAGTTCAAATTCTTCGTATTGATAATGATAAATTCCAAAGTTTGTCGGGAGACTTTTCTGTTGAAATTAAAGAAATCAACGAACGTGTCTTAGCAGTATTAGACAAAGAGCTGTTTGACAAGCTCTATGCTCCTGATACCGTTAAAAATGAAAAGGAATTAAAAGAAAAAATTAGAGAAGGTTTACAAGCTCAATTGGCACCCCAAGCAGATCAAAAGCTAATGAATGACATTAGTGCTCAATTAGTGGCACAAACTAAATTCAATTTGCCCGAAGCTTTTCTCAAGCGCTGGTTACAAACTTCTGGAAAAGAACCCCTAGATGAGAAGGGCGCTGCTGAAGAATTTGAAAACTCTGAAAAGGGTATTCGCTATCAACTCATTGAAGGAAAAATTATTGATGACAACGAATTGAATTTGAATTTTGAAGAACTCAAGGCCTTTACCGCTGAGATGGTGCGAAATCAAATGGCACAATATGGTCAAGTGCCAGAAGACAAACAGCTAGACGGTATTGTTTCTAATGTGTTGACAAATCAAGAAGAAACCAAACGATTATCTGATCAACTAATGCAACATAAATTATTAGAATTCTACAAAGAAAAAGCGCCCCTAAAAGTAAAAAAATTGAGCTACGACGCTTTTGTTAAAGAGGCGTATGGCAAAGCTTAAATAAATGTGTACTTTTAAATAAAAAATAGATGGATTACGGAAAAGAGTTTAAAAAATATGCAACCAAACACCATAGTGTCAATGCAATGTACTATGATAAAATTGTAAGTAGCATGACACCCTACATCATTGAAGAGCGTCAACTAAATGTGGCACAGATGGATGTGTTCTCAAGACTTATGATGGACAGGATAATGTTTTTAGGAACGGCTATCAATGATCAAGTGGCTAATGTGATTCAAGCACAGCTATTGTTTTTGCAAAGTGCCGATTCTTCTCGAGATATTCAAATGTATATTAATTCCCCTGGGGGAAGTGTTTATGCTGGTTTAGGTATTTATGACACCATGCAGTTTGTCAAACCAGATGTAGCGACAATTTGCACAGGAATTGCCGCCTCTATGGGAGCAGTGCTATTGTGTGCTGGACAAAAAGGAAAACGTTCTGCACTACCACATGCTCGAGTGATGATTCATCAACCCCTTGGAGGTGCTCAAGGACAAGCCTCAGACATCGAAATTACAGCACGTGAAATTTTGAAACTAAAAGATGAACTTTATGAAATCATTGCCGTTCATAGTGGTCAAGATATTGAAAAAGTGAACAACGATAGTGATCGAGATTATTGGATGAAAGCCGAAGAAGCCAAAACCTATGGAATGGTAGATGAGGTTTTAGAAACACAGATGCAGAAAAAATAAATTCTTTAAATGAGTAAAGGAAATTATTTAACGTGTTCCTTCTGTGGAAGACCCAAGCCACAAACTCAATTGCTTATTGCTGGACTGGACGCTCATATTTGTGACCGCTGCATTGTGCAAGCCAATGGTATAGTGTTGGAAGAAGCAGAAACAAATCCTGACACTAATTTTGAAATTGAATTAAAATCCCCAAAAGTCATCAAGGCTTTTTTAGACGAATATGTTATTGGTCAAGATTTTGCCAAACGGGTTCTTTCTGTGGCAGTGTATAATCACTACAAAAGAATTTTACATGACAAAAAAGAAGATCCTGTAGAAATCCAAAAAAGCAATGTGCTGTTGGTGGGGCCCACAGGAACGGGTAAAACCCTTTTAGCACAAACTATTTCTCGTTTTCTCAAAGTTCCTTTGGCTATTGTAGATGCAACTGTGCTCACAGAAGCTGGATATGTGGGTGAAGATGTAGAAACGATACTCACAAGACTCCTTCAAGCCGCTGATTATGATGTTGAAAAAGCACAATCTGGAATTGTATTTATTGATGAAATAGATAAAATTGCACGAAAAAATGACAACCCCTCCATCACCCGCGATGTATCAGGAGAAGGCGTGCAACAAGCACTCCTCAAACTTTTAGAAGGAACAGTGGTAAATGTTCCTCCCAAAGGAGGGAGAAAACACCCTGATCAAAAATTTATAGAAGTAGACACCAAAAATATCCTTTTTATTGCAGGAGGAGCTTTTGATGGCATAGATAGGAGTATCAATAATCGCCTTAATTTAAATGCTATTGGCTACAAAACAGCCATAAAAAAGAAAGACATAAATGTTGATTTTCTTTTACAATATATTACTCCAAAAGATGTGAGAACCTATGGATTGATTCCTGAAATAATCGGTAGACTTCCTGTGTTGACTTTTATGCGTCCTCTAGAAAAAGATGCACTAAGAGCCATACTCACCCAACCCAAAAACGCTTTGATAAAGCAATACGAAGCCCTTTTTCAAATGGATGGAATAGAATTGCAATTCACCTCTGGCGCACTAGATTTTATTGTAGAAAAAGCATTAGAATACAGTCTTGGGGCGAGAGGCTTACGATCGTTGTGTGAAGCCATTTTAAACGATGCAATGTTTGAATTACCTCAATCCAATATCAAGGAATTGAAAGTTAAAAAACAATATGCTGAAGAAAAACTTTCAAAAGTTGAATTACCCAAACTCAAAGCCGTTTCTTAGCTAGTTCATAGCTAATAATTCTTCAATAAAATTCCTTTCATTGGAGAGCCTTGGCACTTTGTTTTGACCACCCAATTTTTTGTTTTTTGCCAACCAATCGTAAAAAAGCTTTTCTCTGGCCTGATGCACTTTAGGTGGGTTCAGTGTCAAATCTTTATATCGTTTGGCTTCGTAGTCTGAATTTTCACACTTTAATTGATGGTCAAGAATTTTAGTAAATTCTTCTAAATTTGTAGGAGGTACGTTGAATTCTATGATCCATTCATGAGCCCCTTTTTTATCTCCGTTCATGAAGATAGGTCCCGCTGTATAATCGACAAAATGTGCTCCAGTTTTTTTAGCGGCTATCGTTAAAGCCTTTTCCGCATTATCAATGATTAGTTCTTCACCAAACACATTGATATGATGCTTTGTGCGCCCAGTAACCCGAACACGATATGGAGAGAGTGAAATAAATTCAATAGTATCACCAATGTTATAGCGCCACAGGCCTCCATTAGTTGTGATGATAAGTGCATATTGAATACCTATTTTTACGTCCTGAAGCGGAATAACATCATCTTCACTATGATTCCCATATTTTTCCATTGGAATGAATTCATAGAAAATTCCATAATCTAGCATAAGCAAAAGGTCGCTGCTGTCATTTTGATCTTGAATGGCAAAAAAGCCTTCTGAAGCATTATAAATTTCGTAATATTTAAAATCTGGAGAAGGTAAAATTTGTTCATACTGGGCACGGTAGGGATTGAAGTTTACCCCTCCATGAAAATAGACTTCTAAATTAGGCCATACATCGAAAAGATTGTCTTTGTTCATTGTCACCATAGCACGTTGTAAGAGGACCATCATCCATGAAGGAACCCCTAAAAGCCCGGTCACATCATCTTGTAAACTTTCTTTTATGATTGCATTTAGTTTCGATTCCCATTCAGTCATCAAAGAAACTTTAGTGCTAGGTGTGCTACTAAATTCGGCCCAGATAGGTAGATTTTCAGTGACTATAGCTGAAAGATCACCAAAATAAACATTGTCATTTTTGTTGTAAAGCTCTTTGCTTCCTGCCAGCCGTAAGCATTTGCCAGTAAACAGTTGTGAGTTTTCATTATTATTAAAGTAGAGTGAAAGCATATCTTTTCCTGCCTTATAATGGCATTCTTCTAGGGCTTCATTGCTCACGGGTATAAATTTGCTTTTTGCATTAGTGGTGCCGCTAGATTTAGCAAACCACTTGATAGGAGTGCTCCAAAAAATATTTTGTGTGCCTTTTCTGCACCGCTCAATATCATCTGCAATTTCTTCATAAGTCACAACGGGCACTCGATTTTTGAATGTCTCATAGGTTGCTATAGAACTGAATTCATGCCGTTTGCCTATTTCAGTTTGTGTAGTACAATAGAGTAAATTTTGAAGCACTTGTTGTTGCACTTCAATAGGAAATTTAATGAAGTGTTCCATTTGATGGATCCGCTTTTTTAAAAACCAAGAGGCAATGGAATGGAAAAGGGGTGTCGGCATTAGTTTTGCTATCTTTGGCAGTAAATTTAATTAAAATCTATCACTCTCAATGTATCAAGGAGTTTTAAAAAAATTGCTTACAGAAGAGTCAAATCCGATTCAATATTTTTTACAGTTAAAGCCGGGTTTTATTCACTTAAATCAATGTTTTAACAGGGTTTTAGAATGGGAAGTTACGGGCACTGAGTGTTTAAGCTGTAGTGCTCCAGACCCGATTTTTGCCCAAGGCTTTTGTAGAAGTTGTTTTTTTGAAAACCCTGCAGCAGGTCAATGGATTATGCGACCAGAATTGAGCAAGGCGCATTTAAATGAAGCGGATCGTGATTTGACCTATGAAAAAAAAATGCAATTGCAACCTCATGTTGTCTATCTTGCTTTGAGCAGTCATCTCAAAGTGGGAGTGACTAGAAAAAGTCAATTGCCTACTCGCTGGATAGATCAAGGAGCCCAGCAAGCAATCAACATAGTAGAAGTGCCTAATCGTTATCTTGCGGGTGTAGCTGAAGTAGCACTAAAGGCTATTTTTTCAGATAAAACGCAATGGCGAAAAATGGTTCAAAATCAATCAGAAACTATCGATTGGCCCACTGAAATCCATCGGGCTCTAGCCCAACTCCCGGAGGAAGTGAAACCCTACATTGTGCAACCTGTTGAAACGCCTAAAAACATTTCCTATCCTATGGAAGGCCAATATCCCTTGAAACCCACCTCACTGAATCTTTCTAAAAACCCAACTTATAGTGGGAAATTGATTGGTATTAAGGGGCAATACCTACTTTTTGAAGACCAAACTGTCTTTAATGTGCGTTCCAATGAAGGGCAAGTGGTGACATTAAAAATAAAACCAAAGGCTTAACCGGGCTTTTTATGAGAATGTTTCAGTTTTTGGTTAAGAAGGGTTAATTCTTCTGGTCTAAGAGTTCGATATTTTCCAACGGTTAAATCTAAATTGATGTTCATGATACGAATCCTTTTTAGATGCACCACACGGTAATTTAGATATTCACACATGCGTCTGATTTGCCGATTGAGTCCTTGTGTTAAAATAATTTTAAATTTTTTTTTATGTATTTGTTCAACAACGCAGGGCCTAGTGACAGTGTCTAGTACAGGTACACCAGCAGCCATATTTTTAACAAAATCAGCAGTAACAGGCTTGTTGACAGTCACAACATATTCTTTTTCGTGTTGGTTACGGGCTCGTAAAATTTTATTGACAATGTCACCGTCATTGGTCATCAGGATGAGCCCTTCACTCATTTTATCCAATCTCCCGATAGGAAAAATACGTTCTGGATAATTGATAAAATCAATAATATTATCTTTTTCAACCCTTGTATCGGTTGTACAAACGATCCCTTTGGGTTTGTGAAAAGCTAAATATATTTTTCTTTTATTGGATTTGTTTTGTAAGACTTCACCATCTACTAGAATTTGGTCTTTTGGACCAACTTGCTGTCCCATAGTAGCCATTTTGCCATTGATTAAAACCCGTTCCTGTGTAATCAGACCGTCTGCCTCTCTTCTAGAACAATAGCCCGACTGACTCAAAAACTTATTTATTCGAATGGTTTCTTCGCTCATTGTTATAGCCTAATTTCTTCATTGATTTTCAACTGAAACTTTTTTCTAAACCATGCCACCAAGACATACAATATGGGAGTATCAAAGAGGGCAACAATGACTTTGAATAAGAACCCAGACAGCACCAATCCCCAAAACAAGTTCCACGGTAAAATATTGAAAATACTCAACAGGCTCACCACCAAAAAAGTGTCTAGAAATTGAGAGGTGAATGTTGAAAAATTATTTCGTAACCACAACATACGACCCTGAGTGAGTTGTTTCCAAAAATGATAAATTTTGATGTCAATAAACTGAGCCGCCAAATAGGCTAACATAGAAGCCAAAACAGCTAAGGGAGAAAGTGAGAAAACTTTTTCAAAAGTTGCATCATCAATAGGGGAGTTCTCCAAGGCCGGCACAGCATCTGCCATGAGAAGAATTCCCATGGAGAAAAAAGAAGAAAAAATCCCAGCGACCACCACCTGATTGGCTTTTTTCTTGCCGTAAATTTCAGAAATCAAGTCGGTGATGAGAAAGGTTATAGGATAGGGTAGAATACCCACAGACAACTCAAATAATTGACTTCCAAAAAGGGTTCCATTAAAGGGATACCAATAGAAAAACTTTTGAAAAATTAGATTGGAAACCACCAATGAGGTGATAAACAGAGCCGCTAAATAGAGATAGATTTGTTGGGCTAGCTTCCTATCTTTTTCTATCATTTAATCTATTTTTAGTGAAAAGGGCAATTGTGTTTTAAAGGAATTGGAAATGGGTTTTTGAGGTTGATTAGTGAAGGTTTGTTCGATTCCGAAATGGGAAAGTATTTTTGACAAGCCTTCATATTTTGCGGTTGGAATCATCTTGTTGATAATACTTTCAAGATCTTGATCCCACTGGGGGTAGGCAATGCGATTATATTCTTCGAGATTCGCCTGGCTTGCAGCGGCGGTAATAGCTTCTTCTAGTCCCCCTAAAGTGTCCACCAAACCATTTGCCAAAGCTTCTTTTCCAGACCATACTCTTCCTTGAGCAAGACTTTCCACTTTCTCAAGAGAAAGGTTTCTTCCAGCAGCGACCCGCTCTTTAAAGGTGCTGTAGATTTTTCTTATATTCTTTTGGACATAAGCTCTGAAATTGTCTGAAAGGGGCTCAAAAGAACTATATCCAGCTGCATTGGTGTGTGTCTGAACCTGGTCTGCATTGACACCAATATTTTCACTGAGTTGATGCACATTGGGTAAAATAGCAAAAACACCAATTGAACCTGTAATTGAAAGTGGATCAGCGAAAATTTGATGTGCAGGAGCAGCTAAATAATACCCACCAGAGGCCGCTACGTTACCCATAGAAACAATCAAAGGTTTTTTAGCTTTTGCTCTTTCAAGGGCTTCCCAAATTATTTCTGAAGTGAGTGCACTTCCACCGGGCGAATTAATCCGTAAAACAATAGCTTTTACCCATTCATCTTGGGCCGCATCATCTATAGCTTCAACAAATTTTCCTTGAGCGATATAGGTGTTACTTCCTTCTCCATAAAGAATGTTTCCATTGGCAAAGATGATGGCAACACGATCTTTTATTTTCTTGTTATAAGCAGGAATTGTTCTTGCCATTTGTTGAGGACTCACCCAATTTATTTCGTCATCTGCTTCAAGACCGAGGCGAGTTCTAATTTTATCTTCTACTTCATTTTCATAATTCAACCCATCAATAAGTTTTTGTGAAAGGGCTTCTTCGGGCAAACTAGCTGCAAGAGTTTCAGCAATGGAGTCAACAGTATCCTCATTTAGATTTCTAGAGGTAGCTATAGCTTGACGAAGTGTACTCCAAAGAGAATTCAAAACAGATTGAATTTGAAATTCATTTTCAGCAGACATTTCATCTTGCAAAAAAGGTTCTACAGCTCCCTTAAAATTGCCCTCGCGGACGACTTCCATTTTGGCTCCGTATTTTTCTTGAAAAGACTTGTAGTAGAGCACTTCTGACGCCAGTCCTTTAAATTCCAAATTGCCCAGTGGATTAAGAAAAATAGAATCAGCAACTGATGCAAGGAAGTAGCTTTTTTGAGAGAAAAAATCAGCATAAGCGTAAATAAATTTTCCAGAGGCTTTAAAATGATCTAAGGCCTTGCGCACTGCATGTGTTTGAGCCCAGCCAGCGGGCACAAATTCAGCTTTTAAACGAATGCCTTCAATGTCTTCATCTGTGGCGGCCAGTTCAATGCTTCTAAGCAATTCAGGTAAGCCTAAAAATTCATTTCCTAAGCCCAACACTTCTTCAAAAGGGTCAGAAACTGGGTTTCTTTCAGCAAGAGGAAGATTTAGGTTTAGATCTAAGACACTTTGTTTTTCAATGGTTGCCGTATCAACATCACCAGAAAAGAGGGCACTAGCTGCTGAAAGAACCAGAAGAAAAAAAACAAATAATAGGCCTAGTGCAGAGAAAGTTCCTAGTAGTGAGGCAAAATAAGATTTAAGGAAATTCATATAACATGTGTTTATGCTACAAATATAGGGTTTTGTAGCTTTGTCCTTTATCAGCTTACTAACTATGTTACGAAAGGCATATCTCTCTTTAGGAAGTAATCAAGGTGATCGACTGGAGTTTTTACAAAGTACCCTATTGGGTCTAGAAGAACTTCCATTAACGATCATTGCCCAGTCACATCTATATGAAACCCCTGCATGGGGCTTTGAGGGTACCACATTTTACAACGCCTGTATAGCCATAGAAACCATACTAACTCCTTCTGAATTATTAAATAGCATGTTGCAGCTAGAACAAAAACTTGGTCGCTACCGAAGTGCTGCTGTTGGGTATCAATCACGTACTATAGATTTGGATTTATTGGCTTATGAAAATAGGATTATTCAACAGCCAGCCTTAAAAATCCCACACCCTTTGTTGCATCAACGTGAATTTGTATTGCGCCCACTAAATGAAATTGCATCACAATGGAAGCACCCCACTCTAAATCAAACTGTTGAGCAACTTTTAGCTCCATTTGAAGAAGGAACGATACTTCAAAAACCTTTTAAAGATTGGTCTCCCTTCATTTTTTCTTCTTTTCCCTTTCTAGTCATAGAAGGCAATATAGGCGCAGGCAAAACCACTTTAGCCCAACAAATAACCTCTCACTTTGATGCACTAATCATGTTAGAAAAATTTGCTGATAACCCACATTTAGCCTCCTTTTATAAAAATCCTAAAGCCCATGCAAAAGCCCTTGAAACGCATTTCTTAAAAGAAAGATCAAATGCTATACACCGCTTTTGGAAAAAAAATCAAGCTACAAAAGTGATTGCAGACTTCAGCTTTTTTAAATCAGCAATTTTTGCTCAAAACAACTTGAGCTCAGCCGATTTTACACTTTTTTGCAGTGACTATGACGCAGCGCTAGAAAAGCAACCTTTGCCTAACTTAGTACTCTATTTAGAGGCCCCCATAAGTTTTCATCTCCAACGAATTAAACAACGCGCAAGACCTTTTGAACAAGAAATTACTATTGATTATTTAGAAAAAATAGAAGAAGGCTATGCCAAATTTTTTAGGAATAACCCCGATATACCTGTTTTGAAAATTTCAATAGAGAATAGAGATTTTAAAAATAACCCTTATGATTTTCAATGGCTGCTGAGGCGTATTAGTGCTTTTGCCACTTTGTCATAAAATCCCAAAGTACAATACCAGTAGCCACACTAATGTTGAGTGAATGTTTTGTACCCCATTGAGGAATTTCAATTGCGCTTTTGGTAAGATCAATTAAGGCTTGCTGCACACCCTGCACTTCGTTTCCTAAAATGAAACCATGTGTTATATTTTTTTCGGGCTGAAAACTATTAAGGGTTTGAGCTCCTTCAACCTGTTCGACGGCATACAATTTTACCCCTTCTTCTAGAAGCTTTAAGACCAATTGAGTTGCCTCAGAAACATACTCCCAGGCCACACTTTCTGTAGCACCTAAAGCTGTCTTATGGATATCTTTATGTGGAGGTTGAGCTGTGATACCACAGAGATAGATTTTTTCAATGCGAAATGCATCTGCTGTTCTAAAAACCGAACCTATATTGTTTAGTGACCGTATGTTGTCTAAAATGAGAATAACAGGAGTTTTTTTTGCTAGTTTAAAAGCAGAAACACTGTCTCGGTTTAATTCTTCATTCTTTAGTTTTCGCATCATAGCGCACTCTAATTTAAGTGTGAAAATTAAAAAAAAATAGAGAGAGAAGAACCATCAATTCTTGTTTAAGGGTCTTAAGAACTTTTAATTTTTGAGCCTCTGTTTTTTTTAATTAATAATTACATTCGTAAAAATCTAAAATTTTGACAAAAGTAAGTAAGGAGACTCCTTTAATGAAGCAATACAATCAGATCAAGGCTAAATATCCAGATGCCTTATTGTTGTTTCGTGTGGGTGATTTTTATGAAACATTTGGAGAAGATGCTATAAAAACGGCTGATATTTTGGGTATTATTCTTACCAAACGGGGTGCAGGTAGCACCTCTGAAACTGAATTAGCAGGTTTTCCTCACCATTCTCTAAATACCTATTTGCCTAAATTGGTAAGGGCTGGTTGTCGCGTAGCAATTTGCGATCAGCTTGAAGACCCAAAAATGACAAAGAAAATTGTCAAAAGGGGAGTGACAGAATTGGTCACCCCAGGAGTGGCTCTCAACGATGATGTGTTAGAGCAAAAAAAGAATAACTATTTAGGCGCCATTTATCAAAACAAGCAAAAATTTGGTCTAGCTTTTCTCGATATTTCAACAGGAGATTTTCATGCCACAGAGGGAACCATAAGCCAAATAAAACTCCTATTAGAACATTTTTCCCCTAAGGAGTTGTTGGTGCCTAAGCCCCAGAAAAAAACATTTCTAGAACAGTTTGAAACGGCACCTCACTGTTTCTATATGGACGATTGGGCTTTTGAAGAATCAACTGCCAAAGCCAAACTGCTCGACCATTTTGACGTTCACAGTTTAGAAGGTTTTGGAATGGGACAGTTCAATGTAGGTGTTGCCGCTGCAGGAGCAGTGTTGCATTATTTATCTGAAACCCATCATGAAAAGTTACAACACATCACTCGTTTGTTGCCCATACAGCAAACAAACTATGTGGGGTTAGACCCTTTCACGGTGCGCAATCTTGAATTATTTCAACCTACACATGCTGGGGGAGTAGCCTTGATTGGCGTCATAGATTATACCAAAACAGCTATGGGTGGCCGTTTATTGCGCCACTGGTTGGCTTTTCCTCTACTCAATTTAGATGCAATCGAAAAGCGCCATGAAGTGATAGCTACTTTTTTGGCTTCCGAAGAGCTGCATGCTGCCTTGCAGCAAATGTTGCAACAGACCATTGATATTGAACGTATCATGGCCAAAATAGCCACTGAAAAAATTGCTCCTCGTGCCTTAGTGCAATTGCAACATAGCTTAACCTTTTTAAAACCCTTAGGCCCTCTCCTAGAAAAAGCAGATAGTAATGCACTGAAAGCATTGTCAAAAAAATGGCGCGACCCTCAAAACTGGATCGATCAATTACAACAACAATTGGATCCTGAGGCCCCTGTGTTGGTGTCCAAAGGTAAAGTGATTGCTGCTGGTTATTCACAAGAGTTGGACACACTGAGGGGACTAAAAAGTTCTGTACAAGAACACTTAGATTCCCTTTTAGAAAGAGAAACAAAACGCACTCAAATTCCCTCGCTAAAAATAGCTTTTAACAATGTGTTTGGCTACTATATAGAAGTACGCAACACCCACAAAGACAAAGTGCCAGAGGACTGGATTAGAAAACAAACACTTGTCAATGCAGAGCGTTATATTACAGAAGAACTAAAAACATTCGAAACTAAAATCCTCTCTGCCGATGAACAAATTCTACAGTTAGAGCAGCAATTATTTGCAAACCTCATCAAAACACTCCAAAAAGAGTTGTCTTTCTTAAAAGAGAATGCCCAAGTATTGGCACAGCTCGATGTGTTGAGTGGTTTTGCTCAATTGGCTCAGAAACGTCACTATTGCAAACCTGAATTGAATGAAGGGTCACCCCTAACAATAAAAGGGGGTCGACATCCAGTGATAGAATTTCATCTGCCCCCAGGGAGCACTTATATAGCCAATGATCTCGATTTAAATCGAGAAGAGCAGCAAATTATGATGATAACAGGCCCCAATATGTCTGGAAAATCAGCCTTGTTGAGACAAACAGCTTTAATTGCACTTTTGGCTCAAATTGGGAGTTATGTGCCCGCTACTGCCGCTAGTTTATGCATTGTAGACAAAATCTTTACACGAGTAGGGGCCAGTGACAATATTTCTATGGGCGCTTCGACCTTTATGGTTGAAATGAATGAAACGGCTTCTATTCTCAACAACATAACCGCTAAGAGTTTGGTATTGTTAGACGAAATTGGTCGAGGTACAAGTACCTACGATGGAATTTCTATTGCTTGGGCCATAGCAGAATATTTACATGAACATCCATATAGACCCAAGGTATTGTTTGCCACCCACTATCATGAATTGAATGCCATGGCAGCAGATTTTGAACGGATTAAAAACTATAATGTATCGGTGAAAGAAATGAAAAATAAAGTTCTTTTTTTACGTAAACTAGTGCCGGGAGGGAGTGCGCATAGTTTTGGAATTCATGTAGCTAAAATGGCAGGTATGCCCCAACATGTGGTTCAAACGGCATCAAGCAAACTAAAGGTTTTGGAAGCCCAGCGCGCTACAAAAAAAAGAGCCTCCACTACACCAAATAAAGAAGCGATGCAGCTGCAGTTTTTTAAACTTGACGACCCCCTTTTAGAAGCGTTACGGGAAGAAATAACCCAATTGAATATTGACACCCTCACGCCTGTGGAAGCGCTTTTACAACTCAATGCCATTAAACGTAAACTGCAGCAGAAAGGATAAATTTTTCTCTGTTTTTGTATTGTGCCAAAACGTATTTTATGTTTACATTTGCAATCCATTATGCGAAAGTAGCTCAGGGGTAGAGCATCACCTTGCCAAGGTGAGGGTCGCGGGTTCAAATCCCGTCTTTCGCTCTGTCGTTTGCTCGGATGGTGGAATTGGTAGACACGTTGGACTTAAAATCCAATGATCATTGCGATCGTGCGGGTTCAAGTCCCGCTCCGAGTAC
>JADHMP010000020.1:0-6663 GCA_016779985.1 Flavobacteriaceae bacterium
TTGGTTCGTCAAATCAAAGAAATATAGGATTAGATAGAAATAGTTTTAAATTAAATTATACATATAGTTGGAATACTAAAAAAACTTTTTTTAGTTTTTCTCCTGCTGAAATTGCACTCATAAATAATAAAAATATTGGAAATTATTTTAATATATATTCTAGCTCAAACAAGGAATTAAACTTAATAGCTAATAAAATAACCTCAAATCCAATTTATTACAACAACGGGGATTTGGAAATTCCTAAAGGAATTAATTTATTTATTGATGATGTGTTAGAGGGAAAATTTACAAGCATCTCAGAAAAAGATTTTAGAAAAGTAAGTTTTATTGAAGGCAGAAGATCTAGGTTGATTTCTAATAATTTAATTCTTGGTCCCTCAATAAAATTTTCAAATAAATCCGAAAATGTATTTCAAGGAAATAATTTTAACAGATGGAATTTAAAAATTCAAACATCTGGTAATATTGCAAATTTATTCTTAAAAAAAGATAACTCCCAGAGTTTTAAAACTATATCTGATTTAAGATTCTCACAATTTTTCAAAACTGAATTTACATACATAAGACATTGGAGTTTTGAAAATAATTCACTTTTTGCATTTAGATTTTTTAATGGCTTAGCTATACCTTATGGAAATTCCGAAAATATACCATTCTCTGAATCTTTTTTTGGTGGAGGATCTAATGATAACAGAGCTTGGCAAGTATATAAATTAGGTCCCGGAAGTAGTGGTGCATTTGATGAGTTTAATGAAGCTAACTTTAAAATTGCATTTAATTTTGAGTATAGGTTTAAAATGTTTGGGAATTTTGATGGAGCATTCTTTGCTGATGTAGGAAATATTTGGAATCTGCTAGACAATACTGAAGATAGCTCTCGAACTTTTAATGGATTTAGTGATTTAAGTGAGCTTGCAATAGGAAATGGAGTTGGATTGAGGTATGATTCTGGATTATTCATTTTTAGGTTAGATATGGGCTTGAAGACTCATAATCCTTCTTTAGAAAAAGGAAAAAGATGGTTAACAGATTTCAGTCTAAAAAAAGCTGTATTTAATATTGGATTAAATTATCCTTTCTAACTTCTTTTTTTCTTCTTAATTTTGCCCAACAATTTTTACTAAATGAGTGTGCTTACAGGAAATCGAGTTCAAGAAATTTTTGAACTTGCAAAAAAAAAGAAATTTGCTCTACCAGCAGTTAATGTTATCGGATCATCTTCAATCAATGCAACTTTAGAAACTGCAGCAAAATTAAATGCCCCAGTCATAATTCAATTTTCCAATGGAGGAGGAAGTTTTAATGCTGGAAAAGGATTAGGGAACATAGACCAAATTGCATCTATAAAGGGATCAATTGCCGGAGCAAAGCATGTCCATGAACTTTCAAAAGAATATAATGCTACAGTACTATTGCATACCGATCATGCTGCTAGAAAACTTTTACCATGGATAGATGGCTTGATTTCTGAAAGCGAAAAACATTATGAAAAAAGTGGAAAACCACTTTTTAGTTCTCATATGATTGATCTTTCCGAAGAAGATATTAAAGAAAACATATCTACTTGTAAAAAATATTTAGAGAGAATGTCAAAAATTGGAATGACACTTGAAATAGAATTAGGTGTCACTGGTGGTGAGGAGGATGGAGTTGACAATACAGATATTGATAGCTCTAAATTATACACACAACCTGAAGAAGTTGCTTATGCCTACGAACAATTATCTGAAATCAGTGATAAATTTACTGTCGCTGCTGCATTTGGAAATGTTCATGGTGTTTACAAGCCTGGAAATGTTAAGCTAACCCCTAAAATTTTAAAAAATTCTCAAGATTATATTTCTAAAAAATTCAATGTAGCTGAAAACACTGTTAATTTTGTATTTCATGGTGGATCTGGTTCTACAGTAGAAGAAATTAGAGAAGCTATTTCATATGGAGCTGTCAAGATGAATATTGACACAGATATGCAATATGCTTTCATGTCGGGTGTTAGAGATTATTTCTCTTCAAATGCTGAATATCTTAAAAACCAAATAGGTAATCCTGATGGAGATGATATTCCTAACAAAAAATTCTATGACCCAAGAGTTTGGTTAAGAAAAGGTGAGGAATATTTCGTGACAAGACTTGAAAAAGCTTTTAAAGACCTAAATAATGTAAATACATTATAATTTTTTAGTTTTAATTGAAATTATGGCTTGGTTTAAAAGAACAAGGAAAGGAATTCAAACTAATACAAAAGACAAAAAGGATACGCCAGACGGTCTTTGGCATAAAACTCCAACAGGAAAAATTGTTGATAATGATGAATTAGTAAACAACAATTTTGTTTCTCCGGAAGACAATTTTCACATGAGAATTGGGTCAAATGAGTATTTTAATTTATTATTTGATTCTGATTATGAAATATTGTTTAATAATCTAAAAGCATCTGATCCCTTAAACTTTACTGATACTAAAACCTACCCGAAACGAGTCAAGGAAGCAAATAAAAAGACTGGACTTGCTGAGGCAATTTCTGTTGCATACGGAAACTCATGTTCAAAACCTTTAACTATTGCATCAATGGATTTCAGTTACATTGGAGGATCTATGGGGTCTGTTGTTGGTGAAAAAATCTCAAGAGCAATTGATCATTCAATAAAAACTAAATCTCCTCTATTAATTATTTCAAAATCTGGTGGAGCAAGAATGATGGAAGGAGCTTTCTCCTTAATGCAAATGGCAAAAACTTCTGCTAAACTTTTAGAATTGTCTAATAACAAAATACCTTATATTTCTCTTTGTACAGATCCCACTACCGGAGGAACAACAGCATCTTTTGCAATGTTAGGAGATATTATTATTTCTGAACCGGGTGCATTAATTGGATTTGCTGGTCCACGTGTAGTTAAAGATACTACCGGTCAAGATCTTCCTGAAGGTTTTCAAAGATCTGAATTTTTACTGGAACATGGTTTTGTTGATTTTATTAGCCATAGAAACAATTTGAAAGAAAAGATTAATTTTTACCTAGATTTAATTCTTAATAGACCTCTTCGTAATTATAGTGATTAACTTTAAAAAATTATACTATATTTGCGCCACAAAATATTTTAAATGTATTTAACTAAAGAGAAAATTCAAGACATTTTTAAAGATAACGGAAGTTCTGAAAAAGATACTGGTTCTATTGAAGGTCAAATTGCTTTATTTACTACAAGAATAAATCACTTAACAGATCATCTTAAGTCTAACAAAAAGGATTATAATACAGAAAGATCGCTTTTAAAAATGGTTGGAAAAAGAAAAAGTCTTCTATCATATTTAAAAAATAAAGATATTAACAGGTATAGGGCTATTATAAAAAAATTATCACTTAGAAAGTAATAAGTTTTCATTGGTTGCTACTCACACAACAATTAATTAATGAAAACAAATGAGCACAAAAATTTATAGAAAAGAAATTACACTGCCTGATGGTAGAATTATTTCAATAGAAACAGGAAAATTAGCGAAACAAGCTGATGGGTCTGCTGTTATACAAATGGGTAATGCTATGCTTTTAGCAACTGTTGTATCAGCAAGAACTGCTAGCCCCGTTGATTTTTTACCACTTACAGTTGACTACCGTGAAAAATTTGCAGCTGCAGGAAAATTTCCTGGTGGATTTTTTAAAAGAGAAGCTAGACCATCTGATGATGAAATACTTACAATGAGACTTGTTGACAGGGTTCTTAGACCTCTGTTTCCTAAAGATTACCATTATGAAACACAAGTAATGATTCAACTAATGTCACATGACGATGAAATAATGCCCGATTCACTAGCAGGACTTGCTGCTTCAACTGTAATTCAACTTTCTGATATTCCATTTGAATATCCTATTTCTGAAGTTCGTGTCGCAAGAATTAATGGTGACTTTGTTATCAATCCAAGCAGAGCTCAATTAGATAATTCTGATATAGATATCATGGTTGGAGCTAGTTATGATTCTGTCTCTATGGTCGAAGGAGAGTTTGATGAAATCAGTGAAAGTGAAATGATTGAGGCAATAAAATTTGGACATGAGGCTATTAAAACACAAATTGATGCTCAAAAAGAATTGGTTAATGAAATCGGAAAAAAAGAAACGAGAGAATATGAATCTGCTATTGAGAATGAGGATATATTAAAAAAGGTACAAAATGAATGTTATGAAGATTGTTATCAAATAGCTAAAAAAGGACTTGGTAAAAAAGAAAGGTCATTAGAGTTTTCTAAAATAAGAGAAAACCTATTGAGTAAATTTAGTGATGAAGAACGTGAAGAAAATGAAAATTTAATTTTAAAGTATTTCTATAAAGTTGAGAAAGAAGCAATAAGAGAACTTGTACTAAGTGAAGGCGTAAGACTTGACGGTAGAAAAACTACTGATATTAGACCAATTTGGTGTGAAGTTGATTACTTGCCATCTACGCATGGATCTTCAATTTTTACTCGTGGTGAAACTCAAGCATTAGCTACCGTAACCCTAGGTACATCAAGAGATGCTAATATTATTGATTCCCCTACAAATCAAGGTGAAGAAAATTTTTATTTACACTACAACTTTCCACCATTTTCAACTGGTGAAGCTAGACCTTTAAGAGGAACATCCAGAAGAGAAATTGGTCATGGAAATTTGGCTCAAAGAGCTTTAAGTAAAGTATTTCCAAAAGATTGCCCATACACTGTTAGATTAGTTTCTGAAGTTCTTGAATCAAATGGTTCATCCTCTATGGCAACTGTCTGTTCAGGAACCATGGCTTTGATGGATGCAGGAGTTAAAATTAGCAAGCCTGTTTCAGGGATAGCCATGGGTTTAATCTCTAATGGTGAAAGATATTCTGTTCTTTCAGATATTCTTGGAGATGAAGATCATTTAGGTGATATGGATTTTAAAGTAACTGGAACTGAAGATGGTATCACAGCATGTCAGATGGATATCAAAATTAAAGGCCTTTCATATGAAATTTTAGTTAAAGCTCTTGAACAAGCTAGAACTGGAAGGTTAGAAATACTTGAAAAATTAACTAATACTATAGAGAAGCCAGCTGAATCTGTTAAAGCACATGCTCCAAAAATGGTGAAAGTTACAATAGATGGTGACTATATAGGAGCAGTAATAGGACCGGGAGGAAAAGTAATTCAAGAGATGCAAAAAGAAACTGGAACTACAATTGTAATTGAAGAAGAAGATGAAAAAGGAATAATAGAAATTTTAGGAACTAATCAGGAAATGATTGATTCAGTTATTGAAAAAATAGATAATATTACTTTTAAACCAGAGAATGGAAAAGAATACGATGTCAAGGTTATAAAAATTTTGGAATTTGGAGCTGTTGTAGAGTTCAGACCAGGTAAAGAAGTTTTACTACATATTTCCGAAATAGCTTGGGAAAGAGTAGAAAACGTAGAAAAACACCTGAACTTAGGAGATATTGTTAGAGTAAAATATATGGGAATTGATCCGAGGACTAAAAAACAAAAAGTTTCTAGAAAAATTTTACTTGAAAGACCAAAAAAAAAGGAATAAAATGAAACCTTTTTTAACAATAAACGTATAAGTATTAAAAGACATTAATGAGACAGCTTAAAATAACAAAACAGGTTACAAATCGTGAAACTGCTTCACTTGATAAATATTTACAAGAAATTGGAAAAGTTGATTTAATTACTGCAGAAGAAGAAGTAGAATTAGCTCAAAGGATTAAAGCTGGTGATGAAATCGCACTTGAAAAACTTACTAAAGCTAACTTGAGATTTGTAGTTTCAGTAGCTAAGCAATATCAAAATCAAGGTTTAACGCTTCCTGATTTAATTAATGAAGGAAATTTAGGACTTATAAAAGCAGCGAGAAGATTTGATGAAACTAGAGGTTTTAAATTTATTTCATACGCTGTTTGGTGGATTAGACAATCCATTCTTCAAGCTTTAGCTGAACAATCAAGAATCGTAAGACTTCCCCTAAACAAAATTGGATCGATAAATAAGATCAATAAAATGTATGCTTTTCTGGAGCAAGCAAATGAACGTGTACCTTCAGCTGAAGAAATCGCCAAGGAATTAGACATGACTGTTTCTGATGTTAAAGAATCTATGAAAAATTCAGGAAGACATCTTTCAATGGATGCTCCTCTTGTTGAAGGTGAAGATTCTAACTTATATGATGTACTTAGAAGTGGTGAATCACCTAATCCTGACAAGAAACTTTTACACGAATCACTTAAAACTGAAATAGAAAGAGCACTTGAAACACTTACACCTAGAGAAGCTGATGTTGTTAGATTATACTTTGGCTTAGCTGAGCAACATGCAATGACTCTTGAAGAAATTGGTGAAACCTTTGATTTGACTCGTGAAAGAGTTCGTCAAATCAAAGAAAAAGCAATTAGAAGACTTAAACATGCTTCTAGAAGTAAAATTCTAAAAACATACCTTGGATAATAGTTCAAGAATTATTGCTCCCTCAATGCTTGCATGTAATTTTGGTAAGCTTGAAGATGAAATTTCATTAATTAATAAAAGTAAGGCTCAATGGTTTCACATTGATGTGATGGATGGTGTATTTGTTCCAAATATTTCTTTTGGAACACCAATTATGAAAATTTTTCAGCAAAAAGCTGAAAAACCTTTAGACGTTCACTTAATGATTGT
>JADHMP010000016.1:0-30743 GCA_016779985.1 Flavobacteriaceae bacterium
CTGCTGGACATCACCATACGTCAGGGGGAAATGCATGGGTAGTTCAAGGTTTTAGAGATTTTAAAGGAGCATTTGGAGGGCATAGTAAATTACCCTCAAAATACAGCCAAAATGAACATGAAAAAGCATGGGATAATTTCTTAGAAACCAATGGAGGAGGTAAAATTGTAAGAAGTTTCCTTAGAATAATGTTAGCTACCTACTAGCAAATAAATAAATCACCCTCCCAAGTGGAGGGTTTTTCTTTTACACCAACGCCTCCAATCCAAATTCCATCTAATCCATTGATATCATAGTTTTAACCCTGAGATTCCTATGTAGTGGTTTTAGAGGGTGTTTGTTTGGGGGAAGTTTGTAATGTTTTAAAATAAATCTCATTCTCTATATATTAGAGTTATTATTAATCATAAATCAATTAAAATGAAAAATTATTTTTGATAGTTACAATTATTGCTAATCATAGTTGTAAAAATTTGTCAAATTATGAGAGTGTAGATATAAGAGTTTATGATGAATCTATTTTATCAATTTATATGTCCAAATAAAATATAACGAAAAGAATGTAAAGTATTATATATACTGATATTAAGAAGTGAAAAGAAGTCAATAGATTATAACTCTATATATTCTACAACTATTTGTCCTAGATTCCAAGAGGGGATAAAATAATTGTACTTTGTTCTTTCTAAAACTTCATTAAAAATACGATGCTGTAAGACACTTGAATTTCCTGTTATTATAGTTAGAGAAAAACTTTGTTTCAAGCTTAATTCATCTAAGGTCTCTCGAACAAGAAGCATTGCTTCCTTATGACGAATTCCATGCAAGTCAATGGTTTTTATATTCAATAGCGCTTAAAATGAATTATGAAGTTGTTGTGACTTTTTTTATTTTTTAAGATGAGTTAAATAATTATTTATATGCATTTGATCCAACTCGTCGCTGTCACCATAATACGCTCTTAACTCAGTTAATTTATCATGCAATTCTTTTTGGATATCTGCATAGTCAGCCTGTCCATAAACATTATTCATTTCACTAGGATCTTTGTCAAGATCATAGAGTTCCCACTCGTCGATATCATAATAGAAATGCATCAACTTATAGCGTTCAGTTCTCACACCATAATGTCTTTTGACCATATGTACAGATGGATATTCATAATAAGTATAATAAATGGCTTCTCTCCAATCTTCTGTTTTTTGACTAACTATATCCCTGAAAGAAATACCTTGTAAATCCTCTGGTTGAGGCACTCCAGCATAGTCTAGAAAGGTGGGTGCAAAGTCTAAATTTTGAACCATTTTCTCAATAACAGCCCCCGCTTTAATTTCTTTAGGATATCGCATCAGCAAGGGTGTTCTTAAGGATTCTTCATACATAAATCGTTTGTCAAACCACCCGTGCTCTCCTAAGTAGAACCCTTGGTCTGATGTATACACTACAATTGTGTTGTCTGTCAACCCTTCTTGATCTAAATAATCTAAAACCTTTCCAACCCCATCATCTACAGATTGAATTGTGCGCAAATAATCTTTAAGGTAGCGATTAAATTTCCATAGGGCAATCTCTTTATCATCCATTTTTTGGGCCTTCATGGCGTCATTTTTAGGCGTATAGGCCGCTAACCAATCTTCTTTTTGTTGAGGTGTAAAACGGGTGAGCTCTTTCTCAAATCCAGTATTATTTCCATAAGGATCTACTAACATTTTAAAATCATGACCCCAACGACCATGCCCTCCATTTCCGTGTGCCACAGCTATTTGATCTTCTGAAGCAGCAATCAGCATCTCTTGGGTTTTAGCAGCTGTGCCTCTGTTTTTATAAGTGTCAAAAAAATTGGCTGGGGGACTAAAGGTTTTGTCGTCAAATAAAGTCAGATATTTTTTTTCGGGTTTCCAATTTCGGTGTGGTGCCTTTTGATGATATAGGAGTAAGAAAGGCTTGCTTTTATCGCGTTTATTTTTTAACCAATCCAAACTGAGTTTAGTGGTCACTGAAGTCACATAACCTTCAATACGCTCTTTTACGCCATTGATGATAAAATCTGGATTATAATAATGCCCCTGACCAGGCAAAACGGCAGAATAATCAAACCCTTGTGGCAGTCCTCTGAGGTGAATTTTTCCAACCATAGCCGTTTGATAACCATTTTTTTGAAGGTGTTTAGCAAAATTGTCTTGATCCCAATTAAAATCTTGCATATTATCTACCTTACCATTCACAAAACTGTGTTTTCCTGTTAGCATCACCGCACGGCTGGGAGCACAAATAGAATTTGTGACAAACGCTTTTTTAAACAAGGCGCCTTCTTGGGCTATTCGATCTATATTAGGGGTGTTATTTAGTTCATATCCATAAGCACTAATCGCTTGAAAGGCGTGGTCATCAGACATAATGAAAACAATGTTGGGTGGTGTATTGTTTTCTTGATTACACGCAAGCAAAAAACTAAGGGTTATGCAGATTAGGAATATATTTTTCATGTATTAATTGTTGTTTAAATAAAGATAAAAATTTCTTCTAAGTTTTATTGAAGTTCAATTGGAATATCCAAACCGTTTTAATTGTTGACCATCGGACCGCCAATTTTTAGAGACTTTAACATACAACTCCAAATGTATTTTTTTTCCAAAAAAGTGTTGCAATGCTTTTCGAGCTCCTATTCCAACACGTTTCAGGGCAGTTCCTTTATGTCCGATAAGAATGCCCTTTTGAGTATTTCTTTCTACCAAAATGACCGATCTAATTCTAATGATTTTTTGTTCCTCAAGAAACTCCTCGGTGAGGACTTCAACGGCATAAGGAATTTCTTTGGCGTAGTGTTCTAAAATTTGCTTCCGTATAGCTTCATTTACAAAAAAGCGTTCGGGTTTGTCCGTAAGTTGCTCTTTTGGAAAATATGCTGGCGATTCGGGTAGCAAATCAATAAGGTAGTTTTGAAGTTCCTTGACAAAAAATCCTGTCAGTGCAGCTATAGGAAATACGGTAGCGTTGGGGAATAGATTTTCCATCTCAATAACAGTTTCTTCTAATTCACTTTGATCAACCGTATCAATTTTATTGACCAGCAATACTAAAGGGATAGTTGTCTTTTTTATTTTTTCTAATAGATCAGCATCCTTTAAAATTTTATCTTCTACACTCACCATATAAATCAATACATCGGCATCGACGAGAGATTCTTTAACAAAGTTCATCATAGAATTTTGCATTTCATAAGCAGGTTTAATAATGCCAGGTGTATCTGAAAAAACCATCTGAAATTGATCGCCACTGACGATACCTAAAATACGATGCCTTGTTGTTTGGGCTTTAGCTGTGGTGATAGAAAGCTTTTTTCCAATTAGGGCATTCATAAGGGTTGACTTCCCTACATTGGGATTCCCAATAATTGAAATAAAGCCTGCTCTGTGTGTCGAATTTGTAGTCATTGATTTGGTAAATATACAGAGTTCGATAGCAAAGGCTTGGTTTAGGGAGCTAAAGTTTATATATTTGCCCCTCAAAGCGCGAGGTAGAGCAGCAGGTAGCTCGTCGGGCTCATAACCCGAAGGTCGCTGGTTCGAGTCCAGCCCTCGCTACTAATTTAATCCATTGGTTATTAGTAAAATATCACTAAACATCAATGGATTCTTTGTCTAAAATAATTGCTACCGAACACGATTCTAAACTGATGAAACAGAACTCCGATCCAAAGATTTATCACGGTGAAGAGTCTTTCGATCTCTCCAAAAGAGGGTATGTTTTAACTCATTTCGTATCCCAAAAACAGGTAAACTATTGCGTAAAACACCGCTATACTTCAACGTAAATAGGTTGTATAAAAAAAGAACGAACGCATGCTTTTCCTAGGGAGATAAAAAGCAAAGAATCTTATGGAGAAGGAATATAACCCATATCAGATCAAATATGAAACCAAAAGAACTGCAATTAATGAGTTAGACTTTGCCATAGGTCAGAAAAAGAAACTTATTAAGGAGACTGATTACTTATAAAGATTATCTCAATAGGTTAAGGCACTCTAAAAAATTTCTAGACAAAAAAAGGAATCCTTTATGCTTCCATACATGAAATTATAAAAAAACAAGTCAATCAATTCTTAAATTAAGTGCTGGAAAAATTGGGACCACAATACAGAAACAACACTCGTATGGTGTTGAGTTCTCTTTTTAGTGTGCTAGAGGAAAATGATATTATCGATGTGAATTTCATCAAGTCAATCAATCCTCTCAAGACTACTCCTACTCGAAACAAGACCTACTCTCCGAGCTCCGCTGCTTTTACGAGCCATGCGGCACATAATAGTTGAGCCTTTTCCTTAACGGTATGAGTTGTCTTTCTTAGCTCATTTACTTTTTTAAAGGTAAGGGCATTAAATTGGTCTTTGTGAATTGGGTCTGAAATTCCAGCCAAAATAAAAAGTTTCTTAAAACCAGAGAATTTTTCTTCAGGTTTAAAATAATTATCCTTTTCTGGATTGTCTAAGTTTATGAAATTATTGGTTTGGTAAAACAAATCTGAAAGCCGAATATAGTCCTCCATAATGGAGCAGGCCAACTCCTTTTGCCTTTTAAACTTTTTCTCTGACATTTGTTGATAGTTATAAATGCTACTCGACTTGTATTTTTTCATAATTAATTTTTTTTCATCCATATTTCTGTTAAATCTTCTGCCGTTTCAGAGAGGTCAGATATTGTATAATTTTCACAAAGTTTAATAAGGTT
Source organism: Flavobacteriaceae bacterium (assembly GCA_016779985.1). Taxonomy (GTDB): domain Bacteria; phylum Bacteroidota; class Bacteroidia; order Flavobacteriales; family Flavobacteriaceae; genus JADHMP01. The sequence continues at coordinate 4,728 of JADHMP010000016.1, forward strand.
CTTTTTTATTGTCTCTGGCAAATCATAAATTAAAAAAAGAGTCGAATACCCATGATAGGCTACTTTGGTATCTCTAATGACTAAAAAGTCATACAATATTTGGTATATTATTTCTTCCATTAAAAAAAACAAAAATAATTATTCTATGAATTGAAAATAAGAACTCAATGCCTCAATACACAAGGAGTATATTTGTGTAATAAACGGTTGTTTTAATGTAATAAATGGTTAAAAAGAAAAAAAAGAATAGGAAACTCCCAGCCCAATAATAAGCTTACCACGGAGGTCAACCCCCCCAAAGGGGCCAAAATGCAGCCTTTTCTTTTGCTCCTTAAAGTTGAATGAAGCGTACTCTACTTTGGTTCATATTTGTTCTGCAAGTGTTCTATAATAATCTTGCGATTGAAGAAAAAGTAATTAATAAACATATCAAAAAAGGCTGAAAAACCTCGTTGGAATTGTGAGAATAAGATAAGTTCTCAAATATTTTATTAATCTCCCGGAGCTCATGCAGTATGTCTCTTGTTTTAAGCATTTGATATAAAACTTGTCATCACAACTCGCTTTAGCTTAGACTTTTGTTGTTTATTATTAGGGAAAAGTAGGTTAAGTCATAAATTTGGGAAAACAAGCGTAGGTTAGCTCAGTTTCTTGTAATCAATTGAATCTTTTACTTCATTAATGATCTGAGGGTCGGTATAATTATATTCTTCGGGATGATGTGTTTCGGGAATGGTCTTGCGAAATTGCTTCACCTCTATTTCAAAGTGAAACATAAATCCACCAAACTCGTATTCCTCCTCTTCGTTGTAATACCTTCCATCATTTCCACCCCAGTCTAGTTCAATCGAGACATTTGGAGCTTGTTTTAGCTCTTGCAATAATTCTAATTGATCAAAAAGTAGGGCTCTGGGATTCATTTTTCTATATTTGTTAAAGTTGTTTATTCAAATATAACAACAAATAATGACAATATAAATACATATAAATACTTTTTTTATAAAAAATCACTAAGTCTTTGTTTTTCAAATAATTAAAAATATAGATGTAATGACTGATCCCCAGAAAATTCAGGCTATTATCGAATATTCCAAGATGAGCAGACGTGCCCTTGGGATTGAGTTAGGATATACTGACGGCTCATTTCTATTCCACGTTATTAATGGCAGAAATGGAATATCAGTAAAGCTTGCTAAGAAAATAACCGATCAATTCCCAGAAATAAGCTATGATTGGTTGCTAAAAAGTAAAGGCCAAATGTTCGTTGAAGAGAAACCCACGCCAAAAGATAATCTAACTGAAAGGATAGAATTTCTAGAACGCCATTTAAAAGGGCAAGATGCTCGTATTGAGATATTGGAACGTAAAGTGTTGGCAATGACATCAACCGCTAACAAAGAGCCTAAGAGCTCCTAGAGCGAACACGCTACACTACACGATTAGTCTAGAAAAGAGTAAAAATAAAAAATAAAGAAGCATATAATTAATTAGTTAACTTTAAAAAAGTGATCAAAAGTCCCTCATAACCCGAAACTCGTAGGTTCGAGTCAAGACCTCGCTACTAAAATAACTAAGCGGTTATACCATTCGAGTATAACCGTTTTTTTAAATAAAATCAATACCCTCTTGTTAATTAATTCTCAATCCAAAAAACCTGAAATTTTTCAAACGGTAAGAAAAGCTAGTTAATTCATGTTATAGAATTATTTTTTTGTTATGTTTATCCATTGTTGGATGGTAACGCATTAATTCAAAATTTTAATATTGATTTTTGCCCCACAAATCATTCTATTCAAGAACCCTATAAAACACAGCAATAAGAGGTTTTTTGATCTGTTTAAATTTATAATTAATGAAAAATTGGCTCTATCTATTTTTGTTTATTCTACTTTTTTCCTGCACCAAAAGCGAGAACGAAATAGAAATAATCACTTCATATTCTTCAACAAATTTTATAAATCATGAGGGTATTGACAGAGAATATGTTCTTCATATTCCCGATTCTTACAGCGAAAATACTCCACTTCCACTCGTAATCAACTTTCATGGTTTTGGACAGACGATTGAAAACTACATGGAAAAAGTAGATATGCGACCTCTGGCTAATACCGAAAGTTTTATTTTGGTTTATCCTCAAGGAAGTTTATTGGGTAATGCTCCGCATTGGAATTCGTGTCCACCGATTGAAAACAATAAAAGTTTGGTTGATGATTTTGGATTTATAGAAAAAATGATTAATCAAATTGCATCTGAATATAATGTTGATCAAGAAAGAATTTATGCTATTGGATATTCTAATGGAGGAATGATGGCCTATGGTCTTGCACATCATAAAAGCGAGCTCATTGCAGGAATTGGCTCTGTCTCTGGGGTAATGTTAGGTTGTTTTGGGACAACGAGTCATCCAATACCTGTTATCCATCTTCATGGAACTTTAGATTTTGTGCTGCCCTATACAGGAAGTAATTTTTTCCTTTCAGTGCAAGCTGTTTTAGACTACTGGATAGAGTTCAATAACACTGAAGTAAACCCTACTGTCTCTATTGACTCAGAAAGTGATATACCAATTGAACATTATGTTTATGGCTCAGGTGATAATGGGGTTTCCGTGGAGCATTATAAATACATTTCAGGAAATCATGGATGGTTTAGTGCTAAGTATAAAGGAAAAAGTACAGCTGAATTACTTTGGGATTTCTTATCACAATATGACATTGAAGGTTTAAGATAAAACTTTAAATTAGCGTATGGGACGCCATCTATGTATCATTTTTTTTCTGAGCTCAATAAATTGTTTTTCACAAAAGGTCTTCTCTGTAGACTATCCCAATCAGGCAGATATAAAAATTTTTGTCGTGCCCTATGAAAATCAAGCGGATTTAAAAGTGCACAGGGTAGAGTATAAAAACCAAGCTACAGGGAACAAAGGGCTTTGGCATTTTGTTGACTATCCTAATCAAGCGGATAAAAAAGTATATTTTGTTGACTATGCTAACCAAAGCGATTTAAAAATATATTTTGTCAATTATTCCAATCAATCAGGATGGAAAAAAAAGTCTAAAAGGCACTTATTTTATTGAGCCATTAAAAAAGTAAGTCTCTTTATTTTCTGACAAATTCATCATAAACTCCAATATTATGTGTTCTCACTTGAACAGGGACTAACCTATTTTCTTCTAACTCAAGTTTCATAATTGAGCTATCCTGAAAGGGCATATGACAAGAAATACAGTTTTCAAATGAGGTCTTTAGACTTTTGAAATCTTTATTCATCTGATGTTCTACGCCCTGATGACAAGAGGCACAAATAGAATTGAATTTAATAGCATTTCCAGTTTCTGAAGCATGTGGATTGTGACAGGTCATGCAATCCATGGTCTCAGAGTGTTGAAAACAAGCACTAGATTTAAGCAAAGCAACTTGATTGGCATGGACATCAGGGGTGTTATTAGCGGTCACTCTAGCACTTTCTCGAAATTGATTTAAACGATCTGCCGGTTGAAAAGAAAAACTTTTTTGAATGTTTTTTTGGATGGTTCCTTCATGACACAATGCACACATGTCTACTCTTTGATCTCGACTAAAACTACTATACTTTATAATCTTTTTTCCTACAGCATCCATCGGGTTTTTTTGGTGATAGGTTACGTGCTCAACAACAGGCCCGTGACATCGCTGGCAATCGATACCATATACAATTTGATCTCTGATATAACGGTTGTTTTCAGAAGGGCTGTTTGGGTTTTCGGGTTGAGCATAGGTACTGTGACACTCCAAACATCTTGGAAAAATGGGACGCTTTGGAGACATAAAGGAACCATAGCCAGGGCTGTTGATCCATTGATTCAAAGGCGAAAAGTGAGAAGCTTGCAGTTGAAACAATGAACTGTTTTCCCAAGTGAGAAAAGTTTGTCCAATTTTTTTGCCTGAGCCAATCGCAACTTCCATTTCCTTTTGGTAGAGGGGTAGGGTATCATTCTTAGCATAAGCAGATTGATAAATTTGGTTATTATTATTTTCAATTTTTATTATAGTACCGTCTCCTAGTTCAACTTTATTGTTTTGGGGTGTAATTAATGCAATAAGGTTTTCTTGCTCAACTATTTCTGAGGTTTTATAATGAGGAGTTTGGAGATGGGTCTTTACAATTTCTGGATGACATATTATACAAGTTTCCATCCCAACATATTGCATCCCATTGGGGTGCTGAGCAACAGCGGTAAGAGGAACATAACTTGTCTCATAATTCTTACATGATGTCTGTATAAAAACAAAAGACAATACCAACCAAAAACGAATAAAAAATTTCATGCTCTATAGATCAATCACAAAATAAAAAAAAGCCACGTAGGAACACAATTTCTTTTTGAAATCTTTAATACACTAAAATCAAAAGAAAAAGTATCTTGTTAAAGACAATTTAAACGAAAAGAATTAAGTTTTAAAAAATGAAAAAAAGAACATTTTTAAAAACCATTGGTTTTGGAAGTATTCAACTCCCTTTGATGAGTTTGAGCCCACCTGCATGGGCCCAAAAACCAAAAAAAGGAGAGTCTTTCTGGAAACAAATTCGGGCAGATTATGATTTAAAACCAGAGTATACAAATTTGGAGAGTGGGTACTATAATATTATACCTCAACCGACGCTTAAGGCTCTTCAAAATCAGATCGCAATGATTAATCGCGAAGGGTCTTATTATATGCGTACAGTTCGACTTGATAATAAGCAAAAAGTAATTAATCAATTAGCAGATGTGGTTGGCTGTGATGCTTCCAATCTTATCTTAACGCGAAACACAACGGAGTCACTAAATACCGTAATTAAAGGTATGTCTTGGCAAAAAGGAGATCATGTGATTTATTCTGAGCAAGAATATGGTGCTATGCAACAAATGATTCTTCAGGTTGCTCTTGAAAACCAACTAAACACCACTATACTATCAATACCAAAAGATCCAAAGAATGATGACGAAATAGTCTCCCTTTATAAAAAGGCCATACAACCCGAAACAAAATTGATTTTAGTTTCTCATATGATTAATATTACAGGGCACATTTTGCCTATCAAGAAAATTTGTGGCATGGCTCATGCTTCTGGTGTTCAAGTTTTGGTCGATGGGGCCCATTGTGTGGGTCATTTTACGTTTTCTATAGAGTCTCTACATTGTGACTATTATGGATCAAGTTTGCACAAATGGCTAGCTGCTCCCTTAGGTTGCGGGATGCTCTACATCAACCCTAAACACCACAATTCCCTTTCGCCCTTATTTGCAGAAAATGTTTCATTAAAAAATACAATTAAACGATTTGGGCATATAGGGACTCATCCTGAGTATCATGATTTAGCCATTCTTAACGCTATTGATTATCTCCAATTAATAGAGCCAAAAAGAAAGGAAAAAAGGTTGAGATATCTAACCGAGTATTGGACAAAATCATTTAGAAATCACCCAAATATTTACCTAGAAACCCCCTCCGACACAAAACGGTTTTGTGGTATTGCAACCGTTGGATTAAAAAATGTTGCTCCCCCAGATTTAGCTTCTTTATTACTTCACAAACACAAAATTTTCACTGTTGCAATAAATAATTCTAACGTACGCGGGTGCCGAATAACACCTAATATCTTTACAACCTTAGAGGAGTTAGATCAACTCATATTTGCTCTCAATACAATTGATCAAGAAGCTTCTAAAACCTAATTTAAAGAAAAACCGTTTTACCAGACGTAACGGCTCTATCACAGGCTAGAGCAATTTCTAGGCTACTAATGGCTTCTTGAATGTGAGAAGTGAGATCTTGATCTTCTATAATAGCTCGATAAAAATAATCTTGTTCAAAATCACATAATTCTTGATGTGAAGGTGCACGATCAAATCTTTTAATGTGGTCTGGGTCAATAAATTGATTTTTGGCATCAATACCCGCTTTATGGATTTTCATTATATCCGTTTGTGTATGCCCTTCTACCGAATCTGTCGCTTGCTCTTCCTGAAGCAATGAAACTGATCCTTTTGGGCCAAAGACATCTTTGATAAAATGAGCGGTTTCGCTAACCATAGGTCCCCACCCTGCCTCATACCAGCCAACAGATCCATCTTTAAATCGAATTTGAAGTTGGCCATAGTTATAGTTAGACTCAGGAATGGCTTCTGTCAAGCGCACCCCAATAGCACTCACGCTCAATGGAGGAGAAGACGTCATTTGACACATCACATCCAAATAATGAACACCACAATCTACAATGGGGCTCAATGACTGCATGAGATTTCTATGGACATTCCACATATTCCCTTGGCTTTGTTGATTGAGGTTCATGCGCATCACAAGAGGTTTACCCAAATGTTTACTTTGCATAATAAATTCTTGCCAAACGGGATGATGTCTTAAAATATATCCTACAACCACTTTCTTTTCTGTAGTAATCATTTTATTTAAAATTCGTTTTCCACCCTCTACAGAGGTAGCAATAGGCTTTTCTAGAAACACATCACAACCTTTGTCTAGTGCTGCTAACGTATAAGTTTCGTGCGTTTCTGGGTAGGTACTAATGCAAACAGCATCAGGTTTTGTGGCCACTAAAGCTTCTTCAAAAGATTCGTACAAAGTATAGTCATTGCTTAAGTTGGCATTCAGTTTTTCTTTACTCTTTCCCCTTGAAACGAGCCCACAAATAGAAAAATTACTATGTTTTTCATAAGCTTGGGCATGAGAAGCGCCCATATTTCCACAGCCTACAACTAAGATTGAAATCATCCTTTTTTTGATTTATATAAATATAATTTATTTTAAATAGAAACAGTTTTCCTTCCATTTAGAACCAAACCACAATACCATATAATTGCTTTTCTAAATAGCATACTTTTGCATAAAATAGTCCAATGTCAAATATTGTTGCAATAGTAGGAAGACCCAATGTCGGTAAATCAACTTTTTTTAATCGTCTGATTCAAAAACGAGAAGCAATTGTTGATGCCGAAAGTGGGGTCACAAGAGACAGACACTATGGTAAAAGCGATTGGAATGGAAAAGCATTCACTTTAATTGATACGGGTGGGTATGTAGAACAAAGTGAAGATATTTTTCAGAAAGAAATTGACAAACAAGTGACCCTTGCAATTGAAGAGGCAGACTTGATTCTTTTTATGGTAGATGTTACTGATGGCATAACAGGGATGGATGAAATTGTAGCTAAACTTCTGAGGCGTTCTCAAAAACCTGTTTTTTTAGTGGTCAATAAGGTAGATAATACAAAAAGAATACACGAGACAGCAGAATTTTATAGTTTAGGTTTTGATCCCGTTTTTCAGCTTTCCTCAATCAATGGAGCAGGCAGTGGAGAATTGCTAGATGCACTTGTTGAAAAACTACCAAAAGAATCTCCTCAATCAGACTCAACTCTTCCACGTTTTGCGGTAGTTGGGCGACCCAATGCAGGAAAATCCTCTTTGATAAATGCCCTAATTGGAGAAGAACGTTATATTGTCACCGCCCAGGCAGGCACTACTAGAGACAGTATTGACACCCCCTATAATCGTTTTGGATTTGAATTTAGTCTAGTCGATACAGCTGGAATTAGAAGAAAATCGAAAGTAAAAGAATCGTTAGAATTTTATTCAGTGATGCGCTCCATTAGAGCGATTGAACATTGTGATGTGTGTATGTTGGTGGTCGATGCGACAAGAGGTTTTGACGGTCAGGTGCAAAATATTTTTTGGTTGGCTCACCGAAACCATAAAGGCATCATTGTTTTGGTAAACAAATGGGATTTAGTCGAAAAACAAACGCAATCTGTTAAGCAATTTGAAACAGTATTAAAAAAGCAGATGGAACCTTTTGTAGATGTTCCTATTATTTTCATTTCTGCTAAAACTAAACAACGAATTTATAAGGCTATTGAAACAGCAGTAAACGTTTTTAAAAACAGATCTTTTAGAATTCCAACAAAAAAGTTTAATGAGGTGATGCTTCCAATTATCGAAAAATTCCCTCCTCCTTCATCTAAAGGAAAATATGTGAAAATTAAGTTTTGCACTCAATTACCAACGGGTCATCCCCAGTTTGCTTTTTTTTGTAATCTACCTCAATATGTTAAAGATCCCTACAAACGATTCTTAGAAAATAAAATCAGGGAAAAATTTGCTTTTGAGGGAATACCAATACAAATCTTTTTCAGAAAAAAATAATTATAACTGGTCTTTAATTGACTGAAGTTCAGCACGGATTTTTTTTAATTTATCTAACAAAAGCACTTTTGCTTCTGGATTACCCATTTGATTCATTTGCTTTTTAGCTCCAGCAAGAGTCATTCCCTTTTCCTTTACAAGATGATAAACAAATTGAATTTGTTTGAGGTTATCTGGAGTATATTTCCGTGTCCCTTTATTGTTTTTTTTTGGTTTGATAGTTTCAAATTCATTTTCCCAAAAGCGTAAAAGAGAAGGCTTAACATCAAAAGCCTTGGCAACTTCACCAATAGTATAATATCTTTTTTCTGGTAAATTAACAGACATCTAATCCCAAGATTGGTTTTCCATCTTAGCCTGTTCAATTAGTTTTTCATATTCCTCTGGAGACAGGTTCCCATAATAGAAGTTTATGGGATCTATATGTTTTTTGTCTTTAAAAATCTCATAATGAAGATGCGCACCTGCTGAACGCCCCGTATTGCCTACAAAACCAATAATCTCGCCTCTTTTTACGCGTTGTCCTCTACGCACATTATAACCATTCAAGTGGGCATAGAGCGAAACGTAACCATGACCATGATCTATTCTTATGTGTTTGCCATAGCCTGAAGAACGGTTGTCAGCTCTTTTTATAATTCCATCTCCAGTGGCATAAACAGGAGTACCTTTCTTAGCCGTAAAGTCTATACCATTGTGTTGTCTCCATAGTTTAGTGAATGGATCACGGCGTTTCCCAAAACCCGAAGCAATTCTCCTTAAATCTTCATTTTTTATAGGTTGAATGGAAGGAATGGCTTTAATTAATTCTGCTCTATTAGAGGCTAATTTCTCAATTTCATCTAGAGAACGTGATTGAACAACTGTTTGTTTAATTAAGACATCTAGCCGTTCAGTGGTGTTTTTTATTAATTCAGAATTGTCATATCCTTCAAGTGCTTTGTAGCGGTCAATCCCTCCAAACCCTGCTCTCCTCTGTTCTTCAGGAATAGGACTAGCCTCAAAATAAAGGCGATAAAGGGTATTGTCTCTCTGTTCTATATTCCCTAGAACAGCCTCTACTTGATTTAATTTCTTATTCAAAATATCAAACTGAATTTTATAATTCTCTAGTTCACGAGTCTGATAAATCTCATTGGGAGTGCTCAACCATGTAGAATTCAACAGGATGAACAAACTAATTAGTCCAAATAGAAAAGAGGACAGTATAAATAAAATGAAGTTGGATATCCTTAGTTTGTGGGTGACTTGTATGGGCCGGTAGGATAAAGTTTCGGGATCGTAATAATATTTGACCTTGGTCATAAACTATATTTTATAATTTTTCTTTTCTTTTGCAAAAGCAAATATAAAAATACAAATATACCAATATCTGCGAAATGTGATTTATAGTAGTTCGTTATTCCTTTTTTTTTGATTTAAATGACCAAAATGAAGTCAGCAGAAGTGCGTCAAAAATTTTTAGATTTCTTTGCCTCCAAGCAACATGAGATTTTGGCCTCTGCCCCTATGGTGATTAAAAATGACCCTACATTAATGTTCACTAATGCGGGTATGAATCAGTTTAAAGAGTATTTTTTAGGGCACGTGAACCCTTCTTCCAAAAGGGTTGCTGATACCCAAAAATGCCTAAGAGTTTCAGGCAAGCATAACGACCTTGAAGAAGTGGGCATTGACACTTATCATCACACATTTTTTGAAATGCTAGGCAATTGGAGCTTTGGAGATTATTTCAAAAAAGAAGCTATTTATTGGGCCTGGGAGCTTTTAACAGACTGCTACAAAATAGCTCCAGAAAATTTATATGTAACAATTTTTGAGGGTGCCTCTGATGAAGGACTTGTTAAAGATGATGAAGCTTATGATTTATGGAAAGAAGTGATTCCAGAAAACCGAATTTTATTAGGTAATAAAAAAGACAATTTTTGGGAAATGGGTGATCAAGGACCCTGTGGGCCATGTTCGGAAATACATATAGACCTAAGATCTCAAGAGGAAAAACAAAATGTTTCTGGCGTCACGCTTGTCAATCAAGACCACCCTGAAGTCATAGAGGTATGGAATTTAGTCTTTATATCGTTCAACAGAAAAGCAGATGGAACACTCGAAAAATTACCTCAACAGCATATTGACACAGGCATGGGTTTTGAACGCTTGTGTATGGTTTTGCAAAATAAAACGGCGACTTATGATACCGATGTGTTTACCCCTCTGATACGAGAAATTGAGACCCTCACTCAGCATCAATATGCTAATAATATTGAGACTAATAGGGCTATCAGAGTTATAGCCGACCACATTAGGACAGTCTATTTTGCCATTGCCGATGGACAATTGCCAAGCAATACTGGAGCTGGGTATGTTATACGTCGTATTCTGCGACGTGCCATTAGGTATGGCTTTACTTTTTTAAATCAAAAAAAACCTTTTATTCACCAATTGGTTAGTACGCTTGCCCAACAAATGGGTTCTTTTTTTCCTGAATTGGTCAAAGAACAACAACTAGCCTTTAACGTCATTCGAGAGGAAGAAATATCCTTCTTAAAAACATTACAGCAAGGGCTACTAATGTTAGATGATGTTTTGAAGAAACATTCCAAACAAGTGCCAGGAGAAAAAGCCTTCGAACTTTATGATACCTATGGGTTTCCTTTTGACTTGACTGCTCTGATTGCTTCAGAGCGTGGTTTTTCAGTTGACGAAAAAGCCTTTAAAGCAGCGATGGAAAAGCAAAAAAACAGATCTAGGGCTGCAGCAGGAAGCCAAACAGGAGACTGGGTCGTACTAAATGATAAAGAAACTACTCGCTTTGTGGGCTATGACTCTTTGAACGAAAAAGTACAACTATTGCGCTATCGCCAAATAAATACTACAAAAGAGGGAGAATTTTTTCAATTAGTTTTTGACCACACTCCCTTTTATGCAGAAGGAGGAGGTCAAGTGGGAGATAAGGGCTATCTAGAAGCGTCCAATGGTTCCATTTGCTATATTGTTGATACAAAAAAGGAAAATAATTTAATTGTTCATCTCACCAAAACACTACCTGAAAGACCAGAGGCAATTTTTACAGCTGTAGTTGATGAAAAGCAACGTCTGAAAACGGCTGCAAACCATACAGCAACACATCTACTTCATCAGGCCTTACGCACCATTTTGGGAAGCCATGTAGAACAGAAAGGTTCTATGGTTCATTCAGGAATTTTTAGGTTTGATTTTTCACATTTTGCAAAAGTGGATGAAGAAACACTCAGTACTATTGAACAATTTGTAAATGCTAGAATTCAAGAGCAGTTGCCCCTTGAGGAAAATAGAGCAGTGCCTTATGACGAGGCCCTTGCTCAGGGAGCAATGGCATTGTTTGGTGAAAAATATGGTGATCACGTTAGAACAATTCGATTTGGGCAATCTATTGAATTATGTGGAGGGACTCATGTATCTTCTACCGCCGATCTTTGGCATTTCAAGATCGTCTCAGAAACGGCTGTTGCAGCTGGTATAAGAAGAATTGAAGCCATCACTGGAGAGGCTGTTAAACACCATTTTGAACAACAATCAAAACTTTTAAATCAAGTGCAGGGGGTACTCAACCATCCACAAGATACTGTAAAAGCTATTCAAAGTTTAAATGAGGAAAACGCCATACTTAGAAAAGAAGTGGCTGTTTTAAGTAAACTCAAATTAAACTCTATTTACAATGCGCTAAAAGAGAATCTCGAAAAGATTAATGATATACATTTTATAGCCCAAAAGGTTGCAACTGATGCCGCTGGAATGAAAACTCTTTGTTTTGATTTAGCAAAAGAATTTGATTCATTAGTTATTGTTTTAGGGGCAGAGAGCAAAGGGAAAGCATTGTTGAATTGTTATATTTCTAAAGACTTAGCAACTCAAAAAGAGTGGAACGCCGCTAATATTATTCGCTCACTAGGAAAACATATCCAAGGAGGAGGGGGAGGCCAAGATTTCTTTGCCACTGCTGGAGGTAAAAATCCAAATGGGATAGAAAAAGCACTTGAAGAGGCTAGAACAATTCTAGATTAATTTATTAATTCTGGGGGATACATGGAAACAATTTCTCCCACAAAATGGGCTATACGCTCATCGCGTTTTTTTGTGTATTCAGAAATTCTGCCACGTCCTTTTCCTTGCCAGACCAATTGTTTACTTTGGGCATCAATCAAGTTAATGTAAAGGGTGCCTTCTGTTTGACTACTAACATTGCTAAAATTGGGTCCCCAAAACCAAGGGTTCCAACCCCAACCCCAGCCCCAGGTGTTGAAATTATTGACATACACCTTTTCTTTAGCTTTTGTTTCAAAACTGACCAATAAATCTGGTGCTTCAGACTTTATGAGCCCCTTTGCTTGAAGGGTGGTGTCTAAGGCCTTAAGTATGCGCCGTTTGTCTAGGTCTGAAAGATCCACTTCATCGATTTGTGGTTTATAATAAGCAAATGATTTATATTGAGAAAAATCAACACTACTATCATGATCTGTAAAAACAAAAACAGAGCTACAAGAAGCGAGAAGTGAGAGTCCAAATAAAGCGATAATTTTTTTCATCATTTGTTGTTTTTGGTAGGTTTATTAAATTATCAAAGATCAAAAACTGTGCCTATTTTTTAATACTATTCTTTTTTCTGATCATATCCGAAGGGGCAGTGACGGCAATTACTTTTACAACAATAACCTCTTTTCAAATGATATTGCTCGGTAAAGACCTTATACCCTTCTATGGATAAATAAAAGTCACCATCTTCTAGGGGAGGCAAACCAGACAAAGACATTTTAGTGTATTTTTAATTAATGGACTTTTTTTTAGAAGATAAAATTACAACGAATCAATTGATAAATCCATTTTCTGGGTTTGAAATAAAAATTAAGCGTGAAGATAAAATTCATCCCATAGTTTCTGGAAATAAATTTAGGAAACTCAAATACAATCTAGCCTCTATTAAGTCTCAAAATAAACAACCCATCATTAGTTTTGGAGGGGCTTTCTCTAATCATTTAGCAGCCCTAGCAGCAGCAGGTAAGATGGTTGGGATTCCCACTATAGGCATTGTACGGGGTGAAGAATGGCAAAATAAAATCACTGATAGTTCAACATTAACATTTTGCCAATCTCAAGGGATGCAATTGATCGCAATTTCAAGGGCAAATTTTCGATTCAAAGAACAAGCCAAAGAAGTACAAGAAATTCAAAATAAATTTCCCCATTTTATTTTTCTTCCAGAAGGGGGCACAAATTCACTTGCAGTAAAAGGATGTCAAGAAATATTGAGCAAGAATGATAAAGACTTTGATGTGATCTGTGTTTGTGTAGGCACAGGAGGAACTCTAGCTGGTTTGATCGAGGGTAGTGCTGAAAATCAACAACTTCTTGGATTTATGTCTGTAAAGGACACTTCTTTAGAAACAAAGATTGCACAATTTACTAATAAAAAAAATTGGCAATTAATAGAGGAGTATACCTTTGGTGGGTATGCAAAAATCACCCCTAAACTGATAGTCTTTATCAATTCTTTTTATCAACAATATGGAATTCCTTTGGATCCAATTTATACAGGCAAAATGCTTTTTGGTATTTTTGACCTTATAGAACAGAACAAATGGCAATGGGGTCAAAAAATTCTAATCATCCACAGTGGCGGCTTGCAAGGAATAGCTGGAATCAACTATCAACTTCGAAAAAAAGGGCAACCCGAATTACTTTTCTCGGAGGTTTGATTTTGCTTCTATTTTTATCCTCTTGTGGCACTAAAAAAGTGGTGACCAGAGAGCCTTCAGAGCCAAAAAAAGAAAAAACCATTTCATCTCCCAAGGCTCCCCCAAAGACAAATTTTGAAAGAATTCAAAATTACATTTCGACTTACAATTCAATTGCAGTTTCAGAAATGGAAGAATATGGAATTCCAGCAAGTATAACCTTAGCCCAAGGTATTTTAGAATCTTCTATGGGCTCAGGGCGTTTGGCAAAAGAAGGAAATAATCATTTTGGAATTAAATGCCACAAAAATTGGAAGGGCAAACGAATTTATCATGATGATGATAGAAAAGGAGAGTGTTTTCGAGTATATAAAAATCCCATTCAATCTTTCAGAGACCACTCTCTATTTTTAACAGAAAGGTCTAGATATGCTTTTTTATTTGATTTTAAACCTAATGACTATAAAGCGTGGGCTAAAGGGCTCAAAAAAGCAGGTTATGCTACAGATCCAAAATATCCTCAAAAACTAATAAGTCTGATTGAACGGTTTGAATTAGATCAATACGATAATCAAAAAACCAAGAGAATAAAAAGAAATAAAGAAACTGCTGTCTCTCAAGTTCACACCGTCAGAAAAGGAGATACGCTATATTCATTAGCAAAAAAATATAATATTTCAGTTTCTCGGATTATTCAAGAAAATAAAATTAAAGACAATACTATATATTTAGGACAAGAATTGGCCATACCTAACTCCTTAAAGTGATGCAATACCAAAGAAGCAGTGCCCTATTTAATGCAGCAAAGAAAGTAATTCCAGGTGGAGTCAATTCACCAGTGAGAGCATTTCAAGCTGTTGGTGGAACCCCCATATTTGTTGAAAAAGCTAAAGGTGCTTACTTATATGACGAGGATGGAAATAAACTAATTGATTATATCTCTAGTTGGGGTCCCTTATTGTTGGGTCATGCATACCAGCCAGTGATAGATGCTGTCACACAACAAGCCAAAAAAGGGACTTCTTTTGGCATTCCTACTGCGTTAGAAACCGAAATGGCAGAACTAGTTGTTTCAATGGTTCCAAACATAGACAAAGTTCGTTTTGTAAATTCGGGAACAGAGGCATGTATGAGTGCCATTAGACTAGCAAGAGGAGCAACTGGCAGAGAAAAAATAATCAAATTTGCAGGTTGCTATCATGGGCATGCCGATGCTTTTTTAATACAAGCTGGTAGTGGTGCGGTGACGTTAGGAAGCCCTAGCAGTCCAGGAGTCACAAAAGGAACGGCTCAAGACACACTGCTGGGAGAGTACAACAATTTAGATCAAGTTGAAGCTTTATTTAAGGCCAATCCACAGGCTATAGCTGCCATCATTTTAGAACCTGTAGCAGGAAATATGGGATGTATTACACCTGCCCCTGATTTTCTTGAAGGAATCAGAAATTTGTGTGATCACTATGGAGCCTTACTCATTTTTGATGAAGTCATGACAGGATTCAGACTAGCCCAAGGAGGGGCTCAAGAGAGGCTGGGAGTACAAGCCGATATAGTGACCTTTGGTAAAGTGATTGGGGGCGGATTGCCTGTTGGAGCGTTTGCATCTACCAAAGAAATCATGAGTCATCTTGCCCCAGAGGGGCCTGTATATCAAGCGGGGACTCTTAGTGGAAATCCACTCGCCATGGCAGCAGGAATTACTATGCTTAAAAGCCTTAAAGAGCAACCCGAAATTTTTAGCAGCCTTGACCAAAAGACAGAAGCACTGCATGAAGGTTTTGACCAAGTGCTCTCAACGCTTCAGATTCCTTGTCAAATAAATCGATTTGGGTCAATGCTTTCTGTGCATTTCACTGCTTCTCCAGTTGTTGATTTTAAAAGTGCTGCTTCAGCAAACAATGACTATTTCAAACGCTATTTTCATGGAATGCTAAAAGAGGGGATCTATTTGCCTCCAAGTGCTTTTGAGAGTTATTTTTTGAATGATGCACTTTCCTACAGCGATATAGAACAAACAATCAACGCTTTTAAAAAGATAGTTTCAGTTTTTTGAAAACCTAAACTCTTTTAAGTTTAGTTTTTATAAATTGCGTCTTCAACCCTAAAATCTTAACCCCATGAAAAAACAGTACTTAATCTATTTATGCCTACTTCTTTCTTGTTGTTTATCGGCTCAGGAATATTTTGAAACTTTACCAGAAAATCCTGACCCAAACAAATGTTTTGCCAAATGTGTTGTGCCTGATGAATATGGAGAAGAGGAAGTCACAATAATGACAAAACCTGAACACAAAAGAGTAGAAATAATCCCAGCTGAATATGAAAATAGAACACAAGAAATTGTAATTCGTCCTGCCTCAAAACGTTTTGTCTATGTGCCGGCAGTTTATGAAACAGTTGTAGACACCCTTTGGATCAAAGATCCTTATCATAAACTAGAAGTAATTCCAACCACCTTCAAAAAAGACTTTGAAACATTAGAAGTGAAACCTAAAACAGGAACATGGGTGGCTGGAGAAAAAGATCCAGATTGTCCTTCTATTGACCCAGCAGACTGTAGAATTTTTCATTTTGTTGAGCGTCCTGCTGTTGTAAGGGATATACCAGTACAAAAAATTGATAAAGAAGTTGAAACTCAAGCAGAAAAAATTACAGGTGAATATCGTCTTATCACTAAACAAGTAGAGGTATCTCCTGCACACACAGAGGAGGAAGATATTCCTCAAAGAACACAAAGTGTACAACGAAATGTATTAGTAAAAGACGAAACTACTAGAGAATTGATTGAACCCGCTGAATATACTACAGTAATCAAAAAAGTTTTACGCAAAAAAGGAGGAATGACAGCATGGAGAGAAGTGCCATGTAACATTCCAGATAGGGGAACAGTGCTACCCATTTATTATGCTCTAGGAAGTGCAGAACTCAACCGAGAAGCAAAACAAATTCTAGATCGAAATATATACACTCTGATGTTAGAAGACAAAAGTAGTACAGTTGAAATTGGCTCGCACACTGACTCACGAGGCGGGGATAGCTTTAATCAAAATCTTTCTGAAAGAAGAGCTAAATCAGTAGTTGAATATTTGATTTCAAAAGGCATCAGTGAAGGAAGACTTATTGCCATTGGCTATGGTGAGACTCAGTTATTAAACGATTGCAGCAATGGCGTTGATTGCAACGAACAAGACCATGCGGAAAATAGAAGGACAGAGTTTAAAGTATTTTAAATTAATTATTCTTTTATTTTTTGAAAAGGCAGCTCTTTTTGAGCTGCCTTTTTACATTTTTTAACCTCTATGATAATGTCGATGTGGTTTTCGTTTTGGCAGATCACCATGTTTATCTTTCATTTTTCTTACTTTTTTGTGTCTCCCATACAATTGATTATTCTTCCATTGGGCATATTGCTCTTTATCTAAGATGGATTGCATTTGTTTGTTTAAATCTTGTTGTTTCTCCAATCGAGCCAAACGAAATTCATATCGTTCTTGTGGAGAGAGTTCTTTTCTATTGATCGGTTGAGTAGGTCTATTTTCAATAGCTTTTTTTAAATAAAGTGCAATTTGATTTTCTTGCTCTTCTGAAAGATCTAATGCCAAACCTATTTCTTTAGCCTTGAGAATAGCTTTTTGCTTTGCTGTGAGTGAGTCATCTTTTTTTTGAGCCAATAGCGTTATGGGAAGAATTAAACAAAATAAAATACTAAAATTTTTCATGCGTCTTTAATTTTTGAGTTCTTTAATAAGACGTTGAAAAACTCCTAAAGTTTAAGTCTTAAGCTTATTTTAACAAACTAACAAGCAGTTGATCATTGGTTTTTGATACTGAGGCTATTTTTTTTTGAGTTAAACCTTTTATGCCCTTGTCCCATTTTTTATTACTTAAGCCAGTTTGGCCTTTTAAGTCATTCAATACCATTGTGTTTTCTTTTTTGAGGAGATCATAAATCTGTTTTTCTTCCTCACTAAGTTTTATTTCCTTTTGTTCAGGCTTCATTTGAGGAAAAAACAATACTTCTTGTATGGAACTATTATTGGTCAATAACATGACTAAGCGATCAATACCAATACCGATTCCAGAGGTTGGAGGCATACCATATTCAAGCGCTCTCAAAAAGTCTTGATCTATGAACATAGCCTCATCGTCCCCTTTTTCACTCAAAGCCAATTGTGCCTCAAAACGGGCTCTTTGATCAATAGGATCATTTAATTCAGAATAAGCATTAGCTAATTCTTTACCGTTGACTAACAATTCAAATCTTTCAGTGAGTTTAGGGTTAGTACGGTGTTCTTTGGTTAAGGGGCTCATAGATTTAGGATAATCTATAATAAAAGTGGGTTGTTCGAAATGATGTTCGCACTTTTCACCAAAAATTTCATCGATAAGTTTTCCTTCTCCCATAGTGTCATCAACTTCAAGGCCAAGTGTTTTTGCCGTCTCGCTTAGTTCAGTTTCGTTCATCCCAGACACATCAAATCCAGTGTGGGTTTTAATTGCTTCTAAAATGGGGACACGGGGGTAGGGAGCTTTAAAGTTGATCTTTTTGGAGCCAACAAGCACTTCAGTGTTTTGGTTAATTCTTAAAGCCAAATGCTCCAAAAGTTTTTCTGTGGTATCCATCATCCAGAAATAATCTTTGTAAGCAACATAAAGTTCCATCACTGTAAACTCTGGATTATGAGTTCGATCCATTCCTTCATTGCGAAAATCTTTTGCAAATTCAAAAACCCCTTCAAAACCACCAACAATTAAACGCTTAAGATATAATTCATTTGCAATGCGCAAATAAAGGGGCATATTTAGGGCATTGTGGTGGGTCGCAAAGGGACGTGCTGCTGCACCACCTGGGATTGGTTGCAAAATGGGTGTTTCTACTTCTAAATAACCTTCATCAGTCAAAAAATGTCTGATTTCATTGGTAATTTGTGTACGCTTAAGAAATGTATCTTTGACTTTGGGATTAACAATTAAATCAACATAGCGTTGACGATAGCGTTGCTCAGGATCATTAAATTCATCATAAGTATTTCCTTCGGAGTCAGTCTTGGGAAGAGGCAAAGGTTTAAGTGATTTATTTAAGACTGTTAGTTGATTTACATTTATTGACATTTGGCCTACTTTAGTAGTGAACAAAGTGCCTTCAACGCCAATAATATCACCAATATCTAACAATTTTTTATATACTTCATTATAAAGAGTTTTATCTTCTCCTGAGCACATTTCATCTCGATTTAGATAGAGCTGTATTTTCCCAGTAGGGTCTAATAATTCAGCAAAACTGGCTTTACCTTGAATTCTTCTTGACATAATTCTTCCTGCTACAACCACTTTTTTACCTTCTTCATAAGCCTCGGGTAGGCTGGAGGCAAAAAAATCTACAGGATAAAGTGCAGCGGGATAAGGATTTATAGCTAGCTTTTTAAGGGCTTCTAATTTTGATCTTCGAACAAGCTCTTGTTCTGACAATGTTGCCATGGACATAAAATTTTTGTAAAGATACACAGTCTGGATTTTCTGTTTCAGGAAATCTAGAATTCTTAGGTAAAATTTAATCAAATATAAAAGAGTACTTCAAAGGGATAGAGTTTAATTTTTTGTAATTTTAGAAAAGAAATCATGGGTTGTTTTCGAGTAATATTGTCCATCATCTTACCTCCCTTAGCAGTTGTTGACAAAGGTTGTGGCAGCATTGTTATTGTCTTTCTTTTGACCCTTTGCGGATGGGTTCCTGGTGTTATAGCGGCTTTAATTATTTTGAATAATCCTGATCGAGGTTGGTAATGAAGTATCAGAACAAACGTGTAAAAATTCTAGATCTGGGGCAAAAATCATATGCATCGGCATGGGCCTATCAAGAAGAATTATTTCAAAAAATAATTGCTCAAAAAAGAGCCAATAGAAACCAAAAAAAGCCACAGCCCACCGAGAATTATTTGCTCTGGGTAGAGCATCAGCCGGTTTATACTCTTGGGAAAAGTGGCGATCTTTCCAATCTACTATTAAACCAAGAGCAGCTTAAAGAAAGAGGGATTGCTTTTTATAAAACGAACCGAGGTGGTGACATTACATATCATGGGCCAGGACAAATTGTAGGCTATCCTATTTTTGATTTGGATAATTTTTTTACAGACATCCATAAATACCTAAGGTTGTTAGAACAAGTTGTAATTGATACCCTTTCTCAACACAATATTAGGGGCGAAAGAAGCTCTGGTGAAACTGGAGTATGGCTTGAGCCAGAGACTCCTTCTGCTAGAAAAATATGCGCTTTGGGTGTTCGGGCTAGCCGATGGGTAACCATGCATGGTTTTGCCTTGAACGTGAATCCACCATTATCGTATTTTGACCACATTATACCCTGTGGGATTAGTGGAAAAGGAGTCACTTCGATGGAAAATGAACTGAATAAAACAATTTCTATCGAAGCAGTTAAAACACAATTAGCAATAAATTTTGAAAAACATTTTGGTGTTGAATGGATTAATTGATTTGATAAATCATAAAACCATTCGTGTCCACTTGCACAACTAATTCTAATGCTTTATCATCATCTGCATTGGACAAATCTGCTGGGCCAATGCCATACACAGGAAATCCATCTACTGCCAAGCCATTGCTGTAAAATAAATAGACTTTCTCTGCATCTTTATCTGTGGTTGTGACATATATTGTGTTATTCAAGTAGAATAATTTTGGAGGCGTATAATTGCCATAGGGCAGGGTCACCGGAATACCTTTTATTGTTAAGATATTATCAGAAAGTGTAACTAAACTTTTAGTACTCATGTCAATTTGATGTCCTGGAGACAATTCTAGGGGTGTGCTAACCATATTTCCTTTTTGGTCAATTTGTATCAAATTGCCCTTTTCGTCTGTTGTGGTGAAGGTGTTCCTGTAACTAAATATTGAATTATTTGAGGTTTTCAATGTATTTTTTATTTTAACCCTTTCCTCTCCCTGACGATTTAAAAGTCTAATGGAACCATCTTCAGAGTGCAGCACAATATAATCTTTAGCACCTAATCGAATATGTTTGAGAGGATACATCAATGGTTTTGAAAGGGTCCTAGATCGAAAACCCTTAACCGTTGAACCACTGTTGTCATACATTCTAAGTCGTTTTTTTTCTTCAACTACAAATCTGTAATTTCTATTGCGGTCATAATCAAAAACTGAAAGCGGAATTTCTGATTGGCCCAATTTTATATCAAAGGGAGGAACAAGATTTCCATTTCGATCTAAAATTTGAAAACGATTGGGGGTTCTAAAAGCCATCTGTAGGCGCTTATTTTTATATAAATCAACTTGTTTAACTGGTCCAAGAATAGGGCCAGAAAGCTGTTTTTTCCAATATAATGTTCCTGTATTTGAAAAGAGATAAAGCTTGTTTTGCTGATCTTGTAAAACTAAATCCATAGCTTTTGTACGATGATTTTTAATCCAAAGAGGAGGTCCAACTGGAGCTGCTTCTAGTTGGAAAGAATATTGATTGACCACCCCATTTTTTCCCATTTCAGGATTGTCTTTTTGAGTGGTAAATCGCATCTGAACAAAACCATCTTCTCCAACACCTTGGAGAGCTACCAAGGGATAATTTGTAAAAGGAATGGCATCCCATTTTTCTTGCTGATCTTTTGCTGCCCCTTTTTTCCATAAGGATTGAAGTTCAAGTGTATTTCCTAACCACAAAAAATTACTTTTATTAGCAAGCACTTTCATTAAATTTTTAAACCCAAAGTCAGTGGCTAAAACTTGCCCATCTTTATAGGCACTTATAATTGATTTTATCGTTTCTTCAGAAGAGGCATACACAATAAAATCATCAATACGGGTTGCCCATTGGAGACTAATTTTGCTTCCAAAAACAGACAAAAGCATTTTAAAATCTGACGCTAGCTCGAAAGGAAAATAGGAAATTGAGCGATACGAATTTGGGGTGCCGTTCTCAGCAAAAATTAGTGGGTTTATATTTTCAGAATTCTTTAGATGTAAAATAACAGCATCGTTTTCATTTATTGTTAGTAATGCTAATTCATCGACTACCGCAAAAGGACTAAAGTCTATGTTTGAAAGAGCTAGATTTTCTGATCGACTGAAATTTTTAAATTCTCTTTCAAGGACTTTCATGTCTTCTATAGCAAAACTGAAAAAACTAGTAATTTTTGAAGGACTTATTTCAGGGCTTAACATTTCCTGCCGAGACAATCCATTTATGAAATTAATCGGGTTAGGTTCTAAAGGAGTAAGAAAAGAGACACCATCCAACGTAAAAGGATCTCTTTGCGTATTAAAGTCGAAAGCAATCCATGCAGAACTTATTGATGGAAATAGTGGGGTTTCAGGAAAAATACTCTCCAATAATGTTTGTGCATTAGCATGTATGAGCAATTGCATTGGAGCGTTATTGTCTAGGGTTTTGGTGAGCCTATAAAAATCTGGAGCTATTATTCCAGCGGTTTTATTTTTATAATTTCTAATGCTATTTTCTAAAACAAGCTGAGAATTTGATAGATAATTCACTGTGCCCATTTGAGCTTCATAATAGTTTTTACCATTGAGGTTGAAAACACCAATTGATACACCTTCATAAGTAATTGTCTTATCGAAATTAGTCACTATGGTGTCTTGAACTTGTCGCTCATAAATCAAAGAAAGAGCAAAATTGGACTTTCCTTGGGGAGTCAAACAAACTAAACTTTGTCTATTTTCCATTTTTTGAGAAAGTTGAACTAGAGGTTGAACAAGTTCATCAATTAATGGGTGTACTTTTGACAAAAGAGGTTGGCTTGTAAAAGTATTTTTAATGATATTGAAATCATTCACTTGAGCCACCAGAACTGTTTCTTGAGGAATAAATTCAAACCGATTCTGAAAAGATTTTTTGGGGTTATAACAGCATACTAAACCAAGTAATAAAAAATAAAACAGTACTCTTTTCATAAAGATCAAAATTATAAAAGTCTTGTCTTAGACAGAGAACCAATCAAAAATATTATCAACGGAATTGTAGACAATTTGGTAGATAACTAAACACGACTTGAAAAAGGAAATTCTAATTGTTTTGGAAGCAACTGAAAAGATTTTCTATGATAGGAGCAGATACCAAATTTCCGAAGAGCTTCTCTATGTTTTTTAGTGGGATACCCTTTGTTTTCTTTCCATTGATATTCAGGAAATTCATGATCAATTTTTCTCATGTATTCATCTCGATAAGTTTTAGCTAAAATAGAAGCCGCTGCAATATTTTGAAATTTTCCATCTCCCTTGATAATACACTCAAAGGGAATTTTTTTATAAGAATGAAATCGATTGCCATCTACTAAAATATGATCTGGTTTCTCTTTCAATTTACCTAAGGCCAAATGCATTGCTACTATAGATGCATTTAAAATGTTGATTTCATCAATTTTTTTTGGGTGGACATGAGCCACTCCAAAACACAGTGCTACAGCTTCAATCTCTGTGCGTAATTGTTCTCTGGTTTTTGCTGATAGTTTTTTTGAATCATTTAGGGCAGGAAGATTAATGTCTGGAGGCAAAATGACTGCAGCAGCAGTAACGGGACCTGCTAAACAACCTCTACCGGCTTCATCTGTTCCTGCTTCTAAACCTTCTGTTTTTTGCGGCTTTAGCATCGCTTTGGTTGGTCTTGTTTTTCTTTTAGGTGTTGCTTTTACAATTTACTTACATTTATTATAACTTCGCAAACAAATTAAATCCATCAATTTGCGGTTTTATTGTCAATTCTTTTTCCTTATTTCTTTTGGAGTTTTTGGCCAAGATATTCCAGAAATAGTTAATGACAGCATCCCATTGGTTCCCATTGAAGAAGTAATCATTGATAGTCTTGAAACAATTTCTGAGCCACTACTTGAAAAAGAAATTAAAATAGACAGCCTTGAGCAACCATCCGTTCAAGAAAAAGATAGTCTTGCCGTGGCAGTTGATAGCCTGACTTCAAAATCCAAAGGAAAAAAGCGAAAACGAAAAAAAAGAAAAGTACCAGAAGTAAAGCCAATGAGTTCGGTAACCATATTGGATTATAAATACAGCTATATGGACGATGTTTGGAAGAGTGTAGACACCGCATTAACAATATACAATGACTACGATTTTAATTTTCTGAGACGAGATAATTTTGAATTGCTTTCTTTTCCCAACATGGGAGAAACCTATAACCGATTAGGATATGATTTTCAAAGCCAACCTCTTGGTCCTCAAATTGGTGCACGTGGAAAGCACTTTGGGTATTTTGAAAAGGAAGACATTCCTTATTATAATGTTCCCTCACCCTTCACCGATTTGTTTTTTAAATCAACCTTTGATCAAGGGCAACATTTAGATTCTCAATTAGCCATAAACACCTCACCCCGTTTTAATATTTATATTGCATATCGAGGTTTTAGGTCTTTAGGACATTATGCCTCTTCAAGAAGTGCAGCCACTCAGTTTCGAATCAGTACACATTATGAGACCTACAATAAAAGGTATCGCCTAAGAATGCATCAAGCCTCTCAAAAACTACAAAATAGAGTTAATGGTGGTCTAAATAACGATTCTGTCTATTATTTTGAAAATGCTCCAAACTATGCAGATGTGGACGAAAAAGGCGAAATAAAAGTAGATGAGAACGGGGATACTATTTTTATTAATTATGATGGTTTTTTAGATCGCAATCGACTTGGAACCAATATTAGAGGAGAAAATATTTTGTCGGGCAAACGATATTTTGTCGAGCAACGCTATCAAATGCTACCCAAAGCGACTGATAGTTTGAAATATCAATTGCAAGTAGGACATTATTTAAATCTCGAAAAGAAAGAGTATGGCTTTACAATGGAAAGAATTTCTAATTATTTTACAGAAGCCTTTACAAATGACGCTATTGATGATGGAACTTCTTTAAATGCAATTGAAAATAATTTTTTTGCTGCATATGAAAACAACATAGTAGGACAACTCAACCTCAATCTTCAACATTTTTTCTGGGAATATCGTGTCGCTCCAAATGATTATGAGCCATTGATTGATCGAGCGACAGGAATAGATGCTAGTCAATGGATGGTCACAGCCCGCTGGCAAAAAGAAATCAGAGGGTTTCAACTCAATGCTAAGGTCAGACAATCACTAAAGGACCGTTTTGCTGACAATTCGTACGAAGTTGGAATACAGCAAAATATTGGTAATAAATTTTCTTTTGAAGGAAATTATCAATACCGCTCAATGCCATTAAATTTTAATTTTTTACTCTATCAAAGTGACTATAAAATATATAATTGGTACGACAATGGTATCCAAGAAAATCAACAATTTTCTACCTTATCTGCAGTGATTGGTCATTCTAAATGGGGACAAATACAAGGACAATGGACTCACTTAGAAAAGTATGCCTACTTTAAAAACAATACCTTACTTAGAAGGCTCAATAGTGAATTTTTGAATGAACCCGCACAAGCCATTTATCCTATCGACTACTATAAAGTGCGTTTTTTTCAGCATCTTGATTTCGGCAAATGGTCATTAATCAATACAGCGCAATATCAAAAAGTGTATCAGCAAGAAGACGAAGAATCTACTCTAGGAGTAGAGCCTATTATTCTAAATGTGCCAGAATGGAACATTAGAAGTACAGTAATGCTTTCCAGCTTTGTATTTAAAAAAGCGCTTTATCTTCAAACGGGAGTTACCTTTAAATTCTTTACCGACTTTTATGCCGATCAGTACAATCCCCTTATGGCTGAATTTGTTACTCAAAACAACATTAAAATAGGTGAATATCCAGTCATTGATTTTTTCGCAAACGCAAAAGTACAGACCACTCGTATTTTTCTTAAAATCGAAAATATCAATGAAAGAATTGAACACATGATTAATGAAGATGCCCCCTATGACTATTATGCGGCACCATTTACACCCTACAGAGATTTCTCAATTCGAATTGGACTGATTTGGAATTTCTTTGAATAAGTGTTATTTCGTTAAATATATTCCACAAAATAAATTGTGTAAATGAATAAGGGTGTTATATTTGCACCCGCAAAAGGGTCAAGAAAAGATTTAATTGCGAAAACAAGTTCCTTGAAAGAATAGAAAAGAATGACAGCGCGTATTGAGAAATA
>JADHMP010000021.1:0-6358 GCA_016779985.1 Flavobacteriaceae bacterium
AAAGAAGAAGACAAGCCGATTGATGCTGCAGATCCATCAAAAAGAAATAATCCTATTATGACAGATGCTGATATGGCCATGAAGGTAGATCCTATATATAGAGAGATTTGTTTGAAATTTAAAGATGATCAAGAATATTTTTCAGACACTTTCGCCAGAGCTTGGTTCAAATTAACTCACAGAGATATGGGGCCAAAAACTAGATACATAGGACCTGGAATTCCTTCAGAAGATTTAATATGGCAAGATCCTGTTAGTCCTGGAAACAAAAGCTATGACGAATCTGCTTTAAAGTCAAAAATATCTCAATCTGGATTATCAATTTCAGACCGAATTACAGTTGCATGGGATAGTGCCAAATCATTTAGAGGATCTGATTTAAGAGGTGGAGCTAATGGAGCAAGAATTGCTTTGTCTCCACAAAACAACTGGGAATCCAATGAACCTTCAAGATTGTCCAAAACTCTTGATGTATTAAAACCCATAGCTGATGAGTTTGGAGCTAGTTTAGCAGATACAATTATTTTAGCAGGAAACACTGCTGTTGAAGAAGCTGCTCAGTCTGCTGGTTTTGAAATTGAAGTGCCATTTCATAAAGGTAGAGGCGATGCAACTCAGGATATGACAGATGAAAAATCTTTTTCTAATCTTGAACCTGCAGCTGATGCTTTTAGAAACTGGTGCAGTAAAGAGCCAATCGCTAGTGCAGAAGAATTAATGGTTGATCAAGCACAACTTTTAGGCTTAACAGCGCCAGAGATGACTGTCTTAATTGGAGGAATGCGTGTGTTAGGCGCAAATCATATAGGAAATGATCAGGGCCTATTTAGTGATCGACTAGGAGTTTTATCGAACGACTTTTTTGTTAATCTAACAGATATGAACAATACATGGCACATTGTTGGGGATAACAAGTATGAAGTTAAGGACAGATCTTCAGGAAATTTAAAGTGGTCTGCATCTGCAGTTGACTTAGTTTTTGGTTCGAATTCAATTTTGAGATCTTATGCTGAATTATATGCACAAGACGATAACAAAGAAAAATTTGTTAATGATTTCGTTCAAGCATGGAACAAAGTAATGAACGCAGACAGATTTGAAAAAAACTAAAGAAAAGGACCATTATCTAAAAGAAATTTATAAGCTAGTAGAATCAGATGAAAAAGTTTCTGTTAGCCGATTAAGTTTACAATTAGGTGTTTCAAAATCTTCTGTTTCAAATATGTTAAAGAAATTGGTGAGTATGGAGCTTGTAAGCACAGGCCCATACAAACCTATTCTTCTCACAAAAAAAGGGAACAATTTTTCTAAGAAAATTGTTGCTAAACACAGGCTTATTGAATCTTTTCTTGTTGATGTTATGGGTTTCAATTCAAACGAAGTTCATGAAATAGCAGAAGAAATAGAACATATTAACTCACCTGAATTTTTTAGAAAAGTTAAATTAATGGTTAACGCAAAAACAATTGATCCTCACGGATCATCAATACCAGACGTAGATTTTTAATCATCATATCTTCCTGGAGCCATAATTGAGCTCAGAAAATCAAAAACAGATTTAGGTACAATTTTTAAAAGAAAAACTATTGCTTTCCATGTCTTAGTAGGAACAACAATTTTCTTTCCTTTTAACATGCCATCCACACCTTCGATAGCAATTCTTTTTGCAGATTTCTTTAAAAATTTAGGAACTCTATCCATTTCGTCTTGTACTCCGCTTGCAGCATGAAAATTAGTCACTGTATATCCAGGACATAATGCCGTACATGTAATTCCGATATTATTATAGCTTAAATTCAAAGCTTCACTAAACCTATTCATGAATGTTTTAACTGGACCGTAAAGAACTTGAATTTTTGAAGGAGGAGCATAAGCGGCAACAGATGAAACTATCATTATTTTCCCATCCTTATTTAGAATCATATCGTGTATAAATACCTTGGTCAATGAAATAACAGAAGTTGAAAGAACTCTTATAAATCTCTCTTCATCTTCCATAGGTGTTTTTTCAAAAGAATTCGGTAATGCAAACCCAGCATTATTTACTAGAACATTTATATTATAATTTTTTGACTTACAATAATCATAAATTTCTTTTGGAGATTCAATCTTTGATAAATCACAACTTATGTAATCACATTTTATTTTAAAGCTTTCGCTCAATTCTGTTGAAATATCTTTTAGCTTTTCTTCGTTTCTAGCAGTTAATATTAAGTTATGTTTTTTAGAAGCTAAGTATTTTGAAATTTCAAGACCAATTCCTGAACTAGCGCCTGTTACGAGAGAGTAATTTTCTGTCATATTTAAATATAAAAAAACCCCCAGAAATTACTGAGGGTTAATATTATTAAATAAAAGAAGATTTTACCATTGCATTACCATGAGTCTCATGAACTTAGTTTCAACCTCTCTAAAATCAGGGTCAATGTTTTCCATCATTTTTTCTCTTTCTCTTACCATCTTTGGATTGGCTTCTCTAAAATCTCTACTTTTTACCCATCCATTTAAATAATCTTCATAATTTTTAAAACCTTGAACTATCCAAGTGTTTCCCTCAGAGGAAGGTCCTCCAACAGAAATTCCACCAGTCATCCAACTAATATCATTTCTTGGAAATTTAGTTCTCATTGTATTTTGCATTTCAAGCCATTTGTTATTTTCTTGCCAACTATTTGTATCAAAAATTGTAACTACTTGAAATGGCAAATTGTCTGGACCAAATTTTAAAAATCTCCATCCATTTCCAGAGAAAACTGTATCATCTATATAGTTATTTACTTTAGAAGCAAATAATTGCCAAGCCATATTCTGGAAATCTAGAGTATAGATTTTAGCCATTGCTTCAGGCTCGCCATTGAATATTATTTCGTGAGTGAAGTTTAAATCAGCAGGAGTAAACATAACCGAATAAAGAGTTACTGTAACTCCTTCAATTGGGTTTTCACTGAAATAGTCATTCATTACTTTTACAAGAGCTTCTTCGTTTTGTGGTGAAACCTTGATTCCATAAGCAGACCATCTTTGTGAATAGGACAGTGTAACAAAAAGCATCAAAGTGATTGATAATATTTTTTTCATAGTGGTATTAGTTTGTTGATGTGCTTAATTTTTCGTTGAAATGATATCTTTCTGTTGTTCTGCTGTACATTTCTAGTGCATCATTATACAGCTTTGCATCTTTTCTGTATGCTTCCCATCCAAATTTTTCATTATATAGTTCTTCAAGATTTTTATCAGTATCAGGAAATTCACCATTATCACCATATGAGTCGAAACCTCTGCAAATTATGTATTCATTAGTATTTCCTCCAGATATTACCCTAAAAACTCCAACAGTTCCTGTAAAGTTATTGTCCTGATAAACGACTGTCATTCTTCTTAAAAAATTAATGATATCCTGATCCATTCCAGGTTTCATGAACCTTCTTTGTACTGTCATAAACCTAAAAGAGGTTTCTTTTGTCCAGTTATGCGAAACCCATCCTAATCTTTCCCACACTTTCCATCCTGTTTGAGATTCAATATAGGGGTCAACATTTTCTTTCCAATATTTCATTTCTTCTCCGCGAGTATCCATTGAATTTAAAAAATCCCAAGTTTTCCATCCATGTCCTCTTGAGTACATTCC
Organism: Flavobacteriaceae bacterium; assembly: GCA_016779985.1. GTDB lineage: Bacteria > Bacteroidota > Bacteroidia > Flavobacteriales > Flavobacteriaceae > JADHMP01. Next base: position 3,629 of record JADHMP010000021.1, read on the forward strand.
TTGATTTTCACCATCCATAATTTCAAAAGTAAACATCGCTGTGTCCTCAGAATTATTGAATTTTTTCATTTTTTTAGCAACTGCATTTTCAAATTTATCTTGCATGCCTTTTTTAACCTTAAGCTCATATGTCATCCAAATTTCTGGACTGTTCTGAGCAGTAATTGTCAATGCAAATAGCATTGAGAGAATAATTGTAATTTTTTTCATTAATTAATATTTTGATTAGTATTATTAATTTAAAAATATTTTTTCAGAAAAATATTATCCATATGTTAATTTCTAATGGCATAAAGCTTGATTGAAAATTAATTGTGTCGGAAAAATTTAAAAAAGAGATTCAACTCGAGTTAAAAAAATATTATTATAAAGCATTTAGAAGAAGAGGAAAATCTATGCAAACTCTTGAATTAATTCAAGAATGCTCTGAAGATCAGTTTAGACTATTTGTAAATCAAACAGCTAATCTTATTAATAAATCATTAAAACTTAATGATGAAATTAAAATATATCAACTACTTGTCGAATTGAAAAAAATTGAGGGATGTAATAAAAAAATTATGAATTTGATAATTGCTGAAATTCAGAATGCTAATACATCAAAAATCCTAAACTTTAAAAAGTATAAAGACCTATTCATTTTTGAAGATCAGTAAAAATCTTAATTTAGTGCTGTGTTTCGGCTAACCTCACTACAATGGAAATCATTTTTTAGATCTGCATCTGTTGCCAGTGGATTGTTTTCTAAAATCATCATGTTTTTTTGGATTATATATGCCACTCTAATGAGCCTTGCCCTTGGCTTTATACATGGTGTTGGCGGAAGTATAGTTGATCCTGAAGGAGATAGATATCCAGATCCTTTTTCTTGGATTAATGAAGAAATATTCTATTTGTTAGGGTATCTTATAATATTCAGATATATATTTCAAAAAATTCCAGTTTTAAATATTAGAGCTCTATTACTAACTCCTCTAAAAAAATCCAACGTGATTAGTTACGCAATGAATCAAACCTTTTTTTCAATGTTTAATTTAATTGCTGTTTTTTATTTAATACCATTTTCTTTATTTCTTATTTCTGAGCCTGAAAACGGAAACTTCGAATTGCTAAATATTGCAATGTGGAATATCTCAATATTTGCACTTGTGTATACAACTAATTTCACTAACATATTACTCAATAAAAAAGACCGTCTTGTAATAGGCATTGGAATTTTATTGGCTTCCATCAAAGTTCTCGAATATTTTGAAATTTTGGATTTCTCGATTTACTCAAAAATTGTTTTTAATTCATTTTATGAAACACCAGTTTTTGTGGTAATTCCACTTGCTTTATTAGCATACACATATTTACGTGTTCACAGATTTTTTACTAATAATTTATCAATTGATACTGGTTTGAATGTAGAGGTGAAAGAAGCAAAAATGAATAATTTTAACTGGTTAGACAGCTTGGGGAATATGTCGGTTTTTTTAAAAAATGATTTAAGATTAATAATGAGAACTAAAAGAGCAAGATCCGCAACAATTATGGGGGCTTTCTTTGTTCTTTATGGTTTTATTTTCATGGGAGCAGATGAAGTATACGGGGATACGGGTGTCTTTTTTGGTTTGCTTTTCTCTACAGGTGGATTTATGATGACATTTTGCGGAATGGTTCCAAGCTGGGATAGTAAACACTACCCATTAATGATGTGTCAAAATATTACCTACTTGGACTATTTAAAATCAAAGTGGTATTTAGGTTTAATTGGCACTCTTTTAATGACAATTTTAGCTTCGATTATTTACTCATATTTTGGGTTGTTTTATGTAGTTGCAGTGATTTGTTCAGGCCTATATAACATTGGCCTTAATTCTTTCTTCACTCTTTGGTCCGGCGCTTTTAATCGTATGGCTATTGATTTGGATTCAAATAAAAATGCTTTTGGAGATAAAAAAGCTTTTAACTCAAAGACTTTAATTTTAATGATTCCACAATTGATTGTTCCTTTGGTTGTGTACTATTTTGTTTCTAAAAGTTTTGATGAATTTATAGCTGCATATTGTGTAGGAGCTTTAGGATTAGCTGGAATTTTCTTTAGAAATATATTTTTCAATATTATCGTCAAAACATATAAATCTCAAAAATATTCTGCCCTAAGCGCATACAAACAAACAAACTAATTTTTATGATAACTTTCAATAATCTCAAAAAATCCTACTCTAGAAATGTAGTTCTAGAAATCAATTCTTTAGATATTCCAAAAGGTCAAGCTTTTGGTCTTGTAGGAAACAATGGTGCTGGAAAAACCACCTTATTTAGTTTGTTGTTAGATTTAATTAAACCTACAAAAGGCAACGTCATAAATAATAATATTGATGTAAAGGAAAGTGAAGATTGGAAATCATTTACTTCAGCTTTTCTTGATGAATCTTTCTTGATTAGCTATTTACTTCCTGAAGAGTACTTTTATTTTATTGGAGATTTGAGAGGTGTTTCTAAAAGAGAGGTTGATAATTTTCTTAATCAGTTTGAAGACTTATTTAATGGTGAAATTTTGGGTGGAAAAAAATACATAAGAGATCTTTCTAAAGGAAATCAAAAAAAAGTTGGAATTATTGCTGCATTAATTGGATCGCCTAAAATTATAATTTTGGACGAGCCGTTTGCAAATCTTGACCCTACAACTCAAATAAGATTAAAAAAGATTATCAAGAAATTAGCACAGGAAAAAGAAACAACCAT
>JADHMP010000022.1:0-6202 GCA_016779985.1 Flavobacteriaceae bacterium
AAAAGTCTGGAAACCTCATTCTTAAAAAAGGGGTTTTTGCTAACGAGGACCTCTACCAATCCTTGATTTCCAAAATTGCTTTAAATACCTACAAAAGAATGACGGTAGTAATTCGTCTTTTGGATGAAAATGCTGAACCAAGAATTACTTGGCAAATCAATAATGCCTTTCCTTTGAAATACAGTTCTACTGATATGAACTCTGAATCTTCAGAAGCTGCTATAGAGAGTATTGAATTTTCTCATCAGGGCATTCAACAAGTTTGATTTTTTAAACTTATTCATTATATTTAATAAAATTTAAATAAGAATGAGCACATCTGAACGTCTTTTTAAAAAAGATAGGTCTAAAAAGGCTTCTCAAGACAGCCCATCAAAATCAAACTCAGAAGGCTACAAAGAAAACTCCTCCTCCATACAACTTCAATCGTTCCAAGATAAAGCGGATGAATTAGTCGGCGGAGATTCCCAAAACAATACAACTCAATTAAAAGAAAAGGCAAATAATACTGGTCTTCCAGACCAACTCAAAGCAGGAGTTGAACAATTGTCCGGTCATTCTTTAGATGACGTAAAAGTACATTACAATTCCTCTAAGCCTGCGCAACTAAAAGCCCATGCCTATGCTGAAGGAAACCAAATACATCTTGCTCAGGGACAAGAAAAGCACCTTGGCCATGAGGCCTGGCATGTAGTGCAACAAAAAAGAGGTGATGTAAAAGCCACGAATAAAATCGGCAGTACTCCAATAAATGACGATAAGAATCTTGAGAATGAAGCCGATGTAATGGGTCAAAAAGCCCATGCACTTGGAAACAGTTTAGGATCTGGAGGTTCGGCTCAATTAAAAGCCATATCAAACGCACCCTCTCCACAAGCCATAACTCAAAATATGGTTATTCAGAAAGTTGATGACGCTGAAGCAAAGAATGTAACAAAAGATGATTTCGAGAGTGAAAATGAAGAAATTGAAGAAGGTGTGAATGGAGCTGATGTAGAAGGCCCAAAACCTGTAGTTGAGGAACAAGAACTAGAGGGTACTATTCCAATGACCGGTTTAGGCTTTAAAGGGAACGTTACAAAAACTAAAACTGAAAAAGGCATCGACAAAATGGATGGTGAGATCAGTGTAGAAGGAATCGAAACTAAATATGGGAAAATAACAGGTACAGGAAAGATAAGTCAAGTTGGTAACTATGGACGAGTTAAAGGCACTGCTTCCATGTCTCTTGAGACTCCGGATTTTAAAGGTGAAGTTCCTTTAGCTAGGGTTCCCTTGGGTGTTCCCGGTGTCTATGCTTCTATTGATTTAGGCTACAGCGCATCAGCTTCTGTATCGGGTCAAGTTGGCTTCCAATTTGATTTTGATTCAAACACCCACATGCCTTCTGAGTTTAAGGCAAATGGATCCGTTTCAGCAGGTGCGGAGGCAAATCTTTCAATATTTGGAGGAGTGGCTGCCGGAGTTCCTGGTGTTGCTGAAGTTGCTGTAGGTGGAGAAGGAAAAGCAACGGCTAAAATCAACGCTGAATTAGCAGTTGATCCCTTATTAAACATTGAAGGTGAAATTTCGGGTATCGCTTCTGGTTCTCTAAGTGCAGTGGCTAAAGCTAAATTATTATGGTACACTAAATCCAAGTCTATTCCAATTGTAGAAGGAAAATTGGGATCGTTCAAGAAATCGTTGAGTGCTAGCCCAATAAATAGTGCTCTAGAAGGCATGAAAAATATTGGTAGTTATACATTTGACAGAGATAAAGGTGATCAAAAAACTGCTGAGGTTAAAGCACAAAATAATGCAGAAGACGATCCAAAGAAATTGAATAAAGAGGCTTAATCTTATAGATGTTTTATTATAATTAATTTAAAAAATGTTTAGGTATTCATCTGGATTAGGGGTAGCTGCGGGTAATGAAAATGAAAAGGGATATCTTATTTATGAAAACACGCATGCTATTTCCTCGGTTAAAACAAATAGCATTCATTTTGATAAATCTCAAGACTATCCAATAGGCAGGAAGTGGGACATGATTCAAAGTGGTGATTTGAAAATAAATCAAAAACCACTTCCCGATTTTTTTTTCAATTTGTTCAGCCTAGATTTAGAGTCTATAAGAAGTGATAATTTACATCCTGCATTAAATTCAGGCTGCGAACATGAGCTTATAAGATTATTTCCTGAAGTTAAAAATTCGGTGATTTCAACATATCACTCATTTATCCAATTTTTAAAACAAGAGTTTAATCTTGATGTCGAGTTAGGTAATAGATCCAATTTAAAAGTTTATACTGATGACTTTGGTCCCTGCCTAATCCCTGTGTTAAATGGAAACTATGTCTTGCCTCCTGAGGTTCCACCACTCTATCTGGCACCAGAAAAATGGGGCCTTCTGACTTGGGTGATCAATAATTATTTTTCTGGACCTTATCCTGAAGATAGCCACCCTGAAATCATAAAAAGTCTGAACGGAGAAAAATTTCACTGGGGTACCCTTCAAATTAATGATTCACTTAAAAATAGTCAGACTGAGGGGCTAGTTTATTTTTTGCTATCTAAGTTTATCATCATTTATGAGGCTTGGATGTTTGAGGAAAATAAAGCAATTGAAGCTCCATCACTGATTGCTTTTATGGATTTAGTAAAGGACAAAGGAGAACGTCCTTGGCAACTTCTATATTGAAAAGATGCTTAAAAAAATTCGAGGTTTTATAAATTCAGAAACCGAGGCGGGAGCCTATTTTGGAAATTTTATTCGATTTTTGATTATCATTTCAATTTTAAATTTTTCAATTCAAACACTTCCAAACTTAAAAAATGAATTCCTAGTTATATTGAATTTAATTGAGGTGTCCTCAATTATCATCTTTACAATAGAATATCTGTTACGATTTGTCACAAGCCCCAAGCCGTTTAAATTCATCTTTAGCTTTTTTGGACTTATTGACTTAAGTGCTATACTACCATTTTACATTTCGCTGGGAGTAGATTTAAAATCCCTAAGAGCTATTCGGTTATTCCGTTTACTCAGACTGCTGAAATTTTTACGCTACCACAATACTTTAACAAATCTTAAACAATCATTCGATGATTTTAAAAGAGAACTATTTTTATTCTCATTTGCTGCTGTACTCCTTATTTACTTTTCTTCTGTAGGGATTTATTTTTTCGAAAATGAAGCACAACCTGATGCTTTTTCTTCCATATCTGAGGCCTTGTGGTGGTCTGTTGCAACACTTACAACTGTTGGGTATGGTGATATCTACTCTATTACTATTGGTGGAAAAATCTTTTTTACTGTTATAGTATCTATAGGACTCGGTCTAGTTACTATTCCAACGGGTCTCGTTGCCTCTTCACTAACAAAAGCTTTGATGAAGTCCAAAGATTAAGTGGGTATACATGCAACAAAACTATTCTATAACTCAACTAAAAGATAAAATTTTAGATTCGAATGCGCGTTCAGTTTTTATTGATGCTCATCCCAAAAATAGTGTCAATAAAATTGATTTAATCTCTCTTAGCAAACTAGCAAGAGGATTAGACCCTAAACAAATCACTAATAAACTTTTATGCAACAAAGGATTTAAATTCAAGTTTCCCATACATTTTAAAAAACTGGCTGAGAATAAAAACGAAAGAAGACTACTTCACTTGCTTAGGAAAAATGTTGATTTCAGCAACGAATTAAATATAGACCCCATAGGAATTGGGTTTCCATTAATTGAAATTTCGGATCCAAAAAAAAAGAGGGTTAATACCTACCCTATTCTGATATGGGATGTGCAAATTTCAGGGCATCTAAATAGAACAGGGTCTGTAGAATTAAGTCGTAAGTCAAAAGACAATATCTCTATGAATCCTTCGCTAGTTCGTCTCATTAAACGTAATTACAACCCTAACTTTCAGACCCCTAGCCTCCACCACGAAGAAATGAATTTTAAGCTAATTTTAAATCTACTCAACCCAATCTTAAAGATACTAGAATCAACACCTTTGGATGAATATTTTCCTTCCTTTCCACTTGACTATTTTCAAAAAGAGGGTGTTAAATTTTTCGTAAATCACCTACCAAAATTCATCAATAACGGTGTTTTAGGTCTTTATGCAGGTTCCAAGGAAGCGATAGTGACTGATTATAACATACTTGAATCTAAAACTATTCCTTGCTCTTTTAAGATGGAAAAGAATCTAAATGATACGCTATATCCAGGAGTAGCATTGGACCATTCTCAACAAAGAGTCATACGAACCATCAACAAAGGAAAAAACATTGTTATTCACGGCCCTCCTGGAACTGGTAAGAGTAAAACACTTACCGCAACCATTGCCTATATACTAAGTAAGGGACAAACCTGTCTGGTGGTTTGTGAAAAAAAAACTGCTATTGATGTGCTCTATGAAAACTTATCTGAATTGGGTTTTAAAGAATTTTGCATCAATATCTCTGAAGTAAAAAAAGATCGTCGTAAAGTTGTCAATAAAGCACGAGATATTTTAATAAAAAAAGATAGAGGAAACCAGATATTTTCAACTTCTAAAGAAAAAAAAAATCATTATTCATCTGCTGAAAAAAAAATTATTTCACAAAAGATCACGAAAGTTGAAGAGGTGATCAGTCTTATTAACAAAACTAAGAAAAGACTTTATCAACCATTACTTGGAGAAGCAACGACTTATTCTGATCTGGTAGTCTCAATTAAGTCAAACCGCTATAAAGAGTTGGGAAAAACTCTGGGGTTACAAACAGATACCTTCACGTTCAGTTTAATTGAGTTTGAAGAACTACAAGCCTTATTTCAAAAAACATCAGTAGAATTTAAGGAACAGTTTAATCCTTTTTTGTCACTGTATGAACTTATTGACACCTCCATTTTAGATAAAGAAAAAATAACTTTTGAAAAGTCAGTCACTTTAATTCAAACCAGTTATACTGAAAAATTAATTGAATTGGGAACACGACTTGAAAAAGCCTTAGTTGGTAAGAGTAATTTTGCATTCAAATATCTGGACTATGTTGATTCTGACGATTCTACAATCAACACCATTCAAAAGGCTTGTGCGTACTACGTTGCACAAATAAAACAACTAAATATTTTTAATCCATCTCTTTTTAGCAAACTCAATGCCTTTGATTTGGCACAGAGGATTGATTTTCTTACTAAATCCATTCAGCAATTAGCAAAAAAAATGAAGGACTTTGAGAGATTGAAAAATTTTCACATCCAATTTATTAACTCTACTAAAAAAGAGCAATTACTCATCCAAAAAATAGGAACAACAGAAAACTTTGAAAAAGATTTTTTCGAATGGTATAGTGCACATTTACTTCATGAAAACTTCATTGATAATTTTGACTTTAATGGATTTGAAAAAGGGTATTATGATATTGAAACAGATGTGAATCACATCAATGACTTTATTCTAAAAAAAACAGCTCACAGGTTAAATAGAGATAGGCTTGAAGGAATACAAAAGTTTAAGAGAACAGTATCTGACATTAGTATTGAACAATTTTTTGCTAAAAAAAGCACCTCAAAACGGCTAAAATATTCACTCACTAAAATTTCAAATCATAAAACTGGAATTTTCAAATCATTCTTTCCGGTATGCATGACAAATCCAAATAGTTGTTCTAGTCTTTTCCCCTTGGAAAAAGGGTATTTTGACTATGTTATTTTTGACGAATCAAGTCAATTAAAAATAGAAGACACTTTCACCTCAATGCTTAGAGGAAAAAAGTCAATAGTTGCTGGCGATCTTCATCAGCTACCCCCTATGGACTACTTTTCAGAAACTTCATCAAACACAGAATTAAACGGTGAAAATAAAATTAATGAAAATACCCTGTCACTGTTAGACTTCTGTATTGGACAAAATTTCAATTCTCATTATTTGGATATTCATTATCGATCTAAACATCCTGACTTGATCAATTTCTCCAATGCCGCATTTTACAAATCTCGATTAATTCCAAAACCTCCATCCCAAAACTATTGTCCAATAGAATTTTACTCAGTAAAAGGAAGGTTTGTTAATCAACTTAATGGAGATGAGGCTAGAGCGATAGTAAACTATATAGAAACCAAAATAAATAAAACTAAGTCTGTAGGTGTTGCAACCTTTAGTCTAAAACAAAAAGATAACGTCTTAAACGAATTAGAATTACGGTCAAAACAAAGTCTTTCTTTCTATAAGAAATTAG
>JADHMP010000007.1:0-98382 GCA_016779985.1 Flavobacteriaceae bacterium
TACTACCAGATATAGAGGATATGAAAAAATGGAATGAATATGTCAAATTACAGCGAGAAATGGGTAAAAAAGATTGGGAAATTTTCTAACTAATTACTTTTTTTACTTAACCCCCGACGAGCTTTTCCTTTATAATTGAAGCCAATTTTTTTCCATCGACCCTACCAGCCATTTTAGAATTGGCAATGCCCATTACTTTCCCCATATCCTTCATTCCTTTTGCACCCAATTGACTAATGATGCTTTCAACTTCTTTTTTAACAGTCTCTTCATCCATAGGTTCTGGAAGAAATTGACGTATCAAAACTGCTTGACTTTCTTCTGGGATGGCTAAATCATCTCTATTTTGTGCTCTAAACAATGAAGCACTTTCTTGCCTTTGTTTTACTAATTTTTGTAGTAGCTTTATTTCATCAGCTTCCGCTATTTGAATTGTGCCTTTGCCCTCAGTTTTAAGTAAAAGTAGTGCTGATTTAATTGCCCTGTAGGCATTGAGCGCTTCTTTATCTTTAGACTTCATTGCTTTCTTTAGAGCTGTTGTTATTTTATTTTCTAGTGACATATTTTTTTAATCTAAATAATTTATTATTAGTCTACACTATCATGCAAAAAAGAGTTATTTGAACGTAGATGCAAACCAGATTGTTCGTCTTCATTTAGGGAGGTTCTAGAGGCAGGGGGGGGCTCCTTTTCTGAGAGATCCATTCCTTTACGTTCAAAGGCTGGTTTGTTTTCCAATTCATCAATTCTTTGCAGTTGATATTTGAATTTATAATTGAATTTTTTGAGCTGTTCTTTTCTAATTTCATTGTTTTTTGAAAATGATTCCTCAATGGGCTGGTCAAAAGGATTTGATTCATCACTTTCTTCAATAGTATGCTTTTCTTCGGAAGATATTGGTTGGTTTTCTGTCTCTTGACCACTCTGTGGAGCCTCCTCAGGAGTAGAACTTGTTTTTAATTCAAACTCTATTGCATGCTCTTCAAAATCAAAAGTTTCTTCTTGACTATCATGAGAATCTGAATCTAGCCTCTGTTTGTTTTCGGCTACTGTAGTCTCTTTTATTTCAAACACATTCTCAAAAGGTTTTTCAAAATCCATCGCTATTTGTGATTCCTCATCTAAGACATGCTCAGGATCATTAACCTCTATGTCCGATAATTCCTTTGAGCTAATTTCATTGAAAACAAATTCTTCTGGATCGTTTTCTGATTCTGTTTCTGTTTCAGTTTTAACTATAAATTCTTCTACATCGTTGGGTTCAAGATTAAACAAAGCTGTTTCTTCAAATTGATGTTCGGTTTCTTCTTCTATTTTTCCAAAAGTGTCATATTTCAACTCCTCTACCTGGTTTTGAGATGGTTCATCTTTCTCCTGATCGATTAGATTATATTCTATTTTATCTACCACTGAAGGGGTATTCATTTCTGCAATCAGATCTGATTCATCCATTTCTTCAATTGGTTGCTCATTTATAGGAGTTAATTCATCTTCTAATATTTTTTCTGCATCTTGAGAAGTTAACGCGTTTTCTTCTTGATCATTAATAAATGAATCTTCCTCTTCTGGTGCTATCACCTGTGGTTCAGCCTCAATTATTTCATAAACCACCTCCATATTCATAATTTCGTGTGCCAGCATTTCGTCTTCTTCAGCAAAAGAATCGTCCATAGAAGGCTCTATTTTCTCCTTTTCAATTGGAGCTTCAAAGGCATCTAAGGGCTGGGGTTCAATATCTACTTCCTTTTCTGTTAGGTCTTGTTCTACTTTTTGTTCATCTTCAAGTGAATGAATAATTTTTTTTGCTTCGGTGTTTACAATTTCTAACTGTTGCTCAGCACCAAAACCGGTAGCAATTACTGTTACAGCGACAGCATTCCCAAGAGTTTCATCTTCACCTACACCCATGATGATATTGGTATGGTTTCCAGCTTCTGCTTGAATGAAATCATTAATTTCCCCTATTTCATCAATCGTTATTTCCTCTGAACCAGAAACTATGAGTAACAAGACGTTCTTACAACCAGTAATTTTATTGTCATTTAGCAAAGGAGAATCCAAGGCATTTTCGATGGCTTCCTGAGCTCTATTGGAACCCGATGCAGAGCCTGATCCCATTATGGCAGTTCCTGAATTGGTCAATACAGTTTTTGCATCTTTTAAATCAATATTTTGGGTATAATGATGTGTAATTACTTCTGCAATGCCCCTTGCCGCAGTAGCTAAAACCTCATCTGCCTTTGAAAAGCCAGCTTTAAAGCCTAGATTGCCATAAACCATCCGCAATTTGTTATTATTAATAACGATTAAAGCGTCTACTGTTTTCTTTATCTTTTCAAGCCCTTCTTGTGCCTGCTCTAGTCTAATTTTTCCTTCAAATTGAAAAGGCATAGTCACAATTCCAACAGTGAGTATATCGAGATCTTTAGCCATTTTCGCAATAATTGGGGCCGCTCCGGTACCTGTACCCCCGCCCATTCCAGCTGTGATAAATACCATCTTGGTTCTTGTATGCAATAGAGTTTCAAGCTCTACCTTACTTTCTTGAGCTGCCAAAGCACCAACTTCTGGGTTTGCACCAGCACCTAATCCTTCGGTTAAACTCGCTCCCAACTGTATCTTTGTTGGAACCGGACTTTCCATTAGTGCTTGTGCATCTGTATTGGTCACCACAAAATCAACGCCATTTATGCCTTGGCTAAACATGTAGTTTATAGCATTACTTCCACCTCCGCCAACACCAATCACTTTGATTACGTTGCTTTTATTTTTAGGCAAATCAAAATTAAAATCGTTAGTTACATCGTTTTCCATAATTATTCCCTTTAAGCTTTATCTAAGAATTCTTTTAGAGTATCTCCAAATTTTTCTAAAATGGTTTTACGGTATTTCTGTTTTGGGCCTGTATTGGTCGTATTTATTATTTCCTGTTCTTCATCTTGTGGCTCATCATCTTCAATAAGATCTTCTAGCTCTTGTTTTTCAATGGCATTCATCAATAATCCTACAGAGGTTGCAAAAAGCGGACTCGCTACGCTGTCTTGTGTTTTTCCAGCTAAATGTTCACTTGGATAGCCCACCCTAGAATCCATTCCAGTTATGTATTCAACCAATTGTTTTAGATGTTTGAGTTGGCTTCCTCCTCCTGTGAGCACTATTCCCGCTATGAGTTTCTTTTTTTGCTCTTCATGCCCATAGTTTTTTATTTCAAGATATACTTGCTCAATAATCTCTACTACCCTAGCATTAATTATTTTAGAAAGTGTTTTTAAAGAAATTTCTTTAGGATCTCGACCTCTCAAACCGGGTATAGAAACAATTTCAGTATCGCGATTTTCTCCTGGCCATGCTGAACCAAATTTTACCTTCAATAATTCTGCTTGTTTTTCAATTATTGAACACCCCTCTTTAATATCCTCAGTAATTACATTGCCTCCAAAAGGAATAACAGCAGTGTGCCTAATAATGCCATCTTTGAAGATAGCTAAATCGGTCGTTCCGCCACCAATATCTATCAATGCTACACCTGCTTCTTTTTCTTCATGACTCAACACAGCCTCGGCTGAGGCAAGTGGTTCTAGGGTGATGTTTGACATTTTTAATCCCGCACTCTTAATACATCTTCCGATGTTTCTGATAGAGGCTATTTGGCCAACAACAACATGAAAATTGGCTTCCAAGCGACCTCCATACATTCCTATGGGTTCTTTTATTTCTCCAACGCCATCAACCTTGTACTCTTGAGGTAAAACATGGATAATTTCTTCTCCTGGGAGCATCACCAATTTGTACACTTGCTGAATTAGCTTCTGTATATCGTCTTCGTTAATAACTTCATCAGCATTTTCTCTTGTAATATAGTCACTATGTTGTATGCTTCTTATGTGCTGTCCGGCAATGCCTACAACCACCTCCTCAAATTCATTGTCTGAAGACGTTTTGGCCTCTAAAACCGCTTGTTGAATGGATTGTATTGTTTGGGTAATGTTATTGACAACCCCGCGGTGGACACCCAAACTTTTAGATTTACCGACGCCAAGTATTTCGACCTTATTGAATTCGTTTTTTTGACCTACTAAGGCCACTATCTTGGTGGTTCCAATATCTAGGCCAACTGCTATTTCGTTATTTTTCATAATACTAAAGTGTTTTGTGCAACTACTTGATTTTTATATTTTAAATTGATTACGTTATATCCTTTCAAGGTGTCTTGCGCTCTTTGGAAAGCACAAAATATTTTTAGTTTTTTTATTTTTTCTTTTAATCGATAAGAATCACCAAATATGATTTTAAAAGGGTAAGATCGAAGAGTTATAAAATAATTTCCCTCGTTAAAACTCAATGCTCTTAATTCTGATTGAATAAAATTATCTTGTTCAAATTGAGTAAAGAATTGAACAACTTCTTGCATACGATCTTCTGGAAGAGGCCCTCGAAATAAAGGGAGAATCTCATCATATTTTTCATAAAAAGGAAAACGCTCTGCTTTCTGATCTACAAAATATTTTAGTGTGTCCTCTACTAAAAAAAACGGTTTTCTCTCTGTCACTTTTACCCCAATAACTCCCGAGGGTTTTAGAAAGACTTCTGCATTTTCAACAACTTCGTTTTGTTCTAAAGCTACCTCGACTTCACTCAAAACTAAACTATCTTTAACCTTGTAGAACGATTGGTTTTGGTTTTGTGTTAACAATTTATTAACGACGGAGTCATTTAAAATATGTGGCTTTTTTTCAAAAAGAATCTCAATATTTAGAGTCTGCTTCTGGTGGTTTTGCTTTTGTGCAATAAGTGCTAGGAATACCATAAACCCAAAACAAAAAAATAAAAATATCACGTTTTTATAAGTCATGTTGTCGGGTTTAATTGCATTAAAATTTTTTGTACTTCAAGACCAATATCTCCTGCTCCAGCCATCACCAATAAGTCGGCCTTAGATTCTTCTATTGCACTGAGAAGATCAACTTTTTGCACTTTCTTTTTATTGGGATTGGTTATCAAATTCAATAAATTATCTGACGTAACACCTTCAATTGGAAGCTCTCTTGCTGGATAAATATCCAATAAAATCACTTCGTCGAATTCAGATAAAACGCTTGCAAAATCGCAAATAAAATCTCTTGTTCTTGAAAACAAGTGAGGCTGAAAAACAATGCCATTTTTACGCTTAGGATATGTAGATTTTATGGTTTTTAAAACTGCCTTAAGTTCAACAGGGTGGTGAGCATAGTCATCAATAAGAAGCAAATCATCTAAATGGTATTGATTCATTCTACGTTCTATTCCTGGAAATGAAGCCAACCCTTTTTGAATCGATTCAAACGAAACACCTTCAAGATGAGCAAGAGATATTGCGCATAATGCATTGACAAGATTATGTTTCCCTATTTGATTGAAATAAAGTGCTTTTTCCTCTCCCTCTGGTGTTACCACATCAAATAAATAACCCTCATTGTGTGGCTTAAAACTTGGGATACTGTAGGAAGCATTCGCTTCAAAACCATAGGTCAAATTTGAAAGAGGTAACCCATAAGAGACTAAAAGTGTGTTTTTCACTTGTTTTGCAAATGCAGTAAACCCTTGTTCAATTCCCTCTAATGAATCATAAATTTCCATATGATCTGCATCCATTGTAGTAATCGCTGCATGAGTAGGAAATAGCTGTAAAAAGGAACGATCATATTCGTCTGCTTCTACTACATAAAAATCAATTCCAGTGCTTATATAATTTGAATTATACTTTTTGACGATACCCCCTACAAAAGCAGTGAACGCACGATTATCAGTAGCAAACAAATGAGTCAAAATAGCTGCTGTGGTTGTTTTACCATGTGTGCCAGCAATAGCAAATGTTTTTTTATCACTACAAATTTTTCCTAGAAAAGCAGCTCGCTTATACATTCTATTGCCTTGAAGATCAAAAAATTGCCATAGCGGATTTCTTTTCGGAATAGCAGCAGTATAAATTACTTCTACATTTTTATGTTTTACTTCTTCTGGCATTGCCTCTATTGTGGGCTCATACATTATATGCACTCCAACATCTGAAAGCATGCGGGTTATTGGGCTTTCCACTTTATCATAACCCCAAACACTAGCGCCATTTTCAATCAAATGCAAGGCTATTGCTGACATTCCAATGCCGCCAATTCCAATCATGAAATAGGTTTTGTTGAAAGTCATGATAGAATGATTTTTTCTAATTCATCCACTATTTCTAGAGTAGCATTAGGTTTAGCTAGTGCCCTTATTTTTGAGCCCATTTCACTTTGCATCTTTTCATCTTGCACTAAGTCTAAAAAGGTTTTTTCGAACTTTTTTTCCAAATCAATTTCTTCGATCATAATGGCAGCTTGTTGATCGACGAGGGCTTGTGCATTTTTCACCTGATGGTTAGCCGTCACATTGGGTGAGGGAATCAAAATTGATGGTTTGCCAACACAACACAACTCAGCTATGGTTCCGGCGCCGGCACGTGCTATAATTAAATCTGCAGCAGCATAGAAAGATTCCATTTCAGTTACAAAGGGTATCACCTTTACCATTTGATTTTCCATTGAAGCGTATTGATCGTAATACAACTTGCCACATTGCCACACTATTTGATAGCCTAAATTCATTATAAAATGAAGCTTCTTAGCTATCAAATTATTTATTGTTCTTGCTCCTAAACTACCTCCTAAAACCGCGAGTGTTCTTTTTTTCAAATTTAAATCAAGATGCTGTTTTGCTTGTGTAGGAGAAATATCAAACTGAGTAATATTTTGTCTAATAGGATTGCCTGTATAATGAATTTTTTCTTTGGGAAAGAATCGCTCCATACCCTGAAAACCAACACAGATGGCTTTTGCTTTTTGTCCTAAAATTTTGTTTGTGATACCAGGATAAGAATTTTGTTCTTGAATGAGTGTTGGTAGTCGCATCCATTGTGCCACTTGTAGTAATGCACCACTTGCAAATCCACCAGTTCCCACAACTGCCTTTGGTCTAAAGCGAACTAAAATAAAAAAAGACTGAATCAAACTAATAACTAATTTGAAAGGAAACAAAATATTGCGTAATGACAATGAACGTTGAAATCCATCAATCCAAAGACCAACAATTCGAAAACCAGCTCTAGGAATTTGTTGCATTTCCATTTTATTATGAGCACCAACAAATAAAAGTTCTGAATCTAGGTAGCGTTGCTTGATTTCAGACCCAATAGCTATTGCTGGGAAAATGTGCCCTCCAGTACCCCCTCCAGAAATGATGATCTTATGGCGTTTCACTTAATATTTTTATTGGATTGTCTGTTGTTTCAAAAGAGAACTCAGGATCTTGATTTTTCGATGCGCTTACGCTTAGAATCATTCCCAAGGCAATGCACGTCATCCATGCTGAGGTTCCTCCACTACTTATCATAGGAAGCGTTTGACCGGTCACAGGAAGAATTTGAACTGCTACTCCCATGTTTATCAATGCTTGACTTAAAATGGGCAAGCCTAAGCCAATAACTAATAATTTTCCAAAAGTGGTGGTCGCGCGATGAGCAATGACCACCACTCTAAACAAAAGCAAAAGATAAATTAAAAGCAACCCTAGTCCGCCCACAAGTCCAAATTCTTCAATTATTATAGCATATATAAAATCAGAAGAACTTTGAGGTAAGAAATTTTTCATTCGGCTCTTACCTGCACCTAAACCGAAAATTTTTCCTGTTGCGATGGCCATCTTAGCCCTATCAATTTGATAATTACCATCTGTTTTAGAGGGGTCATTAAAATTTTCTATCCTACTCATCCAAGTATCTACACGATTGGGCATTGCCTCTGGATAGGCTCTAGCAGTCATAAAAAATAAAACAAAGAATACCACTCCACTACACACGATTCCCAGCAAATATTGAATTGGATATCCTCCTATAAAACAGAGAACTAACACCATCAAAAACAGTAGCGCTGCGGTGGATAGGTTGGAGGGCAAAATCAACCCAATAATTATAGCTATCGGAAGCCAAAAAGCTAAAATGGACTTGCTAAACGATTTAAAATTGTTTTTGTTTTTGGAAAGATATTGAGCAACATAGATCATAGTGACTACTAGTGCCAAAGTAGACGTTTGGAAACTTAACCCTACAATTGGAATCCGTATCCATCTGCTGGCATTCGCTCCATTTATAATAATCCCCTGAGAGGCTGTATAAATGAGGAGTAATACTACAACAGGTAGTAATAAAATTGATACTCCTTTAAAATAATTATTCGGAACTCTATGAATCAAATACATGAAGAAAAACCCAATCGTTAAAATGACAAAATGTTTGACCAAATAGCCCCAAGGGGTTCCTTTTCCAACAACATAAACTAGATTTGAGGAAGCACTAAAAACGGGCAAAAAAGAAAAGATGGCCAATAGTGTCAAAATGACCCAAAGGGCTCTATCTCCTTGTATGCTATTTAGCAATTTCATAAATTCTTTACTGCATTTTTAAATTGATTTCCTCGATCTTCATAGTTCTGAAATAAATCAAAACTTGCACAAGCAGGCGAAAGCAAAACAGTTTCATTCTTTTCAGCAATTTTGTGAGAAATTTTTACAGCTTCTGAAATACTTTGTGTTTCAATCATTATATCACTCACATCAGCAAAGACTTCAAACAATTTTTTATTATCAATTCCTAGACAAATAATGGCTTTTACTTTTTCACGCACTAAAGGCAACAATGAGGAATAATCATTACCCTTGTCTACTCCCCCAGCTATCCAAACAGTGGGAGTAGAAATACTTTCCAAGGCAAAATAAGTGGCATTCACATTTGTTGCTTTTGAGTCATTGATGTAATCCACTTTTTGAATGGTAAATGCTTTTTCCATACGGTGGGGGGCTCCTTGGAAATGAGAAAGGCTTTTCTGAATTTGTTCTTTGCTTATAGATAATAAGTTTGCAACGGTTGCTGCTGCCATTGCGTTAAGCAAATTGTGCCGCCCTGTGAGCGTAAATTGCGAGGTGTTTATCATAATTGGTAAATTATCATTTTCAATTTTAATTTGGTTGTCTACACAAGTGGTTTGACCTGTACTTTTGATTCCAAATGAGTGTAGTTTTGCATTACTTTTTGTGTTTTTTAAGGCATCTATCAATATTGGATCATCCGCATTAAAAATCAAAAAGTCTGATTCTTTTTGGTATTTTGTTAAGTTGAGTTTGGCTTGGACATAGTGGGCAATATTATTTCCATATCGATCCAAGTGATCAGGTGTAATGTTTGTGATTACTCCTATTTTAGGGGCAAAAGTGTTAATATCGTCTAATTGAAAACTACTGACTTCCAAAACATAATAATCGTGAGATGTCTCCTTTACCAAACGGGCAAAGCTATTTCCTATATTTCCACCCACGGCTACATCTAATCCTGCTTCTTTTAATATGGCATAGGTCAACATAGTAGTGGTTGTTTTGCCATTGCTCCCTGTTATAGCAATTATATTTGCTTTGGTATAACGTGATGCAAATTCAATTTCAGATACAACAGTTTTCGCATGAGAGATTAAATCTTGAACGATGGGGGCTTCTTTTGGAATTCCTGGACTTTTTATAATCCAACGCGCATCGCGCATAGTATTTAGAGTATGTTGATGTTCCTCCCAGTCTATGTGCTCTTTGTTGAATAATTCTTGAGTAGTTTTTGAAATGCTTGAAGCGTCTGAAACAAATACTGAAAAACCTTGTTTTTGCGCTAATAATGCAGCCCCTACTCCACTTTCACCTGCCCCTAAAACCACTACTTTTTCTTTCATTTATCTGATTTTTAGGGTAACAATTGAAACAATGGCTAATAAAATTCCTACAATCCAAAAACGAGCTACTATTTTACTCTCATGGTAGCCTTTTTTCTGAAAGTGATGATGTAGGGGTGACATTAAAAAAAGTCGCTTACCCTCTCCTGTCTTTCGTTTATTATATTTGAAATAGCCCACTTGAAGAATAACTGATAGATTTTCTATTAGAAAAATTCCACATAAAATGGGAATCAACAGTTCTTTTCTAACAATAATTGCTACCACTGCAATCAAGGCCCCAATGGTTAAACTTCCTGTATCCCCCATAAAAATGGTTGCAGGAAAAGAATTATACCATAAAAAACCAACTAAGGCACCTACAAAAGAGGCAATAAAAACAGTGACTTCCCCCACATTGGGGATATACATGATGTTCAAATAGTCAGAAAAAATAATGTTTCCAGACACCCATGCAAAAATGGCTAAAGCAATAACAATTATGGCTGAACTGCCAGCAGCAAGACCATCAATTCCATCAGTGAGGTTGGCACCATTTGAGACAGCCATGATAATAAATATTACAATGGGAATAAAAATCATCCACCCCCACTGGGTGGTTGCAAGACCGGTCCACCCAATCAAATCAGCGTAATCAAATTCATTGTTTTTTAGAAGAGGAATAGTGGTTAATATGCCTTTTTGATCTTGAGTAACACGCTCTACTATCCCTAAATCATTCACTTTTTCGCTCACTGTTCTAACCGTGACCATTGGATGGAAATAAAGCATTCCTCCTACAATGGCTCCTAAGACAAACTGACCTAAAATTTTGAATCTACCCTGAAGCCCTTTTTTATCCTTTTTAAAAATTTTGATATAATCATCTATCCATCCTATAAAGCCCATCCATACAGATGTAAACAATAAAATAAGGATATAAATATTCTCTAGTTTTGCTACTAAAATAACTGGAACTAAGAGGCTAATTAGTATAATGATCCCTCCCATTGTTGGTGTTCCTTCTTTTTCTTTTTGACCTTCTAAACCAAGGTCTCGAATGCTTTCTCCTACTTGTTGGTCCTTTAAATAGTGAATTATTCTTTTTCCAAAAATCAAAGAAATAAACAAGGCTAAAATAAACCCTAAACTTGCTCTAAAGCTCAGATACTGAAAAAGACTCGCTCCAAAAAGTTGAAAGTTATTTTCTAGATATGCAAAGAGATAGTATAACATTCTTAGTTTAGGTTTAAAAAGATATCCTGTGCAATTTTAAAATCATCAAAAGGATGTTTAACTCCTTCAATTTCTTGATAGGTCTCATGCCCCTTTCCTGCAATGAGGATTATATCTTTAGGCCGACACAAATGTTTTGCCGTAGCAATGGCTTCCTGACGGTTTGTAATTTTTAATACTTTTCGTTGATCTTCTAATGGTACTCCTGCTAACATCTCTTCGATGATTAGCTCTGGAGATTCATTTCGTGGATTGTCAGAAGTAAAAATGCTCTTATCACTATAAGAAGTTGATATTTTTCCCATAATGGGCCTTTTTTTCTTATCTCGATTTCCACCACATCCAACAATAGTTAGGAGCATTTCATTTCTTGTCCTAATGGCATTTATTGTTTTTAATACATTTTCCAATGCGTCTGGTGTATGGGCATAATCAATAATAATTGTAGTCTCTTCTTTGGTTTGAAAAATTTGAAACCTTCCCACTAGGCTTTTTAATTTGCTTAGTTGTTTCAGTACCTCCAAAGGATCAACTCCAAGCTGTTCTGTGGTTGCAAAGACTGCTAAGAGATTGTAAGCATTGAAATTTCCAACAAGGGCTGTCCATAATTCTTGATTGTTTATTTTTAAGAGCATTCCTGAAAATTGTTGCTCTAAAATTTTAGCTTGATAGTCTGCAGCTCTTTTGAGCGCATAATGAATTTTTTTTGCCTTTGTGTTTTGCATCATATACATGCCATTTTTGTCATCAGTATTTGAAAGAGCAAAGGCTTTTGGTGGTAATAGGTCAAAAAATACTTTTTTTATGTCCCTGTAATTCTTAAAGCTTCCATGATAATCAAGATGATCATGAGTAAGGTTGGTAAAAACTCCTCCATTGAAATGTAATCCTGACACCCTGTGCTGCGCAATTCCATGCGAAGACACTTCCATAAAGCAATGAGTAATTCCTTTTGCCAACATTTCAGATAAATGCTTTTGGATCGAAATTGCATCTGGAGTTGTATGGGTGGCTTCATGAAAAACATCACCATATTGTATAGCAACCGTAGAAATAAGTCCACATTTGTACTTCAAATTAGACATCACTTCGTATAACATACTGGCCACAGATGTTTTTCCATTAGTGCCAGTAATACCAATGAGGTTTAGATGCTTGGAAGGGTTTTGATAAAAATTGTCAGCCATTAAGGCCAAAGCCTTATGGCTATTTTCTACAACAACGTAGGAAATGTTTTCCACACTATGCTCTGGCATTGTTTCGCAAACCACAGCTATTGCTCCTTTATTTATTGCTTGTGCAATAAAACTGTGTCCATCTAACTCTAAGCCTGTCAAGGCAACAAATAGATCACCCTTAGTGACTAGTCTGGAGTCAAACTGAATCTCATTGATAGTTGCTTGGGTAGAACCCACAACAGCTTCAATTCCAGCACGATATAAAAGAGATTTTAATGTAATCATGAGAGGGTTAGAATTATCGTAT
Organism: Flavobacteriaceae bacterium; assembly: GCA_016779985.1. Lineage (GTDB taxonomy): Bacteria > Bacteroidota > Bacteroidia > Flavobacteriales > Flavobacteriaceae > JADHMP01. Next base: position 12,480 of record JADHMP010000007.1, read on the forward strand.
CAGATTCAGCGTTTTTAATTTCTTTAATTTTTTGAGAAACAACTGTTCCTTCTCCAATGGTTTCAACCTGCCAGCCAACCTTTTTTAGAATTTCAACTGCCTTTTTTACTTCCAATCCCAAGACATCTGGCATTCCATTATTCATATCTGATCCAGTTAGTAAGTCTTCTAATTGCTCTGTTTTTAGCACAACTTCCTTTGGTGTGTTATTATAAATTTTCTTTGCAATCGCCTTAAAAACTGGAGCTGCAACGGTTGAACCATAATATCCTTTAGATTTATTAGGACGGTGAATAACAACAATGCATGAATATTTTGGAGAATCAGCAGGAAAATATCCAACAAAACTTGAAATATATTGAACTTCTTCATCGCCACTGTAATCTACTTGACAAGTGCCTGTTTTTCCTGCCATTGTTACATTTTGGTCTTTAATGCTATAGGCTGTACCCCATTTTTTATCAACAACATTAAAGAGCATTTTCTTCACTTTTTTAAGTGTTGTTTTTGAGCATATGGAGGGGTTTAATATTTCTACCTCAAAAATCTGTTTTGGCTGGTTGCCTAAGTTGCTTATTTTATCAATGAATTTTGGTTTAATCATAATTCCTTCATTGGCAATAGCATTATAAAAAGTTAGCGTTTGAAGGGGCGTTAAACTGACTCCATAGCCATAGGCCATCCAAGGCAAATCCAATCCATCCCATTCCTTTTTATCATCAGGATAGGGAATTTTTGGAAGGCCCTCCCCTTTTATGGAAAGACCCAAGGGCTTGTTCAGTCCCATATTATACAAACGATCTACAAACTGTCTGGGGTTTTCTTTGTAGCTATCGTGGATAATTTTTACCAATCCCACGTTTGAAGATACTTCTAGTGCTCTGCCTGCAGAGATAGTTCCAAAACCACCACGTTTAGAATCTCTAACCTCATATTTCCCAAAAAATTGAAGCTTCCCCTTGCCCGTCTCAATTGGTGTATTTACATCAATCTTTTTATCTTCAAGTGCTGCTATCATTGCCATAGTTTTGAAGGTAGAACCTGGCTCATGAGACTCGCCTATAGCATAATTCAATTTTTCATAATAAAAGCCTTTGGAAGTTCTACCTAAGTTAGCAATGGCTTTAATTGAACCCGTATTGACCTCCATTAATACCACACTTCCATGTTCTGCCTCAAAATCTATCAATTGTTTCAAAAGTGCATTTTGAGCAATGTCTTGCATATTAGTGTCTATCGTAGTATATAAATCAAACCCTTCTGTTGGTTCTTTTTCATTATCGGCATTTATTGGCTTCCACTGTCCGTTTGCAATTTTTTGTTTCAATCGATACCCTTGCTCTCCATTTAAATATTGAAAATAAGCTCCCTCCAGACCCACTCTTATAAAAGTTCCATCTGAATCTCTTTTTTCATAACCAATGGTTCGTTCTGCTATTTTACCCAAAGGATGTTCCCGTTCAATGGATTGCTCGACAATGAGCCCCCCTTTATAAGGTCCTGATTTAAAAAGCGGAAAACTTTTTATTTGTTGCATTTCAGAAAAACTCAAATTCTTGGCTACTAGCCAATACCTGTTTTTCTTCTTACGGGCTAGCTCTAAACGCTTTTGAATATTAGCTTGCGGTTGATTCAAAAAAGTAGCTAAAGCTTTTGCTAAGGCGACTTTACTTTGTTGAAATCTAGCGTTTGATGGCACTACTGCATCCCACCGTATTTCATAACGGGGTACTGAGGTAGCTAATATACTCCCATCAGCAGCATAAATATTTCCTCTACTGGGCTCTAGAGGAACATTTTTTATAGTTTGATTGGTTGCCATTGCTTCAAAAGCAGGTCCTTCAATCCACTGAATAACAAAAATCTTAGTGCCTATACCTAGTGCAAAAAAGAACATAAGCAAAACAACTAGGTAGAACCGCCACATAAGCTTTTGTTGTTGTTTTTCCATCTTATTCTATTGTTATTTTAACAGGAGGACGATCTGCTGGACCTAAATTTGTGTCACTCAACAATTGCATCACTGTGGATTCCTTTTTTAGATTGACAAGCCTCGTTTTCTGCTCCACAAAAACACTTTTTAATGCTTTAATGTCTTTATTGTAAGCAGCAATAGTGAAAATTTTTCGATCTGCGCTGTGTCCACTCGAAATCATAAGTAAAGCCAAACAGGACAGATAGATTATCATACGCCAGTTTTTCAATGCATTGCTATTGAGCAAAAAATCTATATTCAAAAAAGCTAGAAGACGTTTCATTTTTTTTCAGCAATTCGCATTTTAGCACTTCGTGCTCTTGAATTATTATCGGTTTCAGCTTTGTCTGGCACTATCAATTTTCCAATCTTCTTCATTGGAGCTATATTGTTGCCATAGAAATCTTTTTCATCAACGCCCTCAAAATTTCCGTAATTAATGAAGCGTTTCACTAGCCTATCTTCAAGAGAATGATATGATATACACACCAATCGACCTCCTTGTGCCAAAAGAGAAGAAGCCTGTTTTAACAATGATTTTAGTGCTTCTAATTCTCCGTTGACTTCAATTCGAAGGGCTTGAAAGCATTGTGCTAATACTTTGTTTTCAAAACGTTTAGGGATTTTTTTGACTAACAAACCCCTCAGCTGGAAAGTGGTTTCAATGGTAGTTCTTTGACGTGCATTTATGATGTCGGTTGCAAATTTTTTGGCTCGGTCTACTTCACCATATTCTTTAAAAATTCTCTCTAATTCATCTTCAGAATATTCATTGACAATTGTTTTCGCATCAAGAGGTTGGTCCAAATTCATTCTCATATCTAGAGGGCCGTCTATTCTAGTTGAAAAACCTCTGTGCCCAGTGTCAAATTGATGAGAAGAAACCCCTAAATCAGCCAATATCCCATCAACCATTTTTATTTTATTGTATTGTAAATACGCTTTTATATTTTTAAAATTTGAGCCTAAGAAAGTAAAGCGCTGATCTTCTAATGAATTTTTAGCAGCCTCTGAGTCATGATCAAATCCAAATAGTTTAGCCGTAGCATCCATTTTTTCTAGAATCGCTTTTGAATGACCTCCCCCTCCAAAAGTAGCATCGACATAAACACCCTTTGGCTTTAGCACCAAACCAGCAACGGCTTGCTGCAATAAAACTGGTTTATGATAGGTCATTGTCATTTTTATCTCCCATAACTTCTTCGGCTAATTCACCAAAATCTAAAGTGGCTTCATCAATAGCTTTTTCATAGTGGTCTTTGTTCCAAATTTCTAAAATGGTTACTGCCGATGAAATAACAACCTCTTTTTTTATATCAGCATATTTGATTAAATCTTTAGGAATAAGTAATCGGCCAGAGGCATCAATTTCAACAGGTTTTACACCAGCAGTGAAGCGCCTTATGAAGTCATTATTCTTTTTGTTAAAACGATTCAAACTATTCACTTTCTGCATCAAAACCTCCCATTCTTGCATTGGATAAAATTCAAGACATGAATTGAAAACAGCTCGCTTGAGAACAAACCCCCCTTTGAGATAGGTTGCCAACTGCCCTTTTAGGGCTACCGGCATCATGATCCGTCCTTTGGCATCTGCCTTGCATTCATATGTGCCTATGAAATGTTGCATTCTGAAAGCATTAGTGTTGCTCAAATTTATAAATTTATTACCACTTTTTACCACTTTTTACCACATTGTTAATAAGTTTTTCCACTTCATTTACTTTAAACTAAATTTCATACTGTTTACTATAAAACATTTAGCACCAATTGATTTTACCTATCTTTGGAAAGTTTAAAATCTAGAAACGAATTCTGCTCGATGAATCAAGTGCTCATTAAAGAAGAAAAGTTTAGTTTTATAGAAATTGGTGAAGGGCAACCTATTGTACTCTTACATGGTTTAATGGGAGGTTTGAGCAATTTTGAGGGCATCCTAAATTTCTTTCCAAACAAGGGGTATAAAGTCATCATCCCAGAATTACCGGTTTATTCACTTCCTCTGATTAAAACATCAGTAAAATCACTATCTGAGTATGTGTACTCTTTTTTGAAACACAAAAAACTATCTGAAATCATTCTCCTTGGAAATTCTTTGGGAGGTCATGTAGGCTTATTGTTTGCTAAGAACCATTCAGATATGTTAAAAGCTTTAGTCTTAACGGGCAGCTCTGGTCTGTATGAAAATAATATGGGTGACGGGTATCCAAAAAGAGGAGATTACAATTATATTAAAACAAAGAGTGAAGCTGTTTTCTATGATCCAAAAGTAGCTACCAAAGAAATTGTTGACGAAGTGTTTAAAACTGTTAATGATCGTAATAAATTAGTCCGAACGCTTGCCTTGGCTAAAAGTGCCATAGGGCATAATATGGCAACAGATCTACCCAATATGACAACCCCTACAGCACTAGTATGGGGAAATCAAGACATAGTAACACCCCCTACAGTAGCAGAAGAGTTTATGCGTCTTCTGCCTGATGCTGAACTTTTTTGGATTGATAAATGTGGACATGCTCCAATGATGGAACACCCAGATCTTTTTAATCAAATTCTTTTAGATTGGTTTGCCAAGCGTAAATTTTAATTTTTTTTATGCAAATAAAATCAGCTGCATTTGTTATTAGCAACACAGATGTTATTAAATGCCCAGATCACAATCAGCCTGAATATGCTTTTATTGGTCGGTCTAATGTGGGAAAATCTTCTTTGATAAATTCTCTTTTGCAACACAAAGGATTAGCTAAGACTTCTTCTACTCCTGGAAAAACACAGTTGATTAATCACTTTTTGATTAATGATTTTTGGTATTTGGTGGATCTGCCAGGGTATGGTTATGCTAGAGTCTCAAAGACTAAAAAAAAACAATTCCAATCTGTCATAACGCACTATTTTGAAAAACGGAAACAACTCTATTGTAGTTTTATTTTAATTGACATCCGTCACAAACCTCAACCTATCGATATAAACTTTATGAAATGGGTGGGTCAAAAGCAAATCCCATTTGCAATTGTTTTCACAAAAGCAGATAAACTAAAACCTAACCTACTTGAACAACATGTTAAGGATTATGAAAAAGCACTACTAGAGGATGTTTGGGAATCTCTCCCCCCCATTTTTGTAACCTCAGCTACAAAAAAAACGGGCTGTGATTTATTATTAAAACACCTTAGTGATTTAAATCAAGAATTTAAAAAACTTAATAGTTCTGCTTAGTTTTCTTTTTTCAATTCTAATTTTTCTGCAAAATAATCACAGAAGTCTTGCATAGTAGCTGTCATTTTTTCGTCTTGAGTAGCCTTGTAAAAAGTTTGACTAAGAGCCATTAATGTTTGATGAAAAAATTTCTGCATTTGATCTATCGGCATTTCTTTTACCCAAAGATCCATTTTCAGGGTTTCTTGTGTTTTTGCATCCCAAAATGATAAAAGGATGGCTTGGGTTTCTTCATTATCAACACCCCCATCTTGAGCAGACCATTTCATCTTTTCTGGGATATTATTTTCATCCAATTCAACTTGAATATTAATAGAAGTTGTTTTTTTTATTGCCATTAGCGTTTTGGTTTATACCCAGACGTTTGAAAAAGTTCTTGAGGAGGCAGGGCAAATAGGTCAGTGATTGTTGTATTTGGAAAACGTTTCATGTACGCCCTAACTATTTGCCAACCAACCCAAACCCCAATGCGCCCTGGTGATTCGTTATCTAGTTCTAAATAAAATTTTGAAAATGGAGCAGGCTGTATAAAACGTCTCATTAAATCTGGTTCTGTATCATAAAGCATTTGCTTTTCTATGAAATATTGCCAAATAAGCTTTTCGTTATTTTCAGCCCATTGAAATTCTTCTTCAGTATAGCCAATTTTAATAAAATCTTCTTGATGTGTATTTAATATATCTTGCATATATAATTTTTTACCATGCCAAATTATCTGCGCTAAGAAGGTTCTGTCTTTGGGCACTTTTAAAAAGGAAGTAGAAAATTTTTCAACGACTTGAGATAGAATGTAGATTTCATCCATTTCTTTCCTGATATAATTAGGAATACCCTCATAAAGTGGATGATTTTGTCCAAGAAAAGTATCTAAAGACAATAACAAAAGAGAATCTGCATAAACTGTTTTGATTTGATAATCTACATTATTAGTAAGGCCAATTACGTGTGGAACTTTTGTGTTTGGAAAAAGGTATACTATGTGTTGAAATAAATGTGTAAGCGATTTCTCCAAGACTTCTACATCACTAAAATGCTCCTCTACAGCATCTTGAATGAGCAATTGTAGTGTATCCTTTTGCCTTGCAATCCAAACATCATCATCAAATTCAGTAGGGAATAAAAAGGGATAATCCGCTTTGAGTTGAGGTATATCTTCTGCCTGAGAACGTTGGAATTTTAAATCAAAACGGTCAATTTTAAGAGCAATGGGTATCGCTTTTATTTTTGATTCTTCCTCCTCTTCAGAAACACATCTTATCAAAATGATAAAAAAAAGGGTAAAAACTAATAATCCCCAAAAAACATTTTTTTTTATTGAACACACTTGGTTCTGAAATTTTTTCATCAAATGTTTTATACTAATTTTGTACAAACATACATGGTCTAATTGATTAAACTTATGCAATCAACTGAAAAAATTATTGCCCACATAGTACAATGGCTTGAGGATTATTTAGAAGAATCTAATCAGAAAGGTTTTGTGGTAGGTGTCTCTGGAGGCATCGATTCGGCTGTAACTTCAACACTTTGTGCAAAAACAAATAAACCTCTGTTGTGCCTCGAAATGCCAATTCAACAAGATGCTTCTCAGGTTAGCAGAGCGCAAAAGCATATTGAATGGCTTTGTAAAAACTATAGTAATGTTGAAGGAAAAACAATATCATTAAATGAGGTGTTTGAAAGCTTCCAAAATCAATTACCGATGAGTGAGAAAAAAGATCAACATCTCCTTAGTTTAGCAAATACTAGAGCTCGCTTTCGAATGAGTACGCTGTATTATTTTGCTGCTCTAGAAAATTATTTAGTGGCAGGAACAGGAAATAAAGTTGAAGATTTTGGAGTAGGTTTTTACACGAAATATGGTGACGGTGGAGTAGATATTAGTCCAATTGCCGACCTTATGAAATCTGAAGTCTATGCATTGGCAAAATCTCTTGACATTATAAAGCCTATTCAAGAAGCAGCGCCAACAGACGGTCTCTGGTCCGATCAACGAACCGATGAAGATCAACTAGGAGCAACCTATGCAGAACTTGAGTGGGCCATGAAAGCCATAGAAAAAAATATTGATCCTCTCACTTTTAGTACAACAGAAAAAAGGGCTATGGCGGTATATCAAAACCATCATAATAAAAGTAAGCACAAGATGCTCCCCATTCCAGTTTGTGAAATTCCAGAGAAATTTCGTTAATTTTTTCTTATATTTATATCCTAACTAAATTTGCCCTAAATGATCCGAATCGCGCTATTAGATCCCTATCCCGTTGTGCATAAAGGTTTTAAGTCTTTTTTTAAAAAGACTCCTCATATTAGTATGGGAAAAGCCTTTACCCTCACTGAAGATCTTTTTGAATTTCTAAAAGAAAATAGTATCGATATTATTTTTTGTGAAATGGACCTTGAGAATGAAAACCCTACTCTTCTCATTGAAAGGATAAAAAAAGAATATCCGAAAATATCTATTGTAATATATACTGGGATGCCTCAAGACATTTATGCAGTATCTCTATTGAAAGTAGGAGCCATTGGGTTTATTTCTAAGAAAAGTCTTGGCCGTGTAATAGTGCAAGCAATTGAAAGAATAAGCCGTTTCAATCGTTTTCCCATTGCTACCGATCATCGAAATGAACTTAATTTCAATCTAGATTTAAATCGTCCCAGAAGTGCGTTTGGCAAACTTTCAAAAAGGGAGATTGAGGTGCTTCGCCTTATTGTTAAAGGATATCGCAATGTAGAAATTAGCAACGAATTAGACATTCATCAAAAAACCGTAAACACCTATAAAAGTAGACTGATGAATAAACTAGGGGTGAAGAACTTGGTGAACCTATATCAACATGCCATGAACCTTGAACTAATTTAAAGCACTCGATTCAGTTTTCGCGATAGGATTTTTTTTAGGTTTTGATATTGCATTATTTCCTCCAACACTAAATTTGATTCCTTTTCACCTAAGTCCTCTTTAGTATTAGTCATTGCTTCTATCTTTTGATCAATTAATATGCGTCGAAGACTCAAAATAGTTTCACTAACCAATTGACCTACGCTAGCTTTTTTAGCTTTGACAAAGATATTTTTTTTGTCCCACTGGTGCAATTGATGCACTTCATCTTCTAATAGAAGATCAGAGAGAAGTTGCCCAAGGTTATCATTGCACTCTTGTAATAATTTTTCCATTATAACAGATCCTTCTGTTTGAAATGCTCCCATTAACAAATCATAAAGGGCTTGAAAATCTGAATTTACAAAGGCAATTTCGTCTTGTTGAAGATCTAAGAAAATTTTTTCGAATACTTTAGCTTTTATAATTTTAGGTTCTTCTTCAAGAACACCCTCCTCATTAGCAGTAAGAAATATTTCATCAAAATCTACTTCCTCGTTGCCGTAATAAAGTAAAATACTGATAAGTTGCTTTTCTAAATGTGGAAGTGCTTGAGTCGTTAAATCATCTGTTCTCGGTGTCTTGACCACTTCAAAGTCTGATCCTTGAGGCTGCAGCGGTCTTGTTTTTTTTTCCTTTTTCTGTTTATTTATTACTTGTGCTAAAGTATTAAACAACACATTTTCAGAAACATCTAGAAGGGTTGCACATCTTTTGATGTAAAGTTCCTGTTGAATAAGATCAGGAATTTTAGCAATACTTTGAACTATCTCTCTAATGGTTTGTGCTTTTTTTACGGGGTCATCACCACTTTCTTGAATTAGTAAATTGGTTTTATATTGAATAAAGTCTTGAGCATTATTCTCTAAAAAATCTGTTAACTCCTCTAAATTTTTCTTTTGGGCAAAGCTATCGGGATCTTCACCATCTGGAAACGAACAAACCCGAACATTCATACCTTGCTCTAAAATGAGATCAACACCTCTCAAAGCAGCTCGTGTTCCGGCAGCATCTCCATCAAATAGGACCACCATGTTTTGTGTTAGGCGCCTAATCAGTCGAATTTGATCTGGAGTGAGTGCTGTTCCAGAGGAGGCCACCACATTTTGTATCCCACTTTGATACATTTGAATTACATCGGTGTAGCCCTCTACTAAATAAGCTAAATCATTTTTAGCTATGGCTTGTTTCCCTTCAAAAAGGCCATATAATACTTTGCTTTTATGATAAATGTCACTCTCTGGAGAATTTAAATATTTAGCTGTTTTTATATTTTTAGAAAGTATGCGACCTCCAAATCCTTGAACCCGCCCTGCCATAGATCGAATTGGAAATATGACCCGCGCCCTAAATCGATCAATTGAACCCCGTTCATTTTTAATAATGAGTCCACTTTTTTCTAAAAACGATTCACTATACCCTGCTTTGGTGGTAGATTTATGTAAAGCCGTTTTATCATCTAGTGCATAACCTAATCCAAAATGTTTCATTGTTGACTCCGAAAAGCCTCTAGATTCAAAATAGGTTTTTCCTATCGCTTTACCTTCTTGAGTTTCAAATAGGTTTTTTTCGAAATATTCTTGAGCAAATTGAGACACTAAAAACAAGCTTTCTTTTTCATTCGCTTGTTCTTTTTGAGCATCTGTTTGAATGGTTTCCTCAATTTCAATATTGTATTTTTTGGCTAGATATCGAATAGCCTCAGGATAGGTGAAATGCTCGTGCTCCATCAAAAAAGCAACAACATTGCCCCCTTTTCCACTACTAAAATCTTTCCAAATTTGTTTGACTGGAGAAACCATAAAACTTGGAGTTCGTTCTTGAGAAAAAGGACTCAACCCCTTGTAGTTTGAGCCTGATTTTTTTAAGGACACAAAATCTCCTATAACCTCTTCTACTCGGGCGGTTTGGTATACATCATCTATGGTTGACCTGCTAATCAATACAGCTTTTTTATGAAAATAAAGAATTTTAATTTGTTCTATCCATTACAGAATCAAATTTTGCGTTCAATTACGTAGTTTACCATAAGAGTCAGAGCTACCCTAAATTCATTATTTGGAAAACCATCTAAAACAGCTAAGGCTTCTTCTCTATAGAATTGCATCTTTTCAATTGCAAACTCTAATCCCCCTTCTTGCTTCACTTTATCGATTACTTCTCGCACTCTTCTTTTGTCCCTATTGTGGTTTTTGATTGAATTGATCAGCCATCGTTTGTCTTTTGAACCTACCTTATTTAAGGTATAAATTAAAGGAAGAGTCATTTTTTGTTCTTTAATATCGATTCCTGTAGGCTTACCAATATTTCTTGAACCATAGTCAAATAAGTCATCTTTGATCTGAAATGCCATTCCTATGAGCTCTCCAAAATGATGCATTTTAGCCACATCTTCTGCTGATGCGTTCACAGTCTGGGCACCCATTGCACAACAAGAGGCCAGCAAAGCAGCTGTTTTTTGTCTGATAATTTCATAATAGACTGACTCAGTAATATTTAGATCTCTTGCTTTTTCAATTTGTAATAATTCCCCTTGACTCATTTCTCGAACAGCAACAGATATAATTTGTAGTAAATCAAAGTCCTCATTTTCTATAGAAAGCAGTAGGCCCTTAGAAAGTAAATAATCCCCAACCAAAACGGCAATTTTATTTTTCCATAGTGCATTTAGTGAAAAGAATCCTCTTCTTTTATAGCTATCGTCCACTACATCGTCATGAACCAAAGTGGCAGTATGAATGAGTTCAATTACTGAAGCGCCTCTGTAGGACCGTTCTGTTATTTTTCCTTCTCCAAGCAGTTTAGCTACCAAAAAAACTAACATTGGTCGCATTTGTTTCCCTTTTCTATTGACAATAAAGTGTGTAATTCGATTAAGCAGAGCTACTTTGGAAGACATGGACTGAGAAAATTTTTTCTCAAACATTTCCATTTCTTGGTAAATGGGTTTCTTGATTTTTTCAATTGTCTTCATAAGTCGTTCAAAGATATTATTTCTGTTTGGGACGAAATCAAATAATATACAAAATCCCTATGAACCCACCTTGTTGGCCAATTGTCCACAGGCTGCATCAATATCTCCTCCTCTGGAGCGTCTAAAAGTAACGGGGATTCTTGATTTTTCTAGGGCAGAAACATAGTGTTGAATGGCAGTTGAAGAAGCCGCCTCAAAACCTGTTCCCTCCACAGGATTGTATTCTATGAGGTTGACCTTACAAGGTATTTGCTTACAAAAAGCTACTAGAGCATTAATATCTATTTGGCTGTCATTAATATGCTTCCATACTACATATTCGTATGTAATGATTTGTCCTGTGTGCTCAGCCCAATAACGCAAAGACTCCTGAAGGTCAGTCAAAGTGATTTTTTTAGTAAAGGGCATGATTTGCTCTCTAATCTCTTGGCGGGCACTATGGAGTGATACAGCCAATCGAAACCGAACTTTGTCATCTGCCATTTTTTTAATCATTTTAGGAATCCCTGAGGTAGATAATGTGATACGTCGTGGAGAAAGGCCTAACCCCTTAGCATCAGTAATTTTGTCAATGGCCAATACTACATTTTTATAATTCATCAATGGTTCTCCCATACCCATAAATACAATATTAGAGAGCGGTCTTTTATAATAGGCTCTACTTTGTTGATCTATAGTAAAAACTTGATCAAATATTTCATCAGCATTCAAGTTTCTTAAACGTTTCAACTGGGCGGTAGCGCAAAACTGGCAGTCTAAACTGCATCCTACTTGAGAAGAAATACATGCTGTAGTTCTTGATGCAGATGGAATCAAGACAGATTCCACCATTAAACCGTCATGTAATTTGACGGCATTTTTTATAGTTCCGTCTTCACTACGCTGTTGCAAATCAATAGCCACAGGGAAAAATTCAAAATGAGACTCCAGTAAACCTCTGAGAGATTTAGACAAATTGGTCATTTCATCAAAATTATGAACCCCTTTTTGCCACAACCATTGATAAATTTGAGCTGATCGATAGGTCGCTTGCCCATGACTTTCTAAAAAAACAGATAGATCTTCTTTAGATAAAGAGCGAATGTCTTTTTTAGAAACCAACTTGTCTTGTTTTAATAGAATGAAACAGAACTACAAAATGAGCATTGCATCTCCATAGCTGTAAAAATTATATTTTTCTTTTATAGCAATTTGGTAGGCGTGCTTGATAAATTTATCATCAGCAAAAGCAGAAACCATCATCAACAATGTTGATTTTGGAGTATGGAAATTAGTGATCATACAATTTGCAATCGAAAACTCATAAGGAGGAAAAATAAACTTGTGTGTCCAACCGCTATAATCATTTAGCATACGGCCGGAAGAGACAGAACTTTCCAAAGCGCGCATTACCGTTGTTCCAACAGCACAAATTCTCTTTTTATTGCTCTTAGCTGCATTGACTTTATCAACGGCAACTTTATCGATGATCAATTCCTCAGAATCCATTTTGTGTTTAGAAAGGTCTTCAACTTCAACTGGACTAAAGGTTCCAAGTCCCACGTGAAGTGTAATTTCTGCAAGATCAATCCCTTTAATTTCCATACGCTTCAATAAATGTTTAGAAAAGTGTAAGCCCGCGGTGGGTGCTGCTACGGCCCCTTCATGTTTGGCGTATATGGTTTGATAGCGCTCCTCATCTTGTGATTCAACAGGGCGCTTTATGTATTTGGGCAATGGGGTTTGTCCTAATTCTTTGAGCTTAGTTCTAAATTCAGCATAAGAACCATCAAATAAAAAACGAAGTGTCCTACCCCTAGACGTGGTATTATCAATCACCTCAGCCACTAAACTTTCATCATTGCCAAAATATAACTTATTTCCAATCCTTATTTTTCTGGCTGGGTCAACAAGCACATCCCATAGACGTTGTTCTTGATTAAGCTCCCTTAGAAGAAATACTTCAATTCGAGCTCCTGTTTTTTCTTTGTTCCCAAAAAGGCGTGCTGGAAAAACTTTTGTATTATTTAAGACAACCACATCACCTTGATCAAAATAGTTAATGACGTCTTTAAAAGTTTGGTGTTCAATAGTCTGTTCTGCTCTATTAAGCACCATTAAACGTGCTTCATCTCTGTCAGATGCTGGATGTTGCGCTAATAGTGAGTTAGGTAGATTGAAATCAAAATCTGATAGTTTCATAAAAATAATTTAGGCTGCAAATATAAGTTTCCCAACTAGGGGATGTCAAGTAAAAGTAGAATTATTAATGAATTTCAAATTGAAGAGTTTTCAAATCTTCCCAATATGTGGGATATGATTTTGAAACCACTCCTGAATCTTCAATAATAAGTGGTGTTTTTATAGCCAATGGTGCAAATGCTAATGCCATCCTATGATCATTATAGGTTGAAATACTCATCCCCTCTATAAAATTACTTCCTGAGCTTAGGTGCAGGCTATTTTCTGTCACTTCAATCTTTGCTCCCACTTTAGATAATTCTTCTTTTAGCGCTACCAATCGATCTGTTTCTTTAATTTTTAGTGTATGAAGTCCAAAAAGAGTACAAGGTATCCCTAATCCAAAACAAGAAACAGCGATAGTTTGAGCAATGTCGGGCATACTTGTGAGATCAAGTTCAATAGGTACCGTGTGCTGTATAGTTTTTTTTTCTAGCACAAGTGTTGCTCCATCGATTCGACTTACCACACCCAAATTTTCATAAATTTTCATCAAACCAGCATCTCCTTGGATACTATCAGGTTTAAAGGATTGTAATTCAATTTTGGCTTTTTTAGCTAGTGCCACTATACTAAAAAAATAAGAGGCTGAGCTCCAATCTGATTCTACACTATGAGCGGTAGAAACTACCCTTTGTGTAGGTGAAATTTCGATGATTTGCCCCTCAAACGAAACCTCAATACCAAGAGACTCTAACAACGATTGTGTCATTTTTAAGTAGGGCATAGAGGTGATTTTGCCTTCTAAGGTGATTGACAAACCATTTTCCAATCGAGGAGCTATCAACATCAGAGCAGTGATATATTGGCTGCTAACTTGAGCCGGGAGAGTGACTTTGTTTTTATGTAAATCAGTCCCATGAATAATTAAGGGTGGAAACCCTTCTAGGTTTTGATATTCAATTTTAGCCCCTAGGCTTCGAAGAGCTTCAACTAATATTTTGATGGGGCGTTCTTGCATTCTTTTTGAACCTGTCAATACAACGTTTCTTCCTTTTTGAAAGGCAAAATATGCTGTTAAAAAGCGCATAGCTGTCCCTGCATGGTGCACGTCTATGAGATTTGAATCACTTGTGAGTGCTTTTCTCATAGCCACACTGTCATCTGATTCTGAACCGTTTTTAATGACAATCTCAGGATAAAGCGCCTGTAATAAAAGTAATCTGTTGGTCTCACTTTTTGAACCCGTAATTTGTAATTCTCCTTCGCAGATTGAAGAAGGATGAGAAAGGTGAAGCTTCATAAAAAGGCTTTAACGCTTTAGCTTTGGATTATTTTGATGTCTATGGTGGTCTCTCTCAGATTTGAGGTTTAATTTTTTATCAAATGCCTCTTGGAGGTCAATCCCTGTTTGATTCGCTAGGCAAAGAACAACAAATAAAACGTCGGCTAATTCTTCCCCTAAGTCTACTTTAGCATCACTATCCTTTTCAGATTGTTCTCCGTAGCGTCTTGCTATGACCCGTGCTACTTCACCCACTTCTTCAGTAAGTTGAGCCATGTTAGTGAGTTCATTAAAATAGCGCACACCATGGTTTTGAATCCATTGGTCAACAGCTTGTTGAGCGTTTTTGATATTCATTTTTCAAAAATACCATAAAAGTTTCAATCAGACCGTCTGATGCAAATCCTTCTATTTAAAAAAAGTGTGGATGTCACTCAATTGATCGACCTGCCAGCAGTGGCTGTGTTTCTCTTCTTGGTGAGAATTAAAGTGAATCGCTTGAAAACCCATTTTTAAGGGGGTGTCAATATCCGCCTCCCAACTATCGCCTATCATAAGGGCATTTTCTGATTTTGTTTGCGTGTCTTGCAATGCTGTTTCGAAAATAAGGGGATGAGGTTTTTTTTGTCCAATTTTATCTGCTGTAAACACAAAATCAAAATAGTGCTTCAAGCCTGAAATTTCAATTTTTCGGTGTTGAATGGATTCAAATCCATTTGTTATAATATGTAAGGTGTACCTCTTTTTGAGCGTATCTAATAAATCAAAAGTTCCTTTAAACAGATGTGGAAATGAACTTAAATACTCAATGTATAAATCTGAAATTCTTTCCACAGTAGAGTGTTCAAAATCAATATTTATTTTTTTAAATGTGAATGCCAAACGGTTATATCGAAGGACTTCCTGAGAAATTTCATTGTTCCGATACCGTTTCCATTGCGCGTGATTAATTGGAACATAATATTCTAGAAAAAGTGATAAATCAATAGATATGTTCAATTCGGTGAAAATCTTTTCAAAGGTGAGGGCTGAGTTTTTTTCAAAGTCCCAAAGAGTATGGTCTAGGTCAAAAAAAATATCTGTAATACGTGATTTTTCAATCATGTATTCGAAGATACAACCAAATTAAACAACTGTCAATTTTCTCTTTAGAAGGATTGAAAAACTAAAAAAGCATTTCATCAGCAAAGCTGAAATAGCTGTGCTCTGTCAAAATGATATGATCAAGAATTTTTAAATCCAAAGTAGCCGCCGCCTGATTGATTTTTTTTGTTAAAGATTTGTCAGCAGCACTCGGTTTTGGATCTCCAGAAGGATGGTTATGGGCCAAAATCATCGCTGTAGCTCCTACTTCAAGTGCTCTTTTTAGAACTAAGCGCACATCAACTGAGGCTTGCGTTATGCCTCCTTTACTCAAGCATTTTTTTTCTATGAGTCGGTTAGATTGATTGAGGTAGAGTACCCAAAATTCTTCATGTTTTAAATGAGCAAGTAAAGGGTTAAGCAGTTGATATACTGATTGACTACTTATTAAACTAACTTTTTCAGGAACCTCTTCTTGAACCAGCCTTTGCCCAAGGGCAAGAGCTGCTTTAATTTTCATAGCTTTCACATTACCAATACCCTTGAGGGTAGTCATCTGTTCTAATGAAAAGTGTTGTAATTCGCGAAGTTTATTTTGGCTTTTTGACAATAAAAGCTGCATCAAATGAACAGCAGAATCGTGTACACTTCCACTCCCAATTAGAATGGATAAAAGCTCTGCGTTGCTTAGCTTACTTTCTCCATAGGCTAAAAATTTTTCTCTAGGGCGGTCTTTTGAATCCCAATGTTTGATGGGCATTTTTCGGGGACTTGTTTTCATGGTAAAAAGAAAATATTTAGGGCTACATTCTATTTTTAAATTAATCGAAATAGTTAAAATTGTGTTACTCTTTTTGATAAGTCTGACCATTGCAATCCACCAAAATTTCCAGAACTCATCATTAATAATATGGTGTGTTTTAGGTCTTGCATAAATATATTTTCTAGTTCAAGCACCTCATCTATCACCAACATATCATTTCGCCCAAAGGCCTTTTTAATCTGATCTTTTTCTGGCAAAAGTCGCTTTTTTATTGTAAGAGCTGAATGATCATAATAGACCACAGCTTGATCAATTCCATCAAAAACTGATTTGTATTGTTCCATAAATGTAGGATCAGTACTACTGTAGGTATGCAATTCTAAACAAGCAATTATACGATGTTTTTTAAATTGATTGACCACAGCTTGAACGGAGGCTCTCACCTTACTTGGAGCATGTGCAAAGTCTTTAAAAAGCATCGCAGATTCTCCCTTAGCCAATAACTCCAACCGTTTTGCTGCACCCCTAAAACTTGAAATGGCTTCGTAAAAGTCTATAGCATCTATACCCATCAGTTGCAAAATCCATTTAGCACCATTAGCATTCAAAAGATTGTGAACTCCAAAAAAGGGTAATGGCAAATTTCCTTCTTGAGTAATCCAGTAGGTTTGCCCACTTTCAATTTCGTGATTTGGTATTTGATAGGGAATTTTTTTTATGGGATGAGAGGTATTCTCTACTAGGTTTTTTAAAACAGGATCTGTTTCATTATAGAGCAAAACACCTCCTTCTGAAAGGGAAAGAATAAAATCTTCAAATGTTTTTATGTACTCCTCAAATGATGGAAAAACGTTGACATGATCCCAAGCAATGCCAGTAATTAGAGCTATTTGTGGTTGATACCACAAAAATTTTGATTTTTTGTCTAAAGGTGAGGACAAATACTCATCTCCTTCAATCAATGCAAAATCTGTTGAATCGTCAATGGACAGGGTTTGATCAAGGCCTTTCACTGGTGCTCCAACCATAAAATCTACTTGTTTATTATGATACTTTAAAACGTGTAAGATCATAGAGGTTATTGTTGTTTTTCCATGACTCCCAGCAATAACTACACGTGTTTTTTCTCTAAAACAATGTGCTAAAAATTCAGGATAAGATTGAATCTTTATCTTCAACTTTTGCGCCGCTACTAATTCTGGATTGTCTGGCTGTGCATGCATTCCTAAAATGACACAATCTAGTGCATTGTTAATTTTTTTAGGAAACCAGCCCATGGCGTCAGGCAGTAAGCCTGCTGCTTTTAGTTTGGAATAGGATGGTTCAAAAACAGCATCATCACTTCCACTAATTTCGTAACCTAACTGTTTAAGCACCAAAGCTAAACTGTGCATTGCACTTCCACCTATAGCAATAAAATGAATTTTTTTCATTGGCTTAGCTCTTTTATCTTTTTACTTACTCCACTCCAATTGGGATCAATTCGTTTTACTTCTCCATAGTATATAGCCGCTTGAACTCTCTGGTTTTGAAATTCAGCCAATTCAGCCAAACGAAAATAGACCCACTTAAGAGGTATAATATCACGCTTGGTGTATTGTTTCAAATATTCTTGCAACATTTTTGTACCTATTTCATAGTCCATTTGAAACCGGACAGCTATGCTGCCTAACTCATACATCAATTCCCTTCTTGCTTGTTTTAAAAACTGTGTGCTTTTGTTTTTAGACTTTATGTCTCTATAGATGTCAAAACCCATTTTATAATATTTCTTTGCCTGATCAGCTTGGTTTTCAGTTTCAGCAATATAGCCCTTAGCAATAGCTCCCTCAAGAGAATCAAGGGCAAAAAGAGTGTTAGCTTTTTCCTTAGCATAATTAATATCACCTCCTAACAAGGTGGGAAGCACACTGTAGGTTTCAACAAGTGCTCTTAAAATAAGTTTGTTTTCAGGTGCTATTTCATGAGCTTTATTAAAACCGTCTTTCATTTTACCTACATAAGGCAAAGCAAAAATCCGAGACACTTCAAGCGATCTAAAACCAGCTGCACCACCCCATCTAAAATAGCGCAAAGCTGTTGGTGAAAGTGTGATCGCCTTTGGAGCAAAATCAAGAACTGTTTCCCAATCTTTATGTATAAAAGCCCAATCAGTAAGGCTGTCAAATGTCGCTAAGCTAGGTTCAATTTTAATTTGATCGATTAAATTTTCACGTTTGTTGATATAGTTTGCATCCTCTTCAAAATCATAGGTAGCCTTTGGGGTTTGGTCTTGACCAATCAACAAATGTGAAAAACCGATAAAGAGTATTATTTTTTTAAACATTTTCAGCTATTAGCAGGTCCCAGAGCCCCTCTTTTAGTGCTTTTAAATTGTATTCGGTAACACTTGAAATGATAAAATGAGGGACGTTTTCAAATATTTTTTGTAGTTGCTTTTGATATTCACTTTTTAATTCATCATCTAACAAATCTGCTTTGGTGAGCGCAACGGCATAAGATTTATCCATTAACTCTGGATTGTATTTAATTAATTCATTTTGCAAAATTTTAAAATCAGAAGCAACAGAAACAGTATCTGCTGGAATTAAAAATAATAAAACCGAATTGCGCTCAATGTGTCTTAAAAAATAATGTCCAAGCCCTTTCCCGTCTGCTGCACCTTCAATAATACCGGGGATATCTGCCATTATGAAAGACCTGTAATCACGATATTCTACAATCCCTAAGTTGGGTTTAAGGGTAGTAAATTCATAGTCAGCAATTTTTGGTTTTGCTGCTGTCAATACAGACAAAAGTGTTGACTTTCCCGCATTAGGAAAACCCACTAAACCTATATCAGCTAATACCTTCAATTCTAGGGTAATATCTAATTCACTTCCTTCAATTCCTGGTTGAGCATAGCGAGGTGTCTGATTTGTAGCTGATTTAAAATGCCAGTTCCCTCTTCCTCCAAGTCCCCCTTCTAACAGGATTTGTTCTTCATTTTCATTTGTTATTTCAAATAAGATTTCTCTTGTTTGCGAGTGGCGCACAACCGTTCCAAGAGGAACTTCAATTATTGTATCCTCGCCCTGAGCACCACTACTCCTATTTTTACTCCCATCACCTCCATGTCCAGCAATGAAGTGTTTTTTGAATTTAAAACTATAGAGTGTCCATAAATTTTTATTGGCCCTAACAATCACATGTCCACCGCGTCCCCCATCACCTCCGTCTGGCCCTCCTTTGGCCACATATTTTTCTCGGTGTAAATGCGTAGAACCTCTGCCACCATTTCCAGAGCGAACAGTAAGTTTCACATAATCTACAAAATTTCCCTCTGTCATAGAGTCTCGATCAGGGCACTTAGTCTTTGAGTGATTTCTGGAATTGTTCCTATTCCATTTATAGAATAAAATTTCTTTTGGGACTGATAATATTTTTTTACAGGAGCTGTCTTTTGATCATATTCCTGAAATCGGTTAGTAATTTTTTGGACATCTTGGTCATCTGATCTACCAGAGGTTTTTCCTCTTTCTAGCAAACGCTCCACCAAAAGTGAATCATCTGCTTCTAACGCAATTGTGGCTTTTATCATCATGATTTGCTTTTCTAAAAAAGCATCTAAAGCTTCGGCTTGAGCCTTAGTACGTGGAAAACCATCAAAAATGAATCCTTTGGCTTGAGGATGTTCTTTAACAGCTGCTTCTAACATGTCTATAGTCACTTGATCAGGCACAAGATCTCCTTTGTCCATATAACTCTGCGCTAGGAGTCCTAGTTGTGTTTTCTCCGAAATATTTTTACGAAAGAGATCACCTGTTGAGAGATGCACCAATTGATACTTTGATTTTAAAAACTCTGCTTGTGTTCCTTTCCCCGCACCTGGCTTTCCAAATAGTACAATGTTTAACATTTAAAAAAATTAGATTACAAAGATATCCAATTTGCTCTGCATTTTTCTATTCCCAAAAACTTATGCGTATTTTTGTAAAAAGAATTTCATGGCTTTTTTTTCCACATCAAAAAAAATCGGAATATTAGGAGGCGGGCAATTAGGTAAAATGCTTTTAGATGTGACAAGAAAATGGGACATTTCAACAGCTGTGTTAGATCCCTCTGAAGATGCACCGGCCAAAATTGGAGCAAATCATTTTGAGCAGGGAAATTTAATGGATTTTGATACGGTTTACTCCTTTGGAGAATCGCTTGAATGTTTAACATTTGAAATAGAAAATGTTAATGTTGAAGCCCTGATTGCTCTTGAAAAAAAGGGCGTTTTGGTATATCCACAAAGCAACGTATTAAAAACTGTTCAAAACAAATGCACTCAAAAGTTATTTTACACTCAGCATGATATTCCAACTGCTCCCTTTGACAATTTTGAATCATTAGAAGCCCTAAAAGATGCTATTGTAAGAGGCTCTGTTTCGTTTCCTTTTATTTGGAAGTCTGCCACCTTAGGTTATGATGGTTATGGAGTAAAAGTAATTCGTTCTAACCAAGATGTAGAAAAATTAGCTCAAGGAGCTTGTTTAGCAGAAGAAAAAATAATCATTGCGAATGAACTAAGTGTGATTGTTTGTCAAAACCCTTCTGGAGAGGTGGCCCTTTATCCACCAGTTGAAATGGAATTTCATCCAGAGGCTAATCAAGTAGAATATGTTCTTTCACCAGCTCGAATTTCTCCTGACCAATCGAAAGCGGCGAAAGATTTAGCGCTAAAAGTTTCACAAGCTTTTAAGCATGTAGGACTATTGGCAGTAGAAATGTTCATTACCACTGAAGGTGATTTATTGGTTAATGAAGTGGCTCCTCGCCCCCACAATAGCGGTCATTATTCAATCGAGGCTTCTTACACTTCACAATTTGAACAACATATTAGAGCCATATTGGATTTGCCTTTGGGTGCAACAGAAAATAAAACAGCAGGTGTAATGGTCAATTTAGTTGGAAAGGAAGGTCATCAAGGTCAGGTAGTATATAAAAATATGGATCAAATTCTAGCCATTGAAGGGGTAACGCCTCATTTATATGGTAAAAAACAGACACGGCCTTTCCGAAAAATGGGGCATGTCACTATTACCAATAAATCAATTGACGTGGCTCGAGAAATAGCAGAACAAGTAAAAGAAACGATAGAAGTAATTTCAAAATAAAAATATGGCACTTATAGGTATTATTATGGGAAGTCAATCTGATCTGCCCGTTATGCAGGAGGGAATAGACATCATCAAGTCTTTTAATGTAGAGTATGACGTTGAAATTGTATCAGCACATAGAACTCCAGAAAATATGCTCACCTATGGAAAAACTGCCTCTCAGCGAGGACTTAAGGTAATTATTGCAGGTGCGGGTGGTGCGGCACATCTGCCTGGAATGATAGCATCCGTGACTCCCCTTCCCGTTATTGGTGTTCCTGTAAAGTCGTCAAATTCTATAGATGGCTGGGATTCTATACTTTCGATATTGCAAATGCCTGGGGGAGTACCCGTAGCAACAGTAGCTTTAAATGGAGCAAAAAATGCAGGGCTTCTTGCTCTTCAAATATTGGGTGCTAGTGACCCGATCATTTTTAAAAAAATGGAGGCTTATAAAAATGAACTCCAAGAAAAAGTGGCTCAGAGCAATAAAAGTCTTAAAAAATAAACACACATGACAAATCCTTTGCTCCAAAAGTTTCGTACTCCTTATCAAGCAGTACCCTTCGATCAAATAAAGAATGATCATTTTATTCCAGCACTAAAGAAAAGTATTCAAATTGCTTTGAATGAGATCGATACTATTGTCAATCAAAAAGAGGAGCCTACATTTAGCAACACTTTAGATGCCCTAGATAATTGTGGCCTATTAGTGTCTCGAATTAGTAGCATAATCTTTAATCTTAATAGCGCAGAAACCTCTACAGAACTTCAACAAGTCTCGCAAGAAGCAGCCCCATTGTTAACTCAATTTCAGAATGATATTCGGCTGAATGAAAAACTTTTTGAGCGCATTAAGAGAGTGTATGAATCAACAGACAGCAATAAATTAAGCGCAGAAGAAAAGACTCTTCTAGAAAAAGAGTTTAAAGGGTTTGTTCGAAATGGAGCATTGTTGTCTAAAAAAGAAAAAGAAAAATTGAGAGAAATAGACACAACACTTGCTCAACTCAGTTTGACTTTTGGAGAAAATGTATTGGCAGACACACAGGCTTTTTCAATGCACCTTACACAAAAACAGGATCTTGCGGGGTTACCTGATAATGTTATCGAAATGGCGGCAGCAATCGCACAGCAAAGAAAACTTGAAGGGTGGGTTTTTACACTAGATTATCCAAGTTATGTGCCCTTTATGACTTATGCCGAAAATAGAAAGCTACGTAAAGAAATGGCGCTTGCTTTTGGAAAGAGAGGATTTCAAGAAAACTCTCAAAACAATATTGAAAATATAAAAGAGATTATTCGTTTACGAAAAGAACGTGCTTCTGTTTTAGGTTTTTCCTCACATGCCGCTTTTGTGCTCGAAGAAAGAATGGCTAAATCAGAAAAAGAAGCCCTTCAATTTTTAGAAAAATTATATGAAAAAGCATTACCCGCTGCGAAAAAAGAATGGGAGGCCATGGAAGAATTTGGCTCAAATTTAGGGATAAGCCCTCTTGAGAGGTGGGATACTGCTTTTGTCGGTGAAAAGTTAAAACAAAAAAAGTTTTCATTTGACGAACAGCTTTTAAAACCCTACCTCCCCTTGAATCACGTTTTAGAGGGTATGTTTTCAATAGCGAAAAAACTATATGGTCTTTCATTCAAAGCAAAAGAATCCCTTCCTGTTTATCATGATGAAGTTATTGTTTATGAGGTGACTCATGAAAGTAAAGGATTTTATGCTTTGTTGTATACCGATTTCTTTCCGCGTCCAGGCAAACGAAATGGGGCCTGGATGACTTCTTATCTTCCACAAAAAAAGGGACAACGACCACACATTTCAATAGTGTGTAATTTTTCAAGAGCTACAAACAAGCAACCTTCGCTTTTAACGTTCCAAGAGGTAACCACTATGTTTCACGAATTTGGTCATGCGCTTCATGGAATGCTTGCAGAAACTACTTATAGTGGACTAAGCGGCACCAATGTCTTTTGGGATTTTGTAGAATTGCCAAGTCAAATTATGGAAAATTGGTGTTATCAGCCTGAAGCCTTAGCACTCTTTACCAAACATTATGAAACTGAAGACACACTTCCCTTACATTTCGTAGAAAAAATAAAAAAAGCGGCTCAATTTCAGCAAGGTCTACAAACCCTAAGACAACTTGGCTTTGGATTTTTAGATTTGTCTTATCATGGAGAACACATTAATAAAATTGTTGATATAAAAGATCATGAAAAAGCAATTTTAGACAAAGTACAATTCACAGAAGATCAACCAAATAATTGTACAAGTACGGCTTTTTCTCATATTTTCCAAGGAGGTTACGCAGCTGGCTATTACAGTTATAAATGGGCAGAGGTGCTCGATGCAGACGCTTTTGAATTATTTTTAGAAAAAGGGATTTTTGATACTGAAACAGCCCAATCCTTTGTAAAAAATATCCTTTCAAAAGGGGGCACAGAACACCCTATGATTCTTTACAAACGATTTAGAGGAAGAACCCCAGATCCTGCAGCATTGCTCAGAAGAGCGGGCTTGACATAAATTTACTTTTTTAGTATATTACAGTTCGATTTTAAACTTGATAAAGTGACCCCAAATCTATTATGGCTTTTGCTGTTTTATTTTTTTGTTTATCTAAGCCATTCTCAGTGGAGTTTAAAGAGTGATCTCTTCATCTCTGGAGGGAATGAAATGCACATCGCTTTTTACAAAACATATTTCTTAGGAGGAAAAATTATTACAGCTCGTTCACCAGAAAAGGGTATAGTTTCATTTGCAGAAAATTCTAGTTGGGAAAGAATAAATACTACTTCTTATGTAGACGGTATAGTGAGAATTTATCATTCAGGCGATTTTGATTTTCCCACCGGCAATGCTTCTATTTTTAGTCCCATAAGTGTAAGAAAAATTGATAATAAGAGGTATTTTCAAATACAATATGTACAAGATTTAAATTTCCAATCGAATCCCCCTAATGCAGATGAAATAAAAATTTCAAGCCATTTCTGGCTATGGGATTCTCCCAATGCTTTGGGAAGCAGTTTTTTTAGTCTCTATTGGAGTCCTCAGCACAAATTATATAATCTGGGACATTTCTCCAAAATAGAATCTTTGAAATTAGGTGTTTTAGAAGACAGAAATTGGAGGCCTTTGGAAAGTCTCCTAGCTCCAAATCCATGGCTGGCAAATTCTCCCATTAGCTTTAATCAGGGTCAGCTTCAAACTCACACACCAGTTAATCTAAATCACCAAAGGGCAATAACTTTTGTTTTTCATCCAGAAAATTTTGATACAATTAATTTTAAAAAATTACCTCTAATCAGCCAAGTGTTGACTCCAAACGAAGATGGTTTAAATGATGAATGGAAAATTGAAAATTTCTTTTTTGAAAATGATACAGAAATACATGTTTATAACCGCCACGGTAGAGCGGTTTATAGGAGTGTGGGACAGTATGAGATACCCTGGAAAGGCTACCATTTTATTACAGGAAAAAAATTACCACAAGGTTCATATTTCTATATTCTTTCAAAAGGTTCATAAACAACAAAGGGATGGGTTTATTTAAAATGGGAATAACTAAAATATTTGGATTGCTAATGCTGCAGCTATTTTGTCTCTCAAGAGCACAAGAGCCCTATATTTTAAGATATGCAGAACAGCAGCAGCAAATTTCACCTACCAAAGTTGGAACATATGATCTATCTCAAATGGGTTTCTATCTTGTCACACAATGGATTGGAATTGCAGAGGCTCCAAATGAAAAATGTATTTGGTTTAATAAAGTTTACACCACACAAAACTTGAGATGGGGAGGTGTGGTCAGAAACAGAAGTACTTTTATAGAAAATAATACAACCCTTTCAGCTCAATTTTCCTACCCCCTACGTATCGGAAAAAGGGCAGAACTTCTCTTAGGATTACAAGGTGAAATAAATTATTATGATTTAAATTTTTCAAGACTAAGGTCTGTTGACGGTGTTCAAAATGACCCTCTATTACAGCGCGAATCCTACTTTAAGCCCAACGTAGGTATAGGGCTTGCAATTTATCATCAATTAGGGTGGTTTCAATTTGCACTTCCAAAACTACTGAATAAAACAAATAGTGAATCCTTTTCAGACATAAGTGTGACTACTAACCCAACATATTTTATTGAATTTGGAAAGCACTTCTCGGTTGCTGATCAAGAATCCATTGATCTTCGTTTTCAAATTCATAATCTAATATGGAACAAACCTACTGCACATTTTCAAATAGACTACGGATGGAGAAATTTAGCAGGCACCCTCGCCGTCAACGATAAAAAAATGATTGGTCTTGGTTTTAGTTTGATGGAAAAAAGAATTTTCACTTTACGCTATGGCTATCAATGGAAATTTCATACTAAAAATAGCTTCATGCTAAATCAACATTTATTGGGTTTAGTGATTCGATTCAATTCCCCCCAACAAAAAGCTTAAACAATGCCCCATGAAAATATTTTACCCCCTAATCTCTTTATCGATTTTATTTAGTTTTTATAACTTAAAATTACATGCTCAAATCAAGATGGGAAAAAACCCAACTCAATTTGAGCCCTATGCCCTTTTTGAATTAGAAAGTACAGAAGGAGGTTTATTGATTCCTCGAATGACCCTACAGGAAAGAAACTTAGCTTTCACAAATAAAATTCCAAATGGATTACTAATTTTTAATCTTGATAGCAACTGTATTGAAGTTTATCTAAGTCAATTTAATAGTTGGAAATGTATTGGAGATAAAATTTTTGAACGAATTGAAAATAAAATTCAGTTGGGTGAAAAAAGTATTGATTTGTCTGATTTTATGGACAATACCGATGACCAAAAGCTGAGCTTAAAAAAAGACACCTTATTTATAGAAAATGGGGGAATGATTGATCTTTCTCCATACAGAGAAAAGGCTGACAGTGTTTTTGTGTCACATTTCGAACTGTCAAATAATTTCTTAGAACTCTCTCTTTCAAGAAATCAACAAAATCCCAAACGGGTCGACTTAAGCCCACTTATTTCAAATCCCCAAATAGATTTATTTGAATTGCAAGGCTCAACACTTCTTCTGTCTTTAGCCAATGATCAAAAGGATGCATTCGAGGTTAATTTTAAAACATTACTACAAGAAAAAGCCCCACAACTTGAGTTAGAAAATCATGAGCTATCAATATCCGCTTCAAGCAGTATTAATTTAGTGCCCTATTTAGATAATACCGATAGACAGCAGCTTTCACTAAGTGCAATCTCTTCCCAAACTTTTGCTTTTCAATTGAGTAATAGCGAACCACTTCGATTTACTATCAAAAAACCTCTTTCTGTTTCTGAAATTTCAAAAAATGAATTGACACTTCAAAGCGAGGCTAGTCCATTTATATCAAAAAATGGCATTACCCACAATATTTCTCCAACATGGGCTTCAGATCATTTTGTTTTTGGAAGTACTAAACTTGACAATATATCAAGCACAAAAGCAGATAACAAACGCTTTTATTTCAATAAAATCAAAGGTGCTTTTCGAGCTGGAATGGCAGAAAGCGACCAATGGGACAATAAAAATGTAGGTACTTATTCCATTGCAATGGGAAGAAATACCATAGCAGACGGCTATCATGCTACTGCTTTTGGATCTAAAACGAAATCTTCAGCATGGTATTCTACAACATTGGGTGTTGGCACTGTGGCATCAAGTCGGGCTGAAATTGCCATGGGTAGTTATAATACTGAGTATAATCCAATGGGAAATACGAGTAAGTGGGAGTCTGAAGATCGCCTTTTAGTTATTGGAAACGGAACAGGGAGTAGCACCTCCAGCAGAAGTGATGCTTTGGTGATGCTCAAAAACGGTGATACAAGAGTGGCTGGAAATTGGTATGGCCCTGGCTTCATTATTGTCTCTAATAGAAAACAAAAAGCTACTATTCAGAGTCTTGAAGAAAATGATTTAGCTTTTCATAATCTCCAACCTAAACAATTTTATTTTAAAAATGAGACTCCTAAACGTTTACATTTTGGATTACTGGCTGATGAGGTCAGCGCTTTGTTCCCTAACTTAATTTATATAGATGATAAGGGGAGAACAGCAATTAATTTTATTGAGTTCATCCCACTACTTATACAACAGCTACAAGAACAACAGAAAGAAATCAATTTATTAAAAGAAAAAATTAAACCTTAGATCATTTTTAAATCTCAGAGTTAGCACTCAAAACTCCACAAAGAAATTCTATTTTGGAATTAAAGACATGATTTAATAAAAAAACCAAACCGGCAATTCCAAGGGGATAAGGGGAATTACCGGCCTGATATTTCACATTGTTGAAACCTTTCCTGAGAAAGCTTGAAGGTCAGAGCATGTATACTTTGAGTTTTCTCAAAAAATATGTTACTGACTTTTGCAACAACATTTTCAACAATCATTTGAAATTAAACAACATTAAAAGTAGGTTAAAATTACTGGGGTATGTGTTTTTAATGATTGTTGATCATTTTTGAAAATTTCAAATTCAGTCACTCAGTAGCATTTAAAAATATTCTAATCAAGTGAAGGAATTTTTT
Source organism: Flavobacteriaceae bacterium (assembly GCA_016779985.1). GTDB lineage: Bacteria > Bacteroidota > Bacteroidia > Flavobacteriales > Flavobacteriaceae > JADHMP01. Next base: position 40,498 of record JADHMP010000007.1, read on the forward strand.
ATATCAGATTCAAAGGAACAATCAATACGCAAGAAATAAAGTTTTATTTTTTTTAAAATAACTAACTGTGCTTTTATTGAAATATGTGGTCACAATTTTTGTACTACTGAAAAGCATAAACGGAACCTGTTTGTGAGATTTTTCTTATAAAGCTATTGTTGTTTTGCGCATTCTCCAGTTCGACATTGCATTATACCTTTTTCCAATCGTATCAAATCGATTAACTATCCTTCTTTTTTCACTTCCTGTAATTGATAATGAATACTCATCGGCAAGCCACATCAAATGTCCTTTTTTTGGTCCCTGTTCAATTCGTAATAATTGATTCAGATTAATCCAAAAATGATTTCGGAGTTTAAAAAAATGGGGGATAGCTTCAATTTGAGCTTCTATCCAGCCTATTGGAATTTCTATATGTATTGCGTTCAAGTCCAATAGATGTAAAATACTGTCATAATCTGAACCTCCTTTTCGTAACAAAAGGGTTTCTTCAAAGGGAATGTAGTGCTTGTTTGAGGATATTGCAGAAGGGATGCAAATTTTATTTTGAAGCACTTTCTTTTTATTATGTGTATGAAAATAGAGATGAAAAGCTTGATGAATTCCTTCTATAATCTCTGCATGAGAATCGTTTGAATTTTCTTTTGCTCTATGGTATTTTTTAGGGATAGAGAGATAAGGCATTTTTACTTCAGGGAGATAATGCTGAAGAGAAGGGAAAAAATCAGGCTCAGATCCTTCACAAATCAACAAGAGTATATTTTGATTTTGTGATAAATTGAATTGGGAAAGACTATAAAAAGGTTGATGCTCAATCATAAAATGAGTAGTATCAGTAATTCTTTTTTGTTTTTCAAAAAAGATAAAAGAAGTGAGCCAAAGGCAAAGAAAATTCATAAGTAGGGAATTTTAAGGGATTCATTAGGGACAGAGTTTTAAAGTAGGCTACATTAGTTTTAAAAATTGAACAAGAGCATCCATTCGACGTCTTGAAATGGGTAATTTACTACCATCATTTAATTCACAATAATTTCCATTTTTACGACTAATATTTACAATATGGGAAAGGTTTACCATATAGGATTTATGAACTCTAAAGTGTATTTATTGATCAAGGGCGGCTTCATATTCACCCAATGATTTTGAGGCTACAAGACGTTGTTTGTTGGTCAAATAAAATTCAGTATAACGTCCAGAGGACTTACAGTATAGAATATCTTCATTTTTTACAAAATTTACTTTGTCAATATTAGAAATAGCTACAAACTTAAGAGGACTCCTTCCAATGATAGTTTGTGAAAGATTTTGAATTTGTTCTTGAGTGAAAAATTCTTGATTTTCTCTACGCTCCTGCACTCTATTGACTGCTGCTACCAAATCGTCTATTTGAAGGGGTTTAAGCAAATAATCTACCGCATTGTATCGAAATGCTCTTAGGGCATATTCATCAAACGCGGTAACAAAAATAATTTGAATGAGATAGTAGTTGATCTCTTCTAAAAGATCAAAAGCTGTATCTATATCTAGTATAATATCTAAAAATAAAAGATCAGGTTGTTCTTTTTCAATTTCTAAAATAGCTTCATCTTTAGAATACGCTATTCCAATCACCTCTATAGTTGGGCAATATTTATTTAAAAAATGAGCAAGAAGATCTGCATTGTTCTTTTCATCTTCAATTATAAGTGTTTTAATTTTAGTCATGGTTGTGTTGATTAAGATAATAGTTTTTTTGGGTTTAATATGATTTTTCTTTGGGATTTAAATGGAATTTGGATTACGCTTCGTGTTCCAGCCTCCACTCCTTTGCGGTTCAAATCTTCCATATAAAAAGACATTTTTTGTTTCTTTAGATAGTTATAAATATCTATTCTTTCGCGAAGGATTTGAGTAGCATAAGATTTATGTGTTTTTTTATTAGCGTTTCTTTTTTGTGAGGCTTTCCTGCCAATGCCATTGTCTTCAATTATAACTTCAAGAAATCCTGATTTCTCTGTAAAAAAAATTTCAATTTTCCCACTACCTCTTAATGGTGTAATTCCATGTATGATTGAATTTTCTACAATAGGTTGTAATAACATTGGATTTATGATGTAAATTTCTTTCGGATTTTTTAAACTATAGTGAAACTTATATTGTATATCTTTATCTAATCGTATTTGTTGCAATTCTACGTAGGTAATGAGATATTCTACTTCATCCTCTAATGTTATTCCCTCCTTGTCGCCCATCTCTAATGTAAATCGTAGTAGTTTTGATAACATCCCTATGTACCGATTGGATTCTTTTTCTCCTTTTAACATCATTAGACTCTGTACGCTGTTTATTGCGTTGTAAATAAAATGAGGATTCATTTGAGCCCGCAAAGAGCGCGCTTCAAGTTCTGCAATATGGCTTTTGTATTCTGATTTTACTATATCTGAATTTCGCTGAAAAAAAAGGAAAAAACTAACAACCAGTAAATTGGAAATTAAAAGTGGCAAATAGTCAAAAAAAACGTTATATGAAGTTGTTTCTTCGTGTTCAATAAGACTATTAGAAATAACAAAAATTGTTTTTAATTGCAACTGATCGATAATCTGGGGAAAAATTGCCACTATGAAAACAATTGGTTAATTTGGGGTTTTGATTAAGTTTTATTTCTTTTCAAAACTAAAATACAATAAATAATTTTTATGACCACATATTACAATCCTGAAGACCTCAAAAAATTCAAAAATATTAGTGATTGGAATCCAGATTTGGGTGCTAAGTTTTTCGAATATTACAATAGTGTTTTTGAAGAAGGTGAACTTTCTGCTCGAGAAAAATCACTCATTGCTTTAGCAGTGTCACATACGATTCAATGTCCCTACTGCATTGATGCGTACACTCAAGACAGCTTGCAGAAAGGAATTGAAAAAGAAGAAATGATGGAAGCGCTACACGTCGCAGGTGCCATTCGCGGGGGAGCTAGTTTAGTGCATGGAGTTCAAATGATGAATCTCCATGATAAATTGAGTATGTGATGCCTTTGAAAACGCTACAACGAAAACAACATTTATTTGCTAATCCTCAAAAACAGCTCGCTTTTTTATCAAAGGGTATTTTTGCCTCTGGTCAATTGCTTCCTTTTTCAAAACAAATAGAACAGCAACAAAAAGAAGCTTTACGACCAAAAAAACTTGAAACCTTACAACTCAATATTGGGTATAAATGCAATCAAACTTGTGCCCATTGTCATGTAGACGCTGGTCCCGACCGAAAGGAAATGATGTCTCGTGAAACACTGCAAAACTGCTTAGCATTTATTAAAAAAAATGGACTAAAAAAAGTTGATATCACAGGAGGTGCTCCAGAAATGCACCCAGACTTTAGATGGTTTGTGATTGAAGCAAAAAATATTGGGGTTGAAGATCTTATGGTTCGTTCCAATTTAACCATTATCACCGCGCACAAAAAATATGCTGATTTACCTCAATTTTTCAAAGCAAATCAAGTTCATGTTATTTCATCATTGCCCTATTACAAAAAGGGGAAAACTGACCGGCAAAGGGGTTCTGGAGTGTTTGACCAATCAATAATAGCGCTGCAAGCATTGAATGCTGAAGGTTATGGCAAAACAGACACTGGACTTGCATTGGATTTGGTTTATAACCCCGCAGGGGCTTATCTGCCTGGAAATCAAAATGCTCTTGAACGTGATTTTAAAAATGCCCTCCGAAAAGCCTTCCAAATTGAGTTCACTAATTTATTTACAATAACCAACCTGCCTATTAGTCGCTTTCTAGATTTTTTAATCGCTTCAGAAAATTATGAGCGCTATATGACTACCTTAGTAGATGCTTTTAACCCTGCTGCTATTTCAGGTTTGATGTGTAGCAATACTCTTTCAGTTCGATGGGACGGTAGTCTCTATGACTGTGATTTTAATCAAATGTTAGATTTAAAATTAAAAACAACCCAACCACATATTAAAAATATAGATCTTGAAAGCCTTCAAAAAAGAACCATCGCCGTTCACCAACATTGCTATGGCTGTACTGCCGGAGCTGGAAGTAGTTGTCAAGGAAGTCTAACGTAGTGGCATTTGTGCAATAGTGAACCAACTCATCTTACTTTTTGCAAAAACAGCTGTCACTGGAAAAGTAAAAACAAGACTAGCCTCTTCAGTAGGAACAAAAATGGCCCTTTGGGTCTATGAACGATTATTGGCAAAAACAATATTAGTGCTAAACAATATACCATACGATATTGCTGTATTTTATGATCCTGAGGTTCCTGCTACACTATTTGCCCTGGAAAATGCAAAATTTCATTTCTCTCAACAAGGGAGTGACCTAGGGGAGCGAATGAATAAGGCTTTTCAATGGGGATTTGATATGGGTTACAAGAAAATTTGTGTTATTGGAACTGATCTTTGGGAAATAAATTCTGAACTGATTATAAAAGCATTTGATGAGTTGTATAACAATGATTTTGTCTTAGGCCCTGCATCAGACGGTGGATATTATTTATTAGGTATGACAAAACCCTTTCCTAAACTTTTTCTCAATATGCCCTGGAGCAGCAACACATTGTTGAACCAATCAAAAGCCATACTATCAGAAGAAAAAGTGAGTCTGCTTGTAGAAAAAAATGATATCGATACTTTGGACGACCTAGAAGCTAATCCCGCACTTTACAAAGAATATTTAATGTATTTCAAATCATAAAAATGGAATTAAAACGAAAGCTTCAAGAAGCAATTGAATACGTGCAAAAGGAAGCAATTCCTGAGACCGCCTTAGGAATGATTTTAGGTACTGGTTTCGGTAAAATAGTGCAGGAGCTGAAAATTGAAAAAAAAATTGCCTATGACCAGATCCCACATTTTCCAAAGCCAACAGTAATGTCGCACGAGGGCTATTTGCTCTATGGAATGCTCTTTAATGTACCCATACTCGTTTTCCAAGGACGCTTGCATAGATATGAAGGCTATAGTTATTTTGAAATCACACTTTTAGTACGTCTTTTTAAGGCTTTAGGAGGCAGCACATTGCTTTTGAGTAATGCAGCTGGGGCCGTAAATTTAACCTTTAAAAAGGGAGATCTAATGGTCATTAAAGACCATATTAATTTACAGGGAGGCTCTCCTCTAGCCGAAAAGGGAATCGCTGAAATGGGAGCTCGTTTTGTAGATATGCGTTTGCCCTATGATACTGAAATATGCAAGTTGTTATTGGCTCAGGCTAAAAAGCAAAAAATTGTTATTAGGGAAGGTGTCTATGCAGCAGTTGTGGGGCCGCAACTTGAAACTGCAGCAGAATATCGATATTTAAAAATTATAGGAGCGGATGCTGTGGGAATGTCCACTGTTCCAGAAGTAATTGTTGCTCGACAATTGCAGCTCCGAATTTTAGCAGTAGCCTTCATAACAGACATATGTGACCCCAACGATCTAGCACCAATTGATATTCCTGATATTCTAGCCAGTGTAGAAAAAGGAGAAAAACAATGGCTAAAACTTCTAAAAAGAATAGTAGCTCATCTTCAATAAGATGCTAATAAATCAATCACTGAGAAGATTTACTTATTTTTGATCATCGCCTTTAGCCCATGAAAACTTTTCTTAGCTTTTTTACTTTATATTTTTTCATTCTGTTTTGCTTATCAGGGTTTTCTCAAAAAAACATTCATATGCGGTGGGGTCAAATGCTTGGCAAATATGTCTCAGATTCTGGAAAAGTAAATTATTTGGCTTGGCAAAATGAATCGGCTGAACTTGATGCTTATCTTGAGGGACTAGCAAATATGCCTCCACGGGAAAACTGGCCTTTACCACAAAAATTAGCCTATTGGATAAATGCATACAATGCCTTAACAATACAATTGATATTAAAAAACTATCCCATAGGAAGTATTCGAGATATAAAAAAACCATGGAGTCGGATTGTTTTTAAAACCAATGATAAGTCATATTCTTTACATTTTATAGAACATGAAATATTAAGGAAATTGGGTGAGCCCCGTATTCATTTTGCCATCAATTGTGCTTCTATTTCTTGTCCTAAATTGCAAAACAAACCTTTTGTAGGCAACCAGCTCACCGATCAACTAGAGGCAGCCACTTCTTCCTTTATTTTAGACGAAACAAAGAATAATTTCAACTATGAAATCCCTAAGGTATCGCGAATATTTTTGTGGTTTGGAAAAGATTTTGGCACCAAACTAGAACGCAAAGCCTTTTTAGAAAAATACTCAGGGAAAAATCTCCACTCTGAAAAGCTAGACTATTTGGACTATGAATGGGGGCTCAACGAATAGTGTTTCTTTAATTGCTGCTGTTTGGAATGAAAGACCAATATTACCTCATTGGATCAATATGTTATTTGATAAAAAAGAGGGAGACATTGAAATAATTGTGGTGGATGGAGGAAGTACCGATGGAAGTTGGGAATGGCTTCAAGATCAAAAACAGATCAAAATTTTTCGATCTGACAAAGGGAGAACTACTCAATTTCATTACGGTGCTCAAAAAGCTATTGGTTCAATTTTATATTTTGTTCATGTGGATACAGTACTTCCACAAGGGTTTGATCTTTTATTGAAGAAAGCAAGAACTCAAAACTACATGGCGGGTTGTTTCAGATTGCACTTTGCTCCTTCAAATCCACTAGGTTTACGCATTGCCAGCTGGGGCACTAGGTTGAATCACTTGCTCTTTAGAGGGGGAGACCAAACTCTTTTTATCGACAAAAAACTCTACCAATCTATTGGAGGTTTCGATCCCGCTTATCAAGTTTGTGAGGACATCAATCTCATCAAGAAGATCTACAAGCAAACAGTCTTTAAAATTTTACCACAATATGTGACTACAGACTCAAGAAAATTCACTCAAAAGGGAACCGCTTATTTACTCTTCCACTTTAGGATATTGCATTTTTTACATTGGCTTGGTGTTAGCCCTAAGAGTCTTTTAAACTATTATAAAACATTTATAAATTAAAATTTAAATACCTTCTACAACGAGATAGTAGGCTCCAAATAACATGACGTAAAGCAAGCCACATGAGGTTAAAAAGATGACTGCATAAAGTGCAGCTGAAAACCAATCGAAGCCTTCTTTGAAAACTTCTAATATTTTAAATAAAATAATAAATGCACCTGTGAGAAAAAGTATCCAGATTAAATAATACATAAGATTTGGGGGGGTTAGTTAGTGAAAATATTGTTTGAAATAATTCCCTTTGAGGTAGAAAAGGGTGTTGATTTGACTACCGCTCGTAATGATTTTCTTTGGGAGATTTAAAAAGAAACGTGTCAAACTTTCAAGTTGTTGTTTAATAAATAGTGTCATTTGTCCAGAGTAGATTGTTAATTTGGGATATAGAAAATCATTTTACGGTAAAGAAAAATTTTTTAAGTGGAGTTGATTTGAATATTTTTTTTACTTTGTATTTGGGGCATTAAGAGATAGATTTTTATTGATTTGTTTATAGGCCTACTCAAATATAAAGAATAAATTCTAAACTGATAATATTCGATTTGCAAGTTTTAAAAACTGACTATACCTTCATCATTATTGGCAATGGAATAGCTGGCACTACTGCAGCCAGAAACCTGCGAAAGCATTCTGACGAGAGTATTCTAATTATATCAGATGAAACTCCTTATTTTTTTTCTCGTACAGCTTTAATGTATGTCTTTATGGGGCACATGCGTTTTGAAGATATACAGCCTTATGAAAAAGAGTTTTGGACACAGAATAAGATTGATCTTCTTCAACAGACTGTCACTCGTATTTCATCTAAAGAAAACACAATAATGTTAGCTTCGGGACAAACAATTGGCTATGCTACATTGATTCTTGCTACTGGTTCTAAACCAAAACATATTTCCCCTCTAGATCCAGAAATTAAAGGGGTACAAAGTTTTTATCACAAGCTGGATTTAGAAAATTTAGAGCATTGGGTTCAAGACACTCAAAATGCTTTGGTTGTTGGTGGGGGACTAATAGGAATTGAATTAGCAGAGATGCTTCATAGTAGAAAAAAGAATGTTCATTTTTTGATTCGTGAAGACTATTTCGGAGGAATGATACTCCCTGTAGAGGAGAGAAAAATGGTTACTGAACATTTACAAAAACATGGAATTAATCTATACTTAGAAGATACTGTTGACAAATTATTAACAGATGAAAATGGAAGAATTAAGTACGTACAAACAACGCAAGGAAAAAAAATAACCTGCGAATGGCTAGGATTAGCGGTTGGTGTAGATCCAAATATCGGTTGGCTCCGAAACAATTCAATCGACACTCAAAAGGGCATTCTAGTCAATGAATATTTACAGACCAATGTAGACAATATTTATGCTATTGGTGATTGTGCTCAGCTTATTCATCCTCCTAAAGACCGAAAAGCTATTGAGGCAGTATGGTACAGTGGAAGAGCAATGGGTGAAACTGTAGCCAAAACACTTTGCGGAAAGCCTACAGTCTATAATCCAGGACCATGGTTTAATTCTGCTAAATTTTTTGATATAGAATACCAAACTTATGGTCAAGTGCAATTGAAACCCAAAAAAAACGAAGAACAACATTTATTTTGGAAACATCCGAAAAAAAATCGTTCATTACGGCTAGCCTTCGAGCCTTCTTCTGAACGGTTTTTGGGAATTATTGCTCTCGGTCATAGGTTAAGACATCATCTCTTTGATAAATGGATTAGAGAAAAAAGAAATCTTTCCTACGTAATTGATCATTTACCAAAGGCAGACTTCAATCCAGAATTGACAAGAACGGCTTATGACAAAATGAATTTTAAATCGCAATGGCACAAACTTCAAAAAGCATAATTTGATGAATACTTATTCTTTTAAAAACATTTCATTAGCATTTGTTTTATCTGGCTTGCTTCTTATGGTCCTCTCCATATTCGAAATATTGATCGGGTCAGCACAAATTTATTTCTATGCTAGTTTCGGATTGATGACGTTTGGAAGCTTACTCTATTTTTGGGCACAATATGCAAATTCTCTCCCCGGAATAAAAAACAATGGAATTTGGTTCCATCCTCTCACAGCAAGAGGTTTGTGGGGGTGGCTTTTGGGCATTAGCTTAACGCTATTTTATATCTTTCTCTATTGGTTTCCTGAGATTTTAGGATATAATCCATCTGGAAGCTCAGGTATAGTTGCTTTTTTTGATCCGTTGAGTATAGCCCTAAATGGAAAACCCGCCACACAATGGTTTTTATACGGCTCACTCTATACCTTCGCTATTGTTTTGTTTGGCATCAAATTTATTTGGAAATACAGACACAGTAACTATCATATTTTGAGAACACTATCTGCCATTTTCTTTCAGTTATTTTTTGCTTATTTAATCCCTGAAATTTTAAGTGCTTTGCATCCTGAGATGCCCAATTTTTCAAAAGATTTAAAAAATATGTGGCCTCTTCAATATTATTTTTTTGAAGAATGGCATTTAAGCAATATGTTGCAAGGAGGATTTATTGGTACCTTTTTCTTGTGCTTTGGTTTACTATTGATTTTTGTTATCTCACCCCTTCTTACTTATTTTTATGGCAAGCGCTGGTATTGCTCATGGGTCTGCGGTTGCGGCGCATTAGCAGAAACAGCAGGAGATCCTTTTCGTCAACTTTCTAGCAAAAAAATTAGTGTTTGGAAATTGGAACGATGGATGATTCATGTCGTTTTAGTTTTTGCTATTATCACCACTATTGCTGCTTTATGGTCTTTTATGACACAACATCCTGAAGCTTTTTTATTCAGTCGCCATCAGTTTCTTATTGGCGTCATTTTGCTGGGGTTAATACTTCTCACTATTCTTGGGATCTCCTTTCGAAAGGAATTTGATAAGAATACTCAATATGCCCTTTTGAGTGTGGGAATTATTTTAATTGTCGCTCTCACCATACCCTTGCTTTCCACTCCTGAGGAACTTTTTTTCGTTTCGCATGATATCTTACAACAATGGTACGGCTTTAGCATAGGAGCAACCTTTTCTGGTGTATTAGGCGTTGGTTTTTATCCCATTTTTGGTAGTCGTGTATGGTGCCGATTTGGTTGTCCAATGGCTGCCATTTTAGGACTTCAACAAAGATTATTTTCTCGTTTTAGAATCACTACCAATGGAGGACAATGCATTTCATGTGGGAATTGCTCTTCCTATTGTGAAATGGGAATTGATGTGAGAGCATATGCACAAAAATCTCAAAACATCATACGATCTTCCTGCGTGGGGTGTGGCATTTGTGCTACAGTATGTCCTAGAGGAGTCTTAAAACTCGAAAATGGCCCCTTACACAATAGAATGCCATTAGAAAGTGATGACTTGATCAGAGGATGAAGAAAAAGAAGAATAAAAATGATACTATTAAGGTCATCATCCCCGCCCTCAACGAAGCCGCTTCTATTGGAAAAATAATTCAGGAAATACCTTCATTTGTAGAAGAAATAATTGTCGTAGATAACAATTCAACAGACACCACTGCAAAGGAAGCTGGTCAAAGCGGAGCAACAGTTTTAGAAGAAAAACAAATTGGCTACGGATATGCCTGTCTGCGAGGACTAACTTATCTAGAAAAAGACCCTCCAAACATTGTAGTTTTTCTAGATGGTGATTATTCTGACTATCCAGAAGATATGGAATCAATAGTTTTGCCTATCATCAATAAAAAAGTTGATTTTGTTTTGGGAGCACGAGTAGCACAACTACGAGAACCCTATGCCCTGTCACCACAACAACGCTATGGAAATGCATTGGCTTGTTGGCTTTTAAAAAAGCTCTATGGTGGAAAATTCAGTGATCTAGGTCCCTTCAGAGCCATTCGATGGAACCGATTGAAAGAATTGAAGATGAAAGACAAAACCTATGGGTGGACTATTGAAATGCAATTGAAAGTTCTACGACACCACATACCTTATCTTGAAGTGCCTGTGAGGTATAGAAACAGAATAGGACATTCTAAGGTATCTGGAACCGTAAAAGGAACTCTTTCTGCTGGTGTTAAGATTTTGGGATGGATTGCTAAATTTTATTTTTCAAAATAGTCTCAATGATCAAACTCAATATGTTGTTTGTCTTTAGTTATCTTATAATTGGGATATATATATTTTCATTGATAACAGTATTTCTCTACAGTTTATATCAATTAAAAATGCTTTTCTTTTATAAAAGAAATAAGAAAGAAATAAAACAAAAGACAAGGTTTCTTAAAGAGGAAGATCTACCAAAAGTGACAATTCAGCTACCTCTCTACAATGAGAGATATGTTCTTAAACGTTTATTGGAATCTGTCACCACATTAGATTATCCTAGCAATAAACTTCAGATTCAAATATTAGATGATTCGAGTGAAAGCGATCATCAATTCACAAAAGCAATAGTGAATGAATTCCAAAAGCAAGGTCATTCCTTAGATTATCTCCATAGAAAAAATCGAAAAGGTTTTAAAGCGGGAGCGCTTAAAGAAGGTTTTAAAAAAGCAAAAGGAGACTTTATTGCTATTTTTGATGCTGATTTCCTACCCTCCAAAAATTGGTTGCTTGAGGTGATACCCCATTTCAATACTCCACAAGTTGGAGTTATTCAAACCAGGTGGGGTCACATTAACAGAAATTATTCTGTGTTCACTTGGGCACAATCTTTGGCTTTAGATATCCATTTTAGATTGGAACAAATGGGTAGGAGTTTACAAAATCAGTTCATAAACTTTAATGGCACAGCAGGCATCTGGAGAAAAAGCTGCATTGAAGATGCTGGAAATTGGGATGGTGAGACTCTCACAGAAGATTTGGATCTGAGTTACAGAGCCCAACTAAAGAATTGGAAAATTCTTTATTTAGAAGATATAAAATGCCCTGCAGAGCTTCCAGTAATGTTAAGCGGTATCCGTTCCCAACAATTCAGATGGAACAAGGGGGGTGCTGAAAATTTTAAAAAACATATCAAAAATATATGGAGCGCTGAAAACTTCTCTTTTTCAACAAAATTTTTTGCAAGCCTCCATTTACTCAATAGTAGTATTTTTCTATTTGCTTTTTTGATTTTATTTCTCAGTTTACCCACTTTTATCATTCAAAAAAAGATTCCCTCCCTGCAAAGCAACTGGATAATTATTACTTTTTTTAGCTCAAGTACGTTGATATTTGTGAGGTGTTATTGGGAGGTTCACATTCAAGACTTTGGTAAAAATTGGAATTCATTCTTGATTTTTCTCAAACGGTTTTTCTTTTTTTATGTCTTTGCAATGGGGTTTTCATTTCACAATTCTTGGGCTGTATTGGAAGGACATTTGGGTAAGAAAAGTCCTTTCTTGAGAACTCCAAAGTTTGATATTCGATCGTCAAAAGATCACTGGAGGGGAAAACAATATAGCCAACCTACCAATCTGTTATTCGCTTTTTTTGAAATGTGTTTTTCATTCTATTTTATGTTTGGATGCTATCTGTTTTTTAGATGGGGAGAATGGCAAGAGATTGGTTTTTTTCTTCTCTTTATTGTTGCATTCTTTGGGTTTGGGGGGCTGGCAATGAAAAGCTTTAAAGAAAAATACCTTTGAGAATATACCTGCCATTTTTAAATCTATTTTTTGCTGCGTTTAGTTTAATAGGTTATACCATTCTTGCTTATGTGCTAACTCGAGAAAATACATTTTGGCTTGTATCAATGTTCGGTATTTTATTTGTTTTGTTTTGGAGCATCCATAGACAAATCAAAACTTGGAAACAACTTCTTTTATTAGGGCTGCTTTTCAGATTGGTTTTCATCTGTGCAACACCCAACCTCTCACAAGATTTTTATCGTTATTTGTGGGATGGTAATTTGATGGGTATGGGAATTAATCCCTATTTACACACCCCAAAAGAAGTAGTGGAATTAGTTCAATTTCCATTTTCATCAGTGCTCTATGAAAAGATGGGTTTTTTAAGTAACGTTAATTATTCTAACTATCCTCCACTGAGTCAATATTTATTTCAAGGAATGGCTTTTTTTTCTCAAAAAAACCTGTTTGGTGGGATCATTTTCTTGCGTTTTATTTACTTCATGTTTGAGATGTTGCTCTTTTTTTTAGGGAAAAATTTAATCAAAACTTTGAAACTTTCACCCAATCTTGCAAGCTGGTATTTTCTTAATCCCCTTCTCATAATTGAAACTTATGGCAACCTTCATGGTGAGGGTGTGATGTGCGGTATTTTCTTGTTGGGTTTAGGTTTCCTTTTTCAAAAAAGAGTATTTTTTAGTGCCCTTCTGTTTGGTATTTCAATCGCATTTAAACTTTTTCCTCTTTTATTTTTACCGCTCTTTTATTTCTACTTCAGACGTAAAAGAAGGCTTCTCTTTTATGGAATAATTACTACAACTGTATTCCTTTTTTTCTTGCCTTTTTCAAACGAAAACACAGCTTTGAATTATTGGAAAACGCTTAATCTTTGGTTCAATACCTTTGAATTCAACGCAAGTTTATTTTACCTCTTACGGGCCATTGGTTTTGAACTAGTAGGATTTAATATAATAAAAATAGTAGGGCTCATAATGCCATTCTTTCTTATAACATCTATAGGCTATATAAGTTTAAGAAATAGAAATCCTACAGACATACAGATCTTAAAAAACCTTCTTTGGGTATGCAGCCTTTATTTATTTACCGCCACAACCGTTCACCCTTGGTATGTGATTAGCTTGGTTGCTCTTGGCCTTCTGTCTGGATATCTTTTCCCATTGGTATGGAGCGCAACGGTATTCTTGAGTTATACTGCCTATGGATCGCCTGAAGTTGAAGAATCAGCAGTTGCTTTAGTGCTAGAATATTCCATCGTGTATGCTTGTTTAGCCTATGAATTATGGAAAAAACCTTTGCTAAAACATTTTCAAAAAACTGATTTCTTTCTTAGATAGATATCGCCACTGCCCCCTTGCTAAATCTTTTTTTGTGAAACCCGCTAAACGAACCCGATCCAAATAAATGATTGAAAGTTCTAGTTTTGAAAAGAGCTTAGTAAGCATACCAGAATTTAGTCCAAAAACCTCTATCCCAATTTCAGTTTTAGCTTTACCCTCTAAATAGCTTATTTTTTTTATTGCATATATTTTTTTTTGAATTTTTATGCCCTTTATCAAATTGTCCTTGGCCATTGCTGAAAGAGGTTTAGCCAATTTAATATGATACACCATTTTAATTTTAGGGTTATCCTCTAATTTTTTTTGTAAAGCACTGTCATTTGTAAGCAATAGTAATCCAGATGCAGTTCTTCCCATTTCGTCTACTGGAGGAGTTTCATGTGAAATGGTGTTTTGTATTAAATCCTGTGTTGTTTTATTTATTTTTTTTCCCTTTCTTAAAGTAGCAACAAAACCTTTGGGTTTATTAAGCAATAAATATGTTTTTTGGGCTTTATTGATGGTTTGTCCATCAAATTTGATTTCATCTGAAAAAGTGACTTTTGTGCCCATTTTAGTGATTATTTTTCCATTGACTTGAACAAGACCCATCTCAATGTGTCGATCGGCTTCACGTCTTGAACATATTCCAGAATTAGCCAATACACGGTTCAATCTAATAGTGTCATCATCTTGCCCAGTTGATTCATGACTTGTTCTTTTAGAAGGAGGTTTACTTTTCATTGTTGATCAAAAATTTATCAGGCTTTTATGAATTAAAAAAATACTAAATACACCAGCCAAAACCCAAACCTTTATCATGTTGTGCAACCAAAGGTAGCCTGTTTGATTTTTAGCTCGCCAAAGCAATAGGAGCAGAAGCCCAAGATAAGGGATACTTGCCATAAAATAATAGTTCATAATGCCTAATGATCTTTGTAAAAGATAATATATAGGAAACAAACAGAATAAAAAGCTAAGTGAAATAATCCCTTTCGTTATCCTGTTGTTAAAAACTACAGGTAGAGTTTGATATCGCTGAACCCAATCTCCTTTGAAATTCTCTAAATCTTTAATGATATCTCTCGCTAGAAGTAAAAAAAATAAATACCACGCATAATACAGAATAAAAGAATCAAAATTTCTATAATAGATACTTAACGCCCCAAAGGGAAGAATCATAAGTGCTGTCGACCATAAATTGCTAAGCCAAAAGAGTTTTTTGAGAGCACCACTATAGAGCCAAATAGCAAAAATATAACCCAGAAAAAAAACGACAGCCCGAAAGGAAATGACACTGGCAAAGACCAAGGTCAACATATTGAGCAATAAATAAAGTATAAGTTGTAATTGCTGTGAAATCAGATGTTCTAATAAATATTTCTTTGGTCTGTTGATTTGATCTTTAGCTGCATCATAAAAATTATTAATAATATATCCCGCAGCACTAGCACAGGCAGATGCAGCAACAATACAAAATAGCGGGACATCCAATAAAATATCCCACCAAGATTGCTCAATTGAGATAATGTAGCGAGCTACAAAATATTGTGCCACCACTAATACAATTATATTATAGCCTCTAACGACACTAAACAAGCTCACTAATTTAAGGAGTCGCTTTTGATGTTTGGAAGAAAGCCACATGGCCTCGATTTAAAAATGATAGACGGCTTCTAGCGTATGACCTGAGAGGGCTTTTTTAGCTTTTTCAAAATCTTCTGTAAACCCTAAGATAAAACCACCTCCTCCAGAACCACAGAGTTTTAAATAATAGTCATTTGTTTCTAACCCTTTTTTCCATAAGTCATGGAAATCATTAGGGATCATGGGTTTAAAGTTTTGTAAAACTAAACCAGACAGAGATTTTATATTGTTAAAAAGTTTTTTGACATCCCCTTTTAGAAAGTCTTCGACGCATTGGTCTGTGTAGTGGATGAATTGGGTGCGCATCATATTGCTAAAAGCCTCTTTCTTCATTTGCTCAAAAAACAGGCTCACCATAGGAGCTGTTTCTCCTGTTATACCGCTATCAATTAAAAAAACTGCTCCCTTGCCATCAAGATTTTGAGAAGGCAGGCCTGTTGTTTCAATATTTTCTTTGGAGTTGATTAAGATGGGTAAGCTCAAATAGCTATTGAGTGGATCTAAACCAGAAGATTTACCATGAAAGAAAGATTCCATGGCCGCAAAAATGATTTTTAGTTGATTGAGTTTTTCTTTGGTGAGATTCTCTAAAACTGTAATTTTTTCAAAAGCGTAGCGATCATAAAAAGAAGCTACAAGGGCTCCGCTACTGCCAACCCCATAGCCTTGAGGGATACTACTGTCAAAATACATATTATTAGAAAGGTCATCTTCTAACAGTTTCCAATCTAATGACACAATAGTGTTGTCTAAATTTTTTAAATAATCTCTAAAGGCTAAAAGTTTGTCATGTGAAGCCTGTTGTTCAGCAGTTAAAACTTTAGCACTTTTCAATGCACCTCTGTAATAATTATAGGGAATTGAGAGTCCTTTAGAATCTTTAATTATACCGTATTCTCCAAAGAGTAGTATTTTGGCAAAAAATAGAGGTCCTTTCATAGCCTTACAAAATTACACTTTTTTAGCTCCCCTCCCAACCTTATCTTTTATGATCTTACCCTCTTGGCAGAAGGCTTTTAGCTTATGATCAATCCAATCTTCAATCTGGGCAGCATCTTTTTGAGGATAAAGCAAGTGTACATTAGCCCCAGCATCTAGAGTGAAACAAACGGGCAGTTTCGTTTCTTGTCGAAAGTTCCACACACTTTGAATTACTTCCATGGTATTAGGGTGCATCAGTATATAATTTGGCGAACCTGTCATCATCAACGCATGAAGAGTCAATGCTTCGGTTTCGACAATTGAGATAAAAGCATCTAAATCTCCTTCTTCAAGAATTTTTATAAGCTTTTCCATATTTTGAAATGCTTGTTTGAAACGAGCCACACCAAACGGATGATTTTCCATCAATTGATGGCCTTGTGTGCTTGAGATCTTTTTTTGACCTTGATCTATAAGTAAAATAGTATCGCAATAGGTATTAAAAATTGGGTCATAATCAGACTCAGAAAGTGGAACGGCAATAAAATCTGAACTTTCTTTAACGCCCTCAGTTGCACCCCAAACGGTGATGGGTCCATTGATGCTTCTTGCGGCACTCCCTGATCCCAATCGGGCTAAAAATGAGGCTTTTTGGTCAGCATAATCATCAGATAATTCTTCTGCCGCCACTATACATGAAGCTAATGCTGCCATAGCCGAAGCAGACGAGGCTATCCCACTACTGTGAGGAAAAGAATTTTGACTATTGATAGTAATATGGTGATTAGCAATCCAAGGACAATATGGTAAAATTCGTTTAAAAAAAACTTCAATTTTTGAATGAAATTTAGGCTTCGATTGACCCTCAAAGTAAAAATCGAAGGAAATGTCTGTTCCTTTCGAATTTGGAATTATGTCTAGGGCAGTTGTAGAAATACAATTTGAAAGGGTAAAGCTCAACGAAGGATTTTTAGGTAATTGCTCCCCATGTTTTCCCCAATACTTTATCAAAGCAATATTACTAGGGGCTTGCCAAGTGACTTGTGTTTGAATTGAATTGAGAAAATTAGTCTTAAAAATAGACAAGTTCATGATTACAAAGATACTTGTTTCGGAAGTAAAGTCCTTCAACACCTTTGTAAAACCTTTTTTTTCAATTAGATTTACTAGGTTATGGCATCCATAAAGAATAATAGTTTTCTTATACACTTGCTATCAATCAGCCTAGCTTTTGCCGTTGGTGGTCTTGCAGGACAGGTCACACAAGCAGCCATTCCAGAGTGGTATGCTCAGTTAAATAAACCTTTTTTTAATCCTCCAAACGTTATTTTTGGTCCCGTTTGGACGCTTCTTTATTTTCTAATGGGATTGGCAGCGGCAAGAGTGTGGCTTAAAGGCCGGCATCACAAATGGGGTAAAACAGCTCTTTATCATTATGGTGCACAGTTAGTCTTTAATGGGCTTTGGTCCTTGGTCTTTTTTGGACTTCAGCAACCCTTAGGAGCATTTGTTGTGATTTTAATTCTTCTTATTTTGATTGAACGTACTATACATTGGTTTCGTCTAGTTGATAAAACTTCTTCTTATATGCTTTATCCTTATCTAGCTTGGGTGTGTTTTGCTGCTCTACTTAACCTGTCAATTAGTATATTAAATTAGGGTTAAATATTTCTTAAAAGAGCGAATTAACATTCTTTTTTTTTAAATTATATAATAACTCAAATCTTTATATTATGTTTTCAAAATCTACACTTGTAGGAACCTTGTTTAGTTTCCTTGTTCTTTATCTTCTGGGTTGGTTCTATTATGGATTCTTTGCCGCAGAATTTTATGAGTCCCATTCAAACATCAATATGGAAAGTATGTTGCCTAGCTACATCGCATTAGGAACCTTAATTTTTTCTTTTGGATTTTCTAATCTCTATCGAAAAAGTAGCAACGCTTTAAATCCAAGCAAAATATCAGGTTTCATTGTTGGTGCTTGGATTAGCTTTACTATTGGCTTTGGTTTTAATATAATATCCTTTGGGAGTGATCAATCTATGGATTTAACAGCAACCCTAGCTGAAGCAATTTGGTGTCTAATTTATTATGGTTTGGCTGGTGCTTCTATTGGATGGGCTTTTCAACTCACTGCACCCAAAAAAAACCATCTTTCTTGATGGGGACTAATTAAAAAGCTTTGATTCGTTCAGGAAAATCGCTTATGATGGCGTCCACTTCTAGGGCAAGCATTTTTTGTATGTCCTTGGGGTCATTTGCTGTCCAGGTATAAATTTTAAAACCTGCTCTTTTCATTTTTTTGACATTAGAAGCATTTAGCGTCTTAAAGTCAGGGTTAATCGCTTGTGCTTTAATTGAAAGCGCAGTAGATAGGGCATCTAGCGGATCGTCTTCTGTCAACACAGCTAATGGAACTTCTTGATTGATCTCATAAAAAAGCTCTAGTTCTTTCCAGTTGAAACTAGAAATGAGTATTTGATTGGGTTGCCATTTTCCGTTCTCAAAATAAACTTGCAATAGTTCGTTTGTCAATAGAGCTGTTTGAGTGCCTTTGAGTTCAATATTTAAAATTACCCTTGCATCTATAAGATCTAAAACCTCATTAAGAGTTGGAATGATATGCCCTCCAAGGACTTCTATTTTCTGAATAGAGTCTAAATCAAGTTGTTCAATATAGCCACTTGCATTTGTAAGTTTATCAAGAGTTTGATCATGAAAAACCACTAGTTCACCAGAGGCACATTTAAACACATCAATCTCTATTCCATCAACCCCCAAATCAATTGCCTTGGCAATGGAAGGAAGAGTATTTTCAGCAACGTGTCCCTTGGCACCACGATGGCCAAAAACTTTTGGTATTTGTGGTGTTGAGCATGCATTAAACATTACAATGCAAATAAAGGTTAACGATAAATTGAATGTTAAATATTTCATGCTTTTTCATCTAGCTTTTTTAAAGGTAAACAATATGCTAATTGAAAGTCTATTAGCGAGTTGTTAAAATCCAAAATTCCCATGGCTTCATGTCGTATTGATAAGCTTCAGAAAGTTTTTTTGTTTTTTTATTATCAAACCGCTTAAATGTTCCGTTTAGAGGGAGAGTGAATTGAGCATAAGTGTTGGAGAGGTTGGAAATGACAGTGATAGTATCTTCTTTTTTGATGCGCTGAAAGGCAAAAATCAAATCATCTCTTGAAGTATTTAAACGAGAAAAAGAACCTGCATTGACACCTGCTGCTAACGCAGGACTGTTATTTTTTAATTGTCCCAGTTGTTGAAGTAATTTCATTGTTTCCCCTTCTACTTTAGGAAAACTGTCTTTTTCAAAAAATAAGAGTCTTTTATTCAAATCATATTCAACACCGCTATAAATCAAGGGCATTCCAGGAGTCGTAAAATTAAGTGCCATAAAAGCATGCGCTGCTGAGCCATAACTTTCTTTAACTGTCCCGTGCCAAGAGTTTTCATCATGATTCGAAACAAAGTGAACAACTATATTTTTAGTTCCATAGCGGCGCAATAAATTTCTATAATGTCTATCCAACTGCCATAAGGGCTTTTTGGATTGAGCAATTTCCTTTGACAATTCATGCCCACTCCAATCATAGGTTGCATCAAATTGCTCCACTAGAGGTAAACCACCAGGGTGATAAATGTCTGTTTCACCAAGAATAAATATTGGTTTAATAGCCCTTAATAATTCGAAGGTTTTTTCATAAAATACTTGTGGGACGGCATAGGCTTGATCAACTCTAAACCCATCAACATCACATTCTTCTACCCAATAGCGGATCGCTTGACGCATGGCTTCGCGCATCTCTAAGTTATTGTAATTTAAATCAGCAACATCTGTCCATCCAAATGATTTTCCTGTTCTAAAATCAATTGGATCTATAATCTCACCTCTTCTATTTTTGAGATAATAATCATCGTGTTCTTTAATCCAATGATGATCCCAACCCGTGTGCCCTGGGACCCAATCGAGCAATACATAAATACCGTGGTGGTGTGCTTTTTTTACCAAAAGCTTGAAGTCTTCTAGAGTGCCAAATTCTGGATTCACCTTGGTATAATTTGAAACTGCATAGTAGCTGCCTAGAGGGCCTTTGCTCCTTTTGGTAGAAATTGGGTTGATAGGCATCAACCACAAGAACCTAACTCCCATTTTTTTCAATTTGGGTAAATCAGCGGTTAGTGCATTAAAGGAGCCTTCTTTTGAATATTGACGAATGTTAGCTTCATAAAGTACTCCTTGAGCTATAACCTCATCGGAAAGAGGGGGTATGGGATTTAAGACTTCTTTTTCTATGGCTTTTTCAATTGGCTTTTGTGGTTTTGGTTTAGGGCTTTCACAACCAATACTCAATAAGAGTAGAAAATAAATGGAAAAATAGGAAATGGATTTCATAAGCTTTGCCTTAAAATTTACACAAGCTAGGGCTTAGTGTTTAGTTTACTTTTTGCTATTTTGACTTTGCGGTTTCTGTAACTATAGGGATTTGATCTGGATTTGAATAACTCACACCATTTTTATCAATAGAAACCCCAATTATGCTACCTCTAAAATAAATATTAAATCTTAAACCTTCCCATGCTGATGGTAATTGAGGATTAAAATGCAATTTACCTTCTTTAACGCGCATCCCCCCAAAACCTTCAACCACACTCAGCCAGGTTCCTGCCATACTTGTGATATGCAAACCTTCGTGCACTTCATGGTTATAATCATCAAGGTCTAAACGAGAAGTTTGTAAATAAAATAAATAGGCTTGTTCAATCTTGCCCAAGTGTGCTGCTAAAATAGCATGTATACAAGGCGAGAGTGACGATTCATGCACTGTAAAAGGCTCATAAAATTCAAAGTTTGATTTGATAGCTTCCTTAGAAAAATCAGATTCAAAAAAATATAAGCCTTGTAGCACATCTGCTTGTTTTATATAAGGCGATCTAAGAATTCGATCCCATGACCAATGTTGGTTAATAGGGCGTTCATCCTCTTTTAAGGCATCTTTTTTTTGGAGTTCTTTCTCTAAAAAACCATCTTGCTGAAGAAAAATATTTTTTTCTTCTTCATAAGGCAAATAAAGAGTAGAGGCTGTCTTTTTCCAAGTTTCAATCTCTGAAACGTTCAGATTTGTTCTTTCACTAATTTGTTCAGCTTGCTTTAAGTGTTTTTCTTGAAGTTCTTCGATGGTTGATGCAGCATATTCTAAACACCATTTAGCGCCGTAATTTGTGTACCAATTGTTGTTCACATTGTTTTCATATTCATTAGGTCCAGTAACTCCCAAGATTACAAACTGCTGGCGAGGAACTGAAAAGCTAACGCGCTGTTGCCAAAAACGGGCAATGCCTATAAGCACTTCTACACCTTTAGTATATCTATAGGTGTTGTCTCCAGTGTAGCGTTCATAGTTAAAAATGGCAAAAGCAATCGCGGTATTTCGGTGAATTTCTTCAAAGGTTATTTCCCATTCGTTATGGCACTCCTCTCCGTTCATCGTTACCATTGGAAAAAGTGCCGCTCCCTTATTAAAGCCCAGTTTAGTCGCATTAGCAATAGCTTTGTCTAGTTGTTTGTAGCGATATTCTAATAAATTTAGTCCTACTTGTTCTGACTTAGTGGCTAAATAAAAGGACAAACAATAAGCTTCTGTATCCCAATAGGTGCTCCCTCCATATTTCTCACCAGTGAATCCTTTTGGTCCGATATTTAAATTAGGATCTTTTCCGCTATACGTTTGATTCAGTTGAAAAATATTGTAGCGAATGGCTTGTTGAGCTTTAACGTCTCCCTTAATGCTAATGTCTGCTTTTGTCCAAATTTCTGACCAAGAGTCTTCTTGCTGTTTCTTTAGATTCTCAACTCCTAGTGATGTGGCTTTCTCAACCACGGTTCTGGCTTTTACTATTGCTTTACTCAAAGTCAGTCCATCAACTTTAACATAGCCCCCATATTTAATAATTGAACACAATTTGTTTGGTGACAAATTATACTTTATATGAGTCGATAGGGTAGCATTGCTTCTAGTGGCAGAAGTAGGGATTGAATCTATCTGTTTGTGTTCATCAACAAACTGAGTATGTGAAAATGTGAAAATATCAAAATTTGTTTTTAGGGTTTGAGATCGTAATCCAAGAAAAGCATTGTCCAATACAAAATCACTGTGTTTCCAAAACGGGTCATCCCAATTAGAATCTTTATTTTTTATATCCCCCGATAGTTGAGAAGCTATTTTAATTGTACAAGGTTTATCGAAAGCCTCGATCTGATAGTTTATAACGCCCAATGACTCTATTTCAAGGGATAAAAAGCGAGTTGCAATGACCCTGATTTTGGTGTCATCTAAAAGCGTGACAACAAAGGTCCGCTTATAAATTCCTTTTCGCATGTCCAATTCACGCTCAAATTCATGAATTTTCTTACCAGTATTTAGATCTAATTGGAGTCCATTTATTTCTATATGTAAATCAATCCAACTTGGAGCATTGAGCACTTTTGCGAAAAAATCGGGATAGCCATTTTTCCACCACCCTACTCTTGTTTTGTCTGGATAATAAACCCCCCCAATATAACTCCCTTGAAAATGCTCTCCAGAATAGTTTTCTTCAAAATTATTACGTTGGCCCATAAAGCCATTTCCTAAACTAAAAAGGCTCTCAGAAGCCATACCATTTTCAGCACAAAAGTCTTTTTCAATGATTTTCCAAGGATGCACTAGATAATGTTCTTTAACCATCATTGCTTAATTTTCATACGACTGTAAAAGTTGAGCAGGTTCAATTTTATCTAAACCCCAATGACAGGAGTCAGCCATTGTGAATTGCTTAGGCTCTCCCAAAGCTAATGTATTCATTTTTGCAGCTTGAGCTGCTTGAATTCCAGCAATGGAATCTTCTACAACTAAACAATTTTGAGGTTGTACTTTTAAATTTTTACTTCCAATTAAAAACACCTCCGGGTCAGGTTTGCCTTTTTTAACGTGATTGCCATCAACAAGGGTTTGAAAAAAGCTGTGAATTTCTAATTTTTCTAAGATGATCTTGGCATTTTTACTTGCAGAACCCAACCCTATTTTAATGTTTTTATTTTTCAAATACTGAAGCCAATTTAGAGCTCCAGGCAAAAGGTTCTCTGGGGTTAGCCCTTCTATTAAGGTCAAATATCTAGTGTTTTTGTCCTCTAAGTAGGGTTGCATTTGAGATTCCTTCATTTCTTTTCCAGCCCATTGTAGAATTAATTTAAAAGAATCTATTCTACTCACTCCCTTCAAATATTCGTTGTGGTCTAGGGTCAAGACGAGATCAAACTCTTTTGCAATGGTTTGCCAAGCTCGGTAGTGATATTTTGCAGTATCAACAAGAACGCCGTCTAAATCAAAAAGGACCGCTTCGATTTTGTTCATTAGTTTTCATTCAGCTTTGTTGAACGCAAAAATGATAAAAAAGAAATGACTTGGAGAACAGGTATTAATAAAATTCAAAAAAATAAACATAAATCATTTTCGTTTGAATTGATTCTTTAAGTGTATAATGCAACTAGGTTATTTACCTATTTACTCTTCTGGTGCAATTTCAACGACAAGTCCGTCTAAATTTTCTGTGATTGGAATTTGACAGCCTAAACGACTATTTCCTTGAACATGAAAAGCCTCGGCCAACATAGCTTCTTCATCACTGCTTTTTTCTGGAAGGGTATGCTCACTTTTGATATAACATTGGCACGATGCACAAAGTGCCATCCCACCACAAATACCCTCAATGGGTAATTCATAGGCCTTACAGAGTTCCATTAGGGTAAGAGATACATCTGTTGGGGTCAAAAGTTTATGCTCAATTTGGTTCCTATCAATAAGAGTAATGGTAATATCAGGCATTTTATTTGATCGCTTTAATGGTGGCCTTTGATGCCTCTTTTCTCGTCCCATCAAAACCATCAATTCCACTCACAGTAGTATATTTCAATACACTTTTTTTGTCTGGATAAATTCTTTTGAAAGCACTTTGGCACATTAGTGTAGCTTCGTGAAAACCGCATAATATTAGTTTTAGTTTACCCGGATATGTGTTTACATCTCCAATAGCGTAAACACCGGGGATATTTGTTTGATAATCGAGAGCATTATTCACTTTAATAGCATTTTTTTCAATTTCTAGTCCCCAGTTCACAAGTGGCCCCAGCTTTGGTTTGAGACCAAAAAGAGGTATAAAATGATCTGATATAATTTCTTTTACAGAATTATTGTGAGAAACTACAACTGCTTCTAGTTGAGATTGTCCTTTTAGACCCACAACTTCAGCGGGTGTTAAAAGATTGATTTTCCCCTGATCTTTCAGAGCTTGAACTTTTTCTACTACGTCTAGTGCACCCCTAAACTCATTCCTTCTGTGTACCAAAGTTAGTTCTTGTGCTATTTCTGAAAGATATAACGTCCAGTCTAAAGCGGAGTCTCCCCCTCCGGCGAGTACAAGTTTTTTATTTCTAAACTGCTCGGGGTCAGCAATGGCATAATGCACTCCCTTATCTTCATATTCAGAAAGGTTGTCAATGGGAGGTTTTCGTGGCTCAAAAGAGCCAAGGCCCCCAGCTATAACCACAACGGGAGCCTTGTGTTGTGTCCCTTTGTCAGTGGTCACTAAAAAAAGGTCATCAGATGTTTTTTCAAGATGAAGAGCCTGCTCTCCTAGCGTAAATCCGGGTTGAAAAGGAGCTATTTGTTCCAGAAGATTGTTGACCAAATCACCCGCTAAGATTTCGGGTTGTGATGGGATATCATAAATAGGTTTCTTTGGATATATCTCTGCACACTGTCCACCGGGTTGAGTTAGGGTGTCGATGAGGTGACAACGCAACTTAAGAAGACCCGCCTCAAAGACAGCAAAAAGACCAGTCGGACCTGCCCCAATGATGAGTATATCCGTTTGAATCATGACTGAGATGGTTCGATGCTATTGACTTTTTCAATTTGGGGAACGTGTTTTTTTATGGTCATTTCAACTCCTGTTTTTAAGGTCATTTGATTCACACTACACCCCACACAGGCACCATGCAACTGAACATTTACAATTCGATTGTCTTCAATAGAAACTAATGAAATATCACCACCGTCAGATGCTAAGAAAGGTCTAATTTCTGATAATGCTAAAAGCACTTTTTCTTGAATTTCGTTTTGTTTCATAATTACGTTTTTATTGCTTCACAACCCACCATATTAGTTATAGCTACTGCTTTTGTTGGTGGTAAATTTTTATTGCGCTTCACCACTTGGCTAACCATATTTTTAGCTATTGTTTTAAAATTTTCTGACCAAGTTGAATCTTGCTGTAGGCTTGCTGGACGACCAACATCAGCGGCTTCGCGGACACTTTGCACAAGTGGCAACCCTCCTAAAAAGGGAATTTTCTTGTCTGCAGCTAGATGCTCTGCTCCCTTCTTACCGAAGATATAATATTTATTTTCGGGTAATTCTTTGGGAGAAAAATAACTCATATTTTCTATCATTCCCAAGACAGGAACTTGGATGCTTTCTTGTTGAAACATGGCAATTCCTTTTTTAGCATCTGCTAAGGCCACATTTTGAGGTGTACTCACAACCACTGCGCCATTGAGTGGAAGAGCTTGTACGATACTTAAATGAATGTCACCAGTTCCTGGAGGAAGGTCAACCAGTAGAAAATCTAATTCGCCCCAGTGGGCATCAAATATCATTTGGTTTAGTGCTTTCGTTGCCATTGGTCCACGCCATATCACGGCTTGTTCAGGCTTGGTAAAGAAACCTATGGATAGGACTTTTACTCCATAATTTTCAATAGGTTCCATTTTAGATTGACCCTCTATTTGTACTGATAATGGTCGAGCGCCTTCCATATCAAACATGGTCGGCATAGAAGGTCCATAAATGTCTGCATCTAGTAACCCCACTTTACAGCCCATCTCAGCCAATGTGACTGCTAAATTGGCAGTTATTGTAGATTTACCTACTCCGCCTTTTCCAGAAGCCACAGCTATAATAGAATCAATCCCAGGCAAAGGGGCACCTTTGATGGGAGTGAGTTTTTCTGCTGCTTTAATAATGGTGTTTACTTTTATTTTTGCCTTAGCATAAACTTTTTCATGTATTGCTTTGAGAATCTCGACCTCCATCTTTTTACGGGCTTGAAGGCTTGGGTTTTTTAAAACAACGTCGAGGTCTACCTGATCTTCAAAAATTAATACGTTTTGAATACCACCACTATCAACAATATTCTTTCCCTCTCCAGGAGCACTAATAGTTCTTAGTGCCTCAATCACAGCATCTTTCGTTAATTTCATGAGGTTTGATTTTCACTGCAAATATAGGGTTAAGAATTGGGAAGTAAAAACAACCTTCAATTTTCACAAAGGAGAAAGATTATTGATTGGATCCCAAAAGTGAGCATCAAAATTTTGGATTTGATCTTGTTTAATTTTTATACCCTCATTTTCCAGCAGTTGCTGCATCAAATTAGTTCCAAAAAAATGATGTTTCCCAGTTAGCAATCCATTGCGATTAACTACTCTGTGTGCTGGCACATCAGCATGAGTATGCGACGCACTCATTGCCCACCCCACCATACGGGCACTTTGGGGGCTACCCAAGTAGCAGGCTATGGCACCGTAGGAAGTCACTCTCCCTTCAGGAATTTGACGAACAACAGTATATACTCTCTCAAAAAAACTTGTTTCATCCATATTAACTCAACTGAAATTTTATGTAGGTGATGGGTTTGTTCTCATCTAAAAATTTCTTTTCATAAAAAGTTTGAACGGCAGTGGCCTCTTCAGGAGCATGAACATTGTGGTAAATATCGTGGTGAGCATAATCCAACTTCCCCCACCCACTTTCTATTAATCCTAAAGTGTATCCATATAAAAATTCACTGTCTGTTTTTAAATGAATATATCCTTTAGGTTTAATTATATGTTTGTAGCGGCTCAAAAAAGCTGGTTGGGTTAACCGATGCTTTGTTCGTTTGAATTTTATTTGCGGATCGGGAAAAGTAATCCATATTTCGTCTACCTCTTGAGGGCCAAAAATAGTTTCTATTAATTCTATTTGAGCCCTCACAAAGCAAACATTTTGTCTATTTTCTTCTAAAGCTGATTTTGCACCTCGCCAAAAGCGCGCGCCTTTGATATCAATTCCAATAAAGTTTTTTTGGGGTTCAGCAGAAGCAAGATGAACACTATATTCTCCTTTTCCACATCCTAATTCCAAAACAATCGGATTATTATTTTTAAAATAAGATGCTCGCCATTGGCCCTTTAATGAAAACTGATCTTTTTCTAACGTTTCACGCTCTGGCTGAAATACATTTGAAAATAATACATTTTCTTGAAATCTTTTTAATTTATTTTTGCTCCCCATAGAGGAACAAAATTAAGCCATTTCAAATCAAGTGACAATCAGGCTTTAGTTAAAGTAAATGAAAATTCTGAGCCTATTCCTGGGGTGCTCTCAACAAATATTTTTTCTTGATGAGCTTCAATTATGTGCTTCACAATTGCTAAGCCCAAACCCGAACCGCCTTTTTCTCTACTTCTGTTTTTATCGACCCTATAAAAACGTTCAAATAATCTCGGTAGATGTTCTTTGGCAATCCCCTCTCCATTATCTGTAATACGGACCAATAATTTTTGATCACTTAGCTCTTCAATACTAATTTCTGTAGTGCCATCTTCAACCCCATATTTGATTGAATTGAAGATCAAATTAGTGAGTACTTGTTGGATTCTCTTTTCGTCTGCAGAAACAAAAATAGGCGTTTCAAAATTTTGTTCTAACAATAGATTCACATTGTTTTTCTGAGCCTGTATTTCAAGAAGATCAAATACATTTTCTAAGGTTTCCAAAATATTAAATTTCTTGATTTGAATATTTTCCATTCCAGACTCAAATTTGGTAATAATATCAAGATCTTGAATAATATAGTTCAATCGATCAACCCCTTTAGCTGTTCGCTTTAAGTATTTTTGTGCTATGCTTTTATCGTTCACTGCTCCATCCAAAAGAGTTAAAACATATCCCTGAATGGTAAATAATGGTGTTTTTAATTCGTGAGAAAGATTACCTATAAATTCTTTGCGATAATTTTCTTGTTCTTTCAACAATTGAATTTCTAATTTTCTGTCAGAGGCGAACTTTTTGAGACTCTCAGTTAGCATTTCAACCTCAGATTCATTATTAGTAAAAATATTCTTGCCTGTGGTGGTAGAAAAATCTTCATAAATCTTTTTGATTTTATTAATCAATGAAATTTCAACTCTGAAATAGAAGAAAACAATTGAAAAGAAAAAAATAAGTAAAAAGAAAACTGCGGCTTGAACAACAAAGTCAACAGGCTGTTTCTCAGATTGTGATAGAAAAAAATGTAACAGAAAAAAAACAAGGCTACTAATGAAAGAAAAATAAATCGCTAGCCATATAATTGTGCTATGTTTCTTGATAAAAGACACCTAAACTAAGATTTGGGAAGTTTGAACTTATAACCAACGCCTTTGACTGTTTTAAAATATTTATTCCCCACCTTCTCTCGGAGTTTTCTAATATGAACATCAATTGTCCTATCGCCAACAACAACTTCGCTTCCCCAGACTCGCTCCATTATTTTTGCTCTTTTGAAGACCTTATCAGGTTTTGAAGCTAATAAAAAGAGGAGTTCAAATTCTTTTCGGGGCAAGTTGATTTCTTCACCATGTACAATTATTTTGTAGGAATCGCTATCAATTACCAAATCTTCAAATTGAATAATATTTGGAGAGTTTTGTTTCCCCTTTAAACGTCGAAGCAACCCCTTGACTTTAGAAACTAAAACTTTTGGCTTAATAGGTTTAGTAATATAATCATCTGCTCCTGCGTCAAAAGCTGCCACATAAGAATAATCTTCACCTCGAGCAGTAAGAAACATTATGATAGTGTCTTTAAATCGTTCATCTGCTCTCAATTTTTCACAGGTGGCAATGCCATCTAAATTGGGCATCATTACATCTAAAATGATTAAATGTGGAGTGTTTTTTTCAGCTTCGGAAAAACCCAATAATCCATCTGAAGCAGAAAAAACTTGATACCCAGCTTGTGCTAGATTATAACGAAGAATTTCAACAATATCAGGTTCGTCGTCAACTACAAGGATTTTTATTTCTTCGTTTTTCATTGTTTTGTTTTAACAAAATTAACAATAATTTAAAACTGAGTGTGTTAAGTGAATATTATGTAATTTACAAAATTGTATCTTTGTTGAGCAAAAGCCCTACATGTGAAAAATCGAGTTTTTCTTTTACTTTGTTTCTTTCTTTTTTTCGTGTTGACAAATGTAAATGGACAGTCAGACCCATTTGCCACAAAATCTAAAGAAAAAACACTCGTGTTTTCGATCTTTCCAAATCCTCTTACTCAAGGTATTCTTTACTTTGAAAGTGCTGAAACAGACATGAAAGAAATAAGTATTTTCAATGTTTTGGGTGATAAAATTTATTCTGTTAGCACATTTGAAAAGAGTATTGATTTGCAATTGCTCAGCAAAGGGATTTATTTTTTAGAACTAAGGCAAGGTAAAAAAAGGGGCATAAAAAGGCTAGTGGTTCCATAGGTTCACTTTTTTGTGATAGTTTTGTATTTATGTCTCAGAAAACGTTTAATCTTGATGTTTTCAGCCTAAGAAATCATGCTGAATTTGAGGATGCTGCTTTTCAATTATTTCATTATCAGTTTGAGAAAAACAAAGTCTATAGGTCCTTTTGCAATTTAATTAATGTGGATTCCAATGAAGTGAGTAGCTTGGATGAAATTCCTTTTTTACCCATTTCATTTTTCAAAACACATCGGGTGAGTTGTCTTGAAAAAGCTCCAGAAAAAATTTTTCATTCTAGTGCCACAACTAGCCAAACTCCATCTAAACATTATGTCCACAATCTTGACCACTATAAAAAAAGTTTTGTAACCTCCTTTGAAAAAGACTACGGCCCTGCAAAAGACTATGCTATTTTAGCCTTGCTACCCTCTTATTTAGAACGTGATAATTCATCGTTGGTTTATATGGCAAATCATTTAATTGAACAAAGCCAACATCCTGAGAGTGGGTTTTATCTAGATGAATGGGAAAGCCTGCATGAAACATTAAGGTCGTTAGAGCTTAAAAAACAAAAAACAATTTTACTCGGAGTAAGTTTTGCTTTGTTAGATTTTATTGAACGATTTAAGTTGCGACTAAACCATACCCTTATAATGGAAACTGGCGGAATGAAAGGAAGGAGAAAAGAACTCGTTCGAGAAGAACTGCACACTAGGCTTTGTTCTGGATTTGGTGTTTCTCAAATTCACTCTGAATATGGTATGACAGAATTATTAAGTCAAGCTTATGCAAAAAAAGAGGGCCGATTTATAGCCCCTCAGTGGATGCACTTTCAAATCCGCTCTACCGAAGACCCACTAGAGGCATTAGCAAAAGGAAAAATAGGGGCATTAAATATTATTGATCTTGCCAACCAACAAAGTTGTGCTTTTATAGCCACACAAGATTTAGGAAAAATCCACCATGACAATAGTTTTGAAGTTTTGGGCCGCTTTGACCATGCTGAAATTAGAGGATGTAATTTATTGGTATTATGAAACCAGCTTCACTATAAAATAACTTTTCTTTCCTCTTTGCAATAAAATGTAATGACCTGCAATTATGTCTTGCTCAGTTAGAGTATAATCCTCTTTTACTTTTTGTTTGTTAACGGAAATGGCATTTTCTTTCAATGCTCTTCGGGCTTCCCCATTAGATTTTAAGAAGGGAACTTCTGCTGCCAAGGCCGCGATCATATCTACCCCTTGCTTTAATCTATCCAATTCAATGGAAGCTTGAGGAACACCTTCAAAAACCTCTAAAAATGTTTCAGCATCAAGCACTTTTAAGTCATTTTTTGTGCTTTTGCCAAATAAAATTTGTGAGGCTTGCTTAGCCTTTTGAAGTGCCGTTTGAGAATGGACCAAGGAAGTCACAGTTTCTGCAATGGTATTTTGCAACAGGCGCTGATGTGGAGCCTCTTGATGCTCTGCTACTAATATTTCAATTTCATTTTGATTTAAAAAGGTGAAAATCTTAATATAACGATAGGCATCCTCGTCAGAAGTATTCAACCAATATTGATAAAATTTATAGACAGAAGTCCGTTTTTCGTCTAACCAAATGTTGCCTCCCTCCGTTTTACCAAATTTTGATCCATCAGCTTTGGTGATTAATGGACATGTCAATGCATAAGCTTTTCCACCTTCCTTTTTCCTGATGAGTTCGGTTCCTGTGGTAATATTACCCCATTGATCACTTCCACCCATTTGAAGTTTGCAATCATATTCTTTATATAAATGAAGAAAATCAAAACCTTGCAGCAGCTGATAAGTGAATTCTGTGAAAGACATTCCATTTTTAGATTCAGGACCCACTCTTTTTTTGACTGATTCTTTGGCCATCATATAGTTGACGGTTATATGCTTTCCAATCTCTCTAGAAAAATCGATTAAAGTGTAAGTTTTCATCCAGTCATAATTATTGACTAAAACAGCCGCATTAGATTTTGAAGTATCAAAGGATAAAAATTTTTCCAATTGCTTTTTAATCCCAGCACAATTGTTGTCTAATGTTTTGGAATCCAATAGATTTCGTTCATCAGATTTACCTGAGGGATCTCCAATCATCCCTGTTGCTCCTCCCACTAGAGCGATAGGACGATGACCTGCATTTTGAAAATGAATTAAAATAAATATTTGAACCAAACTGCCAATATGAAGTGAGTCAGCGGTGGGATCAAAACCGATGTAGCCACTTATGGGAGATTCTAAAAGTTGTTCTTCAGTCTCTGGCATAATGTCTTGTATCAATCCACGCCACCGAAGTTCTTTTACAAAATTAATAGGCATCTCTATTTTTGAAGTAAAGATAGATTTATGCTAGAGAACCCAAAAATGATTTTTAAAAAAGTGTACTTTCGTTTTTATGATTTTGGTCACGGGAGCGACGGGTTTAGTAGGAGCACATCTTTTATTGGCGTTGGCAAAAAAACACAATAAATTGGTGGCATTATACAGAAGTAAACAAAAGAAATCTGCTGTTTTTGGCTTTTTTTCTAAAAATGATGCTCACCATCCCAAATTATATAATCATGTTGTTTGGCTTAAAGCAGAATTAAATGATCTTAATCAATTAGAAAAGGCTTTTAAAGGGATTACTCAGGTTTTCCATTGTGCTGCTTTAGTGTCTCTTTTCTATCATCATAAAGAAAAATTACGCAAGGTGAATGTAGAGGGCACAGCAAACATCGTAAATTTTGCCCTAAAAAATCGTTTAGAAAAAATGATCTACGTCAGCTCAATTGCTGCTTTGGGCGAACCCAATCATAATGGAATTATAGATGAAAATTCTTCTTGGAATTTAAATGCAGAATATACTCCTTATGCAATTTCTAAATTTAATGCTGAAATGGAAGTGTGGCGTGGCATCCAGGAGGGTCTTTGTGCAGTTATCCTTAACCCTGGTGTTGTCTTAAGTGCTACTCTATGGAATAGAAGTAGCGGCAAAATCTTAGATAAAATAGCGAAAGGACTACGTTTTTATCCCACAGGAAATATAGCCTTTGTTTCTGTCGAAGATGTTGTAAAAGTGTCTCTAATGGCCCATGAAACCAATGCCTTAGATCAAAATCGTTTTGTCTTGGTGGCTAAAAATCAATCATATCAATCATTTATAGCTCAATTGGCCAAAGGTTTTGGAAAAAAATCTCCTAAATATCCACTCAAAAAGAGTTGGCTTTTTCTTGCAATGGCTCTAGAAAGTTTACTTCATAGTCTAAAAATTCGTAAAAGACAGCTCAACAAGGGGCTTATTGATGCCTTTTGTAGTACAACAAAATATGACGGGAGCAAAATTGAAAAAGTAACCTCTTTTAAATATGAACCTTCAAAAAAGGTATTTGACCGTCTAAATAAGTGAGTTAAAAACTAGTTCTTGTTTTCTTTAGATTTATTCAAACTATCAATTGTAGCATTTAATCGTTTTTCAACATTTCTGTGAATTCGAAGATATTGAAGCGGATTTTTAGCATAATAAGAATCACTTGCTGCTAATTGAGCACTATCTATTTTATATTTTTTGTAGATATAAGTTACATTCATAATTGGCTCAAAAATTTCTTTTCTCCCTTGGGAAGAGCGAAGACCATTCATAACTGAAAGATCATAAAGGATTAGCTCCATTTTTTCTGTTGAAATTAGGCCTTGGGGTTTTTCAACCGTATTTCTTTGGCCACAACTGTAAAAGAATAAAATCAGAAACAGTAATATGGAAATAATTTTACTATTTATCATCTTTCATAGACAAGTGCCCTACCGGCATTAGTACTAATAATTTTTCCCATGTCATAAACCAACTGACCATTTACAAAAGTTTTTACTACTGAACCAGAAAAGGTAGTTCCTTCAAAGGGCGACCAACCACATTGATATATTATATTACTTTTATTCACCGTGTAGCTTTGTTCCTGATCTACTAATACCAAATCGGCAAAATACCCTTCTCGCAAAAATCCGCGGTCCTTTATTTTAAAAAGTTTTGCAGGATTGTGACAGGCCTTGGTGACCATGTGCTCAAGGCTAATTTTCCCTTTTTTTACAGCGGTTAATAGAGCAGGTAGCGCATGTTGAACAAGGGGCCCACCAGAGGGTGCGTTAAGATAGTTTTGCTGTTTTTCTTCCCATGTGTGAGGGGCATGGTCTGTTGCTAAAATATCTAAACGATCATCGTTTAAAGCTTCCCACAAAGCATCTCTATCTCGAGTTGTTTTCACCGCTGGATTCCATTTTATTGCTGTGCCTTTAGCCGCATAATCTTCCTCTGAAAACCACAGGTGATGCGTACACACTTCAGCAGTAATTTGTTTGTCTTCAATAGGAATGTCATTTTGAAAAAGGGCAAGTTCTTTTGCGGTTGAAACATGAAACACATGCAAGCGAGCCCCTGTTTCTTTGGCCAGAGCAATGGCTTTAGAAGAAGAAAGATAACAAGCTTCTTCGCTTCTAATATGTGGGTGTTCTGAAATTGGTATATTTTCACCGTATTGAGAAATAGCCTTTTTCAGATTGGCTTTGATGACGGCTTCTTCTTCACAATGAGCCACTATTAAGAGGGGGCATTTAGAAAATATTTCGCGTAAAGTCTCAGTATTGTCGACTAACATATTTCCTGTTGATGAGCCTAAAAATAGTTTCAATGCCGCTACTTTTGAACTATCTAGAGATAGAACTGTTTCTAGATTATCATTGGTTCCACCGAACATAAATCCATAATTCGCTGCTGAAGATTCTGATGCTCGCTGTAACTTATCTTCAAGTGCCTCATGAGTTGTGGTTTGAGGTAACGTATTAGGCATTTCTATAAAGGATGTGATGCCTCCAGCAATTGCCGCCCTAGATTCAGAGGCAATCGTAGCTTTGTGAGTAAAACCTGGCTCCCTAAAGTGAACTTGATCATCAACTAAGCCCGGCAGAAGATAACATCCTTTGGCATCAACGAGAATTTCCTCTTTTTGTGGTGCAATCTCTGGTGCAATTTTAGCAATGCGATCATCATTAATTAAAAGCTGTTGGGAACTGATTTGATTTTCATTTACCAATTTTGCATTAATAATTCGAGTTTGTCCCATAACCTTTTTAAAACTTTTTAAAACGTAAATATAGAACCCCAAATAATGCTTCCCAAATTATATTTCCCTGCATTTTGGACTTTCCTTGGGATCTATTTACAAAAATAATAGGATGCTCTCTGCAACGAAACCCTTTTTTCCATGTTTTGTATTTCATCTCAATTTGGAAGGCGTATCCAACAAATCTAATTTGATCTAGTTCTAATGCTTGCAAAACTTCGATTTTATATCCAACGAATCCAGCTGTAGGATCTTTGATGGGCATTTTGGTTATCCACCTTACATAAAGGGAGGCAAAGTAGGAAAGCATAATTCTTCCTATGGGCCAATTTACCACACTAATGCCTTTAACATAGCGAGACCCAACAACCATATCGCTAGATTCAAGTCCTCTAATTAATGACGGAAGAGCTTTAGGATCATGGGAAAAGTCAGCATCCATTTCAAAAACAAAGTTATATTTTCTTTCTAAGGCCCATTTAAAACCATCGACATAGGCCGCTCCAAGACCTTCTTTAGTGGGCCTAACTTTCAAATGTAGTCGGTTTTTAAATTTTTTATTGATAGTTTTCACCTCATCAATTGTTCCATCTGGTGAACTATCATCGACAACTAAAACTTCTACTTGGGGCAAATCGACCAAAATAGTTTCTATTAAGGAAGCTATATTTTCCTTTTCGTTGTATGTGGGTATTATAATGAGTCCTTTCTCCATTGAATCGATAAGTGCACAAAGTAAAAATAATCTATTGATTTTTTTGGGCTTATTTTCTATTTTAAGAAATGCTTTACTTTTGAATCATGAATGAATGGCTTCCAAAAGCGATAGTGAATCAAGATGGCATCAGTTTGTTTTTCTTTATCAATTTATTGGTTTTATTACGGTTACATCTAACAACCCCAAGAGGATTAATAGGTCCATTTAAAAAGCTCATTCTAAAATCAACCCCTATTTTAGAATCAAATATTGCTTTTTTTGATTTTTTTCACATAGGTTCTTTTATAGTTGTAACAAGTAGTTTGTCATTGTGGTTTTTAACTTTTTCTGAACATATCTATCCAAAAGTATCCTTTGAGCTGATTGATCTCTATTACCTTTTAGTGGTGTTGTTTATTTTTTTGGTAATTAGAGCACTTGTTGTTCGTTTTGTTCTTAAAAAATTGAATTTGTGGAAAGCTAAAAGAAACTATTTCTACATGACACTCAAAATTCATTTTTATTGTAGCTTTTTAATGTTGGTTGTGCTTGCATTTTATTATTATGGTTTTCAAGATTTTCTTTTTTTTTCTGTGACAAGTGGCTGCGTTGTTCTGTTATGGTTTGTATTTCAGGTTAGGTTTGTTATTGAATATCTTAATTCACATCGACGAGAGATTTTCTATATAATTTTTTATCTTTGTACACTGAAATTAGCTCCCTGGCTGTGGATGTATAAGCAGCTCTTTTAAGAGCCAACTAAGAAACTGAATATGAAAGTGAAAACTGTTTTGGTTTCGCAACCGGAACCCTCTTCAGAGAAATCTCCCTATAACAGACTTAAAGACAAATATAAATTGACGATCGACTTCATCCCTTTTATTTTTGTAGAGGGTGTGAAAGCCAAAGAAGTTCGGCAACAAAAAATAGATTTTAGCAAATTTGATAATATAATCTTATGCAGTAGAAATGCTGTGGATCACTTTTTTCGGCTCTGTGAAGAAATGCGTTACAAAGTTCCTGACAGTACAAAATATTTTTGTCAATCGGAGGCGGTGGCCTACTATCTTCAAAAATATGTAGTCTACCGAAAGCGTAAAATTTATGTAGGTAAGCGTCAATTAAATGATCTTGAAAATGTTTTTAATAAATTTAATTCTGAGACTTATTTAATTCCTACCTCAGATGTCTTAAAACCTGAAATTCCAGCTTTTTTAGAGAGCTTACAGATCAATTGGAAAAGAGCTATACTTTATAAAACAGTGGTGAACAATCTATCGCATTTGAGAGACGTTTATTATGATGTTCTAGTTTTTTTCAGTCCATCAGGTATTGAATCTCTGTTTAAAAATTTCCCTGATTTTAAACAAAATAAAACACGAATTGCTGTCTATGGAAAAACTACTCAAAAAGCAGCCGAACAAGCTAGCTTGAGGGTGGATATAAAAGCCCCAACTCCCGAGACTCCCTCAATGTCGATGGCGATTGAAAAGTATATAGAAAATGTATAATGTAGGGTACTCCCTAGCTTTTAAAAAAGTAGAATACCTGAAGAGCCCAACCCGCAATTAAAAATAATCCACCAATGGGAGTAATAGGGCCCAAAAAGGAAACCTTTATTTGATGAATTGACTGCGTAGAAAGCAAAAATATACTCCCCGAAAACAAAAAAATTCCAATTACAAATAATATGAGGGTCCAGTTTTGAACTCGGGAAACTTCGGTATGAATGACAGAAAACAACAATAAGGCCAAAGCATGGTACATCATATACCGAACACCTATTTGAAAAGAGGACAAGCTTTCAAAAGAAAGCTTTTCTTTGAGCGCATGGCTAGCAAAAGCACCTAAAATTACTCCACAAAGGGCAAAAATACTTCCCCACAAACGCATAGTTATCATAAATCAATCAATTTTTCTTTACTTTTAAATTTAATTCTAATTTTTGTTATGAGTAAAAAAAATCATCTCAGTTTTAAACTATTATGAAAATAATTAAGGAAATGATGACAATTGATGGAATAGATAAAACCATTCTCTCTTTTTTGATGGAAGATGCACGCACTTCAATCAATAGACTTTCTAAAGAAGTTGGAATTTCTGGAGCGGCTATACATCAACGTATCAAAAAATTAGAAAAGTCTGGTATTATATCAGGATCACAAATCATTTTGAATTCAAAATCTTTAGGCTACAAAACAGTGGCCTTTATTGGTGTTTTTTTAGATAAAGCCATGCGTAACCCAGAAGCGGTAAGGCAACTAAAAAAGATTCCTGAAATAATTGAATGCCACTACACTACGGGCAACTGGAGTATTTTTATCAAGCTTATGTGCAAGGATAATGAGCATTTGATGAACATTTTAAATAATAAAGTGCAACCCATTGAAGGAGTTTCAAGAACAGAAACTTTCATTTCCTTAGAACAACAAATCGCAAGACAAGTTAGACCTTAGTCTCAACGCATTCAAAACTCAATGGCTAGCCTTGCTGGTTAAAGAACTTTTAACTTAAAAAAAATTATGATGGCTTGAAGAATAGCTGCAAGGCTATTAGCAACAACAATTGAGATACTTTTTATATACCAGCCATACAATACCCAAAGTAAGACACCACTAAGCATTACCAAATACATAGTGAGAGACACACCATCTGAATTTCTGAATCTCCAAATTTTATAGACCTGAGGCACAAAAGCGCTAGTAGTGAATATAGCAGCCAAAAAACCTATTGCTTCAATTTGAATTGAATCCATTAAAAGACAATATTGATAATTTTATTTGGAACTATAATTACTTTTTTTGGTGCTAAACCATTTAAATAAGTTGATGTTCTTTCATCATTTAAAACGGCTTTTTCAACCGCATCTCGACTCAAAGATAGAGATAGAGGCAAGATAAAGCGCATTTTGCCATTAAATGAAACTGGGTAGTTTTTTTGATCTTCAACCAAATATTTTTCATCATGAAGAGGAAACGGTTCATGACACAACACACTAGCATTACCTAATTTGACCCACATTTCTGCCGCCAAATGTGGCGCAAAAGGAGCCAATAAAACAGTTAGAGGACTTAAAATTTCACGTTGATTGGCGTTCATTTGCGATAGTTCATTTACACAAATCATAAATGCACTTACACACGTATTAAAAGAGAATTGCTCAATATCTTGGGTCACTTTCTTTATTGTTTCATGTAGAATTTTTAAAGCTTTATTAGAAGGGTTTTCTTCAGAAATATTCCATTTATCCTTATTGTAAAATAAGCGCATATATTTTTTAAGAAAATTATGTACCCCTGAAATTCCAGCTGTATTCCATGGCTTTGCTTGTTCAATTGGTCCCAAAAACATCTCATACATACGTAGCGTATCAGCGCCATAGGTATCACAAATCATGTCGGGATTTACAATGTTGTATTTAGATTTGGACATTTTTTCAACGTCTCGCCCAACGATGTATTTTCCAGATTCTAAAACAAAAACAGCCTTTTCAAACTGTGGTTGCCACTGTTTAAATTTTTCAATATTTAATTCATCAGATGATGAAACAAAATTCACATCTACATGCAAAGGCTCTACTTGATCCTCTTTTTTGATAGCGTTTTTTGAAAGAAAGGTTTGTGTTCCTTTTTTTCTATACACAAAAGCAGAGGTACCTAAAATCATTCCCTGATTGATGAGCTTTTTAGCGTACTCTTCTCTAGACAATAACCCAACATCAAAAAGAAACTTTTGCCAAAAACGAGAATAAAGCAAATGACCTGTAGCATGCTCACTGCCACCCACATATAGATCTATCTCCTGCCAATAATTCAATGCTTCTTCACTTGCAAAACATTCTTCATTATGAGGATCCATATAACGATTAAAATACCAGGAACTTCCTGCCCACCCAGGCATTGTGTTAAGTTCTAAGGGAAAAACAGTTTGATGATCGATTCGCTTTTTTGACACCACCTTTTTGGCGTTGCAATCCCAAGCCCAATCAGTTGCATTGCCAAGTGGAGGAGCACCTTCAGGAGTGGGAAGATATTTTTCTACTTCTGGTAATTTTAGAGGTAAATCTTCCTCAGAGAGAGGCTGTGGCAATCCCTCTTTATAATAGATAGGAATGGGTTCGCCCCAATATCTTTGTCTACTAAAGATCGCATCCCGCAAACGATAGGTGACGGTGCCTTGTCCTACCTTTTGTTTTTCCAGTTCTTCAATTATTGTAGGTATTGCTTCAGCATATGTCAACCCATTCAAAAAGTTAGAAGCGGTTAATACGGTGTTGGCTTTATCTTCAAAGGCTGACTCCTCCACAGAAATGCCTTCGAAAATATTTTTTATTGATAGATTAAAGTGTTTCGCAAACAAATAATCCCGTTGGTCGCCACAAGGAACTGCCATAACTGCCCCAGTTCCATAGTCTGCCAGTACATAATCACCTATCCAAATCGGAATTTTTTCTTTTGTCAATGGATGCACTGCATAAGCCCCCGTAAATACACCGCTAATTTTTTTCACCTCAGACATACGCTCGCGTTCTGAACGCTGTGCCGTAAGTTTAATATATTCCATGACTATTTCTTGTTGCTCGGGAGTTGTGATTTTTTGCACCAACTCAAGTTCGGGTGCTAAGGTCATGAAGGTAACTCCAAAAATAGTATCAGGGCGGGTAGTAAAAACCTCAATCTTTTCAGGATGATCTGCTATTTGAAAAAACACTTTAGCTCCTTCTGATTTTCCTATCCAATTTCGTTGCATTTCTTTCAAAGAAGAAGGCCAGTCTATAGTTTCTAGACCACTAATCAAACGTTCAGCATAAGCTCCTATTCGCATACTCCATTGTTTCATTTTCTTTTTGATTACGGGATAACCTCCTCGTTCTGAAACACCATTAACAATTTCATCATTTGCTAAAACAGTGCCTAAATCAGCACACCAATTCACTTCGGTTTCTGCCAAATAGGTTAGTCTATAGTGTAATAATACCTCTTGTTTTTGAGTCGCTGTAAAACCATTCCATTGTTCAGCAGTAAATGCACTAACCTCAGGATCAGCAACAGTTTTAATGTTTTCATTTCCCTCCTTTTCAAAGACGGCTGTCAAGTGAGAGATTGGCATGGCTTTGTCTAAATCAGCGTTATAGTAGTGCTCAAATAATTGTAAGAAAATCCATTGAGTCCATCTATAAAATTTTGGATCAGATGTTCTTACTTCTCTGCTCCAATCAAATGAAAAACCCATCCGATCGAGTTGCTCTCTATAGCGATTAATATTAGTTTCAGTGGTAAGTGCAGGGTGTTGTCCTGTTTGAATAGCATATTGCTCAGCAGGAAGACCAAAAGAGTCATATCCTTGAGGATGTAACACATTAAACCCCTTATGCCTTTTGTAACGTGCATAAATATCACTAGCAATATATCCCAAGGGGTGCCCAACATGCAAACCAGCCCCCGAAGGATAAGGAAACATATCTAAAACATAGAATTTAGGTTTAGAACTTTTATTTTCAGCTGCATAAGGGTGCTGTTCTCCCCAAATTTGTTGCCACTTTTTTTCAATCTCTATGAAATTATAATCCACTGATAAATCTTAAGCCACCAAAATTAAACTTATTGATTCAAAGACAAAAAGTTTTTTGAGCTTCTGTTTTTAGCAATATCTTTCCTATTTTTACAAAAATGATACCCTTTGACATCAACCACACAAGAGAAATTTCAACGCCAACGTCTTCTAACAGGTTATTTTTCTGTCGTTGTTAGTATTACCTTTGTCTTATTTTTTGTTGGAATACTGGGGGTTTTATTGATTAATTCAAAAAAAGTTGCCAGCCACTTTAAAGAACAAATTGCACTTACTGTTTTTTTTAACGACAGTGCCAAAGACATTGAAATCAGGCAACTACAAAAAAAAATAGAGCTCAATTCAGCAACAAAAAAAGTAGTTTTTATTAGCAAAGAAGAGGCCGCAGAACAGCATGCTCAAGAAATTGGTGAAGATTTTATTGAATTTTTAGGTTATAATCCGCTTTTAAATTCGATGGATATTTTTTTTAATGCAGCTTATTTAAATACAGATTCATTGCTAGAACTCAAGGAAGAAATGGAACAAAACCAATTTGTAAATGAGGTGATTTTTGACCAACCACTGGTAACACTTTTGGACGAAAATATTCAAAAAATTTCTGTGGCTCTAATAGCCACTTCAGCGCTTTTTTTATTTATTGCCCTTTTATTAATCAATAGTTCCATTCGATTATCGATCTATTCTAAACGATTTATTATTAAGACGATGCAATTGGTCGGTGCCACTAAATCTTTTATACGTCGTCCTTTTATTTGGAGTCATCTTCGATTAGGTGTTTTAAGTGCCCTTTTATCTCTTGGTGGTTTAACCATCTTGATTTGGCAACTCAATGTAAGATTTCCTGAGTTGGAAATGTTATCAAATCCTCTAGATTGGATTATTGTCTATGGCAGTGTCTTTTTTTTGGGTTTTGTGATCACCAGCCTAAGTACATTTTTTGCTACTCAACGCTACTTAAAATTGAAAACCCAAGCAATATATTAACACCCTATGGAATCGAAAAAAAACTCTAAGTCCTTTCTTTTTGGAAAACGAAATTATCAAATACTTTTTGTGGCTTTTGCCGTGGTAGCGCTAGGTTACATCTTGATGGCAGGGGGTGGCAGTGATGACCCCAATATCTTTAATCCTGAACTATTTAACTTTAGGCGTATTCGTTTAGCTCCTACTCTTGTAATCTGTGGATTTGGCATAGCTATTTATGCTATTTTGGCTCGGGACAAAAAAGCTTGATGGATATTTTTAGTGCTATTTTATTGGGTCTTATTCAGGGAATAACAGAATTTTTGCCTGTCTCCTCAAGTGGACATATCGAATTAGGTAAGGCTCTTTTTAATGTAAACTTAGTGGCTAAAGAAGGGCTCCTTTTTACCTTAGTTGTACATGCAGCAACAGCACTGAGCACTGTGGTTGTTTTTAGAAAAGATATTTTAAATATTTTTAATGGCCTACTCCAATTTAAATCTAATGAAGCTTCTCATTTTTCCTTAAAAATTATTCTCTCTATGCTTCCCGCGGTTGTGGTTGGCCTTTTTTTAGAAGATTATATTAACCTTCTTTTTGAGGGTAATCTACTATTAGTTGGCAGTATGCTTCTGATAACCGCTCTTATTCTATTTTCTGCCGATCGTGTATCAATTAAAAAAAATAAAATCAGTTATGGAAAAGCACTGCTGCTGGGTGTAGTTCAAGCCATAGCCATATTACCTGGTATTTCAAGAAGTGGAGCCACTGTTTCTTCTGCTGTCTTATTGGGAATAGATCGTGAAAAGGCCGCCCGATTTTCATTTCTTATGGTCTTGCCTCTTATTTTTGGCAGCATGGCTAAAAGTCTCTTAGATGCAGACGAGCCTCTTTTATCACAAAACTATTTGGCACTCATTATTGCATTTTTTGCTGCTTTTTTTGCTGGTATTTTAGCCTGCAAATGGATGATTTCTTTGGTAAAAAATAGTCAACTAAAATATTTTGCATGGTACTGTTCAGCCATTGGAAGCATTGCATTATTATATGAACTTTTTTGAACAAAAATTTACAGAAGAAGAACTAGTTGAAGGGAAAGTATTTTGTTTTGACAAACCCTTACACTGGACCTCTTTTCAAGTGGTAAAAAAGGTGAGAGGCTGGCTTAAAAAAAGTGTTAATATTAAGAAATTGAAGGTAGGTCATGCGGGCACATTAGATCCTCTTGCCACGGGTCTTTTAATTATTTGTACTGGAAAAAAAACAAAGTCAATTGCACAAATTCAAGACCAAGAAAAAGTGTATGAGGGAGTTATTACTCTTGGTGCCACAACCCCGTCATATGATCTTGAAACGCCTTTTGACAATCACTATGAGTATTCTCACGTGACCCCTGAAAAAATTAGTGCTTGTACACTAAATTTTATTGGTAAAATTCAACAACAGCCACCTATTTATTCTGCACTTAAAAAAGAGGGCAAAAGACTCTACGAATATGCTCGTGAAGGAAAAAAAACAAAAATATCTTTTCGCACTATCCATATTCATGAATTTGAAATTAATGATATTTCAATGCCAAATATTTTTTTTAGATCAAGATGTAGTAAAGGAACCTACATCAGGTCTCTAGCCCATGACTTTGGAAAAGCCTTAAACAGTGGGGCTCATCTGTCAGCTCTAAAGAGAGTGTCTATTGGGAATTATCATTTAAAAACTGCTTATCAGTTGGAAAACTAATTACAGGCCTTATATCGATACCATTTCGTTAGTATATTTAATACCTTTGCAACTCTTTACCTATGGTTATGAAAACAAATGAAGTTTCTCGGTTAAAAGAGCTTACAAATAGTAGTTCTATTGTGAGGCAAGATCAACTAGAATTGAGTGCTGAAATAAATGCGTTAAAAAAGAAAAAAAATGCAGTGGTTTTAGCCCATTTTTATCAAGAGCCTCAAATTCAAGAACTGGCAGACTATTTGGGTGATAGTCTATATTTGGCACAACAGGCTGCAAAAGTAGAAGCAGATATCATTGTTTTTGCTGGAGTCCATTTTATGGCTGAAACAGCCAAAATAATTAATCCTAACAAGAAAGTATTGCTCCCCGATCTTAGGGCAGGTTGTTCTCTTGCAGATTCTTGTCCTCCAAAAGAGTTTGCCGCTTTTAAGGCAAAACATCCCACGGCGGTTGTAGTTACTTATATTAATTGTTCAGCTGAAATAAAAGCTATGAGTGACATTGTGTGTACCTCAAGCAATGCCAAAAGAGTTATAGCGTCTATTCCAAAAGATCAGCCCATCCTATTTGCACCAGA
The DNA here is from genome assembly GCA_016779985.1 of Flavobacteriaceae bacterium. Lineage (GTDB taxonomy): Bacteria > Bacteroidota > Bacteroidia > Flavobacteriales > Flavobacteriaceae > JADHMP01. The sequence goes on from JADHMP010000007.1 coordinate 85,181, forward strand.
CAGAAATTTAGGGCGCTATCTCATAAAAGAAACGGGCAGACCAATGATTTTGTGGGAGGGATCTTGTATAGTCCATGAAGCTTTTTCTTTTGACAAAATTGTTACTCTTGCTAAGAATAATCCCAAGGCTAAATTTATTGCGCATCCAGAAAGTGAGTCTCCTGTTTTAGATATTGCTCATTTTATTGGCAGTACGTCTGCTTTGCTTCAATTTGTTCAATCAGATAGTTCAAAAAGTTTTATTGTGGCAACTGAAGCCGGAATTCTGCATGAGATGCAAAAAAAATGTCCCGATAAAATATTTATTCCTGCCCCTGTAGAAGACGATACTTGTGCATGCAGTGAGTGCGCCTTCATGAAAATGAATACTTTAGAAAAACTGCATCGGTGTTTGAAAAACGAATCTCCCGAAATTATTTTACCTATCTCACTACTAAATAAAGCTAAAAAACCTATTGAACGAATGCTGGCTCTAGGATAAATGGTTGCAGACGTACTTGTTATTGGGAGTGGTATTTCAGGGTTAAGTTATGCCATTAAACTAGCATCACGAAACCCCAGTTGTGCTATAGTTTTGATTTCAAAAGATCAATTGAAAGAAGGTAATACTAGATATGCTCAAGGAGGCATTGCAGTGGTTTCAAACTTTGAAAAGGATTCATTTGAAAAACACGTCAAAGACACCTTAATTGCTGGAGATGAACTATGTAATGAAGAAGTAGTCCAATTTGCAGTTAAAGAAGGATATGACCGATTAGAAGAACTCATCGCATGGGGAACTCAGTTTGATACTAAAGCCAATGTACTTCATTTGGCAAAAGAAGGAGGCCATTCCGAAAAGCGAATTGTGCATTACAAAGATAAGACTGGCTCTCAAATTCAAGAGGCCTTAATCAGAAAAGTGAAGGCTTTTAAAAACATCAAATTATTTGAAAATCATGTCTTAGTTGATCTCATTACTGATCATCACACAAAAACAAATCATCACAGGTGTTATGGAGCTTATGTAATTTCTAAAACACAACAAGAAATAATTAAAATTAGCGCCAAAGTAACTGTTCTATCTACCGGAGGTGCGGGGAGTTTATATGCCCACACTACCAATCCTGAAGGGGCTACAGGAGATGGATTGGGAGCTGCTTATCGTGCTAAAGTATTTATGGAAGCCCTACCCTATGTTCAATTTCACCCTACCGCACTATTGCCTAAAATAGACGGAAACACTTTTTTAATAACGGAGGCAGTTAGAGGGGCTGGTGGACAATTAGTGAATGAAAATAATGATCGTTTTATGCCCCGCTATGACCAAAGGGCCGAACTGGCACCTAGAGATATTGTTGCTCGGGCTATTCAACTCGAAATTCAACAATCCCAAAGCAATCATATTTTTTTAGATTGCAGTTCCATTTCAGAAGCAAAATGGTTAGAACGATTTCCCAACATTTATAAAACATGTAAAAAAATCGGTATACAGCTTCCAAAAGATCCTATCCCTATTGTACCAGCGGCTCATTACTTTTGCGGGGGCATTAAGGTAGATTCGAATAGTGAATCGCAACTAAATGGTCTTTTTGCTGTAGGTGAATGTAGTGCCACAGGGCTTCATGGAGCAAATCGATTGGCTTCAAATTCTCTTTTAGAATCGGTCGTTTTTTCTCATAGAGCAGCACTAGCTACTGAGGAAACCTTAAAAGGTGCATTACCACAAGATAATTTTTATAAAAACTTGCCAGATTGGAAAGGTGAAAAAGATATTAGTACCAATAAAATAAAGGCCATTGCTCTCTTACGCAATCGATTAAAGCAAACAATGACTGATAATGTAGGTATTTTTAAAACTAAAAAAGGGCTTAAAAAGGCTGACATTCTTTTAGAGGAAATTTATAATGAAATGCAACTAATCTATCATGAAAATAAATTGACTCCTGAACTGAGTGAACTCAGAAATATGGTAAGTGTTTCGCATCTATTGATAAAGCAATCTCTTCAAATAAAAGAAAATAGGGGTGTATTTTATAATCTAGACAATGAAAACTGATTTTTTTGAGCAAAATAAAGCCCGCTTATCTCAACTTATTGCCAGTGCTTTGGCTGAAGACATTGGGTCAGGTGACCATAGTGCCAATGCCTGTTTGCCGGTGAAAGCCCAAAAAAATGCTCAACTTTTTGCTAAACAAAAAGGGATTGTTGCAGGAATTACCTTAGCAGAAAAAATTTTTAAGCACTATGACCCTACATTACAATTTGAATCCACCCTTGAAGAAGGTGCTGCCGTAGAAAACGGTAGTTTGATTTTTGAAATTGCTGGCAATGCTAGATCTATTTTAGCAACCGAACGTTTGGTTTTGAATTGTATGCAGCGAATGAGTGGTGTTGCATACAAAACCAAGCAACTACAACAAATGATTGCACATACTCAATGTCAACTTTTAGACACTCGAAAAACAACCCCCAATTTTCGCTTACCTGAAAAATGGGCCGTTCAGATTGGGGGTGGAACCAATCATCGAATGGGGCTTTATGATGCCCTAATGATAAAAGATAATCATATAGATTTTTGTGGTTCGCTAAAAAAAGCGTTAGAAAAAACAAAAAGCTATTTAGAAAAAAAGAAGCTTAGTCTTCCTGTAATAGTTGAGATTCGATCAACTAAAGAATTACAGCAAGCCGCAAAATTTCCTTGGATTAGTCGTCTTCTTTTAGACAACCACACTCCTACTCAACTGAAGGAAGCCTTATATTTTTTAGATGGGAAATTTACTACAGAAGCTTCAGGAAACATTCAAGCAGATACCATTATTCAAATGGCTGAAACTGGAGTAGATTATTTATCCCTAGGAGCACTGACTTATAATACTACTATTTTAGACATGAGTTTACAAGCTAAAAACGAATAGTAGTGATAGAAATGGAACTAAGATGCCACCATTATGTGGGGGTTAATTTCTATATTTGTGTGAATTCATTTCAATGAAATACAAACGTATTCTATTAAAACTAAGCGGAGAAGCACTCATGGCAGAGCAAGCTTATGGTATTGATCCTAAACGCTTAGAGTCTTATGCCAATGAGATTAAAGAAATATTTGATATGGACATTGAAATTGCTGTAGTGATTGGTGGAGGTAATATTTTTAGGGGTGTTTCAGGCGCTAGTGAAGGGATGGATCGTGTGCAGGCAGACTATATGGGTATGTTAGCAACTGTTATTAATGGTTTGGCGTTACAATCAGCACTTGAAAACATTGGAGTACCCACTCGGTTGCAGACGGCACTAAAAATAGAGGCTATTGCAGAGCCCTATATAAAACGAAAAGCGACACGGCATTTAGAAAAAGGGCGCGTGGTCATTTTTGGATCGGGCACAGGAAATCCCTTTTTCACTACAGATTCTGCAGCGGTTCTTAGGGCCATAGAGATCGATGCAGATGTCATTTTAAAAGGAACACGAGTTGACGGTATTTATACCTCAGATCCTGAAAAGAATAAAGAAGCTATAAAATTTGATACGCTCTCATTTGATGAGGTGCTCAAAAAAGGGCTCAAGGTAATGGATACTACTGCTTTTACGCTGAGTCATGAAAACAAGCTACCTATCATCGTTTTTGATATTAACGTGCCAGGCAACTTATCAGAAATAGTTCAAGGAAAAAATATTGGCACACGAGTAGATCTATAAATCAGATAGACAATGGATGAAACCTTAGATTTTATTGTTGATACTGCTAAAGAAGGAATGCAGCAAGCTATTGATCATTTAGAAAACGAGCTCTTAAATATTAGAGCAGGAAAAGCAAATCCTGTGATGCTGTCGGGTGTAAAAGTTGATTACTATGGAACACCCACGCCTATCTCACAAGTAGCTAATATAAATACTCCAGATGCAAGAACACTCAGTGTGCAACCTTGGGAAAAAGCTTTATTAGCAGCTATTGAAAAAGCTATTTTAGTGGCTAACTTGGGCTTTAATCCTATGAATAATGGAGAAACTATAATTATTAACATTCCACCGCTCACAGAAGAACGCCGCAGAGAGCTAGCCAAATTGGCCAAAAATGAAGCTGAAAATGCGAAAATTAGCATTCGTAATGCTAGAAAAGAAGCTAACCATGAACTCAAAAATGAAGCCCCCTCTGAAGATGTATTAAACAACTATGAAATAGACGTTCAAACACTAACTGATTCCTACAGTTCAAAAGTGGATGAACTTTTTAGTGCTAAAGAAAAAGAAATTTTGACCGTGTGAATCCAAACGGTCTTGGATAATGAAATATAGAAAAAAAAGAGATTTTTGGGGACTTGTTGCAAGAACCATCCTTAGAAATCGAATCATTATCTTACTCGCAATTGTTGCCACTACCATTTTCTGGGCCTCTGAATGGAAACATATTCAATTTACTTTCACAGAAGCTAATCTTCTTCCAGATAATCATCCTGAAAACATACAATATCGAAATTTCACAGAGAAATTTGGGGAAGAAGGAAATAGCCTAGTTTTTGCAATTCAAGACTCTACGCTTTTCACTCCTAAAAATGCCATTGCTTGGAAAAATTTTAATCAATTTCTTGAGAAACAAACTGAAATTGACTTTGTGCTTTCAGTCAACAATATTCTAGAAATTGTTAAAAATGAAAAAGCCAAAAAAATAGATTTTATTCCCCTCCCCGAAGTCACATGGGAAGACTCTATTGCCATTAAAAAATTCAAACAAAAACTTTTTCTAGAACTACCTTTCTATAAAGGATTACTCTATGATGAGAGCACTGAAGTGCTTCGCACAATTGCCTTTATGAAACCTGAGATTGTCAATACAAAACAACGCAAGGATTTCATTTTTGAGACTCTTATTCCTGCTGTGGAAACCTTTGAAAAAGCAAACAATTTGGATGTTAAAATTTCTGGTATGCCCTATGTCAGAACCCTAAACGCCCAGAATATAGTAGATGAAATTGGTTTATTTGTTCTTGGGGCTACCCTCCTAACAACTTTTATTTTTTTTCTATTCTTTCGATCTTTTCGAGCAACATTTATTTCACTAATAGTTGTAGCCATTGGAGTTATGTGGGCCTTTGGAGTATTGGGTTGGTTGCGCTATGAAATCACTGTTTTAACAGCGCTTATTCCACCACTGATTATTGTTATTGGTGTACCCAATTGCATCTTTCTAATTAATAAATATCAGCAAGAAGTAGCCAAACATGGTAATAAAGCAAAATCTTTACAGCGAGTCATCTCAAAAATTGGCAATGCAACTTTGATGACCAACCTTACAACCGCTTCTGGATTTGCCACTTTTATTTTAACTAATAGTAAAATTCTAAAAGAGTTTGGTGTAGTAGCCTCTATTAATATCATTGGTGTGTTTTTATTATCCCTATTCATTATTCCTATTTCGTATAGCTTTATGGTAAGGCCAAAGAAGAAGCACCTAAAACATCTAAAAAATAAAACGGTAGAAGCCTTTGTGAAATGGATGGAAGGTTGTGTACGCAATAAAAGAATAACAGTGTATTTAGTTTCTTTAGTTGGTCTGGTGTTGGGTATAGTGGGTATATATCAAATAAATATTTCTGGTAGTCTCATTGAAGATATGCCAAAAAATGCCCCTTTTTTTAAAGACATTCAGTTTTATGATCAAAGTTTTAATGGGATTGTACCCATGGAAATTTGGGTAGATAGCAAACGTAAAAATGGAATTATAAAACCTGCCACACTAAAACGTATGGATAGATTACAGAATACAATTAGTGAAATTCCCGAGCTGGCTCCTCCTTTGTCTATCGTCAATGCAGTTAAGTTTGTGAAACAAGCTTACTACAATGGTAATCCCAATTATTATAATCTTCCTACTGCCCAAGAAAACCGATTTATTTTGCCCTACGTAAACAATAACAAAGTAAAAAATCCTTTATTGGATAGCTATGTCGATAGCACTGGGCAACTGGGTCGAATCACTACATACCTAAAGGATGTGCCAACACAAAAAATGGAGGTCATCCAAACAGACTTGTTGGAAGCCATTGAAAAAATATTCCCAAAAGATCGGTATCAAGTAAATATTACTGGCAAAGCAGTTCTCTTTTTAAAAGGAACTAAATACCTAATTAATAATCTTTTCTTATCACTTTCATTAGCTATTTTACTTATTGCCCTATTTATGGCCTTTTTATTTCGCTCGTTTAAAATGATTGTTATTTCTTTGATTCCTAACCTATTACCTCTCATCATTACAGCTGGTGTTATGGGATTTTCTGGAATTCCACTCAAACCCTCAACTATTCTCGTTTTTAGTGTAGCATTTGGAATATCCGTGGATGACACCATTCACTTTTTAGCTAAATATAGACAAGAATTGATTTCTAATGGATGGAGAATTAGAGCTGCTGTTTTTGCCGCTTTACGCGAAACTGGAATTAGCATGCTCTATACTTCAATTGTTCTTTTCTTTGGTTTTTCTGTTTTTCTTTCTTCAAATTTTGGAGGGACTAGGGCCCTAGGAGGACTGGTTTCAGTAACCCTTCTTATGGCCATGCTCGCTAATTTAATCTTATTGCCCTCTTTACTTATTTCACTTGAAGATGCAGTGAGCAACGAGAAGGTAATAAAACCTTCAAAAATAAATATTCTAGATCCATAAGCGTTCCAAGGATTTTACAAATAAAACTATCTTTGTATTCAAATTGGAACACATGATATACACTAAAATTAGAGATATTTTTAGTCAAGAACCTAAGGAACAAACACTAAATGTCAGGGGATGGGTGCGTACCTTCAGAGCATCGCGATTTATTGCTCTAAACGATGGTTCCACTTTGGTAAATTTGCAATGTGTTGTAGATTTTGAGAATTTAGAGGAAGCCCTTTTAAAAGAAATAAACACTGGTGCTGCACTCGCTCTAAGCGGAAAATTAGTGCCTAGTCAAGGGGGAGGTCAATCATTAGAATTACTAGTTGAAAAACTGACGCTCTTGGGAAGCTCCAACCCTGAAAAATTCCCTATTCAACCCAAAAAACATTCTTTTGAATTTTTGAGAGACAAAGCGCATTTGCGTATTCGGACCTCCACTTTTGGAGCTATTATGAGATTGCGATCAGCCCTTGCATTTGCAGTTCACGAATATTTTCACAAAAAAGGTTTTCATTATGTACACACACCCATCATAACAGGAAGTGATGCTGAAGGAGCGGGTGAAATGTTTCGTGTTTCAACACTAGACCCTAAAGAGCCTCCTACCAATTCGGACGGAACAGTTTCATTTAAAGAAGATTTTTTTGGAAAAGAAACTCATTTGACGGTTTCAGGTCAATTAGAAGCAGAAACGTATGCGTTAGGGTTGGGTGAAGTCTATACATTTGGTCCAACCTTTAGAGCTGAAAATTCAAATACAGCTCGACATGCCTCAGAATTTTGGATGATTGAGCCTGAAATGGCTTTCTATGATTTGGAGGATAACATGGATTTAGCTCAAGATTTTATTGTTGAAGTATTGCGTCAAGTAAAAGAACGCTGCATTGATGATCTCACTTTTTTAGAGCAGCGCTACACTCAAGAAGAAAAAACAAAACCGCAAATTGAAAGAAGTGAAATGGGGTTGTTAGAAAAAATTGAATTTGTTATCAATAATCCCTTTCAGCGAATCACCTACACTGAGGCCATAGACATACTCAGAAATTCAAAACCCAATAAAAAGAAAAAGTTTCAATTTCCAATCGATTCATGGGGTGCTGACCTGCAGAGTGAACACGAGCGTTATTTGGTAGAAAAGCATTTCAAATGCCCCGTTATACTATATGATTATCCAGCAAAAATAAAAGCTTTCTATATGCGCTTGAATGAGGACGAAAAAACAGTTCGCGCGATGGATATTTTATTCCCTGGTATTGGAGAAATTGTGGGAGGATCACAAAGAGAAGAACGTTTAGAAATTCTACAAGCTCGCATGAAAGAACTCAACATTGATCAAGAAGAATTGTCGTGGTATCTAGACCTGAGACGGTTTGGGTCAGTTGTACATAGTGGATTTGGGCTTGGCTTCGAGAGATTGGTCATGTTTCTAACAGGAATGAATAATATTAGAGACGTTATCCCCTACCCAAGAACACCCCAAAATGCAAGTTTTTAAAATGCTAATTGTATTTACGCTATCTTTACTTCTAAAGACTTGATTTCCAAATGCTCAAACAACAGCTCCAGTTAAAATTAACTCAAAAACTTTCCCCTCAGCAGATTCAATTGATGAAGCTACTTCAGCTTTCTACGTTGGATTTGGAGCAAAAAGTACAAGCAGAAATAGGAGAAAACCCAGCCCTTGAGAGTGGTGTAGAAGAAGATGAAAAGGGGTTTGATTCTAATGATGAATCCGATTTTGACGATACTACTCAAATTGATGGAGGTGATATAGATATAGATCAATATTTGAGTGATGATGAAATTCCGTCTTATAGACTTTATGCCAATAACTTCAGTCCCGATGATGATGAAAATATGAAGCCAATTAGCGGTGGAATCAGTTTTCATCAATTTTTACAACAACAAATAGGAAATCTTATTCTAAACGAAGAAGAAATTGATATCGCAAACTTTTTAGTTGGAAGTATAGATGAGAGTGGTTATTTGAGAAGAAGCAATGAAGAGCTCATCGATGATTTGGCTTTTACTCAAAATCTTATGATCTCGGAGGCACAATTGGAAAAAGTGCTCAGGGCCGTGCAATCACTAGACCCTCCGGGGGTTGGAGCCCGCTCTCTCAATGAATGTTTGTTATTGCAACTAAAAAGAAAGGAGAAAGATCGTCCTGAAATTTCTAACGCCATAGCTATTTTAGAAAAAGAATTTTATCATTTTTCTCACAAACACTATTCAAAATTACAAGATCGACTAGCCCTTTCAGAAGAAGAGCTAAAAAAAGCCATCAAATATATTTCAAAACTAAATCCAAAACCTGGAGGAGCTCTTTCTAATGTAAATCAGAACACACATGTTGTCCCAGATTTTATTTTAACCATCGAGGACGGGAAACTTGAAGTTACTTTAAACAGAAGAAATGCACCTGATTTACACATTTCTAATGCCTACAAAGAAATGCTTTCTGGGTACCAAAAAAGTAAAAATAAAAATAAGTCGCATGAGGAAGCAGTCATGTTTATCAAACAAAAATTAGATGCTGCCAAATGGTTTATTGATGCTATTGAACAACGCAATCAAACTTTATTTTTAACAATTACTGCCATTATAGAGTTCCAAAAGGAATATTTTTTGACAGGAGACGAGCAACATCTCAGGCCAATGATTTTGAAAGATATTGCTGACAAAGTACAAATGGATATATCTACTATCTCAAGGGTGGCTAATAGTAAATATATCGATACCCCCTTCGGTGTGAAATTACTAAAGACCTTTTTCTCCGAAGGCTTAAAAAATGAGGAGGGTGAGGATGTTTCAACCATAGAAATTAAAAAGAATCTTAAACTACTCATAGATGAAGAGAACAAGAAAAAACCACTAGCTGACCAAGCTTTAGCTGTTCTTCTAAAAGAGAAAGGGTATCTTGTGGCCAGACGAACTGTGGCTAAATATCGAGAGCAAATGGAAATCCCTGTGGCTCGTTTAAGAAAAGAATTATAAGTCTATAACAAATAGAATATGAGACCTACCTTTAAAGTTTTGAACTCATAAGGGTAGTTTCTATTTTCAATGGGAATGGGTTTGATAGCATGTTGGAGAGGGTAGGATACATAAAAATTCCATGTGTTGAATCCAAAACTTATAAAGGCATCTGAATGAAAGCGATTGAAATAATTTTCTTTAAGCCTCTCTTTTGGAATATCGACTACTTTAGACATGAAATTCCAACATAATTTTAAACCTCCATATATACGCCAAAAATGATATCGGGTTGGTGTAGAAGTGCGCCAACGTAAAACAAGAGGCAACTCTATTGACTGGAGGCCTAGTTTTGCTTGAGTTGCATTATCCTCTATAGACCTGTCGAAAAATAGTAATTCATTGTTGTTGTCATTTTCTTGTGTTAATCCTGTGACAATACGTTGGGTTTGATAACCTACACCTGCAGCTAAAGCCCATTTCCCATTTTTTGTGAGTGGAAAATCTCGAACCATACCTAAATGAAAATGACTTGAAAGTCCTGTAGGATCATCTACCGAGTTTGCATTAATCAATCCCATAAAGGACACACCAAAATAGAATTGGTCTTCCCGGTAAAAAGTAGATAGTGAGTCTGGTGATGTTTGAGCAAAACTGAATGAACCTAGAATAAAATATCCCCATAGAAGAAGTGTTTTATAGCGATTCATCATGCTCAATATATTAATTAGAATAAAAGTAGGAATAAAAAATGCCTCACTAAGAGGCATCTTCTAGGATTTCACTCTATGTTGATTAATTCATATTTTGAGAATAGTCTCCAACACGAGTAGTATAATTGATTTTTAGGGCGTTCACTTTTCTCAACTCCTGTTTGATGTCAGTGATAAGTCCCATTTTAGTGTCGCCATCTACCTTGAGCGAGGTGGTTAAAACGTTTTGTAGCTCCTGTCTTTTTGCTGCTCTTTCAGCTAAAATAAAAGCACCCACTTCACCAACGGAAGCGAATTTGTCATTTAACTGAATTTTTGCAGAAGACCCATATTTATCTTGGTAGCGACTCGAAGGCTTACCAGCATATATATACATTACTCGATCTTTTTTGTCAAGTTTTTGAATTTGATCTGCAGCAGGTAAAACATTCACTACCATCAACGTACTGTCACGCATTACCGTGGCTACCATAAAGAAAAATAGTAGCATAAAAACAATGTCTGGCAAGGAGGCCGTAGATATGGCAGGCAATTCTCCAGACTTTTTCTTTTTGAATTTAGACATAATCTTAATTAACTGGTTTTACTTGGTTCTGCTTCAGAAAGTTTCTGTGGGAACATTTTTTTCACTTCATCTAATTTCGGACGTAGCTCATCTCGAACTTCTTCAGACGTTCTAGGATCATTGTATTTTGAATTAGCTTCGACAAAATTCATTCCCATTGTTGGGTTTAATCTTAAAAATTCGCGATTTCTTAATTCATTATAAGCTGCAACAAGCTCGTTTTGAACAGCTATATATATTTTATAAGACGTTTCACGGTCATTTTTCAGAGAGATGATAGCTTTATCAGGATTATCTGAAGAAGAAGGATTTTTCTTTCCTCTACAATAGTTGCAGGCTTCTTCGCCTTGACCTCCACCATTATCTAAAAATTCTACAGCTGTCGAACGAAGTTCATCAACCTCCAGTAATTTTTCTTCTACTAAAAGTTGATTGTTTTTGTTTACTACAACGGTAAGGATATTTTTTTCCTTTATAATGGGCGGATCAATCTGGTCTTCCATCGGCGGTAACTTTCTGTTGAGTCCACTATCTGTTTCAATGGTGGTTGTAACCAAAAAGAAAATTAACAGCAGAAAGGCTATATCTGCCATAGAACCCGCATTTACCTCAGGTGCTGATCTCTTTGCCATAATTTATTTATTAAGAATTTTTTTTACTCCTGAAAAGGCCATAGATAAAATAGCAACAACCGCTAAAATGTAAAAGGTACGGATGCCAGCACCAACCCATCGTGAGCCAGAAGCTGAGAGGACTTCTCCGTCTTTAAGTGGTGTTTCCACCCCTGATGAAAGGGCAAAACCAACTCCCACTACAGCAGCAAAGCAGCCAATAAAAATGAGTGCTTTTTTAAGTTTGTTGATGTCTGATGCTAAATTCATTGTGGAGAAAATCAATGTTACTGCAACTGTTACGGCTAGAATAGCAATTGCTAATGACACCAATGGAGACACTGAACTAAGGTCTCCCATAGCAGCTGCCATTTTGATTTCTTCGTCTCCAGCCCCTATAATTCGGAACAAAAAGATAACACCTAATAAACCGAAAACAGCACTTATTATTTTAATAATATTTTGAATATTCATTGGAATAGCTGTTTAAAAATTATTATTTTTTTTGAGCGACTAAAATATCGATTAAGGTAATAGAAGCATCTTCCATATCATTTACGATACTGTCAATTTTAGCTACGATATAGTTATAAAACACTTGAAGTATAATCGCTACAATCAAACCAAAAACCGTTGTTAAAAGTGCTACTTTAATACCACCAGCTACAAGAGAAGGCTGCATGTCTCCAGCGGCTTCAATTTTGTCGAATGCTTGAATCATTCCAATTACTGTTCCCATAAACCCTAACATGGGTGCAAGTGCAATAAACAATGAAATCCAAGAGACATTTTTTTCTAGCTGTCCCATTTGAACGCCACCATATGCTACAACCGCTTTTTCGGCACTCTCAACCCCTTCATTCATTCGGTCTAAACCTTGATAGAATATTGAAGCAACGGGACCCTTGGTGTTTCTGCAATATTCTTTGGCTGCATCAACACCTCCAGAAGATAAAGCATCTTCAACTCCTTGAGTCAATTTTTTAGTATTAGTAGTCGCTAGATTAAGGAAAATAATTCGCTCAATGGCGATGGCTAACCCTAGAATCAAGCAGATTAAGACGATTCCCATAAATCCTGGGCCGCCTTCAATAAAACGTTTTTTAAGTTCTTGTGTGAAACCTGCAGGAGCGTCAGCTGCATCTGCTTCAGTTTCTTGTACTACACTAGTTGTCACGACATTCACAGTAGTAACTGTGGTAGCTTGAACCGTGAAACTTGTAATCATACATACAGCTGTAAGGGCAAAGAGTAATTTTCTCATTTTTGATAAAAGTTATTTCTAAATTAAAATGTTTGGTTAAAGATAAAAAAAAAACAATACGATACTTTTTTTTTGGACACACTCATTAATTTGATTTATAAAATTGAGTTTGTCATATCACTAATGTAAAATTAAATTGTTGTTGTAGCAAGTTTTCATTAATTCGTTTGACCAAAAAGGAGTTATAGCTAACAAAATTAATATTCACCTAATTTTATGTGCTCTATAATGTTGCTATGACATATTATTGTGAACCATTAATCATACCGATGATGAGAAATTATATTCTAGTGTAAAAATGAAGAGATATGAAGGCAATTGATAAATAAAAATGGATTTTATGCTCCATATGGGTCAACTTTGTTGGAGCTGAGACTATTGAGAAAATAATTTTTGACTTGTAATAAGCCTCAAAGTATAAGGGGCAATTTAAAAAAGGTAAGCA
>JADHMP010000008.1:0-97351 GCA_016779985.1 Flavobacteriaceae bacterium
CAATTACAATTTTATATTTTTGCTTTTTCTTTCCCATAAGGTCTTGCCATTGCCATTCAAAAAAACCATCTGTAGGTACCAAACATCTTTTATTTTTTCTAAAAGAGGGTTTTTCCTGTAAAGTCTCCAATTTGGCATTGAGAGTATATTTTTGAATAGATCGATCTTTAGACCATGAAGGAATTAACCCCCATTGAAAACGACTCAGTTGATTAGGAAGGGCATCAGTAATCACACTTGCTTCTGGATGAGAAAAACCATTGAAAGAATTTTTTATCGGAGTGCCGGAAAGCCCTTTTTTTTCAAAAGCTACTGCCCCTTTTTGCTGTTGAAAATGAAAACACATGACCTGTAGAATTGATTAATAGTGAAAGATAATAATTAGTCTAGAATTTGTTCCGCCTAATTTTATATTCGATAAAAAAGTGTTTTTTGTATCTTGGTACCAACCTCAAAAGAACCTACTCTTATGTTAGTGCAACTTTATGGTAGTGCTGTTTTTGGCGTAGAAGCACATAAAATCACAATCGAAATCAATGTCAATCAAGGTATTGGCTACCATCTAGTAGGGTTACCCGATAATGCCATCAAGGAGAGCAATTATCGCATTGCGGCCGCATTAGAAAATAGTCGATACAAACTCCCTGGAAAAAAAATCACTATTAACTTGGCTCCTGCTGATCTGCGAAAGGAGGGTTCAGCTTATGATTTGGCCATAGCTCTAGGAATACTAACCGCTTCTGGTCAAATTACAGCCCCTGATATTTCAAACTATATCGTTATGGGTGAAATAGCGTTGGATGGCAGTATTCGACCCATAAAAGGTGCACTACCCATTGCCATTCAGGCTTTAAAAGATGGCTTTAAGGGATTTATATTACCCAATGAAAATGCGCAAGAAGCTGCAATTGTAAAGGGGATTGAAGTATATGGAGTGACTCATTTAAAGGAGGTAATTGAATTTTTTAAAAACTCAGACATGTTGAAGCCACTTAGTTTAGATGCAAGAAAATTATTTGCTGCCAAAGGAGAAGAAAGCCAACTCGATTTTGCTGATGTCAAGGGGCAAGAAACGATCAAGAGGTGTATGGAAATTGCAGCCGCAGGGGGCCACAACATTATTTTGATAGGTCCACCGGGAGCGGGTAAAACTATGCTAGCAAAACGCTTACCTTCAATTTTACCCCCTTTGAGCTTGGGAGAGGCTTTGGAAACAACAAAAATTCATTCCATTTTAGGACGGGTCAAAGAACGAGGGTTGATTCGTCAACGCCCTTATCGTGCACCCCATCACACGATTTCAGATGTTGCGCTTGTGGGAGGAGGTTCTTATCCTCAACCAGGAGAAATTTCATTGGCACACAATGGGGTGTTGTTTTTGGACGAGCTTCCCGAATTTAAACGCAGTGTGTTAGAAGTGATGCGACAGCCTCTAGAAGATAGAGAGGTAACTCTTTCTAGAGCAAAATTCACTGTTACTTACCCATGTTCGTTTATGTTGGTGGCTAGTATGAACCCAAGTCCTTCAGGCTATTTTCATAACGGGTCAGTAACACCCATTGAAACAAAACGCTATTTGAGTAAAATTTCTGGTCCTTTACTTGATAGGATCGATTTGCATATTGAAGTTGCTCCTGTCCCTTTTGAGGAAATCTCAAAAAAAGAATTGGGAGAAAGCTCTTCTGCCATTCGAGAGCGGGTGTGTCAAGCACGTCAGCAACAAGCAAAGCGTTTTCAAACAAATAAAACTTTGCATTGTAATGCTCAAATGGAATCTAAGCAGTTGCGCCACTATTGTGCTTTAGACCCGACAGCAGAAAATTTATTAAAAGCAGCCATGAAAAAACTAGCCCTTTCTGCACGTGCTTATGATCGGATTTTAAAAGTGGCACGTACCATAGCTGATTTGGAAGGACAAGAACTGCTTTTATCCAAACATATTGCTGAGGCGATTCAATATCGAAGTTTAGACCGAGAAGGGTGGATGGGCTAAAATCAAAATCCATAAAGTAAGTTTAAAAACAGTAGCTTGGGAAAGGTTTTCAGCACTATAATAATCAAACACTATTTTGCATAGTAAAAAGAGTAGTAGTTTTTCGATATTCCTCAAATGTTACCTATAATCTTTCTCGAACCATTTATTTTTCAAAATAAACATCTTCTAGAGGGAGTCTAAACCGGTCACCATAGACCCCTTCTGGTTTTCGAATACCACAGCCCACAATCATATTGATTTGTGCTTCAGTAGGGAGTTGAAGTATTTTTTTAATTCTTTTAGAATCAAAGCCTTCCATAGAACAAGTGTCATACCCTTTCGAAGCCATACTCAAAATGAAAGTTTGTGCTGCCAAGGCACAGCTTTTATGACCTAATACTCTCAAATCTGAGGCACCCACCTCACGATAGGTTACTTTAGAAAGCCCTTTAAAATTCATTTTTAGTTTTGAAAGGAATCCTCTAATCGGATTTTGCCCTTTGTAAAGATTAGGGAGTATTTTGGTGTAGTATTTTAGCGCCGCTTTGACTTTTTTAGGATCTTTTTTATCATTTTCCGAAAGCTTTTTTTCAATAAAATTGGCGTTGGCTTGGGTTCGTTTTGCCCAGAGATCAAGGCGCACCACGAAAACGACCATTTGTTGAGCCGTTTTAGCAGCGGGTTGATTGAAACAGGCTGCAGCCACTTTTTTCTTCATAGCCGGAGATTGCACATGATAGAATTCCCACAATTGTAAATTACTGCTGTTAGGAGCTAAACTCGCTTGGGCGATGCATTCTTTTACCGTAGCTACATCTATGGGCTTTTCCGCATCAAAAATTCGTACAGAGCGTCTGTGATCAATTGCTTCTTTAACTGTTTTATCTTTCATATTCTTTTCAATAGCCATTTTAAGGAGACATTCAATTTAGGGTAGGGGGCATAGCGTTGAGGTAAATCAAACCAGAACCCTTTTTTGACGATAGGTTTCAAGTGTGTGAATGTTTTAAAACTAAAACTCCCATGATAGGATCCCATTCCACTTGCGCCTATTCCACCAAAAGGAAGGCGGTCATTGGTGAAATGTAAAAGAGTATCATTTACCACCCCACCACCAAAAGCAAATTGATTGTGACAATACCGAATAAATTTTTTGTTTTTACTAAAGACATAAAAGGCAAGAGGCTTGTCTAAACCAGTAATTATTTGCTCCAACTCCTCTGAATTTTTATACGTTAAAACGGGTAAAATAGGCCCAAAAATTTCTTCTGTCATGAGTTGAGAATCTAAACTTGGACTGTCAACAATTGTAGGCTCAGCATAGCGCTGATCTTCTTCAAAATGCCCTCCATAAAATACATTTTGATTTTTTAGGTTTTTTTTAAGTCGTTCAATATGTATTTCATTTATGATGCGCCCGTAGTCTTTTGATTTAGCTGGATTTTCACCAAAAGCATGGATGATTTCTTTTTTCAAGGCATTCATGAGAGCTTCTTTTTTGTGGGGCGAAACCAAGACATAATCAGGGGCAATGCACGTTTGTCCACAATTCAAGAACTTGCCCCACACAATTCGCTTCGCTGTGCTTTTTATTGGAGCACTGTCCTCAACAATACAAGGACTTTTACCTCCCAGTTCTAATGTGGTAGGCGTGAGGTGTTTAGCTGCTGCCTGAGCAACAAGTTTCCCCACAGTTGTGCTACCTGTGTAGAAAATATAATCCCAGCTGAATTCAAGAAGTTCCTGGGCTACTGCAGCGCCACCTTCAACAACAGTGACCCATTCTTTTGGAAAAGTCTCCTCTATTATTTGAGCCACAATGGCACCTGTTTTTGGGGCAGACTCAGAAGGTTTGAGCACCACTGTGTTTCCTGCTGCAACAGCTCCCACTAAAGGTGTAAGAGCCAATTGGAGGGGATAATTCCATGGAGAAATTATCAAAATACTACCAAAGGGTTCTGCCACTAAATAATCCCTAGAGGGAAAATTGATCCAACTTCCAGTGACCCTTTGAGGGGTTGACCATCGTTTTAGATGCCTCAATTGGAGTCGTATTTCTTTCTGTAAAAACATCAGTTCGCTAGTGTAAGATTCAAATTCTGATTTTCCCAAATCTTCATTTAAGGCCTTTAAAATTGCCTTTTCATGAGTATGAACTGTTCGCTGAAATCGCCGAAGTCTTTTTTTTCTTTCAGCGATTGACCTTGTCCTACCAGATCTATAAAATACTTTTTGAGCATCTATTATTGGAGCGCTTTCTTTTTGCAATTTTTATTTTATTAATTTTACCGCTAATATAATCCAAAAAATGGGCCTTTACTTTCTAGTTAATGTGAATATACCCAAAAAATTAGCTTAATTACTTGTAAATCAATTTTTTAGATTAAATTTCTTAAACTTGAGTATAGTACCTATTTAAAGAGTGTATTATTTTCAAAATAGGAAGCTATTATTTTCGTTATACAAAATGTATCATGACACTAAATAAGTACAGTAAAGCAGTTACACAAGACCCAACTCAACCTGCAGCCCAAGCCATGCTGCATGCTATTGGAATGACTGATGAGGATTTCCAAAAGCCCCTAATTGGGATTGCTTCTACTGGGTATGAAGGCAACCCCTGTAATATGCACCTCAATGACTTGGCGCTTCAGATAAAACACGGCATAAATGCGCAAGATTTAGTGGGTTTGATTTTTAATACTATTGGTGTTAGCGATGGTATTTCAATGGGCACACCAGGGATGCGTTTTTCTCTGCCTTCTCGTGATATTATTGCAGACTCGGTCGAAACAGTGGTGCAAGCCATGTCCTATGACGGTGTGGTCACCGTGGTAGGCTGTGATAAAAATATGCCAGGTGCCTTAATGGCCATGCTGCGCCTTAATCGCCCGAGTATTTTGGTGTATGGTGGAACCATTGCCCCTGGTTGTTATAAAGACAAAAAATTAGACGTTGTTTCAGCTTTTGAAGCCTGGGGTGAAAAAGTAGCTGGAACTATAGATGAAAAAGAATATAAAAGTGTAATCCGCAATGCATGTCCTGGTGCAGGAGCTTGCGGGGGAATGTATACTGCAAATACAATGGCTTCTGCCATTGAGGCCTGCGGTATGGCCTTACCTTACAATGCTTCTAATCCTGCAATCAGCCAAGACAAACAGGCAGAGTGTGATGTTTTAGGGAAACATTTACGTTTGTTGATTGAAAAAGATATCAAACCAAAAGACATTGTCACAAAACGTTCATTGGAAAATGCACTCCGCGTTATTGCTGTTTTAGGAGGATCAACCAATGCTGTTTTACACTTTTTAGCCATAGCCAAAGCGGCTGAAATTGATTTGACTCTTGATGATTTTCAACGTATTAGTGATACTACCCCTTTTCTAGCAGACCTTAAACCCAGCGGACGCTATTTGATGAACGACTTGCATGACGTGGGGGGAGTTCCAGCGGTTCTAAAGTATATGTTAGAAAAAGGAATGTTGCATGGAGACTGCCTCACTGTGACTGGAAAAACCCTAAGTGAAAATTTAGAAGAAGTAAAAGACCTCAGCCCTGGACAAAAAATTATTAAACCTTTAGAACAACCAATTAAGTCTACAGGACATTTAAGGATTTTAAAAGGGAACTTGGCCAAGGAAGGTTCAGTTGCTAAAATAACAGGGAAAGAAGGTCTTCGTTTTGAAGGCCCTGCAAGGGTTTTTGATGGAGAATACGCTGCTAATGATGGGATTAAAAATGGAGAAGTACAACCCGGTGAGGTTGTGGTTATACGTTATGAAGGACCTAAAGGTGGACCAGGAATGCCTGAGATGCTGAAGCCTACAGCTGCCATTATGGGGGCAGGTTTAGGAAAAAGTGTTGCATTAATTACTGATGGCCGTTTTTCTGGAGGCACTCATGGTTTTGTGGTTGGACACATTGTGCCCGAGGCCCAAGAAGGGGGAGTGATTGGTTTGCTTGAAGATGGAGATCTCATTACCATCGACGCTGAGAAAAATACAATTAGGGTTGCTCTTGATGATGAAACCCTCCAAGATAGGAGAAAAGCCTGGAAGCAGCCTGAGTATAAATTTCAAAGCGGAATGTTATATAAATACATAAAAAATGTCTCTACTGCCAGTGAGGGCTGTGTGACTGATGCCTAATGACTATGGAAACAAAAACAAAAAATAAACCTGCTAAAAAAATTGTAAGACCAACTCATATTTCAGGTGCAGAAGCAGTCATAAGATGTTTGCTTGCTGAAGGTGTTGATTTAATTTATGGTTATCCAGGTGGAGCCATAATGCCAGTCTATGATGAACTCTATAAATTTCAAGACCAGCTTCAACATGTGTTAACTCGTCATGAGCAAGGGGCAACTCATGCTGCTCAAGGCTATGCGCGTACTTCTGGAAAGGTGGGAGTAGCTGTTGCCACTTCTGGCCCAGGTGCAACTAATTTGGTTACTGGTATAGCTGACGCTCAAATCGATTCCACTCCTATGGTATGCATCACAGGACAAGTAGCCTCTCATCTTTTAGGTTCTGATGCATTTCAAGAAACGGACATTATAGGCATTTCTACCCCTGTTACTAAATGGAATTATCAAATTACCAAAGCCAGTGAAATTCCAGAAATCATGGCCAAAGCATTTTATATTGCTCGCTCTGGCCGACCCGGACCCGTGTTGATCGATATTACTAAAGACGCCCAATTTGAAAAATTTGAATTCACCTACGAACATTGTGTAGGAATCCGAAGTTATTTGCCCAAACCAAGCCTGCAGCTAGATCAAGTGGCTGCCGCAGTTGAGCTTATTGAACAAGCCAAAAAACCGTTTATTGTTTGGGGACAAGGAGTCATTTTAGGTCAGGCTGAAGAAGAGTTCAAAAATTTTGTAGAAAAATCTGGAATTCCTGCTGCTTGGACAATTTTAGGCCTCTCTGCTTTGCCCACATCACACCCCTCAAATAGAGGAATGGTTGGAATGCACGGCAATTATGCACCTAATTTACTGACCAATCAATGTGATTTACTCATTGCAGTTGGAATGCGTTTTGACGACCGAGTGACTGGTGATTTGAATACCTATGCCAAACAAGCGAAAATCATTCATCTTGAACTCGACCCTTCAGAAGTTAATAAAAACGTTAGGGCTGATGTAACTGTGCTAGCCGATTGCAAGGAAAGTTTGAAAGCAATCACAGAAAAAATTTCATCAAATACGTATCCAGAATGGATTGCAGAATTTGATCGCTTAGATAGCATTGAAGAAGAAAAAGTGATCTACAATGATTTGAACCCCACCCATGAAGGGTTAAGTATGGGTGAATCTATTAAAATGATAAATAAACATACCCAAGGTAATGCAGTCATAGTGACCGATGTGGGTCAGCATCAAATGGCAACATGTAGATATGCCGACTTTAATTTTTCAAAAAGCAATGTCACTTCTGGAGGGCTAGGCACCATGGGTTTTGCCTTGCCGGCTGCTATTGGAGCAAAAATGGGAGCGCCAGAAAGAGAAGTTGTTGCAGTGATTGGAGATGGCGGATATCAAATGACTATACAAGAATTGGGGACTATTTTTCAGTCTCAGGTTGCCGTAAAAATTGTTGTTTTAAACAATGATTTTTTAGGGATGGTGAGACAATGGCAACAGCTTTTTTTTGATAAAAGATATGCTTCTACAGAAATGGTTAATCCAGATTTTGTGACTATAGCCAAGGGCTTTCAAATAGACGCAGATCGGGTATCCAAAAGAGAAGATCTAGATGCTGCAGTAGCTAAAATGGTTGCCTCAGACAAACCTTATTTCCTTGAGATTTGCGTGGCCAAAGAAGAAAATGTTTTTCCAATGATTCCCACAGGAGCAAGTGTTTCTGATATACGACTTGAATAGTTATGGATAAAAAAACTTTTACTATTTCTGTTTACACCGAAAACAATGTGGGGTTATTAAACAGAATCTCAGCCATATTTTTAAAAAGACATATCAATATTGACAGTTTTTCTACCTCAGAGTCTGAAATTAAAAATGTTTTTAGATTTGTTATTGTAGTGAAAGTGAATGCTGAGAAAATTAGAAAAATTGTGCAACAAATCGAAAAGCAAATAGATGTAATCAAAGCTTTTTATCACACCGATGAAGAAACTATCTTTCAAGAATCTGCTCTTTACAAAGTACGTTCAAGCGCATTGTTTGAAGAACGTCACATTCAAAATATAATCAAAGAGAGTCATGCAAACATTGTAACCGTTTCACCCGATTTTTTTGTGATTGAAAAAACTGGATTTAGAGAGGAAACAGAACAATTAAGAAAAGATTTGGAACCCTATGGGCTATTACAATTTGTGAGATCTGGACGCATCTCAGTGACCAAAGCCAAAATGGGTATCTCAGAAATATTGCATACTTTTAAAACTAAATAAGACAAACTAAATATGGCGAATTATTTCAATCAATTATCACTACGTGAACAGCTGCGACAACTAGCACAATGCCGCTTTATGGAAAACTCTGAGTTTGACCAAGGCATTGCAGCTTTGGACGGGAAGAAAATTGTAATTGTAGGATGTGGAGCTCAAGGTTTAAACCAAGGACTCAACATGCGCGATTCAGGTTTAGATATTTCTTATGCCCTTCGATCAGCAGCAATTGAACAAAAAAGAGCTTCTTATGTAAATGCCACTGAAAATAATTTTAAGGTAGGTACGTTTGATGAATTAATTCCAACAGCCGACGTGGTCATAAACTTAACCCCAGATAAAAATCACACAGCAGCCGTTAATACGGTGATGCCTTTGATGAAAAAGGGGGCAACCTTATCCTATTCTCACGGTTTTAATATTGTTGAAGAAGGGATGGAGATTAGAAAAGACCTTACTGTCATTATGGTCGCACCAAAATGTCCTGGTTCTGAGGTGCGTGAAGAATACAAACGTGGTTTTGGAGTACCAACACTTATTGCTGTGCATCCAGAAAATGACCCTGAAGGTAAAGGATTAGAACAAGCTAAAGCCTACGCCTTTGCGACAGGTGGGCATCGAGCAGGTGTTTTAGAATCTTCATTTGTGGCAGAAGTAAAATCAGATTTGATGGGTGAGCAAACCATTTTATGTGGGGTTTTACAAACGGGCTCTATTTTATGTTTCGATAAAATGATAGAAAAAGGAATTGACCCTGGCTATGCATCAAAATTGATTCAATACGGGTGGGAAACCATTACAGAAGCCTTAAAGCACGGAGGAATAACCAATATGATGGATCGGCTATCCAATCCGGCCAAAATAAAAGCCTTTGAACTTTCAGAACAATTAAAAGAAATTTTAACCCCATTGTTTCAAAAGCATATGGATGATATTATGTCCGGACACTTTTCAAAAACCATGATGGAAGATTGGGCTAATGATGATAAAAATCTACTAACCTGGCGCGCTGCTACTGGTGAAACAGCTTTTGAAAAAACAGAAAATACTTCACAAAATATCAACGAGCAAGAATATTTTGACCATGGTGTGTTGATGATTGCTTTTGTTCGTGCAGGGGTGGAATTAGCTTATGACACTATGGTTGCTGCTGGAATAAAAGAAGAATCTGCCTATTATGAGTCGTTACATGAAACGCCTTTGATAGCCAATACCATTGCTCGAAAAAAGTTATTTGAAATGAATCGAGTCATTTCCGATACGGCAGAATATGGCTGTTACTTGTTTGACCATGCTGCTAAGCCACTTCTAAAAGATTTTATGAAAAATGTTGAGGCTGACGTAATTGGAAAAGCATATGCTGAAGGAGAAAACGGTGTAGACAATAAAAAACTTATTGACATCAATGAAATTATTCGTTATCATCCTATTGAGACAATAGGCTATGAGCTTCGTGCCTCTATGACAGCGATGACAAAAATCATCTAGTTTAAGAGATTATTATATCAAAAATAACTTGTTGTTAATATTGGGGACCTAAAAATGAATTCTTGGTCATTCCAATGATAAATTGTAATTTTATAATTGAAAACAAAGAGAATTAGTTCCTTTTGTTATTCAGTGCTAAAGAAAAAGAAATTTTATGACCACACTTAGTTTGGAAATTCCAAAGGAATTCCATGTAACACCATTCGATTGTAATCAATATTTAGTAAACGGCGAATTGCGCACTTGGACAGGCGGTCGCTCTAATGTTTATTCATCCATTAAAACCATTAACGAACAGGGAGAAATGGGACCGACTTTGTTAGGATCTATTCCTGATATGGAAAGCGAAACGGCCCTTGAAGCCCTTGAGGCAGCGGATAAAGCCTACCAAAGAGGACAAGGTTTATGGCCAACCATGAAAGTGTCAGAACGTTTGAAATGCATGCACAATTTCGTTGAGAAAATGAAATTGCATCGTGAGGAAGTTGTCAAACTTCTAATGTGGGAAATTTGTAAAAACAAATCTGATGCCTATAAAGAATTTGATCGAACTGTAGATTATATATATGACACTATAGAGGCTTATAAAACTCTTGATAGAAAGGGAGCGAAATTTGCAAAACAAGGAAATATTCATGCTCATATTCGTCGTGGACCATTAGGTGTTGTTCTTTGTTTGGGGCCTTATAATTATCCCCTTAATGAGACTTTTTGCTTATTGATCCCGGCTATTATAATGGGTAACACCGCTATTTTTAAACCAGCTAAGCATGGGGTACTTCTCATTGCTCCTTTGTTGCAAGCTTTTCAAGAAAGTTTTCCTCCAGGAGTAGTGAATATCCTTTTTGGTCGCGGAAGAAAAATAGCAACACCTATCATGCAAACCGGTAAAATTGATGTACTTGCTTTGATTGGTCACAGTTCGTCTGCTGTATCTCTCCAAGATGAGCATCCGAACAAAAACAGACTGCGGCTAGTATTGGGGTTGGAGGCCAAAAATCCAGGAATTATTTTGCCAGATGCAGATCTTGAATTAACCATTAAAGAATGTATTTCAGGAACATTATCCTACAATGGTCAGCGCTGTACGGCACTTAAGGTACTGTATGTTCATGAGTCACTTATCGATGAATTTAATCAACGTTTTTCAGAGGCTGTAGATAAATTAAAATTTGGTTTGCCATGGGAAGAAGACAGTTTCTTAACACCTCTCCCAGAACCTAATAAGCCAGCCTATATCCAAGAACTCATTAAAGATGCTGTGGAAAAAGGGGGTAAGGTAATCAACAAAAGGGGTGGAGAATTAAGCGATAATTATTCTTTCCCTGCTGTAATTTATCCAGTGAATGACTCTATGAAATTATATCACGAAGAACAATTTGGACCGATTATACCAGTTATCGCTTATAAAAATATTGAAGAACCTCTATCTGCCATGGCAGCATCAGACTACGGGCAGCAGGTGAGTTTGTTTGGACGAGACGTAAGAAAAATTGGACCACTAATTGATGCTTTAGCCAATTTAGTGTGCAGGGTAAATCTTAATTCGGCCTGTCAACGTGGACCAGATGTATATCCTTTTACTGGAAGGAAAAACTCTGCGGTGAGTACTCTTAGTGTTTATGATGCGTTACGATCTTTTTCGATACGTACTTTTGTAGCTTCTAAAGACAATCCATATAACAACGAGATTTTGGAAACCCTTCTAAATTCTCAGGAATCAAATTTTGTAACTACAGAATACTTACTGTAAGTTCAATTTTTTGTTTTTAAATATTAGCGGCAAGAAAATCTCCTACTTCTGAGGTCTTGTAGGTTTTTCCTTCATTGGCTAAGTCTTCAGTAACTATTCCCTTTGATAAAGAGAGATCAACTACGTTACGAATACAGTCAGCCTCTTCTTTAAAGCCAAAGGCCATTTCAAAAAGCATTGCAGCAGATAACACAGTAGCTAAAGGATTTGCAATGTCTTTTCCAGCTGCCTGAGGAAAAGAGCCGTGAATAGGTTCAAACAGACTTGTTTGCTCACCCACAGATGCAGAGGGCATCAATCCCATTGATCCAGAGATCACAGAGGCTTCATCGGTAAGGATATCTCCAAAAAGATTTTCGGTGATCAGCACATCATAACTATTAGGCCATTGCACTAGCCGCATGGCCACAGCATCTACAAATTCATAAGATACTTCAACATCTGGATAGTCTTTTTCCATGGCTTGTACTGTTTCTCGCCATAATCTAGAGCTTTCTAACACATTAGCTTTGTCCACACAACATAATTTTTTTGAGCGCGTAAGGGCTAGTTCAAACCCTTTTTTTGCCAGCCTTTTGATTTCGTCTCGAGTGTATGTACACGTATCAAAGGCGGTATTTCCATTGTCTTTTCTACCTCTTTCTCCGAAATATATGCCGCCCGTAAGTTCTCTTAAAAAAACTAAATCTGTGCCTTCGATTCTTTCTTTTTTTAATGGAGATTTATCTAATAAAGAAGGAAATGTAAATGTGGGTCTCACATTTGCAAAGAGTCCTAACTTTTGTCGCATCTTTAATAAGCCTTGTTCCGGCCTAATTTTAGCAGAGGGGTCATTATCAAATCGAGGATGACCAATTGCACCAAATAAAACAGCATCTGCATTGAGGCATATTTGGTGTGTTTCTTCAGGGTAGGGATCACCCACTGCATCAATGGCTGCAGCGCCTGTGAGAGCCGGTATCCAACTAATTTCGTGGTCAAATTTTTTTGCTACAGCATCGCAAACTTTTACAGCTTGTTCAATAACTTCGGGGCCAATACCATCCCCGGCCAGTAGGGCAATCGATTTTTTCATAAGGTTTAATTCGCAATGATGTTTAACATTTTTTCGGTGGCTTTGATAGCCGAAACTGTTTGATCTGAATCTAATCCACGGGTGATGAATTCAGCACCTCCGTTTTTCCAAGTAATGCTTGTTTCGCAGAGGGCATCTGAGCTACTCCCTGGAGGAATTCGAACAGCATAGTCAACTAGATCTGGTAATGTGTTAGGCTGGGTAGAATATATTTTTTGTAAAGCATTCCAGAAGGCATCATATTGTCCATCACCAGATGCATTTTCTTCATAAGATTTGCCGTTAATAGAAATAGCAATGGCAGTGGTAGGTCGAAGTCCTTTTGAATGAGTGAGGACATAAGACCTGATAATCACTTTAGGTTGAATAACACTTCCCAAAACATCTGAAATGATAAAAGGTAGGTCTTCTGCAGTCACCTTTTCCTTCTTATCTCCAAGGGCAATAATTCGTTGTGTAACCTGTTTAAGCTCTTGGTCATTGAGGGAAATTCCTAATTCCTGAAGATTTTTCTGGATATTAGCTTTCCCTGACGTTTTTCCTAATGCATATTTTCTCTTTCTTCCAAAACGTTCAGGCAATAAATTATTGAAGTATAGATTCTTTTTGTGGTCTCCATCAGCATGAATTCCAGCAGTTTGTGTAAATACGTTTCCACCCACAATAGGTTTATTAGCTGGAATCGGAAAGCCTGTTAGAGTGGCTACTAATTTACTAACCTTGAATAAGGCATCTTCATTAATATTTATTTTTACTTCAGGCAAGAAATCATTAACAACAGCTACAACACTTGCCAAGGGAGCGTTACCAGCTCGTTCTCCCATGCCATTCACCGTCAAATGAATGCCATTGATGTTTTTTTTGACAGCTTCAAAGGCATTGGCTACACTTAGGTCATAGTCATTATGACCATGAAAATCGAAGCGAGTGGTTGGATAGCGATCAATTAAGACTGTCAGAAATGACTTTACTTCTTCTGGTGTGAGTACTCCAAGGGTATCTGGTAATAATATTCGTTCAATCTTTTGAGTAACCAAAAAGTCGATGTAATGCATCACATAATCTGACGAATTACGCATACCATTACTCCAATCTTCAAGATAAATATTTGTTTTTATTCCATGCTTAGCAGCATTTTCAATAGCCTTTCCTACAGCTCCAAAGTGCTCTTCGGGAGATTGCTTGAGTTGATGTTCCAAATGATTTATTGACCCCTTTGTAAGAAGGTTTTGCACTTTGGCTCCTGCCTCAAGCATCCAATCAAGAGAGATTCCGTTGTCAATAAAGGTTAAAATTTCGACGCGCTCCAAGTATCCCTTGTCAGCTGCCCAAGTAGTGATGTCTTTGACCGCTTCAAACTCTCCTTTAGAAACACGTGCTGAGGCCACTTCAATTCTGTCAATGTTTAATTCTTCCAATAGAAGTTTTGAAAGTGTGAGCTTCTCAGCAGCTGAAAAAGAAACCCCTGAAGTTTGTTCTCCATCTCTTAGGGTAGTATCCATAATTTCGAGGAAACGTTGAGCCATGTGGAGTGGTTTTACACCTTAAAATTAAAGCGGAAGGTTTTCAGCAAACTGATCTATTGTATTTCTCAAATTGTATAGATAGTCAATGTCGTCATAGCCATTAGAAAGATTATCTTTTTTATAGGCATTAATTTGAAAGGTTTCTTTCTTGTTGATTCCAGAGAGGGTGAGTGTTTGTAGAGGTAAATTTACCTCTAAGTTTGTTTTTGGATCAGAAGCGATGGCATCAAAAATTTCAGCTAAAAAGGCCTCACTGATTTGAACAGGTAAAACACCAATATTTAAACAGTTGTTTTTAAAAATGTCAGCAAAAAAACTAGAAACAACACATCTAAACCCGTAGTCATAAATAGCCCAAGCAGCGTGTTCTCGAGAGGATCCAGAGCCAAAATTTTTACCTCCTACTAAAATCTTACCAGAATAAGTAGAATCATTTAAGACGAAAGATTTTTTTGGTGTTCCGTCCTGATGATAGCGCCAATCTCTAAATAGATTATCTCCAAATCCTTTTCTTTCGGTCGCTTTCAGAAAACGAGCCGGAATGATTTGATCGGTATCAACATTTTCAATAGGTAGTGGAACAGCACTACTCTTTAATGTTTTTAAGGGTTCGTAAGCCATATAATTATAAAAAGGTTCTAGGATCAGTTACTCTTCCCGTAATAGCTGCAGCAGCTGCTACTATTGGGCTTGCCAAAAGCGTTCTTGCGCCAGGGCCTTGCCTCCCTTCAAAATTTCTATTGGAGGTACTCACTGCATATTTGCCAGCTGGAATTTTATCATCATTCATAGCTAAACAAGCAGAGCAACCTGGTTCTCTCAATTCAAAACCAGATTCTTGCAAAATTTGTAGTAATCCTTCTTTCTTAATAGAATTGAGGACATTGTGCGACCCAGGGACTAACCATGCGGTCACATTTTTTGCTTTTTTTCTTCCTTTCACAATGGCTGTAAAGGCTCTAAAATCTTCTATACGTCCATTTGTACAACTGCCTAGAAAAACAAAATCAATGGGTTTGCCAAGCATTTGGTCACCTTCAGAATAGCCCATATAGTTAAGAGATTTTTTATAAGTGGCACTGCTGTTGGCATCATCATTTGCAGTCGGTATAACATTTGAAATACTCATACCCATTCCTGGATTAGTTCCATAGGTAATCATAGGCTCAATGGTTGAACCGTCGAAATGATATTCTTTATCAAACGAAGCTCCTTCGTCAGTAGTAAGGGTTTTCCAATAGTCCATTGCTTTCTCCCAGTCTTTTCCTTTTGGAGTAAATTCTCTGTCTTTTAAATAAGCAAACGTTTTTTCATCTGGTGCCACCAGTCCGCCTCTAGCTCCCATTTCAATACTCAGATTGCACACTGTCATTCGGCCTTCCATACTTAAATTTTGGAAAATCTCCCCGGCATATTCCACAAAATATCCTGTGGCTCCCGAGGTTGAAAGTTGTGATATAATAAATAATGCAACATCTTTTGGTGTTACACCAAAATTTAGTGAACCATCAATGGTGATACGCATTTTTTTGGGTTTGGGTTGCAAAATACATTGTGTGGCTAAAACCATTTCAACTTCTGAAGTACCTATACCAAAAGCGATAGCACCAAAAGCTCCATGGGTAGAAGTATGTGAATCACCACATACTATTGTTGCTCCAGGTTGAGTAATTCCATATTCTGGTCCTACTACATGAACAATCCCATTTTTTTTATGCCCCAACCCCCAAAAAGAAATGTCATTGGCTTTAGCATTTTCTTCGAGTGCAGCCAATTGTTTAGCTGACAAGGGGTCAGCCACGGGTAGGTGTTGATTGATAGTTGGTGTGTTGTGGTCTGCTGTAGCAAAAGTTCGTTCAGGATAGCGAACTTTTATTCCTCTATTCTTTAATCCTAAAAAGGCAACTGGACTCGTCACTTCATGCACCATGTGTCGATCTATGAAGAGGACGTCTGGTCCATTTTCTATAGATTCTACAACATGCGAGTCCCATACTTTATCAAAAAGTGTTTTTTTCATGCTATTATTAAGTTGCGCATTAAATTTTGCTTAATTCTATAATTTTTGGAAGGTCATCATCTCCAACTTCTTTTTGCTTGTCTGCAACGATTAAGAACTGCTCATAGACTTTATCTAACTGCAATTTATCCAACTCAAACCCAATATTTTTTGCTCTATAAGCCAAAGCTGCTCTGCCACTTCTAGCGGTTAAAACGATGGCAGATTTATTGACACCCACCTCATGGGGATCAATTATCTCGTAGGTTTCTCTTTTCTTTATGACTCCGTCTTGATGAATGCCTGAGCTATGGGCAAAAGCATTAGCACCCACAATGGCTTTGTTGGGTTGCACTGGCATACCCATACTATGAGAAACCAAGTCACTTAAACTGTGGAGCATTTTGGCATTAATTCTAGTGTCTAAGTCAAGATAGGCGTGTTGCCTTAAAATCATCACCACTTCTTCTAGCGCTGTGTTACCAGCCCGTTCTCCGATGCCATTGATTGTACATTCTATTTGTCTAGCGCCGTTTTGAACACCTGCTATGGAGTTGGCTGTAGCCATGCCCAAGTCATTGTGACAATGACAAGATAATCGCGCTTTGTAAATCCCCTTTACGTTTTCTTTGAGATATTTTATTTTTGACCCATATTCTTCTGGAAGACAATAACCTGTAGTATCTGGTATATTTAAAACAGTGGCACCAGCTTTAACAACAGCCTCACATACTTGAGATAAAAAAACATTAGAAGTTCTACCAGCATCCTCTGCATAAAACTCAACATCTTCTACATAAGATTTGGCGTGTTTTACCGCTGCTACAGCTCGTTCTAGTATTTTTTCAGGTGTAGAATTGAATTTGTATTTGATATGACTTTCTGAAGTTCCAATACCAGTATGAATACGCGCTTTTTTGGCATGCTTGAGGGCTTCAGCTGCTACATCGATATCTTTTTTTACAGCACGAGTTAGCCCACAAACGGTTGCATTTTTAATCAATCTTGATATGGCTTCAACCGATTTGAAATCTCCAGGGCTTGAAATGGGAAAACCCGCTTCTAAAACATCAACACCCAAAAGGTCTAATTGTTCAGCAATGACTAATTTAGTCTTAGAATCAAGTTTGCATCCTGGAACTTGTTCACCGTCTCTAAGGGTAGTATCAAATATTTCTACAAATTCCATTAATTATGACTAGTAGTCTCTATGAGTTATAACACAGC
Source organism: Flavobacteriaceae bacterium (assembly GCA_016779985.1). Lineage (GTDB taxonomy): Bacteria > Bacteroidota > Bacteroidia > Flavobacteriales > Flavobacteriaceae > JADHMP01. Next base: position 17,458 of record JADHMP010000008.1, read on the forward strand.
TAAATTAAAGAATAGTTTAAATTCTAGAAAAATTGTATCTTTGAATTACAATATTCTTTACAACACAAGCAATATTAAATATTTCATTGCCAGTGATTTAATCTAATTTTTTTTACAATGACAAATGTCCCTAAAGATAATTTATTTGTACTAATTAAATCGCTGACAAAATCAGAAAAAAGACAATTTAAGCTTTATGTTGGACGAATGGGGTCTAACGAAGACTCAAAGTTTTTGAGTTTGTTCAATGTTATGGACAAAATGCTTCGTTATCAAGAGAAAATTATTCTCGAAAAAGGGATAGTTACTAAACAACAACTTTCCAATCTAAAGGCGCATCTCTACAAACAAATATTGATTAGTTTGAGAATGAATCCGGTGCACAAAAACATTAGAATATTGATTCGTGAACAATTAGATTTTGCCACTATTCTTTATCAAAAAGGACTTTATAAACAGAGTTTGAAATTATTAGAAAAAGCAAAACTTTTAGCCCTTAAGCACGAAGAAAAATATATTGCATATGATATCGTCGAATTAGAAAAAATTATAGAATCTCAATATATCACTAGAAGTTTAAGTAATCGCGCTGATCATCTTATCACAGAAGCAGAGTATTTAAGTAGACAAAATAATCTTACAACCCAACTTTCCAATTTATCATTGCAGCTCTACCAAAGATTGATAAAAGCAGGCTACTCAAAAAACGATAGTGAATATAAGGAAATCACTCATTTTTTTTATAAAAACATTCCAGATGTAGAATTAGAAAAACTAGGTTTCCGTGAAAAATTGTGGTACTATAAAGCCCATGTTTGGTATGGTTTTCTCACACAAGACTTTTTAGCAACCTACCGCTATGCAGCCAAGTGGGTAGAAATGTTTGAAGAAAACCCACAAATGATTCCATTGCATCCTGTGTTTTATTTAAAAGGTAATAATTATTTAATGGAAAGTTTGAGCCTTATCAAATATCCTGCAAAATTCAAATCAGTCCTAAACTTAATGTACCAGAGGACAGAGTCGAATGAGTTTCCTGTGAATGACAATTTAAAAGCACTCAATTTCCAGTTTTATTTTAGCAATAGACTCAACTTATGCTTTATGGAAGGAGTTTTTGAGGAAGGTGTTTCACTAGTACCAAAAATAATTGCTGGTATTGAGACCTTTCACAATCAAATTGATCCTCACCACGTCATGTTGTTTTATTATAAAATTGCTTGTCTTTATTTTGGAAAATCTGATTATGAAAAATGTATTTTTTATTTAGATAAAATTATAAGCAACAAGGGGCTTAAAATGAGAGAAGATTTATTGTGTTTTACTCGAGTTCTAAGTTTATTCGCTCATTATGAGGCAGGCTTTGATTATCACCTTGAAAAACAATTGCGCGAAACCTACAAATTTTTAATCAAAATGAATGATTTATATGCTGTACAAAAGGCAATGATTCGTTTTGTGAGAAGTTTAGGGAACATCTATCCTCATGAACTTAAGGCAGCCTTCCAAAAGCTTTATGAAGAATTGAAACCTTATGAAAATGATCCCTATGAACGTCGTTCATTCCTTTATTTAGATATTTTGTCTTGGTTAGAAAGTAAAATTGAAAATAGACCTATTACAGAAATCATCAGACAAAAAGCACAGCAGTTTAATCGAAAAGAACGGTCTTCCATATCCCCTGTATAGGTGGATTTGCTTTAAACAATATTTTTTCCTTGGTAATTGGGTGATCAAGTTCTAATGAACGTGCATGTAAACCAAACTCCCCCTCAGGGGTGCTTCTTTTTGCACCATATTTAACATCTCCTAAAAGGGGGGCTCCTAGGGCACTCATTTGTGCTCTTATTTGATGATGACGACCTGTTTCAAGACGAACCTCTAACAATACATAATGTTCCAGTTTTTGTTTAATCGTGAAATGAAGGATGGCTTTTTTACTTGATGGTACTTCCTTGGGGTAGGCTTTAGATTTATTTTTTTCTGGATTGCGAATCATCCAATGAATAAGCGAATTTGAGGGTGGATCAAAATCTTTTTTTACAAGTGCCCAATAAATTTTTGAAACTTTTCTTACTCTAAACTGTTCATTCAATCGACTTAAGGCTTTAGAAGTTCTCGCGAAGACTATAACACCACTAGTGGGTCTATCCAACCGATGGACTAAACCTAAAAAAACAGCTCCTGGTTTGTTGTATTTCTTCTTTATGTAGTCTTTACAATACTCAATAAGTGGCTTATCTCCCGTTTGGTCTCCTTGAGATAAAAGACCAGAAGGCTTATTAATAACTAATAGATGATTGTCTACATAAAGGATTTCTAACGAATTCAAGGCATTCAATATTGTTCTTTATCATTGGGGAAATCTAATCGCTTGACATCTTTGGTAAAAGAAGTAACAGCATTCGTTATTTGCTCGTTTAAATTTAAATAGCGTCTTAAAAAACGAGGACTAAAGGTTTGATTCATCCCTAACATGTCATGTAAAACCAAGACTTGACCGTCAACATGACGTCCGGCTCCAATTCCTAAAACGGGAATTTTCACTTCTTGAGTTACCTTTGAAGCAAGACTGGCTGGAATTTTTTCAAGAACTACTCCAAAACAACCCAATTCTTGAAGCATTTTAGCGTCGTTGATCAGCTGATCTGCTTCACTTTCTTCCTGTGCTCTTACTGTATATGTTCCAAATTTATAAATGGATTGAGGAGTAAGACCCAAATGGCCCATCACTGGGATACCAGCTTGAAGTATTCTAGCGATTGATTCTTTGATTTGGTGACCTCCTTCAAGTTTTACTGCATGGGCACCAGATTCTTTCATTAAACGAATGGCAGAGCGAAGAGCTTCTTTAGAATCTGCCTGATAGGTACCAAAGGGCAAATCAACCACAACAAGTGCTCTTTTTACTGCACGAACAACACTGCTTGCATGATAAACCATTTGATCTAATGTGATTGGTAGTGTAGTTTCATGCCCCGCCATAACATTTGAGGCCGAGTCTCCGACAAGAATAATATCGACACCAGCACCATCAACAATACCTGCAAGTGTATAGTCATAAGCGGTGAGCATGGCTATTTTTTCTTCATTTTCCTTCATTTCTGAAAGGGTCTTGGTGGTGATACGAGTATATTTTTTTGACTTGTCCATTTTTGTTTTCTTCAAAAATAAAAGGTTTCAGCGTTGTGGCTTCTGTAATATGGTAAAAAAGTGTAAGAAGGGTATCAAAAAATAATTTTTATTCTCAATCTGTCAAGCTGTCAGTTTCCCCACAGGTGGCATGATGCTTGACATTAAAAAAGAAACTAAAAAAATCATGAGGAAAATTATAGGTATTGATTTAGGGACAACCAATTCTTGCGTTTCAGTAATGGAAGGAAATGAGCCTGTGGTTATTCCAAATTCAGAAGGAAAAAGAACTACTCCCTCAGTGATAGCATTTGTCGAAGGGGGCGAAATTAAAGTAGGTGATCCTGCCAAACGTCAGGCTGTTACAAATCCCACAAAAACAATTGCCTCAATCAAACGTTTTATGGGCAATAAGTTTTCTGAATCTCAAAAAGAGACAAAAAACGTAGCTTATAAAGTTGTTAAAGGAGATAACGATACGCCAAGAGTAGATATTGACGGAAGGTTATATACACCCCAAGAACTGTCTGCTATGACCCTGCAAAAAATGAAAAAAACAGCCGAAGACTACTTAGGCCAAGATGTAACCGAAGCAGTTATCACTGTTCCTGCTTATTTTAATGATTCTCAACGTCAAGCAACAAAAGAAGCAGGAGAAATTGCTGGATTGAAAGTGCAACGTATTATAAACGAACCTACAGCTGCTGCTTTAGCCTATGGCCTAGACAAAGGAGGTGCAGATAAGAAAATTGCAGTTTATGATTTAGGTGGAGGAACTTTTGATATTTCAATTTTAGAACTGGGAGATGGTGTTTTTGAGGTTCTATCAACCAATGGTGATACACACCTTGGTGGAGACGATTTTGATCAAGTAATTATTGATTTTCTGGCTGAAAAATTTATCAAAGACGAAAGTATTGACCTTCGTAAAGATCCAATGGCTTTACAACGACTAAAAGAAGCTGCAGAAAAGGCAAAAATTGAATTATCGTCTTCAACCCAGACTGAGATAAACTTGCCATACGTTACAGCAACAGATAGTGGACCTAAGCACCTGGTAACGACACTTACACGGGCTAATTTTGAAAAACTAGCAGACGAACTTGTAAAACGATCTATGAGTCCAGTCAAACAAGCATTAGATGATGCAGGACTGTCAACTTCTGAAGTAGATGAAGTTATTTTGGTTGGAGGCTCCACTCGAATTCCGATTATACAAACAGAAGTACAAAGCTTCTTTGGCAAGAAACCTTCAAAAGGGGTCAATCCAGATGAAGTGGTAGCTATCGGAGCAGCCATTCAAGGGGGTGTGCTCACAGGTGATGTGAAAGATGTTTTGCTTCTAGATGTCACCCCACTGTCTCTAGGGATTGAAACTATGGGTGGAGTCATGACAAAATTAATTGAGTCAAACACTACCATACCTAGTAAAAAATCACAAATATTTTCAACAGCAGCAGATAATCAACCCTCAGTAGAAATTCATGTTTTACAAGGTGAACGATCTATGGCTTCTGACAATAAAACCATAGGGCGTTTTCATTTAGATGGTATTCCACCAGCGCAAAGGGGAACACCTCAAATTGAAGTTACTTTTGATATTGACGCCAATGGGATCATTAAAGTGAGTGCTTTAGACAAAGCCACAAATAAATCTCAAGACATAAGGATTGAAGCTTCTTCTGGTTTGACTGAAGAGGAAATTGAAAAAATGAAAAAAGAAGCAGAGGCAAATGCTGACGCTGATAAAAAGTCTAAAGAGGAGGCAGATAAAGTAAACAGCGCCGATCAGATGATTTTCCAAACGGAAAAACAATTAAAAGAATTTGGCGATAAGCTTTCTGAAGACAAAAAGAAACCTGTTGAAAACGCATTAGAAGAACTTAAAAAAGCACATGAAACGAAAGATCTCGCACAAATAGATACTGCATTAGAGAAAATCAATGAGGCTTGGAAAAACGCTTCAGAAGAAATGTATAAAGCCCAAGCAGAATCGGGAGGAGCTAACCCTGCTCCAGATGATGACAAAAAGGGTGCGCCTAAAGCAGATGCAGGAGATGATGTTCAAGATGTTGATTTTGAAGAGGTTAAGTAATTAAACCCTCACCAATAATTCAAAAACCTTTTGTGATTTCACAAAAGGTTTTATTTTTTACTTATGGATAAAAAAAAACTACTTCATTTGGCCAATTCAATTTGTAAAAATACCCTAATGGAAACATTGGAGATCGAATTTGTTGATATTGGGAAAGATTTTTTGTCAGCTAAAATGCCCGTAAATTCAAAAGTACACCAGCCTGATGGTTTGCTCCATGGGGGGGCTTCGGTTGCCCTTGCTGAAAGTGTTGGTAGTGCCGCTGTGTTTCTGTTATCAAGAAATGCTGATCAAAAGGTTAGAGGTATTGAAATTTCTGCAAATCACCTAAGAAGTGTATCCACAGGATACGTAACTGCTGTTGCACGTCCCATTCATTGGGGAAATACCATTCAACTTTGGGAAATACGAATTACAGATGATGAGGATCAGCTTGTTTCCTTGAGTAAACTGACTACTATTTCCAAAACCAAAACAAAATAATTTTTTTGGACTCTTTAGCTGGTGCTTTCAAAGCTTTATGGAACGAAAAAAAACCTTTCGTCTTTTTTCGGTTGCCTAACAAGAAAGACGTCAGGCTTTTTTATCAAGACAATCAGGAGCTGCATCACACGTCTGATTTTAGTGAAAATGGATTTGTATTTGCTCCTTTTAAAAAGAGAAACCAACTACCCTTTATCCCCTCACTGAAAAATAAAACATACCCAAGCCCAAAAGCAAGAATAGACCCTAACACAAAGAAGTTTGAACAAGGAGAGCAAGCCAAAAAAAAATTTCTTGATTTAGTTGATCTCACCAAAACATATATAAGTGATAAGAAGGCACAAAAAATTGTTGTTTCAAGAAAAATAACCATGCCTACCTCAAATTCTTTAGATCAAATTTTATTTAATCTACTGCATTTATATGCAAATGCGATGGTCTATTTTTGGCACCACCCAAAAGTAGGTGTATGGTTTGGGGCTTCGCCTGAAATTCTTTTTTTTCAAAAGGGGGAGGTGTTCCAAACTATGGCTTTAGCCGCAACCCAAGTTGTTAACAAAGAGAATAGATACTTTTGGACACCCAAAGAAAGAAAAGAGCAAGCTCTAGTGACAGAGCAAATTCAAAAAGATTTACTTTCATTTTTTTCGAAAACAGAACTAAATATTTCAGAGTCCAGCCCAAAAAAAGCAGGAAATGTAGTGCATTTATGCACTCACATCAAAGCAGATCAAAAAAACCTCAAAGTGAGAGAATTGATTGATGCTTTGCATCCAACCCCTGCAGTAGGAGGAATTCCAAAAAGAGAGGCGCTTCAATTTATCAATAGTGAAGAAGGTTATGATAGACAATTCTACACGGGTTATCTGGGGCCCTTTTCACCAAATAGCACAGAATTATTTGTTAATTTAAGGTGTGCCGAATATTCCAATCAGCAACTCTCTTTTTTTGTAGGGGCTGGTATTACAGAAGAAAGTGAGCCAATGATGGAATGGGAAGAAACACAACGTAAAGCAGAAACACTTTTAGCTGCTTTGTGAATTGTTGCTGAAGACTTTGTAGCTTTGCAAGGCAGAAAAGGAAAAATAATTTAGTGACGTTCCCCTTAAAATATCCTAGCATTCCCATAGCGCAACTTGTAGTAAGATTATGTGCTCATTTTGAAGTACAGCATGTAGTTATATGCGCGGGTTCTAGAAATGCTCCTTTAACCAATGGTTTTTTGGCAAACCCTTATTTTGAGTGTTATAGTATTATTGATGAAAGAGCTGCTGCTTTTTTTGCTTTGGGGATGGCACAACAACTCAAAAAGCCAGTAGCAATTGTTTGCACCTCAGGCTCTGCCTTACTAAATTTTTATCCTGCGATTGCAGAAGCCTTTTATAGTGATATTCCTATAGTAGCTCTTTCAGCGGATCGAATGCCCCATCGAATTGATATTGGTGATGGACAAACAATACGACAAAATGGTGTTTTTGAGCCGCATCTTGTAGCGGCAGCCAACCTAAAACCTGATGTGATTCATGCAACACCAACAATATTGCAAAACCCAATGCAAAATATAATACCTCAAAACGCTTCAAAAAGTAAAATTCAGGAAATACAGACTGCTATAGAATCATATAACCTCGAGGAAATAATTCGAGTTTTGAGAACAGCCATACAAATGAAAGGCCCAGTTCATTTGAACATACCAATGGAGGAACCTCTCTATGAGATGACTAAAAAAGGGTTATCAATAGAGGTGCCACCTCAAAAAATCCAATTAGAAGATGAATCAAAAAAACTACAAGAAATAAAAAAAATATGGCATAAGGAGCCAAGAAAATGGATAATTATGGGGGTAATGGCTCCAGATGCAATTAGTGACGAAGGTTTAAAACTGATTTGTGAAGATCCTTCTGTAGTTGTTTTAACCGAAACCACTTCCAACAACAGTCATCCCAAAGCAATACATTCTATAGATACTCTTATGGCTCCCCTTGAATTGATGCAGTTTGAATTAGCTGATAAAGTAAAACCAGATATTATAATAACCTTTGGGGGTATGATTGTATCCAAAAAAGTAAAGCAATTCTTACGTACCTATTCACCTGAAAGCCACTGGCATATTGATAATAAAAAGGCTTATAATACTTTCTACTGTTTGAAAGAACATGTTAAAATGCACCCCGATGCATTTATTTTAGAACTGTATAAAAATGCATCTCATCAACCTAGTGATTTTCACGCTGAGGTAAATGAAATTTATTCTCAATTTAAACGTCGAGGGAGAAGCTATTTAGACAATATATCTTTTAGTGATCTAAAAGTTTTTGATTTTATTGCTCAAACAATTGAAGGAACATATCAAATACAAATTGCTAATAGTTCTGCCATTCGTTATAGCCAACTAATGGATTGGTCTCCAAAAATTCAATTTTTTTGTAACAGAGGTACGAGTGGAATTGACGGCAGTACTGCCACTGCCATTGGGGCAGCACAAATCACGACCATGCCCACTCTTTTGATTACAGGTGATTTAAGCTTTTTTTATGATGTTAATGGTTTATGGAACGATTATATTCCACCCTCCTTCAGAATTCTTTTAATCAACAACCAGGGTGGTGGAATTTTTAGAATTCTACCCGGAGAAAAAGACAGTCCAAACTACGATCGCTATTTTGAAACCATTCATCAAAGGGAAGCTAAAAATATTGCAAAAGCATTTGGTTTTAAATATACCAAAGCCTCTTCTATGTGGAGTTTAAAAAGAAAATTTAAACGTTTCTTACAAAATAGTTCACAGCCAAAAATTTTAGAGTTACAAACTCCCCGTAAAATAAATGACCGTATTTTACTGGATTACTTCATAGCCATGAAAAAAGTTTATTCTTGAAAAAAGTAACTTACAAGTCAGATTAATGTTATTTTTTTTCATAAGGAGAGCACTTATACTAATTAGTTACACATCAAAACATGCTTTTTCTTAATTGATGGCTTATAGAATTAGCTGCATAAAAATTATACAGAATAAACTTAGGTTTTTAGAGAGCCTATTTGAGGGCATTATGTAAAGAAAAATATTTATTGAATTTATACTGTAGTGAATCTTAAAAAGTGCTTTTAACTCATTAATAAATGAGTATTTTTACAAAAATAAATGCATGAGAAACTGGGAATCAATTTCAACTTTTAATGACATCCTTTTTGAATTTTGTGAGGGTGTTGCTAAGATTACAATCAATAGACCAGAAGTTTACAATGCATTTCGTCCTGAGACTAATATTGAGATGCTAGAAGCCATGGAAGTATGTCGTGAACGGAATGATATAGACGTTGTTGTTTTTACGGGTATTGGAGAAAAAGCTTTCTGTAGTGGTGGAGACCAAAATGTGAAAGGAGTGGGAGGTTATGTAGGAGAAGACGGTGTTCCCCGATTGAATGTACTCGATTTACATAAGCGGATTCGTGAGTTACCTAAACCTGTCATTGCGATGGTCAATGGGTATGCCATTGGAGGTGGACACGTATTGCATGTAGTTTGTGATTTGACCATAGCAAGTGAAAACGCCATTTTTGGTCAAACAGGCCCTAAAGTAGGTAGTTTTGATGGGGGCTTTGGATCATCCTATCTAGCGCGTCATGTGGGTCAAAAAAAGGCGAGGGAAATTTGGTTCTTATGTCAGCAATATTCTGCCCAAGAAGCACTTGAAATGGGGTTAGTCAATAAAGTTGTCCCACTTAGTAAGTTAGAAGATACTGTGATGGACTGGTGCCAAATGATGCAACAAAGAAGTCCATTAGCATTGCGAATGATTAAACGTTCTTTAAATGCCGAATTAGATGGACAACATGGTTTGATGCAATTAGCGGGTGATGCTACTTTGATGTATTATCTTATGGAAGAAGCTCAAGAAGGCAAGCAAGCTTTTTTAGAGAAAAGGCCACCAAATTTTAAAAAATATCCAAAGTTCCCATAAGCATGTTCAACAAAGCACGAGTTTGGATTCAAGCTGCTCGACTTAGAACTCTACCACTTTCTGTTTCAGGAATTTTATTGGGAAATGGATGTAGTCTGAAGCACCCAAATTTTTCATGGCTACTATTTTTATTAATGCTTTGTACGGCCATATTATTTCAGATCATCTCCAATTTTGCTAATGACTATGGAGATGGCATCAAGGGTACAGACAATAGAAATAGAGTTGGGCCTAAGAGAACACTTCAATCTGGTATGCTTTCAGCAATAGAATTAAAACAAGGCATAGTTATAACAGCAATAATAGCACTGTGTTTTTCATCCACAACCATTGTATTGGCTTTTGGCACAGACTCTCTGTTCTATTTTATACTTTTCATAGTACTGAGTTTTTTATGTGTTTGGGCAGCAATCTCTTATACCGTTGGAAAAAATACCTATGGATATGTTGGACTAGGTGATCTTTTTGTGTTTCTTTTTTTTGGTCTTTTGGCGGTTATCGGTTCTTCTTTTGTCCAATTACAAAATATATCTAAAACTTCACTTCAATTATCTTTAATCGTTGGCTTATTAGCAGTTGGAGTTCTTAATCTAAACAATATGCGTGATCGTGAAAATGATGCCGCAGTTGGAAAAAACACACTAGCAGTTTTGCTAGGAAATAAGCGAGCTAAAATCTATCATTATTCTCTTTTAGGGTTGGCTATTGCTTTGATTTTAGTTGTTTTTATAAATTTATCAGGACCCTATTTTTGGCTTCCAATAACAGCAGTACTTCCCTTATTAGTCCATTTTTTCAGAGTCTATAAAAATGACAATCCAAAACTTCTCGATCCTGAATTGAAAACATTAGCTCTTTCAGCTTTTGCATTTTCAGCTCTTTCTTTTCTCACTTTTTATATGAGCTAATGCGGGTTGAGATCAAAAAACACACCCTTCAATTTAAAAGACCTAGCGGAACATCTCGTGGCGTATTGACTCAAAAAGAAAGTTGGTTTATTCGCATAATTGAAAATCAAAAAGTTGGCATTGGAGAAAGTAGCCTAATCGCAGGATTAAGTGTTGATGCAAAACCTCATTTTGAAAAACAGCTTCGTCAATTTGCACAAGACTTTTCTTTTCATCAGAGACTATCAAATTTAAATGAATGGCCTTCCATACAAATGGGTTTTGAAACAGCACTTCTCAGTTTAAAAGCCCCCCAATGGTGGGAATTATATCCCTCTGCTTTTTCTAAAGGAAAAGCAAGTATACCTATCAATGGGTTAGTGTGGATGGGAAGTAGAGAATTCATGAAAAATCAAATAAAAGAATTATTAGATAAGGGTTTTAGATGTGTGAAACTTAAAATAGGAGCACTTAATTTTGAAGAAGAACTCAATATTTTAAGATATATACGCAAAGATTTTTCAGAACAAAACTTGACAATTAGAGTAGACGCCAATGGTGCATTTTCAAATGTTAATGCCTTGGATAAACTTCAAGAATTAAGTGCCTTTAATATTCATTCTATAGAGCAACCTATTGCACCTTCTCAATGGGATGAGATGGCCTCTTTGTGTGAACAATCTCCAATTGATATTGCACTGGATGAAGAACTAATTGGGGTTTTTGGTCACCAAAAAAGAGAAGCAATGTTGGATCAAATTAAACCACAATTTATTATTTTGAAACCCAGTTTAATAGGTGGATTTAAAGTCGCAGAAAAATGGATTTCTATGGCCAACGAAAGAAAGATAGGGTGGTGGATTACCAGTGCTCTTGAAAGCAATATAGGGTTGAATGCCATTGCACAATGGACCTATAGTTTGAAGGCAAAGGGGCATCAAGGACTTGGGACAGGCTCATTATTTACCAATAATATTGATTTGCCTCTCAATGTTTCTGATGGGTATCTTTCTATAGATGAGAATAAGCCGTGGCAATTTAATTTTTAAAGAATGTTTTTAGAACAAATAAAACGTTTCAATAATCCCTTTTGGATGTATCTCTTAGGTTCATTGATTGTAATTTTATTTAGCATACTGGGACAAATTCCACTAAGCATAGTCATCATTCAAAATAAGACAAATTTAGTTGAACAAATTAACCCTATTGAACTGATACGTTCTATAGACAAAAACCTGCAGTTATTTTTACTATTGCTTCCCTTCGTGATTGGTTTTTTTGGCCTCTGGCTAGTGGTGTCCAAGTTACATGATAGAACATTGGTGTCTATTGCCACTGCACGCAACCAATTAGATTGGAATCGAATTTTATTTTCTTTTTTTGTTTGGGGTGGTTTTACAGTGAGTGTTGTTTTGGCTGATGTTTATTTATTTCCCGAAGAGTATCAATGGAATTTTAATTTAAAGTCATTTCTTTTATTGGCAGTAATTGGGATACTATTTATTCCAATACAAACTAGTGTAGAAGAATTTATTTTCAGAGGCTATTTGTTTCAGGGATTTGCTACAATTACTCACAATCGCTGGATGCCATTGCTTTTAACCTCTATCATTTTTGGGAGTCTTCATTTTTATAATCCCGAAGTTGAAAAACTGGGAGTCAATATTCTCTGGTACTACATTGGCACAGGTCTTTTTTTAGGCATAATTACATTAATGGATGAGGGAATCGAATTGGCATTGGGTTTTCATGCCGCCAATAATTTATTTGCCGCTTTGTTGGTCACCTCAAATTGGACTGCATTCCAAACAGACTCCCTATGGATTGATATTTCAGAACCAAAATTATCTACAGAAATGATTTTATCAGGCTTAATTTTATACCCCCTTTTTCTTATCCTACTGGCAAAAAAATATAAATGGAAAAATTGGTTTGACACCATAACTAAAGCGATATAAATGATACCACCAGACTATACAAAAATACACAACAGATTTCAACTCAATGGATTTCACTACACTCGTGAGGATTTGAAGATGGTCGCATTAAGTTTCATTAAAGAAGGCGATCAATATGAGCAATTCATGGGAGATTTTTTATTGGATTGGCTAAACCCATCCTCAACAATTTGGATTGAAACTTCTGGGACTACCTCACAACCAAAAAGAATGAAATTTGAAAAACAAGCGTTAATCAATTCTGCGCTATTAACAGGAGATTTTTTTAAAGTGGGTGTTGGAGACCGAGCACTTCACTGTTTACCAGCTAATTTTATTGCTGGAAAAATGATGCTAATTAGAGCGATGTTTTTAGGATTTTCACTGGACATGGTATCGCCCACAAGCAGACCAATGAGCAACCTAAAAAAGAAATATCAATTTGCTGCTATGACGCCAATGCAAGCATGGAATTCCCTTTCACGCCTAAATCAAATTAATACGCTCATTGTTGGAGGGGGTGCCATTTCTAAACCCTTGAGAGAAGCTCTTCTCGAGGTTAAAGGAAAAGTTTTTGAAACTTATGGTATGACTGAAACTCTTTCACACATCGCTTTCAGAAAAATTGACGATCCTATAGCCGAATTCACCCTACTACCTAATTTTTCTATATCTCAAGATAATAGAGGTTGTATGGTCATAAACGCTCCCCATCTTTCAATTGAAAATTTAATTACAAATGATAATGTGGAGATTTTAAATAAATCAAAATTTCGTTTACTTGGGCGTATTGACAATGTGATTAATTCTGGAGGCGTGAAGATTCAACCGGAACAAATTGAAATGAAGCTTTCTGCTGATTTTCCACCTCACTTTTTTATTGGAGCACTTCCTAACGATGTGTTAGGAGAAGAATTGGTCTTAGCCCTAGAAAAAAATCAAGATTTCGAAATAAAAAAATTGGCGGAAGTAGTCAAGAAACACCCTAAAATAAAAAAATTAGAACAACCCAAGGCAATTGTATTATATGAAAGGTTTCACCGCACTTTCAGTGGTAAAATTAAGCGTAAAAAGACGCTTAAGATTCCTTATGTTGAGCGATTAGACTTGTAATATTCCCATCGAAAATTTCTTTTCAATAGGAGCATGGTCTGCTAAGGCAAGACCCATACTAATCCATTTTCTTGTATTTGTTGGATCAATCACAGCGTCAATCCACATTCTGGCCGCTGCATAGGTAGGCGTGGTTTGAGCGTCATATTTCTCTTTGATTTCATTAAGGAGTTGTTCTTCTTTTTTGGTCTCTACTTTCTCTCCCTTTTTTTTGGCAGCAGATTTTTGAATCTGTAAAAGCACATTACCTGCCTGCTCACCTCCCATAACAGCAATTTTAGCTGTAGGCCATGACACAATAAAACGAGGATCAAATGCCTTTCCACACATAGCATAATTTCCCGCCCCATAAGAATTCCCTACGACGATTGTAAATTTTGGCACTATTGAGTTAGAAACCGCATTGACCATTTTAGCACCATCTTTTATTATACCACCATGCTCAGCATCACTGCCAACCATAAAGCCAGTCACGTCTTGTAAAAAGACTAAAGGGATTTTTCGTTGATTACAATTGGCAATGAAACGAGTAGCTTTGTCGGCACTATCACTATAAATGACGCCACCAAATTGAATTTCCCCTTTTTTATTTTTAATAATTTTTCTTTGATTAGCTACAATACCGACAGACCATCCGTCTATTCTGGCATAAGCTGTGAGAATAGTTTTTCCATAATCTGGTTTATATTCTTCCAGTGTATCAGCGTCAAGTAAGTGAGCTAATAATTCATTTGTATCATAGGGTTCATTTCTTTCTTTGGGTAAAACTCCACTTATATTTTGGATAGATTTTTTTGGATCAATTGCTTTTACACGATTAAACCCTGCTTTAGATAGAGGGCCTAGGTTATTGATAAGTTTTTTGATGCGATCTAGTGCGTCTTTGTCATTTTTCGCTTTATAGTCTCCAACTCCGCTAATCTCTGTGTGTGTTGTGGCACCCCCTAGAATTTCATTATCAATATTTTCTCCTATTGCCGCTTTGACTAAATAACTTCCTGCCAAAAAGATACTACTAGATTTATCGACCATAATTACTTCATCAGACATCACAGGGAGATAAGCACCACCCGCAACACAACTCCCCATAACGGCAGCAATTTGAACAATACCTGCAGCACTCATTTGAGCATTATTTCTAAAAATTCGACCAAAAAAGTCTTTGTCAGCAAAAAGTTCATTTTGAAGTGGTAAAAAGATCCCTGCACTGTCAACCAAATAGATAATGGGAATTCTATTTTCAAGAGCAATTTCTTGAGCTCTTAGATTTTTTTTGGTCGTAATCGGGAACCAAGCTCCCGCTTTAACGCTTGCATCATTGGCCACCACCACACACCATTGATCCTCTATTTGGCCAACTACAACCACTACTCCGCCCGCAGGACAACCTCCATAATCTTGATAACAATCTGTTCCTGCAAGTAGCCCAATTTCAAATTGTTCGCTTTGCTCATCAAGAAGATAATTGACACGCTCACGAGCTGTTAGTTTCCCTTCTTTTCTGATTTTTTCTAACCGTGCTTTACCACCTCCTAATTTTGCATTTCTTTCTAAATGTTGGATATTGGACAAGGCCAGTTTTAAAAAATCTTCATTTTTTCGTTGTTCTATTTCCATCATTATGGTTTGTTTTGCTAAAGTACTTATTTCTATACGTGCAGATTAAAATAAATATTAGATATTTGTTTTATTTGAATCAAGAAATTATGGCATTAAACAAAAATAAAATTTTAGGATTTAGTGCATTGCTCATGCTCCTTGTTGGACTGATGATAATTTATTTAGGCTCTTTTCGATTCAAAGAGTGGAAATATATTTTAGGTCTTGTAGGGTTAGGTTTTTGCATTTTAGCCTGGGCTTTTAATGCGCTTAGAGGTAGACTTTAATCCATGGCTGAAGACAAAAAAATTATTTTTTCCATGTCAGGAGTTTCTAAAACCTATCAAGGGGCTCCAAAACCAGTAATTAAAAATATTTCGCTTAGTTTTTTTTATGGTGCTAAAATTGGAATTTTAGGACTGAACGGTTCTGGAAAATCAACGCTGTTAAAAATTATAGCAGGTTTAGAAAAAAGTTATCAAGGCGATGTGGTGTTTTCACACGAATACAAAATAGGATATTTAGCACAAGAACCTGAAATGGATTTTTCCAAGACCGTTTTGGAAATTGTCAAAGAGGGGGTCGTTCAAACTACAGCTATTTTAGAAGAATACAATGATATTAATGAGCAATTTGCGTTGCCTGAGGTGTATGAAGATTCAGATAAAATGGAAAAGTTAATGCAGCGGCAAGCGAGTCTTCAAGATGCAATTGATGCTGCCAATGCATGGGAGCTAGACAACCAACTTGAATTGGCCATGGACGCTCTAAGAACTCCTCCAGCTGATCAAAACATTGGTTCCCTATCAGGAGGTGAAAAAAGAAGAGTGGCACTGTGCAGGCTTTTGTTACAACAACCTGATATTTTACTCCTAGATGAACCAACGAATCATTTAGACGCTGAATCAGTGCATTGGCTGGAGCAACATTTAGGTCAGTATAAAGGAACTGTTATTGCGGTGACACACGATCGCTATTTTTTAGATAACGTGGCAGGCTGGATATTAGAATTAGATCGAGGAGAAGGCATACCATGGAAAGGAAATTATTCTTCTTGGTTAGATCAAAAAGCCAAAAGCCTTGCTCAAGAGCAAAAACAGGCTTCAAAAAGACAAAAGACGTTAGAACGAGAGTTGGAGTGGGTGCGTATGGCTCCAAAAGGGAGACAAGCCAAACAAAAAGCACGTTTGAATAGCTATGACAAACTCTTGCAACAAGACCAAAAAGCAGTTGACGAGAAATTGGAATTATATGTTCCCAATGGCCCACGCCTTGGAAGCGAGGTGATAGATGCTCATGGTGTCACTATGGCTTTTGGTGATAAAATGCTTTATGAAAACCTTACTTTTCGTTTGCCTCAAGCCGGAATTGTTGGTATAATAGGTCCAAACGGGGCTGGGAAAACCACTCTTTTTCGCTTGTTATTGAATGAACTTGAACCCATTTCAGGCACATTTGATGTTGGCAACACTGTGAAAATTGCGTATGTTGATCAGAATCATAGCAATATAGACAGCGAAAAATCAATTTGGGAAAATTTCTGTGATGGTCAAGAACTCATAATGATGGGAGGGAGACAAGTCAATTCTAGAGCTTATCTAAGTCGCTTCAATTTTGGTGGTAGTGAACAAAATAAAAAAGTCTCAACTCTTTCGGGAGGAGAACGTAACCGACTTCATTTAGCCATGACCCTTAAAGAGGAAGGCAATGTATTGTTGCTCGATGAGCCTACAAACGATTTGGATGTCAACACCCTCAGAGCTTTGGAGGAGGGATTAGAAAACTTTGCTGGTTGTGCTGTTGTTATTTCACACGACCGCTGGTTTTTAGATAGAATTTGTACTCACATTTTAGCTTTTGAAGGAAACTCTCAAGTCTACTTTTATGAAGGCTCATTTTCTGATTATGAGGAGAATAAAAGAAAACGACTGGGTAAAGAAATCATTCCCAAAAGAATTAAGTATAAAAAAATCACCAGAAATTAATCTTCAGAAATTAACTTTCTTAAAGCTCAAGTTCCATTTTAATATTTCCTCTTGCATAGGGGGCATCTTCTAAGGGAACTTCTTTGAATCCAAATTTTCTGTAGAGATAAATGGAATTTTCAAGTTTTGTATTGGAATAGAGAAGTAATTTTTTCCAATGGTGTTGTTTTGTAAAATCAAGTGCAAATTGCATGAGATAGGTGCCATATCCTTTTCCTCTTAAATCTTCTCGGATTGCCATTTTATTAAATTCAAAGACACCCTCTTCTTTTTTTAGAAAAGCAAAAGTTCCAATAATTTCTTGTGCCTGTAACATCATAAAAATATAGCCTCCTTGATCAATAATTTCTTTTTTTGGATAATTTAAAATTTGCTCATCAAAAGGTTCTATTTTAAAATATTGTTGAAGCCAATCTGCATTAAGTGACTTAAAATAGGGAGCATGTAATTTTTCAGCAAAGGGAACGATATTTAAATCATTCTGCATTGCCAATCATTTTTTCAGGGACAACCCAAGCCTCAAACTCTTGTTCTGTCAAATAGCCTAATGCCAAACTAGCCTCTTTAAGTGTAGTGCCTTCAGCATGCGCCTTATTAGCAATTTCAGCAGCTTTATAATAGCCTATTTTAGTATTTAATGCTGTCACTAGCATCAGTGAATTTGAAACTAATTCATCAATTTTAGCTTGATTAGCTTGTATCCCTTGAATACAATGTTTCATAAAACTTTCAGCTGCATCTCCAAGCAATTGTGCAGAGGACAGACCATTGGCTGCCAATAGTGGTTTGAAAACGTTTAATTCGAAATGCCCTTGAGTGCCTCCTATTGTGATGGCAACATCATTTCCCATCACTTGAGCGCAAACCATTGTGAGGGCTTCGCATTGGGTAGGGTTCACCTTTCCAGGCATAATAGAACTTCCTGGCTCATTGGCGGGCAAAATAATTTCTCCAATTCCAGAGCGAGGTCCAGAGGCTAACATTCGAATGTCATTTCCAATTTTATTGAGACTAACGGCAATTTGCTTTAAAGCACCATGTGTTTCGACAATGGCATCATGAGCAGCTAAAGCCTCAAATTTATTTTTTGCTGAGATAAAAGGTTGTCCAGTGAACTCTGCAATGTATTGAGCAACTGTTGTTGCGTAATTTTTTGGGGTATTGATACCTGTCCCCACGGCTGTTCCTCCGAGTGCTAGTTCAGAGAGATGAGGCAAAGTGTTTTGTAGCGCTTTTATACCATGCTCTAGTTGTGAGACATAGCCAGAAAATTCTTGTCCTAAGGTTAGCGGGGTGGCATCCATTAAATGGGTTCGCCCTATTTTCACCACGTCTTTAAAAGCAATTGCTTTCTTTTCAATAGCTTCTTTAAGGGCTTTGATTTTTGGCAGGGTCTGTTCTACTAATTTTAAATAAAGAGCAATATGCATTCCTGTTGGGAAGGTATCATTTGAGGATTGTGATTTATTGACATCATCGTTAGGACTCAAAGTTTTGTCTCCTTCACCTAAATGTTTTCCAGCCAAAACATGTGCTCTATTGGCAATAACTTCATTGACATTCATATTGCTTTGAGTGCCAGACCCAGTTTGCCAAATAACAAGTGGAAATTGACTATCATGATTGCCTTCCAAAATTTCATCGCAAACTGTGGCAATAGCATCTCTTTTCTCTTTTGAAAGAACGTTTAATTTACAATTAGCATAAGCAGCAGCTTTTTTTAGATAGGCAAAACCATAAATAATCTCTAGGGGCATACTAGCTGAAGGGCCAATTTTAAAATTATTTCTAGAGCGTTCTGTCTGAGCTCCCCAATATACCTCTTTAGGCACTTGAACTTCTCCAAGGGTGTCTTTCTCTATTCGAAAATCCATACTTTATTTTTTTTAAAAATAAGAGGTTTGCACTTAAACTAAAGGGAAGTTACTCTAAAATTTTTGAACACATTTTTTTTTAAAGTAGTGGTTATCTTTTTTTATTTTCTATTTTTGTGATAGAATTTGATAATATGTTTGAGTTTGATCAATATTTAGGTTTTTTAGCCTTTTTAAGTATTTTAACAATAGGGTTTTGGCTTATGATTTTTTTAATCACGTTTGTTGTTCCTTATTGGTTATTTGGAACTCTGATGGAACGATTAAAATCAAAAAAAGAAGAAGATCCCTCGGTCGAATAAATTAAAATGAACCCTATTTTGGTTCCTTTTTCCATCAAAATCCAAAGCTTTCTTCATCACCTCCACCATAATTTCTTTGCGTCCTGCGTCGATTACGTTCTGCCTTTCTCTCATTAATTCTATAGGTTAAAGAAAGTATATAAGTGGGTTGTCTCCACTGAAATTCGCTATAGCTATAGAAGGTAGGAGCAAAAGTTTCAGAGATCCTTTTTGAACTATTAAAAATATCACTGGCTCGAAAAGAAAGGGTGCCTTTCTTTTTAAATACTTCTTTATTGATAGCTCCTGAGAGTGATGCAATACCTCTACTTTTGTTTAAAGCATCTTCACGTGGACCTCGATAGAAAAAGCGCATTTGCCAATCGATATTTCCTGGAAGTTTAATGGCACTATTGAAACGAATAAACCAACTTAAGTTTGAAGCATCATAACTAATTCCGTCATAATCTCCAATGGTTTCTGAATTAAAAAAATTGAAATTACCATTAAAACGAATTTTTCTGGACGGAAAAAAGGAAAGGTTAAACTCTGTTCCCCACCGAATATTTTCAGCTAGGTTGATTGGTGTTCTTCTAATAACGGGCAATTCAACGCCTGTGCTTAGAGGATTGTCGGGGTCTTGATTTAAGAAAACTGTTTCTCCTGTATCTTCTGCAATGAATGTAAAAACTCTATTTGATTTTTGATAATATACTGAGCTATTGAAAGTGAACTTCTTCCATCGCTTTAGGTACCCTAAATCTAACGCATTTGAAAAAGTAGGATCTAGATATGGATTTCCTTGAAAAATGTTAGTGACACTACTCCTAGAGGGGAAAGGGTTAATAAAATAAGAGCGGGGTCTTCTAATTCTTCTGCTATAACCCAATTGAAAACTGCCAGAATTTTCCATTTCATAAGAAAGGTTGATAGTAGGAAACCAGCTATTGTAGATTCTTACGTTAGTTTCTGTTGTGGTTCGTTGGTCAACAGTTATTTTTGTTCTTTCCATCCGAAGCCCCAATAAATAAGAGAATTTATTTATTTTTTTACCATATTGAGTATAGGCTGCGTTGACATCTTCTTTATAAAGAAAAAGATTGGATAGGTTGGTGTCTAAAATGTAGTCGTTGTTTCTTAAATATTCTAATATAAATTCTGTCTCTTGCTTAAGAAAACTCCCTCTATACCCAAGCTCAAATTGAGCGTCATCTTTCAATGGTTTTACATAGTCAAACTGACCTATCAATCTGCTTTGGTCTTCTATACTTTGAGTTCGCTCGTAAGATATGGGAGAAGGCACAGGGCTTAGGGTTTGATTTCTTATGTC
The DNA here is from genome assembly GCA_016779985.1 of Flavobacteriaceae bacterium. GTDB lineage: Bacteria > Bacteroidota > Bacteroidia > Flavobacteriales > Flavobacteriaceae > JADHMP01. Next base: position 38,136 of record JADHMP010000008.1, read on the forward strand.
CCCATCTTCGACTTCTGCGTTAGATTCATATTGAAGTGTGGCTGTCAATTTATGACCATCCTCATCATAATCCTTAAAAAAGTTGGCACTGTATTGAATGGATTCATCAACTTCGTCTTCGAATTCGTTTCTTTCCGTTTCACTTAGCAACAGATCTGAAGCATCAATCTCACGTATCATATTGGTAACATCATTATAGTTGTCACTATCACGATAGAAAGCGCTTAGATTGATTGAAGTTTTATCATTGAAATAATATTCAACCCCAAAATTGGTAAAGATGCTTGAACGATTTCTATCTCGTTGACTTTTTTCAAAAAGGTAAGTATCTGGAGCTGCACCATTGAAATAAGTGTTATCACTTAGTGAGTTTCCTTTGGTTAAATTATCACCTATGGTGGTGGTATTAAAAAAATTGAATTTATTGGTTCGCCAATTTAAATTAGCAGATCCACGATAAGTTTCAGGTAGGCCAACATTGGCAGATAGGTTTCCATTGAATCCTATAAGTTCTTGTTTTTTTAGGATTATATTCAAAATACCCGCTGTACCTTCGGCTTCATATCGCGCAGAAGGGGAGGTAACAACTTCTACCTTTTCAATAGATTCTGCAGGAAGTTGTCTTAATCCTTGAGGTCCAGAGATACCAACAAGTCCAGAAGGCTTACCATTAATAAGAATCCGCACATTGTCATTACCCCTTAAAGCAACATTGCCTTCGACATCAACAGACACTGAGGGGACATTGTCTAGTACGTCTGCCACACTACCACCCCTTACGGTAAGATCTCTACCAACATTATAAATTCGTTTGTCTAGTCGGATTTCAACTTCAGTTCGTTCTCCTATGAGCTCAACTTCATCCAAATCTTCAGCATTTATCTCGAGTGTAATGGTACCTAAGTCTTTATCTTCTCGAATCATTTGATCTTCAAGTGTGATTTTTTTAAACCCAATATATTCTATGGTAATAGTGTATTTGCCTGGAAAAATTTCAAAGGAAAAAATACCCTTATCGTTTGTAATACCGCCTTGAATTCTATCAGGAAAACGGTTGTTAACCAATGTAATAGAAGTATATTCTAATGGTTCTTGCGTTTCAAGATCAATAACTCTTCCACTAAGTTTTATTTTTGGAACAGATCCACCTGCCCCTTGTGGTCTTTGAGATTGCATGTTCTGAATAAAAAAGAATAGGCAGAACAGCAACAATATTTTTCTTTTCATCTTAGCTTTTAATTCTCCTTTTGATTGATTTCAAAGAGGAAGGTTTAATAGAATTATAAAAAGTTGACTAAATTTTCTAAGGGTCTCGCTATGACTGCACTTTTGTCAGTAGCGACAATAGGTCTTTGAATGAGTTTGGGGTTTTCAACTAAAAGATTTATAAGGGCATCGTCACTAAGAGTTTTATTTTTGTATGTTGACTTCCAGAGCGCTTCTTCAGTGCGCACAAGTGCAATCGGTTTACAACCAATTTTTTTTATTAAACTTTTAAGGGAGCTGACAGTGAATGGATTTTTTAAATAAAAAACAAGGGTAGGATTAATGTTGTTTTCTGTTAAATAGGCTAGTGCCTCTCTAGATTTTCTGCACCTAGGATTGTGGTAAATAATTATTTCATTCATAGCAATAAAAAACCCACTGTTTAGTGGGTGTAAAGCTTATTTGACTTTTTCAATTACAGCCTTGAAAGCATCTGGGTGATTCATTGCTAAATCAGCTAACACTTTTCTGTTTAGGGAAATGTTATTTGTTTTTATTTTACCCATGAATTGACTATATGACATACCATGAAGCCTCGCACCAGCATTAATTCTTGCGATCCAAAGCGCCCTGAAATTACGTTTTTTGGTCTTGCGATCTCTATAAGCATATAGCATTGCTTTTTCAACCGCATTTTTGGCAACGGTCCACACATTTTTTCTACGACCATAATACCCCTTGGCGAGTTTGATGATTTTTTTTCTTCTAGCTCTTGAGGCGACTGAATTTACTGATCTTGGCATAATATTAAAATTTTTGAAGGAGGCGGTTTAAAACGCTTAAAGCCTGACTTCTGGTGAATTAAATTAATTTTTATTGTAAGCGTAATTGCTCTTTAATATTTTTCGTATCACTCTCATGCACTAAGCCAGAGTGGGTAAGACGTAATTTTCTCTTTTTAGATTTTTTAGTCAGAATATGGCTTTTAAAAGCGTGTTTTCTTTTTATTTTTCCACTGCCAGTGAGTTTAAATCTCTTCTTGGCACTCGACTTTGTTTTCATTTTTGGCATGACTCTTCGTGGTATTTATTTTTTAGTTTTTTTTGGTGAAATAAACATGATCATTTTTTTTCCTTCTAAGGTTGGCATTTGTTCTACGCGTCCCAGTTCTTCTAAATCTTGAGCCAATCTTAATAATAAAATCTGCCCTTTTTCTTTAAAAACAATAGATCGACCCTTAAAAAAAACAAAAGCTTTTAATTTAGCTCCTTCGCTAAGGAACTTTTCAGCGTGTTTTTTCTTAAATTCATAATCGTGTTCATCTGTATTTGGTCCAAACCGTATTTCTTTAACCACCACCTTGGTGGTTTTGGACTTTAATATTTTTTCTCTTTTTTTCTGTTCGTATAAGAACTTTTTGTATTCTAATATCTTGCACACAGGAGGTACAGCTTTGGGAGATATCTCAACCAAATCTAAACCTTGGTCATCTGCTAATGACAAGGCTTTAGTGAGAGGATATACTCCCACTTCAATATTATCACCGACCAATCGAACTTCATGAGCAGTTATTTTCTGATTGATCTTGTGAGGATTTTCTTTGATGATCCTCCCAGGTCTATTCGTTCTTCTTCTGCGTATTGCTATGACTTCTTTTTTTTAAATTATGCGTTGAATGGTTTTAAGCTTTCGCCTATTTCGTTTTTTAATAATTTTACTAATTCCTCGATGTTAAAAACTCCCTGGTCACCAGCTTTATGTTTCCGAAGGGACAAGGTGTTGTTTGCTTCTTCTTTTTCTCCTAAAATAATCATGTATGGGATTTTTCCCATTTCAGCTTCCCTGATTTTTTTTCCAATCGTTTCGTTTCGATCGTCTAGGAGGGCGCGAATTTCGTGATTTTCCAAGAAATTTAAAACTTTTAGAGCGTAATTTTTATATTTTTCACTGACGCACAGCAAACTAACTTGTTTTGGCATCAGCCATAATGGAAAATCTCCACCTGTATGTTCAAGTAAAATAGCAACAAAACGCTCCATACTTCCAAAAGGGGCACGGTGAATCATAATGGGTTGATGCAATTCATTGTCATTGCCTTTATAAGTTAAATCGAATCTTTCTGGAAGGTTATAATCAACTTGAATGGTACCCAATTGCCATTGCCGGCCGAGCGCATCCTTAACCATAAAATCTAGTTTGGGACCATAAAAGGCGGCTTCACCAGTCTCTACAACATATTGGAGCCCTTTTTCTTTTGCTGCATTGAGAATGGCTTGTTCTGCTTTTTCCCAATTTTCTTTTGAACCAATATACTTTTCAGGCTGATCAGGATCTCTCAATGATACTTGGGCAGTAAAATTTTCAAAACCTAAGGAGCCGAAAACATAAAGAACCAAATCAATAACCTTTTTAAATTCTTCATCGAGTTGGTCTGGTGTACAAAAAATATGGGCATCGTCTTGAGTAAATCCTCTTACTCGTGTCAAACCGTGTAATTCACCACTTTGCTCATAACGATAAACAGTACCAAACTCAGCATACCTTTTAGGTAAATCTTTATAACTCCAAGGTCTGGTTTTATAAATCTCGCAATGGTGTGGACAATTCATGGGTTTTAGGAGAAATTCTTCCCCATCAGCTGGGGTATTGATGGGTTGAAAACTATCAGCACCATATTTCTCATAATGACCTGAAGTCATGTAGAGTTCTTTATTTCCTATGTGGGGGGAAATTACTTGTTCATAACCAGCTTTTTGTTGGGCTTTTCTTAGAAACTGTTCAAGACTTTCTCTGAGAGCCGTTCCTTTTGGGAGCCACAATGGAAGTCCTTGTCCAACTTTTTGTGAAAAAGTAAATAATTCAAGTTCTTTACCGAGTTTTCTATGATCTCTTTGTTTAGCTAGTTCAACTAATTCAAGATATTCGTTGAGTTCCTTTTGTTTGGGAAAAGAAATACCATAAACTCGAGTGAGCTGAGGCTTATTTTCGTCTCCACGCCAATATGCACCAGCAACATTAAGTAATTTTACTGCTTTAATAAACCCAGTATGAGGAATATGACCCCCTCTGCAGAGATCAGTAAAATCAGCATGATCACAAAAAGTTATAGTGCCATCTTCTAAATTTTCTATTAATTCAACCTTATACGGATTCTGTCTTTTTTTATAATAAGCTAATGCCTCAGCCTTGGAACTTTGTCTTATTTTAAATTCAAATTTTTGTCGAGCAAATTCAATGAATTTTTTTTCAACAGCAATCAAGTCTTTTTCAGTTAGGGTTTCATCACCGAAATCAACATCATAATAAAATCCGTTTTCTATAGCAGGACCAATTGTCAACTTACAATGGGGATACAAGTCTAGAAGGGCTTGAGCAAGAATATGGGCAGAAGAATGCCAAAACGCGGTTTTACCTTCTCTATCATTCCAGGTGTAAAGAGTAATTTGTCCATCCTCTTCAAGTGGAGTAGAGGGTTCAATAACCTGTTGATTGAATTGAGCAGAAAGCACATTTCGAGCTAGACCTTCACTTATACTTTGGGCAATAACCAAAGGAGTTGATCCTTTTTCATATGTTTTTTTTGATCCATCTGGAAATTGGATATTGATCATATATTTCAAGTTGATGGCAAAGATAGGATGCTTTCTTCTGGCATACAATTTAGATCTACTCTTTTCCTTTTTTTCTATTTCCTAATAGAGCTATAACAAGAGATTTTACTCCCTTCAAGCCATAAAAAAAAGCAGCAATCATGCCTAAACATCCAACAACTAAAACAGGAATAAAAAAGGGATGATTCTGATTTTTAAAAGCCTGCATAACAATCACTGGGGCAATAAAACAACATATGATTCCTGTAAAAACAAGTTTAAACCCTTTAATTAGAAGTGGCTTATTCATTCCATTTTTGCATTGATTGCCTCGCGAATGCTTTGGTGTGTATGCAATAAGTCAGCAGCTTCTTTTTCTGAAATCTGAAGGGCCTCCATCACCATTCTTGTGCCACGATCAACCAATTTTGAATTGGCGAGCTGCATATCAACCATTTTATTTCCTTTTACATGACCCAATTGAATCATTGTGACAGTTGTAATCATGTTCAATATTAATTTTTGAGCCGTTCCAGCCTTAAGTCTAGAACTTCCAGTTAGGAATTCTGGTCCAACCATTACTTCAATGGGAAATTGAGCAGCTACTGACAAGGGACTTTTGGGATTGCAGGTAATGCATCCAGTGGTAATTTGATATGAGTTGCAATCGTGAATGCCACCAACAACGTAGGGAGTTGTTCCAGAAGCAGCTATGCCAACGACTACGTCCTTGGATGAAATGGTATATTTTTGAAGGTCTTTCCAAGCTTGGTTTGGATCGTCTTCTGCATCTTCAATAGAAGCTCTTAGTGCCGCATCACCTCCAGCAACTATCCCAACCACTTTTGAAGGGTCTGTGCCAAAGGTAGGTGGGCATTCTGAAGCATCTAGAACACCTAATCGACCGCTGGTTCCAGCACCAATATAAAACAATCGGCCTCCATTTTTCATTTTCTTAACAACCTCAGAGATTAAAGACTCAAGGGGTTTTAACACTTTGCCAACGGCTGAAACAGCATTTTGGTCTTCTTCGTGCATACCAGCAATTAAATCACTGATTGGTTTTTTTTCGAGGTCATTATGGTTTGAATCCTGTTCAGTATATCTAATGAAGTCCATCATATATCAATTTAAGATAGAAAAAAAGCATCACCTCGTTTGTCAATTTTTTGGATTTTAGACTTATAAATGAGGTCTTTAGGCACTTCTTTTTTTGTTTAAGTTTTCTTTTATAGCATCCAAAAATTCTTGAGTAGTCAAGAAATGTTCGTCACTTAAATTTTCTTTGTGAATAAGTGAAGCTAAATCTTTTGTCATTTTTCCACTTTCAACAGTTTCAACACAAACTTTTTCTAAGGTTTCACAGAAGTTGACAAGTTCTTGATTTTGATCTAATTTCCCACGATGAGCCAATCCCCTTGTCCATGCAAAAATTGAAGCAATAGGGTTTGTAGAAGTGGCTTTTCCTTTTTGGTGTTCACGAAAATGACGTGTAACGGTTCCATGCGCTGCCTCGGCTTCCATTGTTTTTCCATCGGGAGTAACAAGAGTAGAAGTCATTAGCCCTAGTGAACCAAAGCCTTGAGCTACTGTATCTGATTGAACATCACCATCATAATTTTTGCACGCCCAAACAAATCCACCATTCCATTTCATCGCTGCGGCGACCATGTCATCGATTAGTCGATGCTCATAAAAAATGCTAGCACTTTCAAACCTGGTCTTAAATTCATTTTCATACACCTCTTCAAAAATATCCTTAAAACGACCATCATAAGCCTTCATGATAGTGTTTTTTGTTGATAGATATAAAGGCCAGCCTTTCGATAGAGCTCTGTTCATGCAAGACCTTGCAAAACCGTAAATTGAGGAATCTATATTATACATACTCATTGCTACCCCTCCTTCTTCATATTTATAAACTTCCCATGTTTCTGGTGCAGACCCATCTTCGGGAGTAAAAGTCATGGTGAGAGTACCTTTCTGTTTAATAACAGTGTCTGTAGCTCTGTATTGATCACCAAAAGCATGACGACCTATGCATATTGGGGTCGTCCAACCAGGAACATAACGTGGAACGTTTTTCATGATTATAGGTTCTCTGAAAACTGTGCCACCTACGATATTTCTGATGGTGCCGTTTGGCGATTTGTACATGCGCTTAAGTTTGAATTCTTTCACTCGATCTTCATCAGGAGTGATGGTTGCACATTTTATACCCACATTATATTTTTTTATAGCTTCAGCACAATCGACCGTTATTTGATCATCAGTTGCATCCCGAGAAGCCATTCCTAAATCGTAATACTTAATATCAAGATTGATATAAGGAAGTATAAGTTGTTCTTTAATAAATTTCCAGATAATTCTAGTCATTTCATCTCCATCAATCTCTACAACTGGGTTGGCAACATTTATTTTGGACATTTGTTTAAATATTTTTTAGATTTCGGGTTCAAATATACGATTTAGCGTGTAAAAATAAAGTAAAAAAAAACCGCCGTTGAGGGCGGTTAATATGATTTAAGATTCTCTTTGAGCCTCTTTGATGCGTGCTTTTTTACCTCTTAAATTTTTAAAGTAGTAAATTCTAGATTGACGGACTTTTCCACGTTTGTTAACTTCAATCTTTTGAATAGAAGGTAAATTAATAGGAAAAATTCTTTCTACACCAACGGTTCCAGACATTTTTCTTATCGTGAAAGTTTTAGTTAAGCCTTCACCTTTAATTTGAATTACCACCCCTTTGAAAAATTGGGTTCTTACTTTTTCTCCTTCTCTGATATCGTAATAGACTGTTAATGTATCTCCAGCAGAAAATTCAGGAATGTCTTTTTTATGTATGAATTCGTTTTGGACAAAATTGATTAATGTTTCCATTTTTATTAGTTGATTAGAAAACAGCAACATGCACGACTATCGTCAGAGGTTGATGGCTTTGCCGTGCAAAATTAATATTTATTTTATTGTAACCAACATAGACTAGCTTTTTTAATCAATCGTTTCTGGTCCACTGACTTTTATAACGTGGCAGCCATCTGATTTGATTTCATAAATAGTTCTGACGCTATTGTCTTTCCTAAGGACAACAAACTCAAATCGCTCGATGAGATTTTTTTGCATTTTAGGAACCAACCCATCGTCAATTATTGGATAAAACCCTGAGCTAAAATTTTCAAAACGCAGGGTGTCTCCTGTAGCTTCTCTGATAGTATAAAAATCGATTGGCAGTTCTCCTTCCACTTTGACACCTATTGTGATAAAAATTTTTGTGCAAACTAAAAGGTCATCTTGAGCATCAATTGAATTTTTCTCACATCTCAATTGTATTTGGATAATGAATAAAAAAAACAATAGATAGTATTTAGAGATTAACTTCAACATGGGGCTAAAGCTTTTACAGTAAATCAGGACGGCGTTTGTGTGTGCTTTCTAGCGCTTTTTTTTCACGCCACTCTTCAATTTTCTGTGTATTTCCTGAGGTTAGTATTTCGGGCACATTCCATCCTTTGTAGCTAGCAGGTCTTGTATAAATGGGTGCTGCTAAAAGATCATCTTGAAAACTATCAGTCAGCGCAGAAGACTCATCACCGAGAACTCCTGGTAGCAGTCGAATGATACTATCACAAAAAACAGCAGCGGCGAGTTCACCTCCTGATAAAACAAAGTCTCCTATAGAAACTTCTTTTGTAATCAAATGGTCACGGACTCTTTGATCCACTCCTTTGTAATGGCCACACAGAAGGATGATATTTTTTTTTAATGAAAACTGATTAGCTAGACTTTGGTCATGTTGAATACCATCGGGGGTCAAATAAATTATTTCGTCGTATTCTCTACTGTTTTTTAACTCAGTAATACAATTATCAATTGGTTCTACTCTCATAACCATACCCGCGCCTCCCCCAAAGGGGTAATCATCAACTTGTTTTTGTTTATTTATTGCATAATCCCTTAGGTGGTGAAAATGTATTGAGACCTTGCCGCTTTCAATAGCTCTTTTGATAATCGAAACCTCGAACGGTCCTTTAAGTAACTCTGGGAAAAGAGTGATAATATCAACACGCATTGAGTGGCTCTTGAATTGCTAAAATAGTAAACAAGGAAGTTTTAATAGTCATTTATTATACTTAAAATGTGCCAAAAAAAAGCCCCACTTAAGTGAGGCTCATTTTTTTAGCGAATGTATTTATTGAATAAAATACGTTCTTTTTCCCCATCTGGGTTGACCACCAAAATACTCTTAAGATCTTCAACACTAATGTTTTTGACATCGTCTAATTGATTAATTTTCTTTTCATTGATTTCAAGAATTGCATATCCCTCGTCAATGCCATAGTAATAGCTGGCGCCATTTTGTGCTTTACTAATGATGACTCCATTTTCATTCTGATCAAGGCCAAGATTTTTTCTTTGTTGATCGTTTAATGGTTGCAATTCCATACCGAGGAATGAAACTTTATTTATTTTTTTTAAAGTAACAAAAGTTTCAATGGTTTTTCTTTCTCTTTTATAGGTCACCTTAACCTTTTCACCAGGTCGCTTAGTTGATAAATAGCCAGATAAATCAGCAAACTTTCTAATAACAACATCGTCTACTTTTTTGATAATATCACCTTTTGTTAATCCTGCTAAATCAGCTCCCATATCAGGCTCTACTTCTGAGATATAAAAACCTTCAGTATCGAGAATATCATAGTTTTCAGCTACACTGCTATCAAGAGCTCCTCCACGAATTCCTAATAATCCCTTCTGAACGTTTCCAAATTCAATAATATCTTCAAAAACTTTTCTAGCAATGTTGCTTGGAACAGCAAAAGAATAGCCAACAAAACCACCTGTAAAAGATGAAATTGCCGTGTTGATACCTATAAGTTCTCCATTGGTATTGACCAGAGCACCTCCGCTATTTCCCATATTTACTGCGGCATCAGTCTGGATAAAAGATTCATTTTTACGATCATAATTGTTTAAATCACGAGATTTTGCACTTATTATACCTGCTGTAACAGTTGAATTAAGATTAAAGGGATTTCCCACAGCTAAAACCCATTCACCCACCTTGGCTGCATCAGAATCACCAAAAGCAATAAAGGGTAATGATTTTTCAGCATCAATTTTGATGACGGCTATATCTGTAGCTGGATCAGTACCAATTAGAGTGGCTGAATATGATTTGTTATCATTTAAAGTAACTTCGATTTCAGTATGATCTTCAATCACATGATTATTCGTTATAATATATCCATCAGGGGTCACAATAACACCAGAACCCGATCCTACTTTTTTAGGATCATCATACAATTTTTTATGATAGAATCGAGACCAAAGGGATTGATCTTCATCATCATATGAACTTGTGTTCTTGATGTGAACCACTGTGTTTAGTGTTTTACTAGCCGCTAAAACAAAATCAGTTGTCTCAGCTGCCGTTTTACTTTTAAACGCATAAGTAGTAGGTATCAGATTTAGATTTTGTTTAGCTTCTAAATTTTGTTTTTCTGGGGTAAAGAAAAAATGATTAATAAAAATAGTGACTCCTGCACTTAGAGAAACCACTAGAAAAAGTTTAAAAAATGACTTCATAGCTTTATTGATTTAATGATTAAAACTTTTGCTGTTAAAAATAAATACATCTTATTTACCTACCGACATTATTGTCAAATTTTAACAGCTTTTTAAGCCCACCAAAAAGTGTACCTTTGCCCAGTGCAAATAACGTTCCAAAAATATCAAGGCGCTGGCAATGACTTTATTATGCTAGATAATAGAGCGGGACAATATTCATCAATACAGGAGTCTTTGATAGAGCACTTGTGTGATCGAAATAGAGGGATTGGAGCTGATGGCTTAATTATGATTGAAGCCAGTAATAAAGTTCATTTCAAGATGATTTATTTTAATTCTGATGGCAAAGAAAGCAGTATGTGTGGCAACGGTGGGCGTTGTGCCGTAGCATTTGCCCATACACTACAGATGGTTCAATCAGAATGTACTTTTGAGGCTATTGACGGCTTGCATAAAGCTGAAATTTTGTCAGATAAATCGGTTCAAATTAGCATGAATAATGTCAGTCAAATTGAAACTTACGACGATACTTTGATTATGAATACTGGTTCACCTCATTGTGTGGTTCTGAAAAACGATATTGATACTCTAGAAATAATAAAAGAAGCAGCTAAAATTCGCTATGCGGAGCCTTTTAAAAGAGAGGGTATAAATGTAAACTATATTGCTACTAATGAATCTGGTGAACTTCAAATTAGAACTTATGAAAGAGGAGTAGAAAATGAGACTCTTGCCTGTGGAACTGGTGCGGTAGCTGCTGCTATTGCTGCTGATTTTTGGAGTTTAGATTGTCAGAAATCTCCTATGACTATAAAAGCTTTAGGAGGAATACTCAAAGTAGGATTTGATAAAACGGAACGGGGCTATGAGAAAATAGTGCTTTCTGGTCCAGCTGAATTTGTTTTTTCAGGGAAAATATCATGATAGCGTTAGAAACAGTTTTTTTGAGGGCCTTAGAGCCTGAAGATATCAATGTGCTCTTTTCGATTGAAAATGATTCTTCTTTACAATCTTTTTCTACTCATAATGGCCCCTATTCTAGATTTATACTTCAGCGTTATCTGGAGCAACAAAACCAATCAATCTATGAACAACAACAACAGAGGTTGGTCATATCTGATCAATCAAAGAATGCTTTGGGTTTAGTTGATTTATTTGAATTTGAACCTAAAAGCAAAAGAGCAGGAGTGGGGCTAGTTGTTTTAGCACCTTATAGAAAAATGGGAGTTGCTAAAAAAACCTTGACTTTGTTAGAAAAATATGTGATTGACAACTATGACTTGCATATGCTCCATGCTGATGTGTTGTCATCAAATCTTGCAAGCTGTCGTTTATTTGAAAGTTGCAAATTTGTAGAAATGGGAATTAAACGAGAATGGTATTATATTGATTCAACTTATCAGGATGCTAAATTCTATCAAAAACTCTTGAAAAGATGAATCGATTTAAGGCTTTGGCGCTAATGTCCCTTCTTGGTGTTGTAGTGGGTTTATATTTTACAGTTAATTTTTTTAACATTTTTTTGTGGGACAACACCCTTTTTGCTAACAGCAATCAAATCATTTATATTGATTCGGATGATAATTTTGATTCCCTGGTGGCAGATTTAGGCCCCTATTTAAAATCGAAGGACAACTTTATTACAGCGGCTTATAAAAAAGGATACAGTAGTCGAATAAAATCGGGAAAATATCTTCTTTCTCAGGGAATGGGAAATAACGAAATGATCAATTCACTACGTTCTAATGCCCAAATTGTTAAAGTTACTTTTAACAATCAGGAGCGATTAGAAAACCTTGCAGGGAGAATTGCTAAGCAGATAGAAGCTGATAGTTTGAGCTTGTTGAAAGCCTTTAAGGAGCCTTCCTTTTGGAAGGATAAGGCTTTTGAAGAGGAAACTTATTTCGCAATGTTTTTACCGAACACTTATAACTTTTATTGGGATGTAAGTCCAGAAATTTTTAGAGAAAAAATGTGGATCAATTATCAATCCTTTTGGAATGAGGAGCGTCGTCAAAAAGCTAAGAAAATTGGTCTTTCTGCTGAAGAAGTGATAACATTAGCTTCAATTGTCCAAAAAGAAACCAATAAAAAAGAAGAATATGTAAGGGTGGCTGGGGTCTATTTGAATCGATTGAAAAAAAGAATGAAGCTTCAGGCTGATCCCACTGTCATTTTTGCACTTAAAAAAAAGTCAAATAATTTTAATCTTGTAATCAAACGTGTTCTTTTAAAAGATTTAAATGTAAAATCTCCTTATAACACTTATACAAACTATGGACTTCCACCTGGTCCAATCACTATGCCTGATTTAAATGTTATAGATGCAGTATTAAATGCTGAAAAACACAACTATCTGTATTTTGTTGTAAACCCAGAAAAACCTGGATATCATCGTTTTGCAAAAAGCTTGAGAGAACACAACAGTAACAGGAAAAAATATACGCAATGGCTCAACCGAAAAAGAGTATATCGTTAAATGGAGTTAATAATAAAAATAGCCGGTTTTTTATGAAGATTTGGTTTACTTTTCTTCCAATCATTTACAGCAGCGGTTTTGATAAATGAACTCTCCAAGGTTAGGTTGCAGGCAATGCAAAGTTCTGTTTGTGGGTTTAAATTTTTTATCAAATCATTAAATAGTTTTTCATTTCTGTAGGGGGTTTCAATGAAAATTTGGGATTGATTTTCTTTAAGAGATTTTTTCTCATACAATTTAAGTGCCCTTACTCTCTGATTTTTATCAATAGGTAAATAGCCATTAAAAGCAAAGTTTTGGCCATTCATCCCAGAGGCCATTAGACCTAATAAAATTGAGGAAGGCCCTACCATTGGCTTGACTTCTATGCCAAAATGATGAGCCCTTTTGACAATGGTGGCACCAGGATCAGCCACACCCGGACAACCTGCATCTGATAGTAAACCCATAGATATATTCTCTTTTAGCGGATCTAAATAGGTTTCCATCTCTAGTTGAGTTGTGAATTTATTCAGTAACCAAAAGGTTAGTTTTTCTTGATTTTTTTGTGGTGTAATTTTTTTAATAAAAGCTCGTGCGTTTTTTTCATTTTCAACAATGTAATGATCTAATTCCTCAATTTTTTTTTTAATTGTTAGTGGTAAAACTTCAAGAGGGGGATTTTCTCCTAAGGGAGTTGGAATTAAATAAAGTGTGCCTTGAGGTTGGGTAGATTTCATTGAAGGAATTTCTTGAGTTGTTTACTACAAGCTTCCTCCAAGATATGGAAAACATTTAAAAAGTCAGATTCATCACCATAATATGGGTCTGGAACTTCCTCCTCATTTTCTCTTAGGTAATGGATTTTAGATCTTTCCAAACTATTTTCTGCCAGTTGAGATAAATAAGTATAGTTTTTTTTATCCATTACAAAAATGTAAGTAAATTCTTTAAAATCAGATTTACAAAAGCCACGTGCTCGATGAGAAGATAAGTTAATCCCAAATTTTTTTGCTACGGCAATACTCCTTGGATCAGCGGGTTTGTTTTCATGAAAATTTGCCGTTCCTGCTGAATCAATCTCAATTTTCAAATGTTTCGTTTTGTTTCTCAAGATGACTTTGGCCAAAGGAGAACTACAAATGTTCCCCAAACAGACCATAAGCACCTTATTAGGTTTCAAAAAGAAAAAATTAAAGGGTTAATTTCTGACTTAAATCTTCTACGTATTTACGAAATTGTTTGTCTGTAAAGCTTAGATTATCAACTGTTTTACAGGCGTGAAGCACTGTGGCATGGTCTCGTTTGCCAATTTGATTTCCAATGCTGGCTAAAGAGGCTTTGGTGTACTTTTTAGCAAAATACATGGCTAGCTGACGGGCCTGAACAATGTGTCTCCTTCTTGTTTTGGATTGTAAAGTATTCACATCCATTTGAAAATATTCTGAAACTATTTTTTGGATGTAGTCTATAGAAACTTCACGTTTGGTGTTTTTGACAAATTTTTGAACAATATTCGTGGCTAATTCAATAGTCACGTCAGCTTTATTAAAGGAAGATTGAGCAATTAGTGAAATGATGGCTCCCTCAAGTTCTCTGACATTTGTTTTTATATTTTTAGCTACATATTCAACAATTTCATCCTCAATAGAAACTCCGTCGCGATAGAGTTTATTTTTTAAAATAGAAATACGTGTTTCTAAATCGGGCACTTGCAACTCTGCAGACAATCCCCATTTAAATCGTGACAACAAACGTTGTTCTATGTCTTGCATATCAACAGGAGCCTTGTCTGAAGTCAAAATGACCTGTTTTCCATTTTGGTGAAGGTGATTAAATATGTGAAAGAAAACATCTTGGGTGCCCGCTTTACCAGAAAGAAATTGTACATCATCAATTAAAAGAACATCCAATAATTGATAAAAATGAATAAAGTCATTTCTAGTATTTTTTTTGACCGACTCGATATATTGTTGAGTGAATTTTTCTGCCGCTATGTATAAAACTGTTTTATCAGGATGCTTTTCTTTTATTTCTACTCCTATTGCGTGCGCTAAATGGGTTTTCCCCAGACCTACACCTCCAAAAATGAGTAGTGGATTGAAAGAAGTTCCACCAGGCTTGAGAGCAACTGCCAAAGCAGCTGATCTTGCCAAACGATTTGAATCGCCCTCTAAAAAATTATCAAAATTATAATTTGGATTGAGTTGTGATTCTATTTGTAGATTCTTAATCCCTGGAATAACAAAAGGATTTTTTAATTCACCATTAGAGGAATTTAGAGGAGCATCTACTTGTTGAAGCACCATTTGGGGTCTATTATTACTAGGAATACTCTCCGTAAATGGCGTTCGATTACCATAGGTGTTTTCCATTTTAATGATGTATACCAGTCTTGCATCATTTCCCATTTCACGAAGCAGGCACGATTTGAGCAATTTCACATAATGCTCTTCTAACCATTCATAAAAAAATTTGCTGGGAACTTGTATGCTTAACACCTTATTTTCCAATTTTACGGGAACTATGGGCTCAAACCAAGTTTTGTAGGCTTGATCTTGTATATTGTCCTTAATATAGACCAAACAATTTTCCCATACCGACTGGGCAGATGCGCTCATAAATTAGGTTCTCTTCGTTTTTAAATTAGTAAACGGGCTGTCTTAACAACTACCTCAACAAATATGCTTTAAAATTTTATTAAAAAAAATGATTTTGGGGTTGAATTTTAAGTTTTTTTTTATCAAATTATAAGAGGCACAAAATATAAGGTGTTTCTAAGATTCTTACACAAATTTATCTTATTTATTTTTCAATTTATATTTTGTGTCGCTATTTCTATTTTTATATAAAAAAAATACCATGTGCTCTATAATTTTCATAAAATATTGTCTTTCAATAGTTTAATTATAATATTAGGTCAATGTATAGTCAAATTTAAAAATGTATAAATGAAAATCAAAATCCTTAGTCCTTGATAATGAGCAACTAAGAAAATACACAGAAAGTGTAACTTTTTTAATTAATAAATTTTGAGAATAGATCAAAATAACCATGTTGAAAAACTAAAAAAGATCCTTAGTAAAGCATTCAGAAAGATTTTAATATAATTCTCTAAGGAATATGAATAATTCAAGGGTTGTTACTAGTGATTAGCAAAATAATAATACAGATAATCTTGGTCTAGAACTTCTTTTTTAGTGACAATATGGTTCACTTTTGGTGCAGCAATTCCCTCCTCAATTTTTTTAGGATTTTCTAATACTCTGATTTCGTCCCATAGGTTTTCGGAGAGAAAATGATTAAATGTTCTAGCTCCTCCTTCTACCATAATTGACTGAATATTTTTTTTATACAGTGTTTCTAGGATGGTTTCGGTTGTGTTAAAGTTGGTTTCTAAATACTCTTTTTGTTTGAAGCGATCCTTGACTTTCATACGGCTCAAAAGATAACTATGAAAACCATCTGACATTATTTTTGAATCTTTAGGAATTCTATTGTTTGGATCAATAACAAATCGGGAGGGATGATTTCCTGTCCAATGTCTTGTTGTTAAAGATGGATTGTCATCAATTACTGTTTGAACACCAACTAAAATAGCATTTTCTTCACTTCTCCATTGGTGTGCTCTCTGTTGAGCAAGTTTTCCAGTGATCCAGAAAATAGATCCTTTCTCTTTAATTTTTGGGCTAATAAATTGATCTTTTGTTTGAGCCCATTTTAAAATAATATAAGGCCGTTGTTTTTGATGAAAGGTATAAAACCTTCTATTTAAAAAATCTGCCTCTACTCTAAGCATACCCACCTTAACTTCACATTTTGACTCCCTGAGCTTTTCTATTCCTTTTCCAGCAACCCTTTTGTCTGGGTCTTGTGAAGCAATCACTACACGTGGAATTTTATGTTTTAGAATCAAGTCAACACAAGGAGGTGTTTTTCCAAAATGGGCACAGGGTTCCAAGTTGATATAAATTGTAGAATGTTTTAGTAACGATTTATCTTTCACGTTTTTTATAGCCAAAACTTCTGCATGAGCTGTCCCACCTTTTTTGTGCCATCCTTCTCCTATTATATCTCCCTTATAGACAATCACACAACCTACCAGTGGATTAGGGTAGGTTAGACCCAAACCCTTTTGAGCAAGAAACAAACAGCGCCGCATATATTGACTGTCTTCTAAGCTACTTTGTTCGGTAATTAAATTGTGACTCATTTGTTTTGCGGGAACTTTTTGAAAAGGTAAATTTAGCTAAAATTCACGTTGATGAAAGTTCGACCCATTTGTGCTTCAGATAATAAACCCTTGTCTCAAGTTTTACGCACAGTGCTGCTTGAAATGGGAGTACCAAAGATTGGAACTGCATATGCTGACCCCGAGCTAGACAAACTTTTTGAAACCTACCAAAATGAAAATATGCACTATTATGTGCTGGAACATAAGCAAAAACTATTGGGAGGAGCTGGAATTGCTCCTTTGCCTGCGGCTCACAAATTTATATGTGAATTGCAAAAAATGTATTTTCTGCCTGAGGCTAGGGGAAAAGGATGGGGTTCAGAAATGATGAATGTTTGTTTACAATTTGCTAAATCAAGACAATTTAAACAGTGTTATATAGAAACCATGCCTAATATGAAAGGAGCACAAGCTCTTTATCAACGTTTTGGGTTTGAATATTTAGAGGCTCCGTTAGGTAATACGGGACATTTTTCATGTTCGGTTTGGATGTTAAAGCAATTATGAAGACACTCATAGGAAGCTATAACAATTATCAAAGTGAACTGAAATCTATTTTTTCGAAAAGAGAAATTGACTTTTATTTTAAAATTCTTTTAGATTATTTTTTTAAATGGGACGCAACGTTTTTGGGGCTTAATCCTAATCATGAGTTGAAAATCAATCAGCACGCACTGTTAAAAGAAGCGCTATTGCAACTGAAAGAGCAACAGCCCATTCAACAAATTGTTCAACAGGCTCACTTTAGAAACTTACAAATAAAAGTGAATCGTTCTGTATTAATTCCTAGACCAGAAACAGAAGAATTAATAGATTGGATTCATGAAGATTATGCAAGTATTACAAAGTCAAAAAAAGTTCTCGACGTAGGAACAGGCTCCGGCTGTATTGCTATTTCACTTGCCCTAGAAAATAAAAATTTTAACCTTGAAGCGTTGGATGTTAGTCATGAGGCACTTGAAACGGCAAGAGAAAATGCAAAAAACTGTGGCCTAGATATTCATTTCTATCAACACAATATTTTAAAAGATGAATTAAAAATTTCTTTTGATCTTATAGTTTCAAACCCTCCCTATCTCAGTCCTCATGAGAAGGAATATATGGAAACTAAAGTACTGCAATACGAACCACATCTAGCGTTGTTTACACCTCTTGATGATCCGCTTATTTTCTATCGAGCTATTCTTAACCACTCGACCAAATATCTAAAACCAAAAGGGAGAATCTATTTTGAAATAAATCCTATTTTTTTTGAAGAATTAATTACATTAATTAAAACATACGCCCTTTTCATAATTTCAATACGAAAAGATATTTTTGGAAAAAAAAGGATCTTGCGACTAATTAAAAAATGAATCAACACGAAATTTTTGAACAAATAAAACTATTAAGAGCAGAATTACATCGGCACAATTATAATTATTATATCCTTGATAGTCCTGAAATCAGTGATTATGAGTTTGATCAAAAGATGAAAAAACTTCAAGATTTAGAGGCTAAATATCCAGACGCTGTTGACCCCAATTCACCCACCCAGAGAGTAGGTGGTAGTGTCACCAAAGAATTTGAAACGGTGGTGCACAACCAACCAATGTACTCACTTTCAAACACCTATTCAATTGAAGAAATTAAAGATTGGATAGATCGCATAAAGAAGCGAATAGGTGAAGTGTCAATGTCATTTACATGTGAGTTGAAATTTGATGGTGCCTCAATAAATCTGACATATAAGAATGGTAAACTTACTAGAGCAGCTACAAGAGGGGATGGAGTGCAAGGGGATGACGTTACTCAAAATATTAAGACATTACCAACAGTGCCATTAGAATTGCGTGGAGATTTTCCCGATTTTTTTGAAATCCGTGGAGAAGTAGTATTGCCTTGGCACGCTTTTAATTTGCTGAATAAAGAAAAGGAAGCTTTAGGCGAACCAACTTACAAGAATCCGCGAAACACTGCTTCTGGGAGTTTGAAACTCCAAGACAGTGCACTGGTTGCCAAGCGGGGACTTGAGTGTTACAGTTATGCAATAGCTGGAAAGGGCTTAACTTTTAATACTCAATTTGAAGTTTTAAAAAAAGCTCGTTCATGGGGGTTTATGGTCCCTCAGTCAGCTAAGCAATGCCATTCACAAAAAGAAATTTTTGATTTTTTAGCCTATTGGGATATACAAAGAGCACAACTTCCATATGAAATTGATGGAGTGGTTATAAAAGTAAATGAATTAGATTTTCAAGATCAATTAGGTTATACTGCAAAATCACCACGTTGGGCTATAGCCTATAAATTTCAAGCAGAACAAGTCTCAACAACTTTATTAGAAGTTCAATATCAAGTGGGGAGAACAGGGGCAATCACCCCTGTTGCATCTTTAGAACCAATTCAAATCTCAGGAACTACAGTAAGGCGAGCCTCATTACACAACGCAGACCAAATTGAAAAATTAGATTTGCGCTTGGGTGACAACGTTTTTGTAGAAAAAGGGGGAGAAATAATTCCAAAAATTATTGGAGTGGCATCCCAACAAAGAGGCCGTGAAGAAGCAAAAGTTCAATTCATAAAAAATTGTCCAGAATGTGGGAGTTGGCTGATTAGGGAAAAAGGTGAAGCGCAACACTATTGTCCAAATAAAAACGGTTGTACCCCCCAATTAATTGGACGTATCCAACATTTTATTTCGAGAAAAGCGATGGACATCAGTGGTATTGGTGCTGAAACAGTAGTTCAACTGTTTGAAGCTGGGCTTATTAGAGATAGTGCAGATTTATATAATTTAACATTAAACGATTTAATTGGACTTGAGCGCATGGCCCAAAAATCAGCTCAAAATCTTGTTGATGGTGTAGCCCAATCTAAAAAACAACCCTTTCCAAAAGTTCTTTTTGCTCTCGGAATTCGCTATGTGGGTGAGACAGTTGCTAAAAAATTAGCGAAACAGTTCAAATCAATGGATGCCCTTGCAAATGCTTCAGAGGAAAGCTTGTTACAAACAGAAGAAATAGGCGATCGAATTGCAGCTAGTTTGCAGTCGTTTTTTAAAGATCCTCATCATAAAGAATATATAAAAAGATTAGAAGCATCTGGTTTGAATTTTGATCAAAAAGAAACCGCTGCTTCATTGCCACAAATATTGGCTGGAAAAAGGATTGTTATTTCAGGTGTTTTTGAACAGTTTTCTAGAAAGGAATTAGGTGAAAAGATCGAATCTCTTGGTGGTATTTTAGTAGGGTCTATTTCTGCTAAAACAGATTATCTTGTGGCTGGAGAGAATATGGGCCCTTCAAAAAGAGCAAAAGCAGACCGACTCAAAATTACTATTTTGAATGAAAAAGCTTTTTTAGAACTTATCGGACCCTAAATCTGTTATATTTACAACAATCTGTGTTAATTTATTAGTAGATCTAAAAAAGTTAGACAGACCCTGTAGAAGGTTTAATTTTGGCATTTAAATGAAAAAAGTATTGCAAGATTTTTTTCTCGGTATTCAATATAGAAAACATCTTAAATTATTGAGTCAAAGAAAAATTAAGCATGCTACAAGAATTAGATCAGTAGGAATATTGCTTGGGCCTGACATGGAAATAGATACCCAATTTATAAACAATATAGCAACAGAATTATCCGTTCCGTTGAGAAATGTCCATGTTATGTCACTAGCCACCAAGGTTCAAGAGGATCAAAAAGTGAAAACCAAAAAGTTCTTTTATAATCAAAAGCTACTTCCATGGACAGGACGTTTTACAGTCCAAGAAACTCATTTTTGTGAAACAACTCTGGATGTGTTGATTAATTATTTTGAAGGTCCAAACAAATTATTGGGTTTAATTTCAGTAAAATCTAAGGCTAAATTCAGAATTGGATTCGCACAAGCAGACCATCGCTTGAATGATTTAGTTTTTGATTTTGATCCTTCCGAGAAAAATCTTTTCGTCCTAGAGATGAAAAAATATTTAAAAACAATGTTTAAAATAGCTTCATGAATTTAAAAGGTGTTGGTGTAGCCTTAGTAACTCCATTTTTTGACAACGGGGACATAGATCATCAAGCGCTCAAGCGAGTGGTGAGACATGCTATTGTCCAAGGCGCAGATTATTTAGTGGCATTAGGAACTACTGCTGAAACAGCAACTTTGGAGGTAGAAGAAAAGAAAGCTGTCATTCAAACTATATTGACTGAAAACGATAATCAATTGCCCCTAGTTCTTGGGGTAGGAGGAAATCATACTTCAGCTTTAGTTCATTATTTACAGCAACTGGACCCGTCACCCTTTTCTGCCATATTGTCTGTTACCCCTTATTATAATAAACCTTCTCAAGAGGGACTCTATGCACACTACAAACAATTGTCTTTGGCAAGTCCATTACCAATTATAGTGTATAATGTGCCTGGACGAACAGGAGTGAATCTTTTGCCTCAAACATTCATTAAGATAGCTTCAGATTGTCCAAATGTGGTGGCCATAAAAGAAGCTTCTGCAGATTTGCAACAAGGCATCGAATTAATTCGACGAGTAGGGGGAAGATGGCAAGTCCTTTCTGGTGAAGATAGCTTGAATTTGAAACTATATCAATCAGGGAGTGCAGGTTGTATTTCAGTTTTGGGAAATGCCTTTCCGAACCAAATCGCTAAAATGTACTCTTTAATGGATTCAGGAAATGCACATGCTGCTGAAGTATTAGATCAAAAATTAAAGAGGCTCAATGAACTCTTGTTTTTAGAGGGCAATCCAACAGGTATTAAGGCCCTATTGTCGCTGATGAATCTGTGTCAAAAAACAGTTCGCTTGCCTCTTGTTGAAGCATCAGTTTCCCTTTTAGAGCAATTTACAGAACAGCTAAAAATGCCTGTTGTTTCCGAAAGCTATTAGTCCTTCATTAATCTTTAACATTACCTTTTGAAATTTTATTTTCAAAGTGGTTGATATTTAGTAGTTTTACACGATGGTTTTAAAAAAAATTCATTTTATTTTTTTATTCGGTATAGCACTTCTTTTTGTGAATTGTAGTGAATATCAGAAACTTTTAAATAGTGATGATGCTTCGAAAAAGTATAGATCAGCTGAAGAGTACTATAAAAAGGGTGAATTCAGAAAGGCTAATCGTCTTATTGAGCAAGTTATACCAAAATATCGTGGCAAGCCTCAAGCTGAAAGAATTATTTTTTTCTTTGCAGACTCCTACTTCAAAACAAAAAACTACATCCTTTCTTCATATCAATATGAGAATTTTATCAAATCCTACCCTAAGAGTCAACGTATAGAAGAAGCACAATTTAAAGCAGCCCAGTGTTATTATTTTCTATCTCCAGAATACAGTTTAGATCAAGAAGACACTTACACTGCCATAGATAAATTACAGCTCTTCATTAACCTATATCCTACTTCTGAATATGCAGAAGAAGCCAATCAAATGATTTTAGAATTGCAATCTAAACTGGAACAAAAAGATTTTGAGATTGCAAAAGGCTATTATACCATTCGCGACTATTCGGCTGCCATAAAATCTCAAGATAACTTTGTTAGTTCTTTTCCTGGCACCAAGTTTAGAGAACAGGCCTTGTATGTAAAATTTATTTCTGCATATGAAATTGCTATAAATAGTGTCTTGACAAAAAAGCAGGCACGTTTAAAAGAATTGCAACAACAATATGCCACAATCTTACGTTATTATCCAGAAACGTTTTTTCTAGAAGAGTTAGACCAAAAAATGGAAGTAGTCAATAAAGAATTTAACCTCCTTGCACAGAATCAAGTAAACTAATAAACAATAAAGGCATGACAAAATACAGAGAATCAAAAGCAGCTCAAACAACAAAAACGCACAACAGAAATCAAATAGAAGAACCCACTGAGAATGTCTATGAGGCCATTTCTATTATTGCTAAACGATCCGTTCAAATTAACCTTGATATAAAAAAGGAGTTGCATGAGAAATTGGAAGAATTTGCTACTCACAATGATAGCTTAGAAGAGATTTTTGAAAACAAAGAGCAGATCGAAGTTTCGAAATTTTATGAGCGATTGCCCAAACCTCACGCCATTGCTGTCGAAGAATGGTTTAATGACAAAATTTATCATCGCAATACAGATGAACCTAATGAATAGTTTATGAGTTTGTTGAGTGGAAAAAAAGTCCTCCTTGGAATCTCAGGAGGAATTGCCGCTTACAAAACCCCTATCTTAGTTCGTGAACTCATCAAAAAAGGAGCAAAGGTTCGAGTAGTCATGACTCCGTCTGCGAAAGACTTCGTGACACCATTGACCCTCTCTACAGTCTCAAAAAACCCTGTGTTATCGTCATTCATAGCAACAGATCAAGATAATCCTCTATGGAATGATCATGTGGCTCTTGGCCTTTGGGCCGATCTATTGCTTGTAGCTCCAGCTACAGCAAATACTATCAGCAATATGGCCCATGCAGTTTGTAATAACCTCCTTTTAGCCACTTATCTATCGGCTAAATGCCCCGTTTTTATTGCTCCTGCAATGGATTTAGATATGTATGCTCATAAAGCACAACAAAAGAATCTGTCCGCATTAAAAAAAGTTGGTAATGTAGTCTTTCCTGTAGGCGAGGGCGCTTTGGCGAGTGGTCTTTCGGGTCAAGGAAGAATGCTTGAACCCATTGAAATAGTATCTCTATTAGAAGACCATTTGTTGGCTCATGCTCCTTTAAGAGGTCATAGAATATTAATCACTGCAGGACCCACCCATGAAGCTATAGACCCAGTTCGTTTTATAGGGAATCATTCTTCTGGAAAAATGGGCTTTGCGCTAGCAAGTGCTGCCCTTGAACTAGGAGCTGAAGTTATTTTGATTAGTGGACCAACCGCTCTTGAAATCAACCATATCAAGCTAAACCGAATTGATGTTGTGACAGCTGCACAAATGATGGAGGCTGTTATAGATCACTATGCAAATGCTTCAATTGCCATTTCTGCAGCTGCAGTGAGTGACTACACACCAAAACATAAAGCTTCACAAAAAATTAAAAAAGAAAATTCAGATGCTAGGTTGACTCTTGAGCTCATAAAAACAAAAGATATTTTGGGTTATATGGGTGAAAATAAAAAAAATCAAATTGTTATTGGCTTTGCCTTAGAGACCGAAAATGAAGAGGTCAACGCAAAAGCCAAAATGATAACGAAAAACGTAGATGCAATTATTCTCAATGTGTTGCATCAAGAAAACGAGGTTTTTAATAGTGATAAAAATGAAATCACTATTTTTCATAAAGATGGTCGTCAAGTTAATTTTAAAAAACAATCGAAATTATCTTTAGCTCATGAAATCTTCAAACAAATACTATAAATGGCCCTGATTAAAAAGCTTAGCGTTCTTATATTCCTTTTATTTTCAACTATTAAGTTGGAAGCACAAGAGCTTAATGCTCAAGTAGTTGTGAATGCAGATTTGGTTAACCAAACCAACCAACAAATATTTCAAACCTTGGAGCAGTCTTTAAACGAGTTTATTAATACTCGCATATGGTCAACAAAACCCTTCTTGAATAGAGAACGTATTACGTCCTCTTTTTTATTTACTCTTACCTCGTACAGTGGAAATCAATTTAAAGCAACATTACAAGTCCAATCTCAACGACCCATTTTTGAAACAAATTACGATAGTCCAATAATCAATTATTTGGATAAAGAAGTTGTTTTTACTTATCAAGAGTATCAACCACTATTTTATAATCAATCAGAATTTGAATCCAATTTAGTTTCAATCATCAGTTTCTATGTCTATATTATTTTGGGTTTAGATGCTGATAGCTTCAAACCATTTGGAGGAAACCCTTATTTTGAACAAGCGCAGCAAATTGTTAATCTAGCCCAGCAAACAGAAATTAATGCTTGGAAACCTAATGCTGCTAATCGCAGAAATAGACACGAATTGATAGACAATTTAAGATCGAATACATTTAGAGAATATAGAGCAACACTTTATCAATATCATCGCAAAGGTCTTGATGAAATGGTTTCAAATGTAGAAGAGGGTAAAAGAGCAATGATGGAGGCAATCAATAACTTAGAAAGTTTGTTCAATAGAAGACCTAATGCTTTTTTGCTTCAGCTATTCTTTGATGCTAAAGTGGATGAAATTGTAAATATTTTTTCAGATGGGCCTAAAGTTAATTTTGATGAAACAAATTCCACATTAAAAAAAATTGCCCCGTTTTTTGGAGCTAGGTGGAAACAAATTAAAAGTTAGTTTTTTATTTAACACTCTTAGATTATCTTTAATTTTTAAAATTAGCCTTCAACTTGTGCTTAAGTCTTTAAAAATTCAAAATTTTGCACTCATTACTTCTTTAGAAATTGATTTTCACGAAGGGATGACATCAGTTACAGGTGAGACTGGTGCAGGAAAATCAATACTGTTGGAAGGGTTGAGTTTGGCCTTAGGAAAAAGAGCAGACCTAAGTGTTATTAATGACCATAATAAGAAATGTATTGTTGAAGCCGAATTTCAAATTTTTGATTATCACTTAAAACCTTTTTTTGATCTTCAAAATTTAGATTATGATGAATTAACTACTTTGAGGCGAGAAGTTGCACCCTCAGGAAAATCAAGAGCATTTGTAAATGATACCCCAGTCACTTTAAATATTCTTGAACAACTTAGTAGTCATCTCATTGATATTCATAGCCAAATGGAAAACGCAGCTGTTTTTCAAAAAGAATTTCAATATTTAGTTATAGATTCCTTTGCCAATCAGCAGGACAATGTCACTGCTTTTGAGCATACTTTCAAAAAATGGCAGCGTATGAAGCGGGAATATACTTCTTTGTTGGAAAAACAAGAAGCAGATGATGCACAGCTAAGTCTAAAACGATTCTTTTTGAAAGAATTAGACGAAGCACAACTTGAGGATAATGAGTTTGAGGCTTTACAACAGAGCTATAGTGAAATGCAGCATCTAGATTTTTTAAGTGAAGCTATTCGAGAAGCTACTGATAGATTAGAAAGTGAACCAGCTGGGATTCTTTATGAAATGATTGAATTAAGGGCATTGTTGAATAAAATGATGCTCAAATCAAATCGTTTATCTCAACTTTTTCAACAACTTCAAAATCTGATTTCTGAAACTGAAGATTTTCAACATAATTTAAGGCAAGTAGCTGAATCGATACAATTTAACCCAAACGAACAAGCAACCATAGAGGCAAAGCTTAACCAATATAATTCTTTGCTCTACAAGCATCAAGTAAATGATGTTAGTGCACTTATCGCATTTAAAGATAAATTAGCTAGTGAGTTGAGTCAAACAGAAGGAATCTCAGAAAAAATAACCCTTTTAGAGGAAGATCTTAAAAAGGTGGAAAACGAAATGGAAATTGAGGCTAAGCTTATTTCTGAAAAGCGAAAAACTGTTGTGCCAAAACTATGTGAGGCATTACAAAATCTTGTTGCAAGAATGGGAATGACTCAGGCTAAGTTCCAAATCGTAATGAAAACAGCAACCGAATTTAATGCCAAAGGAAAAGACGAACTTGAATTGTTGTTTTGTGCTAACCCGGGCAGTACTTTTCAAAATTTGAAGAAAACAGTGTCTGGAGGAGAACAATCCCGCATTATGTTGGCTATAAAGACTATACTTTCAAGTTTCAAAAAGTTGCCTACAATTATTTTTGATGAAATTGATACAGGTGTTTCTGGAAAAATTTCAGATCAAATTGCTGCTATTATGGCTGAATTATCAGAAAACATGCAAGTTTTTGCGATAACGCATCTTCCACAAGTTGCTGCTAAAGGGATACATCATTATAAAGTGTTGAAAAAAACAGAAGCTGGGGTTACTCAAACAATATTAAAAAAACTAAGTGCAGAAGAGCGGGCAATTGAAATAGCTCAAATGCTCTCAGGAAACAAAACTGGTGTTACAGCCATTGCACACGCTAAGGAATTGCTTAAATAACGTAACTTTGACAAAAAAATAAATTATGTCCAACCAACTATTAGCACAAAAAAAAGGGATTATTTTTGGAGCCCTTGACAATCAATCAATTGCATGGAAAACGGCTGAAGCTGTTGCCGAAGCTGGTGGCTCTTTTGTGTTGACAAATGCCCCTGTAGCTTTGCGGATGGGAACAATCAATGAATTGGCTGAAAAAACGAATTCTCAAGTCATTTCTGCGGATGCTACCAATGTGGAAGAATTGAATGCTTTAGTAGATCAATCACAGGAAATTTTGGGAGGGAAGTTGGATTTTGTGCTTCACTCTATAGGTATGTCTGTGAATGTAAGAAAAGGAAAACACTACACCGATTTAAATTATGATTGGCTTACAAAAGGATGGGACGTATCAGCAGTATCTTTTCACAAGCTATTACAAACGCTATATCACAAAAACGCTATGGCTCCATGGGGTAGCATTGTTGCCCTATCATATATCGCTGCCCAGCGCACTTTTCCAAATTATAACGACATGGCTGAAAATAAAGCCTATCTAGAGTCCATCGCACGGAGTTTTGGCTACTTTTTTGGTAAAGAGAAAAAAGTTAGAGTCAATACCATTTCTCAGTCACCCACACTAACCACAGCGGGTAAAGGTGTTGCAGGGTTAGATGGGTTTCTTAATTATGCTGAAAAAATGTCTCCTTTAGGCAATGCTACGGCTGAAGAATGTGCAAATTATACTGTGAGTTTGTTTTCTGATCTTACTAGAAAAGTAACACTTCAAAACTTATATCATGACGGCGGTTTTTCAAATGTAGGAGTGAGTCAAGAAATTATTGATTCACTAGAAGATGATAAATAGGTTCATAATCGTGTGAAATTTTATAGTTCTCTTTTCAAGAAAAGATTATCCACACCATTTTTTGGTAAGCAGCGTTTTTTTTTACTTTTTGTCGTTTGGTCACTATTGTTTTGGGGAATTACAAAGCTTTCAAAAACCTACCAAATATCCTTATTTTTTGAAATTGAACTAGAAGGAGTTCCTAATACTTTGAGGATTGATCAAAAAAAAGAGCCCATTGAAATTAATCTTTCTGCAACTGGGTTTGATATTTTACGCTATCAATGGTTTAGAAATACGCTTCAATTGAGGAGCCCAGCCGAACAAGTTTCAGATCCTTATTTTACAATTAACCTAATCGATCAGCAATTTTATTTACAAGAACAAATGTATGGGAACACTGTAATCAATGGATTTAAGCAACCTTTTCTTAGAGTGAATTATTATAGCTTAAGCCAAAAGAGGGTGCCAATTCTTGTAAATGCTTCTATAGATTTCCGCCCCGGTTATTTATTAGATTTTCCTTTAAAAACAACTCCAGACAGTATCACCGTCATAGGCTCCAAAGAGCAATTGGATACCCTTGAGTTTGTGGTGACAGAACCATTCGAAAAACAAGAACTTTCAGAAAATTTTAAAACAGCCCTAAACCTAGTGCGTTATGAAGAAATGGAATTTGATTATTTAAAAGTGATAGTGAATGGTTCAGTGTCTAGTTATTCAGAAAAACAATTTGAACTCCCTGTTGAGGTTAATAATTTGTCTTCTAATACACAGATTAAACTTTTTCCTTCTACAGTAAAACTAACCGTATTAGCTCGATTGGAACAATTGCAACAATTGAAAAACTCAGATTTTGAACTGAGTGTAAATTTTGCTTTAAAAAAAGATACTATTTCCTCTCTACCAGTGATTCTCTCAAAAGCACCTAAAGGAATAAAAAAAATTAATTGGAATCCTAAGCAAATTGAATTTTTAATTAGAAAATGAAAGTAATTGGACTTACTGGAGGCATTGGTAGTGGAAAAACTAGTTTGCTACCTGTTTTTGATGAAGAAAATATACCCATATTTAATGCTGATCAAATAGCCAAACAATTGCAAAACAATGAACTAAAAGATGCTGTTAGTGCCCAATTTGGTTCAGGAATCTTTAAGGAGGGAGTTTTAGACCGAAAGCAACTTGCTTCAATAGTATTTAAAGATCCGGCCCAATTAAAAATTTTAAATAGACTTGTACATCCAGCAGTTGCTAATGCCTTTGAAAACTTCAAAAAAATGCATCAAGAGGCTAAATTGGTAGTTAAAGAAGCAGCTATTCTTTTTGAAACGGGAGCTGCGGAAAATTGCGATTATACTATATTGGTTACCGCAGATGAAAATAATAGGATTGATCGCATAATGAAACGCGATGAAGGCCTCAGCAAAGAAAAAATTAAAGCACGTATGGCACAGCAATGGCCCGATGAAAAAAAAGTATTATTGGCCGATTTTATTGTTATTAATGAAAATTTAAATGAAGCTAAAAGAAACTTAAGAAAAATTATTTCCTATTTAAAATCACTATGAATCGGTCTATTAACATAGCATTAGGAAAAAAATTAACTTTATTGTAGGAAATTTGCATTAACCCGTGTAATAATACACGTCTATGAAAAAAAATATTTATCTATCGTTTGTCATCTTTATGGTTGTTTCCATATTAACCATCATTTTTGTTCAGGGATATTGGATCTATTTTGCATGGAAGAATAAGGAATCTGAATTTTCATTGGCTGTTCAGCAATCACTTCAAATAGTTGCTAAAGAAGTAGAGGAGAGAGAACTTTCAGATTATATCGCTAGATATAATAATTTAATCGATTCTATAGGAACACCAGACCAATCCGATTTTTTGAATATCTTTTTATTTCTTGATGAAGATGAACCTAATAATTTGATTAGCTATTTTACCTATGGTTTATTGAAAGAACAATATAATGTGACTCCATATCTCAATCCCCAACTGGGAATTGTTTCTAATGTTGCTGATTATAAATCTGTTCGAAACACAACTATTGTCAATAAAAACGATGTTTTTGATCGTGAGAAAAGTTTGATTAGTTCCATTGAACGTATCAACACTGTAGAACGAATGAACATCTATGACCAAACAAAGAGAGATGCCTTTATAGAATATTCAAGTAAACTTCCTGTGCATAGAAGAGTTAGTGTGGAGGAACTAAACTTTTTACTTAACAGAGAATTATTAGATAAAGATATAGAAACTGATTATGAATTTGGAGTTTATAATGATGGTCTAGCAACCAAAATAACTTCTAATAATTATGTTGATGAGCTCAAAGGGCCTCGTTATAGTACTCCAATTTTTATGAATTCTGAAGGCGTAGGTATGTATGATCTTGTAGTTACTTTTCCTCAAAAAGACGCTTATGTTTTATCTTCCATTTTTGGTATAGGTGCGCTAACGTTTTTATTAACCCTTTTTATAGTATTGGTTTCAACATCAGCCTTGTATCAAATTATTCGTCAAAAGAAACTTTCAGAAATTAAAACAGATTTTATTAATAATATGTCCCATGAGTTTAAAACACCTATTGCCACTATAAATTTGGCCTTAGATGCTATTTCAAATCCTAAATCAATTTCCTCAAAGTCGAGTATTAACAAATATGTAGGATTGATTAGAGAAGAAAATCTTAGAATGCTTAAGCAAGTTGAAAATGTATTACGTATTTCTCAGCTTGAAAAAAGTAAAGATCCAATTATAAAGAAATTAATTCATTTACATCCCTTGATAGAAGAAGCAATTAAACATGTAAAATTGCTTTTAGAGAGTAAGAATGGAAAAATAGAACTAAAAAACCAAGCAGATCAAGACCTTTTCTTAGGAAATGCAAATCATTTCACCAATGTGATTATTAATATCCTAGACAATGCAATTAAATATACTGATGCTGAACCACAGATTTTCATTCAAACATGGATCGACAAGCAACATCTTTTTTTATCGATAGAAGATCGTGGTTTTGGAATGTCTGCAGCAACTCAAAAGATGATTTTTGAAAAATTCTACCGAGAAACTTCAGGAGATGTTCACAATATCAAAGGACACGGATTAGGATTGGCCTATGTTAAAAAAATCATGGACTTACACCAGGGTCAAGTTGAAATCAAAAGTAAGCTTGGACAAGGTTCCATTTTTACTTTAAGTGTGAATTTAGAATCCCCCCAAAAAACTTAAATAGTAGAAATATGAAAACCGAAAACAAGAAAATTTTGCTGGTAGAAGACGACCCCAATTTTGGCACTATTCTAAAAGATTATTTGAATCTCAATGATTATGAGGTCACTTTGGCCAAAAACGGAATTGAAGGTTTTGAAAAGTTTGTCAAAGAGCAATTTAATTTAATCATTTTAGATATTATGATGCCCTATAAAGATGGTTTTACTTTGGCAAAAGAAATAAGAGAAAAGAACGATACCATTCCCATTTTTTTCTTAACAGCAAAAACCTTAAAAGAAGATGTTTTGAAAGGCTTTAAAATAGGGGGAGATGATTATTTAACAAAACCATTTGATTCAGATGTTTTATTAGCTAAAATAAAAGCGATTCTAAATAGAAACACTGTAAAAATCTTGCCTGAAAATGACCTTTTCGAATTTGAGTTTGGAGATTTTTCTTTCAACTCTAAACTTCGGCATTTAAATTATAAGGACAACTTTTCTGTAAAGCTTTCTCCAAAAGAAAACCAACTCTTAAAAATGCTGGTGCAGCACCTAGATGACCTTCTCCCGCGAGATATAGCTTTAAATAAAATCTGGCGAGATGACAACTATTTCACCTCAAGAAGTATGGATGTCTACATTGCAAAACTCAGAAAATATCTAAGTAAGGATGAAAGAGTAAAGATCATTAATATTCATGGTGAAGGATTTCGATTGGTAGTAGAATAATAGTTTATAAGAGCTGACGAGGATGATATCTTTCTAGCGTTTTTTTTAGGTGTTTTGTATCAAGGTGTGTGTATATTTCCGTAGTCGTGATACTTTCATGTCCCAATAAGGTTTGAATTGTTCTTAAATCGGCACCATTTTCCAATAAATGAGTGGCAAAAGAGTGTCTAAATGAATGGGGACTAATATTCTTTTTAATGTTGGCTTTTGGTAAAAGAGCTTTGATAATTGTAAAGATCATCATACGAGTAAGTTTTTTTCCATTACGATTTAGAAAAACAACATCTTCACTTTTTGAATCAATTTTTTGAAGTGCCCTAATTTCATCGATATAAATTTCTAAGTATTTTTTTGCATAAGCTCCCATAGGAACTAGTCGGTGTTTACCACCCTTACCAAAAACACGAATAATATTTTCTTTAAAAAAGACATTAGAAAGGGTCAATTCAACCAATTCTGATACACGTAAACCACTACCATAGAGTGTTTCTATGATGGCTCTATTTCGATGTCCTTGGGGATGACTTAAATCAATTTGCTCAAGTAATTGTTCAATTTCTTTGACAGTGAGCACTTCAGGAAGTTTTCTGCCTAATTTGGGAGCTTCAAATAAATCGGCAGGGTTATTTTCTCGGTAAGATTCAAAAATTAAATAGTTAAAAAAACTTTTAAGACCCGATAAACGCCTTGCTTGAGTGGTTGCTGTTTTTTTCTTAGCCTCTTGGTAAAGAAACTCTTCGATACTTTTTTTTTCTATGTTTAAAGGGGTCGCTTCAATATTATTATTTTCAATAAAAGAAACTAGAGCATTCACATCACGTTCATAGTTATCTATTGTATGAGATGTCATACCTCGCTCTATTTTTAGATAGGTTTTATAGTCTTCTAAAGCCTGTCTCCAGTTCAAATTGAACTTTTTAGAATGTTAATTTCTCTTCTCAAAGCTAGGGGAGCTAGAATGATCGAAAATAAATGTAGTATTTTTACGAAAATTTTTAAAATGAAGTTAGCCATTATTAACGGGCCTAATTTAAATCTTTTAGGAACACGGGAACCAGGAATTTATGGAAATCAAGATTTTGAAACTTTTCTCGAGGTTTTAAAAGAAGATTTTCCTAAAATTCATTTCTCTTATTTTCAATCTAATATTGAAGGAGTTATCATTGATCATTTACATAAAGTGGGATTTGAATATGATGGCATTCTTCTCAATGCGGGTGCATACACCCATACCTCTGTGGCTATTGGTGATGCCTTGAAAGCGATTGATACCCCAGTTATTGAAATTCATTTATCGAATACATTCGCAAGAGAAGATTTTAGACATACTTCTTACATTACGCCTGTTGCAAAAGGTCTTATTGTTGGCTTTGGATTGGACTCCTATCGTTTAGGGGTTCATAGTTTTTATGAAGAAACCTCACTTGGGTAAAGTGAGATTTCAAAATAAATATCAAACATAAAAAGCTAAACAATAGTTTTACGGTTAAGTTCTGTGTTGCATAATTTGAAATTTAAAAAAGTATAAAGGCTCAAAAACTGTGGTAGTTGTTTTGCGTTTGAGAGGAAAGAGTGCAAAGTAAAAGGAGAACAAGAAGTTTAGTCAATTTGAGCCACCGAGAAGGGAGAATAAAAAATAATTTTGGTTTTTTATTGGCATTTTTTTTCTAGTCATTTTAACACTTTTATCATATTAATGATAGTATTAAAGTTCATATTTTTTTGATCTTTTTCAAGACATATGTAACAATCCAGGGTGATTTAAGTTTGATTGAGAAGAAAAAAGGAATAGAAGGTTTCTTATAATAAATAAGCAATCCCTAGGCCACTGAGTATGCTTATAAGTTTTTGAAGATTAAATCGATGACCTCTATTACTTTCAAATAAGATGGTAGTTGAAATATGAAGTAACATTCCAATAATCAATGCTAATAACGGAATGATATTTTGAGAAAACCCCTTAAAGTGAGTAATAAAATAAGTTCCTAAAGGAGTCATAAAAGTAAAGAGTGCTAGGAAAATAATTTTAGTGTAGTTTGAAAAAACATTTTTCCAAACTAAAAAAATCAAAACCATACCGATGGGTATTTTATGGACAAAAATGCCCCATACCAAAGTATTGTTTTGTGATAGAGGGAACCCCTCAATAAAAGCGTGAATACTAAGGCTAATTAAAATTGTGTAGGGAAAGCTATTGTTTGAATGTATATGTCCGTGCTCTACTCCCTGTGAAATAAATTCTAGGAGTAGTTGTAATAACAAACCACCAACAATATACAGTCCAATATTTTTATTTTGGGTAGAATAAACTTCAGGTAATAAATGAAAAATGGTGATTCCCAACAAAAAAGAACCACTAAAGGACAATATCAATTGGAGTCCTTTTGGAGTTTTAGGCTTTGTCCAAAAAGCAATTAGCATGCCTGATGAGGCCCCAAGAAAAGGAAGAAGGTACTCAGCTCCTTTAAATAAAAACATATATCGAGTCGATCCGAATTACAAAACCCAAAAATAGATTATTTTTGGACCCTATGCGCATAGTGGAAAGTAATTTTAAAATGTTGGCAAAAACCTTCTATGGCTTTGAAGAGCTTCTAGAACAGGAATTGCGCGCACTAGGGGCTCAAAAAATTTCAAAAGCCAATCGTATGGTTTCTTTTTGGGGTGACTTAGGATTTCTTTATAAAGCTAATTTATGCCTAAGAACAGCGCTAAAAATACTTGTTCCATTACATCAAGATATTGTAAAAGATTATGATGAGTTATATGACCTTTTTAATCAATACCCGTGGGAAGACTATTTAAATGTTGATCAAACATTTGCCATAGATAGTGTTGTTTTTGGAAATAGGTTTACCCATGGTCAGTATGCCCTTCAGCGAGCCAAAGACGGTATAGTAGATCGTTTTCAAAATAAAATTGGCAAACGACCTAATGTATCAAAAAACCATCCTGATCTAAAAATTAATATTCATATTCAGGGAGATCAATGTACTTTTTCTATCGACAGTTCTGGCACATCATTGCATCACAGAGGGTACAGAACAGCCACTAATATGGCGCCAATTAATGAAGTGTTGGCAGCGGGTATCATAAAATTATCCAATTGGGAAGGGAGTACTGATTTTTTAGATCCAATGTGTGGTAGCGGTACTTTTGTTATTGAAGCTGCACTTATGGCAGCTAATTTACCTGCAAATTTAAATAGAAAAAAATATGCATTTCAATCTTGGTCAAATTGGGATCAAACCCTTTTTGACACCATAAAAGAAGGACAGTTAGCAAAATTCAGAAAACCTAATATCAAAATCATGGGAGCTGACAAAGCACCATCAGCCATTGAAAAAGCAGTTAGTAATGCAGAAAATGCTGGAGTAGCAGAGTGGGTTTCTTTTGAAAAAATAAATTTCTTTCATCAAAAAAAATACACTGAAATGATTCACATCCTAACAAACCCTCCCTATGGGGAAAGGTTGGAGGGAAATATCAATGCTCTCTATCAGAGCATTGGTGACACTTTCAAGCAATCTTTTCTTCAGGCTAATGCTTGGATTATTTCTTCTAATTTTGAAGCCCTAAAATATATTGGTCTAAGACCTAGTAGAAAAATTAAACTATTTAATGGCAAATTAGAATCACGTTTGCTTTATTTCCCTATTTATGAAGGAACAAAACGTATCCATAAACTTAAAAATGAGGTTAACTAATCTAAATTTTCTTTCTTAATTTTTGCAATTGGTATTTTGTAGGTGAGTGTATAATTCAAAGTAGCACCAAAAGAATTTTCATCTGTTTTTCGATTAAATCCTGGAATATATAGATTATCAAAGTTTTCTGGTTTCTGATCACTCAAAAGACGGGTCAATCGACCACTAAAACCCATGTAAAAATTTTTTATCAACTGTACTTTTATACCAGCAACAACTTCTATCCAAGAAGCAGAAAGATCATTTCTTATTCCAGTACTGTTTCCAATAGTGGTCTCCTGATCAGGCCAATAATGGTCCCTATTATAAACAAGATAAGTATTTACTTCTTGAGCATGTGAACTTTGTGCGTAGCGCAAGCCTAAATAAACTTGATTGTCCATGCCTTCCCAATTTTCAAATAAATTATAATCAAAACCAAGTTTTAAGTAACTACCACTGCTTGTGAAATTAATTTGTTCTCTTTGGAGGGTATGGTTTTCATTGCCCACCTCAACGGCAATATAAAACTCATTTTTAAGTCTAAAATCAGCCACAAACTCCCATCCTTGAAAATCGGGGTCTGCTTGAGACCGAATCAATCGATATAAATCAGTTCCAAGTCTGAGTGCTTTCGAGTAGGCTATAAGTGAATCTTTTTTAGCTGTTGGCGACAAACTATCTTTGATGGCGGTTTGTTTTTCAATATTTTCATCTTGCGCTATACCCTGCGTTAGATGAGCTAAAAAACTAATGCAAAAAAAGTAAATGCGTAGCTGTCTCATCTGTGATGGTATCTTTTTTTATCGTAAATCCTTCTATCCAGTCATTCCCTGTTTGCAGTACATATGCGGGAGGATCATTAAGAATAAATGTGGCCCTAAAGCCACACGCACTGTTCAAATATTGATCTTTCCTTTGGTAATTGATTTGTATGGTATCAATATTTATCAATTCGTCATTATTGGCATTTAGTATAAACTCAAATTGTGTGAAGTCTTTATGAATATACAGTGGCAATGCTATTGAATCGCTAAAGCTGCTACCTAATGAATTTTCATTATCTATGGCTCTTATCAATAAATCGTTTGGAATTTTGGAGCTTCCAGGATTTTCTTTGTCCATAAATCGTATTATGATTCTGGGGGTATTTAAATTATCATTTAAACAAATGTCATCTTTTTCACATTGGGTGAGAGAAAACAAAAAAACAAAAGAAACAAAAATGTAAAGTAGACGTCTGATAGGCACCATTTATTTTCGTCTTAAAAGTACAACATTTTCTACATGACTTGTTTGTGGAAATAGATCTACAGCCTGGCTAATTTCTACATTATAAATACAACTCAATTTTTCAAGATCTCGAGCTTGAGTGGCACTATTACAACTTACGTATATTAATTTTGGAGCCTGAAGTGCAATGATTTGATGGATAACTTTTTTATGCATCCCATCCCTAGGTGGATCGGCTACAATCAAGTCTGGTTTTCCGTGTTTTTCAATAAAGGTTTTATCGAAAATATGTTTCATATCACCCACTTCAAAAGTGGCATTTTTGACTTGGTTTATCTGGGCGTTATATTTGGCATCTTCAACCGCTTCTGGAATAGATTCAACACCCACTATTTTTTTGCAAAGAGCAGCTAGAAAAAGTGCAATAGTTCCTGTTCCTGAATAGAGGTCATAGACAACCTCATTGCCTACCAACGCAGCAAAAGATTTCACTAACTCATATAAGGCATAGGCTTGCTTTGGATTGGTTTGATAAAAAGATTTTGAAGTAATTTTAAATTTGAGAGTCCCCATAGTTTCAATCAAATGATCTTTTCCCGCAAATAGGTTAATTTCTTGATCATAAATAGTATCATTCGCCTTGCTGTTGATGCAGTAAAGCAGGGAAGTGATTTCTGGAAATTCATTTTTTAAAAAAGTTAAAACTTTTTCTTGCTCTTTAGGCTTTGTTTCAAAGAATTGAAGTAGAACCATAAAGTCTCCGGCTTGGGTGTTTCTTATTATCAGTGTTCTTAATAAGCCTCGTTGCTGCTGCAAGTCAAAAAATGGAATTTGCTCTTCAATTGCAAAATCGCGAAGTGCATTTCGAATTTTATTGGAAGGCTCAATCTGCAAATGACAAGTATCGATTGAAACGATCTTATCCCAGCGCCCTGGTTTATGAAACCCTAATCCAAGCCGAACATGCTCTTCCTTACTTTCAACTTCTGCTGGTGTGAGCCACCGATTAGTTGAAAATGAAAATTCAAGTTTATTGCGATACCAATAGGCATCAGGGGCTGCCATAATTGGTAGAGTTTCTTCAGGATTAACTTTTCCAATCTTTTGAAGATTTCGTAATACTCCGGCTTCTTTAAATTTTAATTGCTGAGCATATTCAAAGTGTTGCCACTTACATCCACCGCATAGTCCAAAATGGGTACAAGATGGGGTCACTCTATGAGGTGATTTTTTTAAAAAAGCAGTTGGCTGAGCCTCAAAATAGCCTCTTCTTTTTTTATATACGTTTATGTTAACAACATCCCCCGGAATAGTTTCCTTAATAAAATATACAGCGCCAGAAGTGTCCTTTGCTACTCCCATGCCCTTAGAATTGATGTCTGTCACCACTAAAGACTCTATGTTTCTGCTAAGTTTTTTACGCATACTGTTGCAAAAGTAATTTTATAATCAAATAATTTATTATTTCTTCTATCGAAATAGAATGTGAATTGTTATTTTTGACCTATAATATCCCCAAAAGTTCAAGTGCTTATGGAAACTATCTTACATCAACAATCGTTTATTTCTCTTGAGAAAGAATTTGGAGCACATGACTATCATCCTATTCCTGTCGTATTAGAAAGGGGAGAGGGTGTCTTTCTGTGGGATGTAGATGGAAAACGATATTATGATTTCCTTTCGGCCTATTCTGCTGTTAATCAAGGACATTGTCATCCTAAAATTGTTAGTGCAATGCAGCAACAGGCTGAAAAACTGACACTCACTTCTCGTGCCTTTCACAATGATAAACTAGGGAATTATATGCAATTTGTGACTTCCTATTTTGGTTTTGAGCGGCTTTTACCCTCAAACACAGGGGCAGAAGGAGTTGAAGCAGCCATAAAAATTACAAGAAAATGGGGCTATACCATCAAAGGAATTCCAGCTAATAAAGCCGAAATTGTGGTTTGTCATCAAAATTTTCATGGGAGAACTTCTACTATTGTTTCCTTCTCCTCAGACCCACAAGCACGTGAAAACTTTGGCCCTGCATCTCCAGGGTTTATATCAATTCCCTATGATGATTTAGCTGCTTTAGAAAACATATTTAAAGAACGGCCTCATATTGCAGGTTTCCTAGTAGAACCTATCCAAGGTGAAGCAGGTGTCTATACCCCAAGTGATGAATACATTAAAAAAGCACGTGAACTATGTACGGAGTATAACGTACTTTTTGTAATTGATGAAATTCAAACGGGCATTGGAAGAACAGGTTCTCTATTAGCAGTTTGCGGCAATTGTAGCTGTGAAAATCATTGTGAGAAACAAAAAGAGACCTACACTCAACCTGACATACTCATTTTAGGAAAAGCACTCAGCGGCGGAGCCTATCCTATCTCTGCTGTTTTGACAAGTAGTGAAATTATGGATGTGATTCAGCCAGGACAACACGGTAGTACCTTTGGCGGAAATCCAATGGCCTGCACCATTGCAATGACTGCTTTAGATGTTATTAAAGAGGAAAGACTTACGCAAAATGCTAGGATATTAGGCAATCATTTCAGAAATGCGATGAATTCTTATATTGAGAAAAGTAAGGTAGTGCTGAAAGTGAGAGGTAAGGGTTTGCTCAATGCGATTGTTATTAACGATAGCGATACGGGAGACTTAGCTTGGAATATATGTTTGAAACTAAAAGATAACGGATTGCTAGCAAAACCCACTCATGGTGACATTATTAGGTTTGCACCACCACTAGTAATGACCATTGATCAACTACAAGAATGCATTGCAATTATAGTGCAAACCTTAGGTGAATTCGAACCATAAAAGGCCTGATTGAATGAGAGTATATTTTGACAATGCAGCCACCACGGCTCTTCGTTCTGAAGTTGTTGAAGTAATTTCAACCAATCTAAAAGAAACTTTTGGAAATCCCTCCTCTATTCACGGTTATGGTAGAAAAGCAAAGACCTCTATTGAATCTGCGAGAAAAAGTATAGCCAAGCAATTTAATGCGGCTGCGTCTGAAATCATTTTCACCTCAGGTGGAACCGAATCAGATAACATGATATTCTATTGTGCAGTTAATGATTTAGGTGTTCAAAGAATCATCACTTCTAAAATTGAACATCATGCTGTTCTCCATGCTGCTGAGAAGATCGCAAAAAAGGGAATTTCTTTAGAATATGTTGCACTAGATGAAGAGGGGAGTGTAGATGTTAATCATTTGGAAATACTTCTTTCTAACAACAATCAAACAACCTTGGTTAGTTTGATGCACATCAATAATGAAATTGGTAATGTTCTTGATTTAGAAGCTGTAGGTACACTTTGCAAAAAATATGGGGCCTACTTTCACAGCGATGCTGTGCAGGGTGTGGGTCATTTTCATTTGGATTTTAGTGCATTGCCAATAGATTTTCTTTCTGCCTCTGCTCATAAATTTCATGGGCCAAAGGGCATTGGGTTTCTTTATGTTAGCAAAGCCCTTCGTTTACAATCAATGATAAAAGGAGGAGGGCAAGAAAGGGGATTGCGGGCTGGAACAGAAGCAGTTCACAATATTGTTGGTATGGCCACCGCTCTAGAATTAGCCTATCAAAACTATGATAGTGAATATCAACATATTTTAGAAATTAAAAAATATTTTTTAGACCAAATCCATGCCGTTTTTCCTGAGGCTATTTGTAATGGATTGTCTGGAGATTTAGCAAGGAGTACTTATACCCTTGTGAATATTTCACTTCCCATTGATCAAGAAAAAGCAACAATCTTAGATTTTCATTTAGATTTAAACGGTATCGCATGTTCCAAGGGGAGTGCATGTCAATCTGGAAGTAGTCAAGGTTCTCATGTAATTAATGCTCTTCAAAGAAAAGATCAGTACAGTGATTGGCCCACCCTTCGATTTTCATTTTCTTGTTTTAATTCAAAAAGTGAAATTGATCATTTGACAACAGTTCTTCGTCAATTTGCTACCCAAGAAAAACCCTTAGCTAATTCTTAAATACTTCGGTTTTAAACTCTGTTTTATTTCCCATCCTGTCTTCAACA
The DNA here is from genome assembly GCA_016779985.1 of Flavobacteriaceae bacterium. Classification (GTDB taxonomy): domain Bacteria; phylum Bacteroidota; class Bacteroidia; order Flavobacteriales; family Flavobacteriaceae; genus JADHMP01. The sequence continues at coordinate 78,848 of JADHMP010000008.1, forward strand.
GTCAATTCAATATTAAATTGATTACTCTCAAATTTGAGGTCAGAGATATCATAAGAGAGCGTTTTTGTTTTGGGTTCATATTCCAATAAAATCCATTGCTTATTAATATAACCCTCATAATTTTTAATGCCAGAAAATTCATCATCTATTCTAAAGGTTAAATATTTAAAGTTTTTAATGGATTGCCTATTCTTAAAGTTTTTGGATTGGACACTTGGCGCAATACTGTCTCGCACCAAGGTATATGTTCCCAATGCCTTTATTGAAGTTGTGAAATGATCCTTTTCATTTTTAGTAGGAATAAAAATAGGTTTACCATCAGCAATCTTCGCAAAGGTGATTTGTTCTCTTTCCACAGCACTCAACCCAGTTTTAGTAAAGTTAATTTTAATCGGTTTTTGACTCTTAATCCAACTTTCTTCAATCTGAAGCGTATCAGCTGAAACAGTAAAAACTAAATCTTTAGAATCAAAAAAAGCCTCTTTTGGAATATAAACTTCTTTGCCCTTAAATTCAAACAGATAGTCTTTATCTGTTTCAATACGTTTTGCATTTTCATTACTTTTTTGGGAAGGGATTTGAAAAGAATCATCTCCTAAAAAATAGAGATCTAACTGAGTCAAATTATCATGAAAATCACGTAAAAGAATACTGAGTAAATAAGATTTACCAGGTAAAATATCCAAATAGCCATCAGCCAATGGATCGTTTATCATCGACATTTTATTTTTGGGATGGACCATTAGATGTTCAATTTTTTTACGTTCTTTTTTTAATGCTTTCTGGTCTAATAGAAGGCTTATGTATTTTGAGTCAGCAAAAGAAAAAGTATCCATTTTACGTTCATATTTTTTGATCCCATTCAGTAAAAGAGAAATAGAATAGACACCATTTTTATTATAGCTTAAGTCTTGTCGATCAAAAATATTTAATCCTACACTAATTTTACCAGAAACCCTAAGAAGTGCGGTGGAGTATAAACTGTCATTTTCTTTAAAGAAAGAATATTGTTTTTTTATAGGATTTCCATCAATATGATGATATAGAAAAAGTTCTCTTAACTGTGGGCGTTGATGATCTTCAATTGCTAAAGAAAAGTGTAGAGGATTAATTGGTTTTTGAGAAAGACTTTCTCTGATTTCAAAGTGTAAATGTGGACCCAAACTACCTCCTGTATTTCCTGAAAATCCAATAAGCTCTCCTGCAGAAACTTTTAATTCTTCTTTTTTTGGAAAAACTTGAAGAGTGTATGTTTGTTTTTCATACTGTTTCGATTTAATATACTTTTCAATCTGTGGGGCAAATTTTTTCAGATGAGCATAAACAGTAGTTTTTCCATTGTTATGCTTGATGTATAAGGCTTTTCCATATCCCGAGGTGCTAACGACAATTCGATCTACTTCACCCTCCCAACTAGCATAAACGGGCACCCCTTGTGTTCCTTTTGTTTTGATATCTAACCCTGCATGCATATGACTTCCTCGAAGTTCACCAAAATTTCCAGAGAGGAGAAGGGGAATTTTTAAAGGCGGAATGAGTTTTTCACCACTGGACTGAGACCATTGTATATTGAAAGAAATAAAAAACAAAAAGGTTGCTCTGAAAAAAAAAATAGACGTTGCTTTCAATTAAATAGACACTTTGTCACAATATAAAAAATTTATATAAGGTAACATTTTATATAGCCTTAGTTTAATAAGAAGGAAGAAATACAGCCGTTATTTAGTTGTGTTAAATTTTTAAAAAAATATGGGTATTCACAACTTTTAAAAGAGGGATTGTGTAAGTTTGTTGTAAGTAAAATTGCGACCAATTTCTATGGATGCAAAGCGAAATATGACAGAAGTTTTAGAGCAAAAAATAATTGCATTGCTCAACAAATTAAAAGAACAACATTTGACTATTTCGCAGCTTGAAATCCATAACGCGGAGCTAAAAAAAGAACAAGAAATTAGTTCAGCTCAAATAACAACGCTTAAAGAGGAAAATAAATCCTTGACAATTGCGAACAATTTACTAGGCAGTAATGAAGGAAAAAGCATTACTAAAAATAAATTAAATCGTTTAATTAAAGAAGTTGATGCTTGTATAGATCAACTCTCTGAAATAGTAGAATAATGCACAATGAGCTTAAAATAAAATTAACAATTGCAAATCGGGTATATCCGCTAACTATAAAAGAGCATCAAGAGGCTTCTTTGCGGAACTCTGCTAAGAAAATTCAAGCTACAATAAAGAAACTTGAAGAAAGCTATGCAGTACAAGATAAGCAAGATGTTTTAGCCATGTGTGCCCTTCAATATGCAGCACAAATTGAACAACAAAGCCATGCTGATTTGAATGCCTCTCAAAAGGAGGAACAGAATGACAAGATAGCATCAATGATAGCATTGATAGACGTTCATATGGCTGCCTATTAAAGTTCTTTTTTATAATAATACATACTGCCTGTATTAGTTTTTTTGATAAACTCAACGAGTTATTAATTAAGAGTGGTGAGTTTCAATTGTAAAAGCAAGCTGTCTTGAACAGATCCTTGATCAGTTGTGTAGCCACAAACCTGATTTTTAGGAGTTTATACAAAAACGTGCTAGTACAGGCATTTTTAAATTAAAAAAATGGTAAATACACTATCAATAATATTTACACTTATAGGACTGGTTCTTGGAGTTGGTCTTGGCTTTATCTTAAGAAAGAAAAAATCAAAAGGGTTGATTGAAAAAGCAATGCAAGAGGCAAATCAAATCAGAAATAAAGCCAAATCTGATGCTGAAAGCATGAAAAAAGAAAAGATCCTTCAAGCTAAAGAACGGTTTATTGAATTAAAATCGGAACACGAAAAGGTGATTTTAGATCGAGAAAAGAAAGTTGTTTCTGTTGAAAATAGATTGCGTGAAAAAGAAAATGCGGTCAATAATGAAATGAGGAAAGCCAACGAACAAAGTCGAAAATTTGAACAAAAGAATAAGACATTAGACCAAAAAATAGAAACTTTTAAAAGAAAGGCAGAGGCCCTTGAAGCAGAACACCAAATTCAGACAGAGCGCTTGGAAACCATATCCAATCTTTCTGCCGAAGAAGCTAAGGAGGCCTTGATAGATTCTTTAAAAGAAAAAGCAAAAGCAGAAGCAATGGGTTTTGTTCAAAATAGTCTTGAAGAAGCAAAACTCACTGTACAGCAGGAAGCTCAAAAAATAATCATAAATACCATTCAGCGCATAGGGACAGAAGAAGCCATTGAAAATTGCGTTTCCGTTTTCAATTTAGAGTCCGATGATGTAAAAGGAAGAATTATTGGTAGAGAGGGTAGAAATATTCGAGCTTTAGAAGCGGAAACGGGCGTTGAAGTAATTGTGGATGATACCCCTGAGGTAATTATTTTATCATGCTTTGATCCAGTTAGAAGAGAAATTGCAAGGCTTGCTCTCCACCGTTTGGTTAGTGATGGACGTATTCATCCTGCCCGTATTGAAGAAGTAGTGAAAAAAACTCAGAAGCAGATTAATAATGAGATTATTGAAGTGGGTAAAAGAACTATTATTGATCTTGGCATACATGGATTACATCCAGAATTAGTAAAGGTTGTGGGAAGAATGAAATACAGGTCTTCTTATGGGCAAAACCTCCTACAGCATTCTAGAGAAGTGGCCAAACTGTGTGGCGTGATGGCTTCAGAATTAGGGCTCAACGCAAAGCTAGCAAAACGAGCTGGTCTACTCCACGACATAGGAAAAGTGCCTGAAGAAGAGACAGAAACACCTCATGCTCTTTTAGGTATGGAATGGGCTGAAAAATATGGAGAAAAAGCTGAGGTATGTAATGCCATTGGAGCCCATCATGATGAAATTGAAATGACCTCTTTGTTGTCACCTATTATTCAAGTTTGTGATGCAATATCTGGGGCAAGACCAGGAGCGAGAAGACAAGTGCTTGAAAGTTATGTTCAACGGCTTAAAGATCTTGAAAACATAGCCTATAATTTTGAAGGTGTTACTAAGGCGTACGCTATCCAGGCAGGTAGAGAATTAAGAGTTTTCGTAGAAAGTGAAAAAGTTAGTGATGACCACGCTTCTAAATTATCCTTTGAAATTTCACAAAAAATACAAACAGATATGACCTACCCTGGTCAGGTAAAGGTGACCGTCATAAGAGAAACCCGTGCAGTGAATGTGGCTAGGTAGTTGCTTCAGGTAGATTGAGAAGCATAAAAATTCCTGCAGCTACAGCCGCTCCTATAAATGGCCCAACAATCGGTATCCAGCTATAAGACCAGTCGGCATCTTTATTTTTCCTAGGTAACATTTGATAGACCAACCGTGGACCGAAATCACGTGCTGGATTGATGGCGTATCCTGTGGGGCCTCCAAGTGCCATACCAATAACCCAAACTAAAATCCCTACAGGAAGGGCATCTAATGCTCCTAGTCCAAAATTTGTGATATCCATCCCTTTCACTTCTATGTTTGGACTAGCAATGTTAAGTGCACCAAAGACTAACACAAAAGTGCCAACAGCTTCACTAAAAAGGTTATTCTTATAATTTCTAATCGCTGGTGCAGTACAGAAGGTTCCTCGAACTTTTTGTTCTTCATCAGTTGCTCTATAGTGATCTCTATAAGTCAAATAAGAAAGCCAACTTCCTAACATGGCTCCACCAAGCTGAGCAATAAAATAACCAGGTACTAATGACCAAGAAAATTTACTGGCAAGGGCTAGTCCAAATGTAACAGCAGGGTTTAAATGGGCCCCACTAGACTGAGAGGAAATATAAACACCAACAAAAACAGCAAAACCCCAAGCGGCAGTAATTAAAACTAGCGCACTTTGGTTTTCTCCGTATGTTTTTTTTAGACTTACATTGGCTACTACACCAGCTCCTAATAATAATAAAATTGTTGTACCTACAAATTCTGAAATATAGGGGTGCATTTCTAACATAATATATAGTTTTTAGCTATTTCTTTAAATTCTTTAAGTTGTTGGGCAGACCAAGAATCAGTTTGACCCATCGTTTTTTGCATAATTTTCACGACCCCTTGACTAATTTTTAATGCTTCATTTGCATTTAAGAAAAGGGCACGAGTTCTTCTGGCCAATACATCTTCTAAAGTAATGGCCATTTCCTTTTCTATGGCCCATACAATTTGGTTTTTGGATATAAAAAATAGTTCTGAAAGAGAAGAGTTGCCATCTGGGTCTATAGCTTTAATTTGTTCAATATCGGTGCCATAGACATGAAGTGGATCTTCCCAATTAGCATTTAAATCATAGCCATTAATTGGAATTTCAACTGTATTACATTTACGTTCATTTAGACCTGCAGCTAGAGCAGCGGTATTGACAGCGTCTTCAGCGATTTTTCTATAGGTTGTCCACTTACCTCCTAGCACACTAACTAGACCACTGGTGCTTACCTTAATTTTATGATGTCGTGAAACTTCTTTTGTACTTTCTTTATTTTTAGTTGCGGCAAGTGGACGTAAGCCCGCAAAAATACTTTTCACATCTTTGCGCGTTGGCTTTTGCGTCATATAAGAACTGGCATTGGAAAGTATAAACTCTATTTCTTCTTCAAGTGCTATCGGTTCTTCTTTAGCCTCATCTACTGGAGTATCAGTTGTTCCTACCACCACATAATTATTCCAAGGTACGGCAAAAAGGACTCTTCCATCTGTAGTATGAGGAACCATTATTGCATGCGGACCCTTCAAAAAGGACTTTTCTAACACCAGATGCACCCCTTGACTGGGTCGTATCATGGGTTTGCTTTCTGGAGCATCCATTTGCATTATCTCATCAGAAAAAACACCGGTTGCATTGATCACAACTTTTGATTTGATTGTGATTTCTTCACCTGTTAACTCATCTTGTGCAAGAAGGCCATTAATAATTTCACCTTCTTTGATAAGTTGTTTTAAGGCTACATAGTTTAGCAGTGTTGCCCCTTCTTTTTCAGCCGTTAATCCTAAGCTAATCGCCATTCTTGCATCATCAAATTGACCATCATGATAAATGACGCCTCCACGCAGTCCTTCTTTATTTACATTGGGTATCAGCTCGAGAGTTTCTTCTCGATCTAAAATAGTGGATGGGCCGAGACCTAACCTACCGGCCATCATATCGTATACTTTTAGACCGATGCCATAAAAGGGACTACTCCACCAATCATATGATGGAATAACAAAGCTTAAATCTTGAACTAGGTGAGGAGCATTTTTTCGCATAATGCCCCTTTCTTTAAGTGCTTCAAGCACTAATGAAATATCTCCATTTTGCAAATATCTAACTCCACCGTGCACAAGTTTAGTGCTTCGAGAGGAGGTGCCTTTAGCAAAATCATATTTTTCTATAAGAAGAGTTTCATATCCTCGACTAGCAGCATCTACTGCAATCCCCAAACCAGAAGCGCCTCCTCCAACAACTACGATATCCCATGCCTCTTTTTTATTTTTAGCATAGGTAAGGTTTTTAATTCTATTCATTTGCAGTTTTAAAAGCTTTAGGAACTCTTGCATTCCATTGATGAAGAATACGTTCTTTTTGAGAACTATTGGAGGGACTAAAAGACATATCTTTTTTCCAGATCTTTTCTAGTTCTTCAATGTTTTTCCAGAAGCCAACAGCAAGTCCAGCAAAAAACGCCGCTCCAAGAGCAGTAGTTTCTGTAGTTTGAGGTCGAATAACCACTGTAGTAAGCAAGTCAGCTTGAATTTGCATTAACAAATTATTATTGGAAGCACCCCCATCAACTTTCAAACTTTTGAACGTCGTGGCGGCATCTTTTTCCATTTCTACAATAATATCTCGCGTGCGTAAGGCAATCGATTCTAAGGCAGCTCGTGCGATGTGTCCCTTTTGAGTTCCTCTAGTAATTCCGATGATAGTTCCTGTTGCCTCTGGGTCCCAATAGGGAGCCCCAAGTCCAGAAAGGGCTGGCACAAAAGTGATACCCCCATTATTTTCAACAGATTTTGCCAAAGTCTCTATTTCAGAAGCATCTGAAATGATTTGCATTTGGTCGCGTAACCATTGCACAAGGGCTCCAGCAGTAAAAATACTGCCTTCAAGCGCATAAGTTATTTTTCCATTGAGTTGATACCCAATTGTGGTTAACATTTTATTATTTGAAGCTACGGCCTTTTGTCCCGTATTCATAATGCAGAAACAACCTGTACCATAGGTGTTTTTTACATCTCCTTCGTTGATACACATTTGTCCAAAAAGTGCAGCTTGTTGATCACCTGCAATGCCACTAATAGGAATTTCTTCTCCGAAAAGTTTTGTAACACCTACTATTTCTGAACATGAAACGACATCAGGTAGAAGAGATTTTGGAATATCTAGTATTGATAAAAGTTCGTTGTCCCATTCTAAAGTATGAATATTAAAGAGTAGCGTCCTACTTGCATTAGTGACATCCGTTACATGAGTTGTACCATCTGTTAAGTTCCAAATAAGCCAACTGTCAACAGTCCCAAAGGCAAGTTCTCCTTTTTCTGCTGCTTGTCTTAATTCCGGATTTTCATCTAAAATCCATTTTATTTTAGTGCCAGAAAAATAAGCATCGAGAACAAGACCCGTTTTGTTATAAAAAGTAGAGGTATGGGATTTCAATGCCTCACAAATAAATGCGGTTCTTCTGTCTTGCCAAACAATTGCTTTGTGGACGGGTTGTCCTGTTTTACGATCCCAAAGAACAACCGTTTCTCTTTGATTAGTGATTCCAACAGCAGCTATTGCTTGGGCAGAAATATCCCGTCCACCTAGAACTTCTTTGATAGCTCGAAGTTGTGTTTCCCAAATCTCAATGGCATCATGTTCGACCCAACCTTCTTTTGGAAAATATTGTGGAAACTCATGCTGAGCAATACCAATGCTTTCGCCTTTATTATCAAATACTATTGCCCTAGAACTTGTTGTTCCAGCATCTATAGCTAAAATATACTGTTCCATTTGTTTAGTTTAATTAATACTCTTAAGAAATAAGATTTCCATTCTCATCCCAAATAGCAGTATCATTTCTATTGGCAGGATCTGCGAATTTATCGGTCCAATCAACATAGGAAAAACCATGTTCTTTGAGAACCTCGCTAGGAACGCCGTCCCAAACATTAGGTTGGTTTCCTTGATATCCCAATTCCTTTAGGCCTACTTCAGAGGTAAAATAGCCGGTTAAGACTAAGTTTCGCATCAAAGAGAAAAAGGCAACTTCTTGTTTTTGATCATCACTGTCAATCGATAGGTCTGGATAGGCAATTAAATCAAGGGTTTCTAACTGTTGATCTTCTGAACAATCCATGAAACTTTTTTCATATTTTTTATTAGAATGATGATCTAACCACATGAGCCCTCCCCTAATTTTGATTTGAATTGGAGGATAATCTTTTGACATAAACTCAATAAATTGAGGTACATCGGCCTGTTCAATAGTCCCTTCTGGAGCGGGGGGGAGAATTAAATTTGCTAAATGAGTTATTGTACTTAATTCTGAATCGTCAAAAAAAGCTGAATTCAAAAGTTTTTCATCTCTTGTAGCTTCTTCTGGTGTTCTTCCATATTGATATTTCCAAATAGAAGCTTTTATTTCTTTTGCAGGAGCTGACACGCAACTTTCTAATGCTAAACCTCCGGCCATACTGCCTAAAAATAGAGATCGAATGCTTTCTCTTCTATCCATAATCTAAATATTTTGTTTTTTCAATTCTTGAATAATAAATTCTGAAGTTCTCCAAGAAAGAGCCATGATTGTCCACGTTGGATTTTTATCTGCCTGAGAAACAAAAGGGCCTGCATCTACCACAAACACATTATTGACATCATGTAATTGTTCAAATTCGTTGACTACTGATTTCTTAGGATCAGATCCCATTCTTGTGGTGCCCACCTCGTGAATGATGCGACCAGGATTGAGCAATCCATAGTCTTTGTCTGCTCCAGGTTTATCTCCTAACACTATCCCACCCATGTTGTGTATAATTTCTTCAAAGGTTTCGTGCATATGTCTCGCTTGTTTTCTTTCATGATCTGACCATTTATAGTTAAAACGCAAGACTGGGATGCCATATTCATCAACAGTTGTTGGATCTATTTCACAATAATTATCAATATTAGCGATAGATTCACCCCTACCTGACATGCCCATAACGGCTCCATAAAATTTCTTCACATCCCCTCGAAGATTATTGCCATACCCTCCCACTTTTAGGCCGAGATATTCGTTGAGTTTGTTAGGATCAAATCCAAAGCCATAGCTGGGCATCCCAAGGCCTCCCCAAACTTCAATATGATATCCCCTAGGGAAATCTAATTTTTTATTATCGAGCCACCATGGAGAATAAAGATGCATTCCCCCAACACCGTCTTCGTTATATATTTTTCTGTTCATAAGATCAGGAACAAAAGCCATGCGATCTGAACCCGTTGAGTCATGTACATATTTGCCTACTAGATTGCTGCTATTTCCCAAACCATTGGGGTGGGCTTGACTTTTTGAATTTAAAAGAATTCGTGCTGTACTGCAGGCAGAGGCTGCTAGTACAACTACTTTTGCTTTTAGGCTATATTCTTTTCGATCATCTTTATTAATAAACAGAACCCCTGTTGCTTTACCCTCTTCATTTACGCTCACTTCCCTAACCATGCTATTCACATAGAGGTCAACCTGACCCTTAGATTTTTGAGCTGGAAAAATCAAACAGGAACCTGCTGAAAAATCGGCATAGACAGAGCAAGATCGGCTACATTGGTTACAATAAAAACAAACTCCTCTTTCATCATTAATTCTCTTGGTGAGAATTGACAATCTAGAGGGCATAACTTTTACACCCGATTTTTCAGCCCCTTTTTTATAATATAATTCGTGTAATCTAGGTTTTGGTGGAGGTAAGAAAAAACCATCAGGTTCATTATATATGTTTTCTTTAGAACCAAAAACACCGATGAGTTTATCTACCTTATCATAATAGGGTTTGATGTCTTCATAGCCAATAGGCCAGTTTTCACCCAGTCCATCTCGGTCTTTACCTTTAAAATCTCTAGGGCCAAAACGAAGAGAAATTCTTCCCCAATGATTTGTTCTGCCACCCAGCATTCTTGATCGAAACCAATCAAATTGGGTGTCACCTAGTTGAGTGTAGGGTTCTCCATCGATTTCCCAGCCTCCATAGGCCATGTCAAATTCTCCAAAGGCTCTTCTTGTTCCAGCCCCCCTTCTAGGTGATTCGTAAGGCCATTTCATTTGCGTTTGTTGCGCTGGATTGGCAGGATCAAAATAGGGACCTGCCTCTACAACAGCAACCTTCAAACCTGCTTCAGCTAATACTTTGGTAGACATGCCACCACCAGCACCCGATCCAACTACAATGACATCATAGGTTTTTTGATCTTCTATTATTTCCATAAGAATTTTTTCTGTATAAGGAGTTAATAATTATGATGGCACATCCACCAAATTCCTAAATCCATCTAAATATAAAGTGAAAAATTTGGATGCGCAATGAAGTTACAAGTTTGAGTTGTAAATTAGTAAAAAAATAAAACAATATGCAAATTGAGGTTTGTGCTTCCTCTTTGACTTCTGTTTTTCATGCTGCACAAGCTGGCGCTGATCGAGTAGAGCTTTGCACAGAATTAAGTCTAGGTGGTTTGACGCCCTCATATGGTTTTGTGAAACAGGCTCTCCTTTTAAAACTACCCCTTCATGTGTTAATTCGTCCAAGAAGTGGTCATTTTACATATTCTGAAAATGAAATTAATGTCATGTATGAAGACATTTTACAATTCAAAACTATGGGATGTGCAGGAGTGGTGGTTGGCTTATTAAATGAAAAATATGAGTTAGCTAACAAAGCGTTAGAAAAAATGAAGCGTCTTGCTGGATCAATGCAAATCACATTTCACAGGGCAATTGACCTTGTAAGAAATCCAGAAGAAAGTCTTGAGGCACTCGTTGATATGGGGTTTGCACGTGTGCTAAGCTCTGGCCAGCAAATCAATGCTTTAAAAGGGATAGAGCTATTAAGTAATATGCAGGAGTGGAGTAGAGGCAGAATTGCTATTATGCCTGGTGGAGGAATTAATCTAGAAAACTGTTTGTACTTTAAGCAGGCTGGATTTCAACATTTACACTTTTCAGGATTTAAAGAAATCAAACAAGAAAAATACCCGACACACCTTAAAGAAAACTTCTCTTTCTTAGAACAACCTTTTGGTCATTCTGATAAAACCATGCTAAAAAAAATTATTGATAAGATAAAAGAGGATACTACTTAAATAAGATGGCAATCCCACCCAAAGCAGTAAATAAAAGGATTAGTTTGCGGTAGTTGTCATTTTTAATCCTTTTTACAATTTCAACACCAACCAAAAAACCTAGAATCACAAATGGAATTAAACTTGCACTTATTTTGATGGAATTTATATTAATAGTTTTCCAAACCAGAACGTGAAAAGGAACTTTAAATAGGTTGATAATAAAAAAAAGCCAAGCCGCGGTTCCTATAAATTCATTTTTTGGCAACCGCATGGCTAAGAAATAAATGTTAGTAAATGCTCCAGCCAAATTGCCAACCATGGTGGTGAAACCTGCTAAAACTCCCATTAATACAGAAAAGGACCAATGAGTTGGCACAGATTCTGACTTTTTTTGTTCCCAATAATACATCATTAAGGTACTGCCTATGATAATAATAACCATTCCATAGGTGAAAGTTTTTTCAGAAATTGCATTACCACCCACAACGCCAAGTAGAACACCCAGAACCATCCAGGGTATTAGTTTCCATATGTAATGCCATTTCACATGTCTTTTATAATATAAAACAGCGAGTATATCCCCGCAAATTAGAAGAGGCATCATGATACCAGTAGAGTTTTTTGCACCATAAACTAAGGCCAAGCCCGTCACAATCAGTGCAGCAATACCTTTAATTCCAGCTTTTGAAATACCCAAAAGCATAGCGCTGCTTGCAGCAAGAAGAAACCCTAAACTTAAAAAAGGAAGATCAATATTCATTTTGGCTTCAAATATAGGCCTAATCTGATGAATCAATTAGTTCAATCCAGCCTACTTATTTTGTGCATCTTTGTGAAAAACTATTTTTGAAATACAAATCAGCAATTTTTTTTATGCTTGGCAGCACAGTATTTTTTTCTGTGATGAATGCACTTGTTAAATATTTGGATTATTACCATGTTTTTCAGCTGGTTTTTTTTAGAGCTCTAGGCACTCTGTTTATCACATTTATTATGTTAAAAAGAAGAAAGATTCACCTATGGGGCAATCAAAAGAGATTACTGATATTAAGAGGCTTGGTTGGAACAACGTCAATGTTCTTATTCTTTTTGGGTATTCATTACATGACCATGGGTAGTGCAGTAACACTGCGCTATTTGGCTCCTCTTTTTGTTGGAATTATTTCAATTTTAATGTATAAAAAAAGTATGTTGCCTCGGCAATGGTTTTATTTTGGCCTGGCTTTTTTAGGAGTTTATTTTATTAAAGGATTTGATCCAACTGCAGATATTTTTGGAATAATAGTTGTTCTGTTGTCTGCTGTTTTTTCGGCAGGTGTTTATTTAATTATCTCCAAGATAGGCACAAAAGATCATCCTTTAGTGGTAGTTTTTTATTTTATGTTAATCGCAACTATTTTTGGTGGAATTGGGTCTTTGTTCTTCGGTGTTGACTTCCGACAAGAAGATTTATTCTTGATGCTCTTGTTAGGGGTTTTTGGTTTTTTTGGCCAGATTTTAATGACGCAAGCGTTTCAAAAAGGACCTGCTGCGCAAATTGCACCCTTTAAGTACATAGAGGTTGTTTTTACATTGAGTATTGGAATCTTATTATTTAGTGAAACCTATCATCTTTTGCACTTAATAGGTACGTTTTTAATCATTTTAGGCTTGGTTTTAAACATGAGATTAGTGGCACATCTTGATGAGAGATAAAGTATTTATTCTTTACTTTTATTATCAATAATAAACAATGAAGCATTTCTCTTCTTTTTTGGTCATTACACTGTTTTTTGTGGTAAATAATGGTTTCTCTCAAGTAAAGCGAGAGGTTGAAGAACGCATTTCATTAGAAAAATTACCTAACCCAATTAAATCTTTGCTCCCCATAATTAAGCCTAATGCAAAACATCTTAAATTCTACCACGAAATTGACGGTGAAAAAGAAAGCTATGAATTGAAATTTAAAAAAGAGAATACACTTTTTAGTATAGAATTTAATAAGGCTGGAGCATTAGAAGACATTGAGGTCTTGATTTCAACAGAGCAGCTTCCCAAGGCAATTATAGAAGCGCTAAACCCTATGTTTATCCGATATAAATTAGTGAGAATTCAAAAGCAATTTTTACCTACTGGAGGAGAAAGCCCTAAACGTGTTATTGAGCGATCATTTGAAAATAGCGCCACGCCAAAGGCATATGAAATAGTTCTTTTAGGTAAAACAAAAAATGAAAACAAACAATTTGAGTTCCTATTTGATCCACTTGGAAATATTTTGGATAAACGCATTTTAATGCTTCCCAATCAAGACCATGTTATTTATTAGAAAAGTATTTATCTACATTGCTTTATTTTGGACTAGTTGCTTTCTTGCTCAAGATGCGTCATTTCTCTCACAGCCACAATTAACAATTTCTCATCAAGTAACTGACCTCTATGGAGCTAATTTTGGGCTAAACACTCGATTAGAATATAATGCTGATAATGATAAATTATTTTCCTCACAATTTATTCAATTAAGTCACTTTTCCTCTTTCCATTTAGGGAACACAGAAAAAATAAGTGTGGGTCTACTTTATAGATTCAAAGAGAAAAGCAGTAATCAAGTCGCAAATGAGTTTCGGATCACTCAGCAATATCATTTTACCTTCAAACCTCGATCTTACCGATTTTCTCACCGCATAAGGACAGAAGAACGATTTATTGGGAACGAACTTCTATTTAGGATTCGATATCGATTGGGTATTGATTTTCCTTTGAATGGTGAAGAATTAAATATCAATGAATTCTATTCTTTTTTCAATGCTGAATCATTACTGGTTTTACAACATTCTTTTACACCTAGATACGATACTCGATTATCGGGGGGGGTAGGAAATCAAATTAGTGACAGATTGAAATTACAATTTTTAGTGCAACATCGTTGGGAAAGAATAATTTATAAAGCTGATAGCAAGTTTTTCCTTTTATTGGGGGGCTATTTAAAGATTTAGAGGATAGATCAAAAGACTCTCCACCGTGATAAATTTTAGGCTCTGAGTACTGTTTCATCAGTTTTAAATCGTGTTCGCTAGCGTGTTCGGTAGCAATTATTTTAGACAAAGAATCCATTGATTTTTAGTTTTATATTACTAATAATCAATGGTTTAACTTTGTAGCGAGAGGGAGACTTGAACTCCCGACCTCCGGGTTATGAATCCGACGCTCTAACCGGCTGAGCTAAATAAACACAGGGGATTACAAAAGACTAAACCAAACTGACAGTAAAAACTGACAGTATGGAACAATGGAATCTAACAATTGGAAATGAAAAACAAGTCCCTGTAATCAATATATTTTATGCTAATAGTAGGTATAGATATTGGACAGGACGAGCTATAGGAATAAAACTCACCTCTCGTGACAATCCTGAGCTATTAAAAGCTGCTTTTGAGTTGAAACTTATTGAAGGCTGGAGACCAACACAGAAAGTAAAACAAGAAGTTGAGCCAATCCCTACGGTCGTAGACATATTAAATAAGGGGATAAGAGAAAAGATTTCACAGGGCTGTTCTGAAAGATATATCAAGGACGCTAGAAGGGTTGTCACTCTTTGGAAGAGGTTTGAAAGAGATAATAATATCAGAAACATAGGAATTGATAAACTGAGTAAAAAGCATTTATCTAAGTTTATAATAAGGCCGAGCTGGGGTCCTAAGACTCAGAGAACAATTAAATCAACTCTATCTCCGCTCCTATCAATGCCTAAATTAACGAGCGCGGTCAAGCTCCATAAGCCGCTCAGTAAGTTGAATAAACCTATTAATAACATCTCTGATGTTATTAATGAAATAAAGCAATACAATAGTAATCTACATCTCTGCTGCCTCCTAACATATGGATGCTTATTAAGACCTCATCGCGAGATACGAGAGCTAACCTGGGGAGATTTTACGAGCGAACTCAGCTACATAAAATTATCAGGATGTAGGAATAAGTCTGGAAGGAATAGAATTGTTCCAGTACCGTCTTACATAAGAGAAATACTAGTTAAAGGAGAATCAAATCACAATATCTTCACTCACTCCTATAAACCACCTAACCCAGACTATTTCAAGACCATTTGGAGTCGTTTTAAGAGGGTTTCTAAGCTCATCGAACATGACCAAACGCTATACTCCTTCCGTCACTCTGGAGCTATAGATATCTTTAAAAGAACAGGAAGTATAACCAAGCTTCAGAAGGCAATGGGACACTCATCTATAAATGTTAGTTTAACCTACTTAAGAGGATTAGAAATACCTGAACTTAATGAAGAAGATATGCCTATGATATAAAAACCCCCTAGAATTAACTAAGGGGTTTTAAATTAAATATTAAAAAAATGATTAATAACTTTTTATAAGAACTCTAGTAAATGATTTTGAATATTCCACAGTATCAAGTGTTTTTGAAAATTCTGCAAAAGCAGCTGCATCATTTTTATTCTGTGGGCCAAAATTAAATGCTGAATTTAAATCAGAATAAGTTCCGTAAATATATACACTTTCACCATTCTCTGTCCCATGAACAATTTGTCCCATTCCAACAAATCCATCAAATTTGTATGATTTTATGAGTTTTCCAAAAGCCTGAACCATTGAGTTTAATTGCATGTTTTTTACTTTAAAAATCCAAGCTTGTCCTATAGGATGAGAGGTTTTTGAACCATTAGTAATTAAATCTCTTCCTGCAGCAGCTCTACTACTTTTTATATAATTTCTTACTTTAGAAATATATAAGTCCCAATCACTTCCTTTTAGTGAGTTTCTGTAGTCAGCAAGGGATTGTGATGATTCACTAGTAATTCCAATCATATGAGTAGCTTTTTCACTTGCGCCTTTTAGCGGAATAGAAGAGAATGCAACTTTTACATTTGACGGTTTAGGATGATTTGAATAAAAATCATCAACTAGACCTGCAACTGTTGATGCATCTTTGGAATCGACTTCTAACATAACATCATACCAATAAAGATTCTGAGAAAACACCAACGAGCAAACGAGGAAACTAAATACTGTAAATACTTTTTTCATTTTAATTGATTTATGGTTAATAATTATCTAATATAAACAAATCCCAGAACTTGCTAAACAACGTCAAATCTTCACCTACTTCATTTATAGCTTGTTTCATTCTTGGTAAAGTGTATTGTAGAACTTACTGAAGATATGGCTGTGGTTTAGAATAATGCAATTGCATTTACTGGTGAACCTGTCCCTCCCTTAAATCTTAAAGGCTGGACAGAAATAAAAAACTCCCATTTATTTTGTTTTTTAGCCTCTTTCGAAATTTGTTCTAAATTTAGGTTATCTAATAATGGCATTCCCATTGAGACAAGTGTTAACTTATGAACTGGACTTCCTTCTTCTGGAATTCCTGAAGGTTGAGCATCATTTGTACCATCTGAACCTAAAACAGAAACTTGACGTTCATATAATAGTGATGTAATTTTATAATCTACCCCTGCACTTACTTTTGAATAGTCCGAATCACCTTTGATGCTTTTTTCTGACCATCTTCCTGTTCTAATAAGAACAATATCTCCTTTTTCTATTTTAACATTATACTTTTCTTCAAATTTTAAAATATCGTTTATTGTTATTTTTGTTCCTGCATCAAGATATTCTTTGCCATACAATAATGGAATATCAATCAAAACTCCTTTAGACATAATACCACCACTAAATGCCTCAATACCAAGCTCTTCAAACCCTTGTGATGTAATGTTTGATGCATCATAACCATTATATAATTTTCCTCCCTGACCCAAATGCGCTAATCCATCCATATGTGAGACAGTGAATCCGTGATATGATATACTATAGTTATCTGTAGCCCAATCGTAACCTTTAAACTCGACAGATGATGCTTGATGATTATATTTTGTGAATTCATCAAAATCAGAATGATTGATTTGAGAGGAATCTTGAGTAATATTAAATGATAGGGAGACTGAAATTCCTTTTTCAGGTAGCTTAAGGGCATTCAATATTTTATTATTATCGATATAATTTACTGTTCCCTTTTTATCTTTATTACCCCATTTTCCTTTATTTGATACCTTTTCAAATAATTTATCATAAGTTTTCTTTTCATTAGAAACATTTTGAGAATTGAAAGAGTAAAATACAGATAGGAAAATGATTAAAATATAGTATTTCATTTTAATTGATTTATGGTTAATAATACTCAAATCTATAAATATTATTAAACAATTACAAATCCAAGAGCTCAACAAACAAAGGCAAGTCTTCACTTACTTCATTAGTAGCTTGTTTCATCTCCTTATACTTAGGTATATCTGGATTCCCATCTTGGTCTTTAAATAAGAAGTATTTATCAATATGCCTTGGAATATTTTTTGCTTTATTTAATTCTCGAGTTTCCTTCTTTATCTTTTGCCAATCTTTATTATTGTGTACTGAGAATTTATACAACTGGTCAGTTAAATGAGCTTGAGCTTTAGGCTCTGTCATTTTATCTTTTACTAGCTCTAGATTCATATACCTATTAAAATATGGTATCAAAAATTTATATGTTAGCCTTTTTTGAGCAAAGAATTCATTGTCGTACTCCCTAACTTTTTGCTTATCAACAAACTGCCTTAACTCATTATATAATCTTTGGTTTTTTGTCATCGTATAAACTACTTCCTTAAAAATAATAATTATTTTAGTGAAGAATGGATTTAGCAAAAAAATTAAATATAGTAGTTACACATTACGGATGTTCAGATTTCAACAAAACAGACAACACCATTTTTTGGATTGGTGCTATCGCATTTGTTGACGATGAAAAAGTTTATTTTTTTGAAAATGGTAATGAATTAGAAATTTTAGAAAAATATAAATTATTCATTCAAAATCATAAATCATCAACATTCATCCATTGGTCAATGAACGCACCAGCATTTGGATTTTTACCTATCCAAAAACGCTATAAAGAATTAACAAATATTGATTTTACTTTTAAGCCTGAGTTCAATTTAGACCTGTCAGAGTTTTTAAAAAGAAAATATGGTATAAACTATATAAGTAGAAAAGATGGGAGACTAAATAACCTGGCAAAATTAAATGGTTTTTCAGGGTTTAAAAACTCCATTGAGGTAAAAGATAGTTTTGAGGCTTCTCAGAGGTTAGAATTGATATTTTCGATTTATCAAGCAGATTCTCAGGATAAATTAAAGGTTGATATAAAAGAGAAACATTATGAAAATCCATACCCTGATTTTTTTAACTCATATGGATTTGA